>JAWSUI010000042.1:0-34183 GCA_033551855.1 Deferrisomatales bacterium
GGTGGGGCTGGAGCTCGAGGGGGGGGCATCGGTGCCGCCGGGCGCCGCGGTGTCCCCCTGGAACCCGGAGCCGTCCCCCGCCGAAGGGTCCGCGTCGCCGGGCCGTGACCTGTGGTCCCCCGTCGGGTTCCCCGATCCGGCTCCTCCATCCCGCTCCCCCGCCTCCGGGCGCCCGCGTCCCCTCGTGATCGGCACCGGCCCCGCCGGGCTCTTCGCGGCGCTGCGGCTGACCGCCCGCGGTGCCCCCCCGCTGGTGCTCGAGCGGGGAGACGCCCTGGACCGGCGCATCCGGGCCGTGGCGCGGTATTGGAGGGAGGGGGAGCTGGACCCGGAGAGCAACGTCCAGTTCGGGGAGGGGGGCGCCGGGACCTTCTCGGACGGCAAGCTCACCTATCGGGGGAAAGACCCTCGCAGGGAGTGGGTCCTTCGACAGCTGGTGGCGGCAGGGGCCACGGAGGAGGTGCTCTTCGACGCCCGGCCCCACCTGGGGACCGACCGGTTGCGGGGGCTCCTGCGCAGGGTGCGTGCCGCCCTCGAGGCCGGGGGCGCCGAGGTGCGGTTCCGCACCCGGGTCGAGGGCCTGGTCCTCCGGGCGGGCCGGGTGGTCGGGGTCCGGGCGGCCGGGGAAGTGCTGCCGGGCAAGCCGGTGTTCCTGGCGCCGGGACACAGCTCTCGAGATCTCGTCGCGGCGCTGGCCTCCCAGGGGGTTCCCCTGGAGTCCAAGGGGTTCGCGGTGGGGTTGAGGGTGGAGGTCCCCCAGGCGCGGCTCGACCGGAACCAGTACGGCCGGTGGGCCGGGCACCCCGGACTGCCCGCCGCGGAATTCGGCGTGAAGGCCCGCACCCGGGAGCGCCGGGACGTGTACTCCTTCTGCATGTGTCCGGGGGGAGCGGTGATCCCCGCCGGGAGCGAGCCCGGGGGGCTGGTGGTCAACGGCATGAGCGCCTCCGGCCGGACGGGGCGGTGGGCCAACGCGGCCCTGGTGGTCGGGGTGGGGCCGGGGGAGGCGGGTGCCGGCCCTCTCGCGGGGTACCGCTTCCAGCGGGAGTGGGAGGAGCGGGCGGCTTCCCTGGGAGGCCCCCGCGGCGTTCCCGCCCAACGGGTGGCCGACTTCCTGGCGGGGCGACCCTCCCGGGACGTCCCCCGCACCAGCTGTCCCTGGCCGGCGGTCCCGGCGGACCTGCGCGGATGCCTGCCCGACTTCGTCGCCGAGGCCCTGCGGGAGGCTCTGCCGGCCCTCATCCGGCAGGTGGGGGTCCTGGGGGAAGGGTGGTTGCTCGGGGTCGAGACCCGCACCTCGAGCCCCGTCCGCCTGGTTCGCGGGGAGGATCTCCAGTCCCCGGGATTTCCGTGCTTGTACCCGGTGGGGGAGGGCGCGGGTTACGCCGGAGGCATCGTGAGCGCGGCCGTGGACGGGGTCCGGGCGGTGGATGCCTTCCTGGCGGCGGCGGCCGGCGCGAGGGGGCCAAGCCCACGGAACTCTTGACATGTTCGTGTGTTAGGGGCGAACTGCGGGCCCTCCGCCGCGTTGCAATCCCCGGACCCATCCCGTAGCATGCACGGTGGTCCTCCGACGCGGCTGGTGCGGGAGGGCCGGTAGGCGTCTTTCCTCCCGGACCGCCCCGGACGCGCGCCCGTGCACGGGGGGCCCGAGAGGGGCTCGGCGCTTCACGGGACGCCGTCGCAAGGGGAGCTGCTTCCGGGAGAAGGGATCGGGACGTGTCGATGGGTGGTCGAGAGAAGGAGCGAACGGGAGGCCAGGCGGGCCGGGGCGCGGCGGGGGAGTCCGTCGACGTGCTCGAGCCTGAGGTGCTCGAGCCCGAGGCGCTCGAGCCCGAGGCGGACAGGGCGCGGGGCGAAACGGAGGACCTGGGGCACGGCTACTTCGAGGAAGAGGACCTGGCCGCGATGCCGGCGACGGACCTGGTGGAGAGCGGACCCCTGCAGCAGTACATGGCGGAGGTGAGCCGCTATCCCCTGATCCCCCAGGAGGAGGAGGTCCGTCTGGCGCGCAAGTACCGGGAGGAAGGGGACCTGCGCGCCGCCTACACCCTCGTGCTGGCGAACCTGAGGCTGGTGGTGAAGATCGCCTACGAGTTCCGGCGCAACTTCTCGAACCTCATGGACCTCATCCAGGAGGGCAACATCGGCCTGATGCGGGCGGTGGAGAAATTCGACCCGTACCGCGGCGTCAAGCTCTCCTCCTACTCCGCCTGGTGGATCCGGGCGTACATCATCCGCTACGTCTTGAACAACTGGTCCCTGGTGAAGGTCGGCACCACCCAGAACCAGAGGCGCCTCTTCTTCAACCTCAAGAAGGTCAAGCGGGAGCTCGAGGCCGAGGGGTTTCGGCCCGAGCCCAAGCTGATCGCCTCCCGCCTCAACGTGAGGGAGGACGAGGTGATCGAGATGGAGAAGCGCCTGTCCGGCTCCGATGTGTCCCTGGACGCGCCCGTGGAGCCCGATTCGGACTCCTCGCGCATGGATTTCGTGGCCGACACGGGGGGGGACGTGAGCGAGCAGCTCGCCGACCGGGAGCTCCGGCAGCAGGTGCGGGCCAAGCTGCGCGAGTTTCGCGAGGGGCTGGAGGAGCGCGAGAGGGCCATCTTCGACCAGCGCCTCCTGGCGGAGGAGCCCGTGACCCTGCGGGAGTTGGGCGAACAGTTCGGGGTCTCCCGGGAGCGGGTCCGCCAGCTCGAGGCGGATCTCAAGCGCCGGCTCCGGGACTTCCTGACGAAGGCCGAGGGGCTGGGGGAGGCGCTGCGTGGCTGACGAGGCCTGGCGCCCGGAGCCCGGCGAGATCCTCTCGGTCGGCGAGCTGGTGTTCCGGGCGCGCCAGTCCCTGGAGCAGGGGTTCGCCTCGGTGTGGGTGGAGGGGGAGGTGTCGAACCTGCGCCTCCCCTCCTCGGGTCATGCCTACTTCACCCTGGGAGACGGCCGGGCCCAACTGCGGGCGGTCTGCTTCCGGACGGTGCTGCGCCTGCTGCGGGTGCCTTTGGCCGATGGTGCCCGGTTTCTCCTCCGGGGGCGGCTCACCCTGTACGAGGCCCGGGGGGACGTGCAGCTCCTGGTCGAGGACATCGAGCCCCTCGGGGAAGGGCTCGCTCGGCTCGAGCTCGAGGCCCTGAAGAGAAGGCTCTCGGCCGAGGGGCTCTTCGACCCAGAGAGAAAGCGGCCCCTGCCCCCCCTGCCCGCTGCCGTCGGGGTCGTCACCTCCCCGACCGGCGCGGCCCTTCGGGACATCCTGGAGGTGCTCCGACGTAGGGCCCCCGGGGTGCACGTGCTCCTGGCACCCGCCCGGGTCCAGGGCGACGGCGCGGCGGAGGAGCTGCGCGAGGCGCTCTCCCTGGCCGCGGCCCACCCGGAGGTGGAGGTCATCGTGCTGGGCCGGGGGGGAGGCAGCGCCGAGGACCTCTCGGCGTTCAACGACGAAGCCCTGGTACGGGCGGTGGCGGCGTCGCCGGTGCCCCTGATCGCGGCGGTGGGCCACGAGATCGACGTGACCCTGGTGGACCACGCTGCGGACCTCCGGGCGCCGACGCCGTCGGCCGCTGCGGAGCTCGCGGTGAGGGAGTGGGGCCGCTGGGCCGAACAGGTGCGCGGGGCGGAAGCGCTCCTGGTGAAGGCGTTCCGCCAGGGCCTCGACCGGCGCCGCCGCCGGCTGGAGCGCCTCGACCCGGCCCTCCGGTCCCCGGCGGCCCGGCTCGCGGGGCTGCGGATCGGCGTGGATCGGAGCCTGGAGGCCCTCGATGCCGCCCTGCAGCGCCGCCTGCTGCGGGCCCGGACCCGGGTGGCCGCGGGCGAGGCCCGGCTGGCCGCCGGGTCCCCGGAGCGGCGGCTCGCCCAGGTGGGCGGCCGCCTGACGCGGCTGGAGGAGCGGTTGTGGGGCTGGCCCGCCTCCCTGGACCACCGGCGCCGGCAGGTCGCCCAGGAGGAGGTCGCGCTGGGCGCTCTGAGCCCGCTGGCGGTGTTGGGGCGCGGGTACGCCATCGCCCGGCGGGCCGGGGGCGAGGTGGTGCGGGATGCGGGCGCCTGCCGGCTCGGAGAGGATCTGGAAGTCTTGGTCGCCCGAGGCGCCGTGGACTGCCGGGTGACCGCGGTCCGGGCGGCGCGAGGCCCCCCCGGGCGCTGACCCGCGGCGCTCGACCGGCACTGCCGGCGCTTCCCGGGGGCCTTGCGGGCCCCCTACCCCTCGGAGGGCCGATGGCCTTCGCGAACGACGTCACCCGGGAGCTCCACATCAAGCTGGTCTATTGCGGGCCGGGCTCGTCGGGGAAGAAGACCAACCTGCTCGCCCTCCACCGTCGGGCGGCCCCGGGCAGCGCGGGCCGGCTCATACGCCTGGCCGCCTTCCCGGAGGAAGGGCTGTACTTCGACCTCGTCCCGGGCGATCTCGGCGCCGTGGGGCGTCTTCGACCGCGCTTCCACCTGCACGCCGCCCCCGGGCAGGCCGTGCACGAAGCCGCCCGCCGGCTGGTGCTCCAGGGCGCGGACGGCGTCGTGTTCGTGGCGGACAGCGACCCCCTGCGCCTGGATGCCACCGTGGAGGCTTGGCGCAGCCTGCTCCGCCACGTCGCGGCGGACCCCCGTGGGCGGCCCCGGATCGCCTGTGTCCTCCAGTTCAACAAGCGGGACATCCCCGGGGCCGTCCCCGTCGAGGACCTGCGTCGGGAGCTGGCGGCGCCGGGCGTGCCGGGGCGGGAGGCGGTCGCCCGTCTGGGGGAGGGGGTCTGGGAGACCCTGCGGGACGCTGCGGTGGAGACCCTGCGGCTCCTGCGCCCGTTGCTCTCCGATCGGCCGGAATCCATCAGACATCGTGCGTCGGAGGCCGGGAGCCCCGGAGAGCAGCCCCGTGTCGCATCGACCGACCTGCCGGGTCCGGCGCGAACCGGTGAAGCCCGGCGGACCGGGGCCCGATGGGACACCCCTTCGATTCGCCGCGGATTGCGGGGCGAAACGTAGGGGCTCCCGGACTTCGCGTGCCGAGCAGGCGGGGAATCCACGTCGGGCCGCCCGGTTGACGCCGGGGGTCGCGGCACTATGCTGGGAGCGGACCCCAGGCCGACCCGAGCCGCCGTGAAACCAGCCAACGAACCGCACAGGGAGTGGGATCGCCTTCGGGAGGAGATGGTGCGCCGCCAGCTTCGCGCGCGGGGCATCCAGGATCCCCTCGTGCTCCGCGCCATGGCACGGGTCCCCCGGCACGAGTTCGTCTCCGGGGGGCACCGGGCCATGGCCTACGACGACACGCCCCTTCCCATCGGGGAGGGCCAGACGATCTCCCAGCCCTACATGGTGGCCCTCATGACCGAGGCCCTGTGGCTGAAGGGCACCGAGAAGGTTCTGGAGGTGGGGACGGGGTCCGGCTACCAGGCAGCGGTGCTGGCGGAGATGGGGTGTACGGTCCACACGCTCGAGCGGGAGGCCGGCCTGGCCCGCCAGGCGGCGTTGCGGCTGGAGCAGCTGGGGTACCGCGGAGTGGCCGTGCACGTGGGGGACGGGACCCTGGGTCTGCCGGAAGAGGCCCCCTTTCGCGGCATCGTGGTCACCGCGGGGGGCCCCCGCGTGCCCCAGGCGCTGCGGGCGCAGCTCGACCCGGAGGGCGGGGTGTTGGTGATTCCGGTGGGGGACCGCGGATACCAGGAGCTCGTTCGGGTGATCCGCAGGGGCGGGCGCTTCGCGGAGGAGAACCTCGGCGGCTGCCGCTTCGTGCCGCTGCTGGGCGAGGAGGGTTGGTGACGTGCGCCGCGAGTTGCTGGTCATCGACATGCTCGAGGATTTCGTTGCGGAGAGCGGGGCCCTGCGGCAGAGGGGGAAGGTCCTCGGCCCCCGGGTAGCTGGGCGCTGCACGCCTTGACCCCTTTTCGGGGCTGCTGCTAGCATCCGCGCTTCCGCTCGCGCCGCGGGCCTACCCACCTACCCGCCCGCCCACCCACCCACCCAGGGGAAGAGGCATGATCTCCGTCACGCAAGCCATCGAGACCGTCCTCCGGGAGCTTCAGCCCCTGCCGCCCGAGAAGGTGCCGCTCCTCGACGCCCGGGGCCGGGTCCTCGCGGAGGACGTGCACGCTCCCCGGGATCTTCCCCCGCGGGACAACTCGGCCATGGACGGGTACGCCTGCCGGGGCGAGGACCTGTCGGGGGAAGTCCGGCTCCGCGTCGTGGACGAGGTCCAGGCGGGCGCCCGCAGGGAGCAGGGCCTCGGCCCCGGGGAGGCGGTCAAGATCATGACCGGGGCACCGGTTCCCCCCGGCGCCGACGTCGTCGTCCCGGTGGAGGACACCGACGGTGAGGAGGGGTGGGTGCGCGTCCGCAAGGTGCCGGCCCTCGGGGCCAACATCCGCCTCGCGGGGGAGGACGTGCGGGCGGGGGAGCTCGTCTTGCCCCGGGGCACCCCCATCCGGCCTCCGGAGGTCGGGATGCTCGCCAGCCTGGGCCGCTCCCAGGTGTCGGTCCACCAGCGCCCCCGGGTCGCCATCCTGGCGACGGGGGACGAGATCGTGGAGCTCGACGCCTCGGTGGACGGCGGCAGGATCTTCAACTCCAACTCGTACGGCATCGCCGCCCAGGTGGCGGAGGCGGGGGGGGTGCCGGTGATTCTGGGGATCGGCCGGGACGACCCGGAGGGCCTGCGGGAGATGCTCGACCGGGCGGCGGGGGCGGACGTGGTGATCACGACCGGCGGGGTGTCCATGGGGGATTACGATTTCGTCCGGCCGGTGCTCGCCGCCTCCGGGGTGGAGCTCGTCTTCTGGAAGGTGGGGATGCGGCCCGGTAAACCCGTGGTCTTCGGTACGAAGGGGCGCGTGCCGTTCTTCGGCCTCCCGGGAAACCCCGTGAGCGCCATGGTGGGCTTCGAGGAGTTCGTCCGGCCCGCCCTGCGCCGGCTCCAGGGCCACCGGAGCATCTTTCGGCCGGTGTGCGAGGCGCTCCTCGGGGGGGAGGCGGGGCCGGTGAAGGGCAAGGCCGGCCGCGTGGAGTTCGTCCGGTGCCGGGTGGAGCGCGACGGAGAGCAGCTCCGGGTCGTGAGCACGAAGAAGCGCAGCTCCGGCATCCTCAAGACCCTGGTCGAGGCCAACGCGCTCCTCATCCTCTCGGAGTCGTCGCCGGAGGCCGTACCGGGTGACCGGGTGCGGGTGCAGCTCTACGATCTGGGATTCCTGGAGGGAGAACGCCCGGGTCTATCGGGGCCGGAGTGACCCCTTGGTCGCCGTGTGCCTGGTCTGCGGGCCCTCCGGGAGCGGGAAGACCACCCTCGTGGAGCGGCTGATCCCGGCCCTGGCGCGCCGGGGGCTCCCCGCCGCCACCGTCAAGCACCACCGCGGCCGCATCCTGGTGGACCGGGAGGGGAAGGACACCTGGCGGCACCGCCGGGCGGGCGCGCGCGCCACCTTCCTGGTCACGGAGGGGGAGGTCGTGGCCTTCTTCGACCGGCCGCCCGAGCTCGACCCCGCGTCACTGGCGAGGCTGTGTCCCCCCGAGGTTCGCATCCTCCTGATCGAGGGGTTCAAGGGGCTGCAGGGCTACCCGCGCATCGAGGTCGTCCGGCGGGGAGTGGGGACGGCGGGGCCGTGGCTGCCGGAGGTGCTCTGTGCCGCCACCGACGTGGAAGGCCTGGAGGCCCCCTTCCCGGTGGTCGGCCTGGACGACGTGGAGGCGGTCGCCGACGTGCTCCAGGGGCATTGCGGCGGGTAGTAAGTAGATCAGTCCAGCCGGTAGACGAACTGGGCGAACAAGTGAAGGCGCTCGATGGTCCAGTGGCCGGGAAAGGGAGGCACCAGCGCCCGGCGGACGGCCTCCGCCGCCTCCCAGTCCAGGAGCGGGCTGCCCGAGCTCTCCACCACCTGAACGTCCTCCACCGCCCCGCCGGGAGCGAGGGAAAAGCGCAGGAGCACCCTGCCGCCCCCCTGCGCCGCCAGGATGGCCTCCTTCCAACGCCAGGTCCGATCGATGGAGGCCTCCACGTGGCCCAGGTACCCCTTGTACCGGGCGTCGGGGTCCTGGAGGCTGAGCGTGGCCTCCTTCGCTTCGGCGCCGGCCGGATCGGGCACCGGTGAGGGGCTCGTCGGGAGCCGGAGGTCTTCCGAGCGGGGGAAGAGGTGCGCCAGGGGGAGGGGTGGCGGCTCCCCCGGGTCCTCCGCGGTGACGGGCGGCGGGGTCTCTTCCGGGAGGAACGGGTCCTCGGGTTCGCCGGGCCGGTCGTAGGGCTCCGGTTCGGCCTGCCTCTCCGGGGCGGCCGCGAGCGGCCGTTGGGGCTCCTCCCGAAGGGGCGGGGGCTCGGGGGGCGCCCGGACCTCAGGCCGGCCGCCGTCCTCCCGCGGCTCGTCGGTCGTCTCCGCCGAGGTCTCGGACCCAGGGTCCCCTTCACCTTCCCCCGGCAGGTACTCGACGACGACGGGAGCAGGCGCGGGGATCGGGGTGTCCGGTCTGGGCGCGGGGCTCCACCAGGCCAGCGCCAGATGCACCCCCGCGGAGAGCGCCAGGGCGATGGCCGGGGGGAAGACATCGCGTCGGTAGTCCATTCCTCGGTCAGCCCAAGCGCCGGGCCACGTCCAGGAGGTCCCGAAACCGGCAGAATTCCTCTCCGAGCTGGGCCGTGGCGGGAATCGCGAGGAGCTCCAGGCCGCCTGCCCGCGCGGCTTCGGTCAAGGCCTCCCGGAGGCGGGCGAGGACACCTGCGAGGGCCTGCTCCCCCCCGGGTCCCGCCTCGAGGCAGACCCAGCACGGCGTCCAATCGTTCGCCCCGCCCCGGGCCAGGCTCTCGCAGCCGCCGAGGCCGCCGAGGGGCTCGAGGCGACCCGTCAGGCCCTCGGGCAGGGCCGAGGGGGCCAACGCCCGGCGTACCCCTTCCAGGGCCCCCTGGGGCAGGCTGATCTCCAGAAGCACACGAACCATGAGGCCGTCCCGATGGCAAGGCAGGGCGAAAGGACCCGCAGCCCCGCCCCCGACGTGGGTGCATCCCCCGGAAGCAGGCCGTTCCAGGGTAGGACACTTGCCTCTCGGGGGCAAGGAGCGAGCCTCCCCTGGATCCACCGGCTGGTCGGCAAGCAAAGTCCGGGAGCCCCTCCGCTCCGCCCCGCAATCCGCGGCCATTCGAAGAGGTGTCCCCGTCGGTTCCGGTGCGCCGGCCTTCACCCGTTCGCGCCGGGCTCGGTGGCCCGGTCGAGGCGGTGTGGGGCTGCGCTCCAAGGCTCCCCGCCCCCGCCCCGCGATGGGGCGGGGGCTTCTGGTCCTGTGCCCGCGCCTTGCCCGCCCGCCCGGGCCCCTGCTAAGATCCGAGAATCACGCAGGGACGGTCCCCGGAGAGAGGGATGATCCAGAGTCGAGAACGCCCCGGGGCCGTGTCGCGCCGTGCCCGGGAGATCCCGAGCTTCATTGCCATGGATGTGCTGGAGACCGCCCAGGCCATGGAGCGCGGGGGCCGGCAGGTCGTCCACCTGGAGGTGGGCGAGCCCGACTTCGACACCCCCGAGGCCGTGCGCCGCGCCGCGTCCGAGGCCCTGGAGCGCGGCGAGACCCACTACACCCACAGCCTGGGGCTCCACGAGCTCCGGGCGACCATCGCCGCTCACTACCAGACCCGCTACGGGGCCGACGTGGACCCGGAGCGGGTGATCGTGACCTCCGGCTCCTCGCCGGCTCTGTTCCTGGCCTTCGCCTCCCTGCTGGACCCGGGGGACCGGGTGGTGCTCACCGACCCGCACTACGCCTCCTACCCGCCGTTCATCGAGTTCTCCGGGGGCGTGCCGGTCTACGTGCCGGTGCGGGAGGAGGAGGCCTTCCAGTTCGTGCCGGACGAGATGGACCGGGCGCTGGCGAGCCGGCCCAAGGTGGTCCTCGTGAACTCGCCGGCCAACCCCACGGGGACCGTCATCTCGGGGGAGCGGCTGGGGGAGGTCGTGGGCCGCGCGGAACGGGCAGGGGCCTACGTGGTCTCCGACGAGATCTACCACGGTCTCGTCTACGAGGGTCGAGAGCGTTCGGTGCTCGAGTTCACGGACCGGGCCTTCGTCGTCAACGGCTTCTCCAAGCTCTACGCGATGACCGGCTGGCGGCTCGGGTACATGATCGTGCCCCCGGAGTTCGTGCGGCCCATCCAGAAGATGCAGCAGAATTTCTACATCTCGGCCAACGCCTTCGTCCAGCGGGCCGGGATCGCCGCCCTCACGGAGACGGCCCCGGACGTGGCCCGGATGGTCGCCACCTACGACCGCCGCCGCCGGTACCTGCTCGAGCGGCTCGAGGGGATGGGGTTCACCTTTCGCTGCCACCCCACGGGGGCGTTCTACGTGTTCGTGGGCGTCTCGCACCTCACCGACGACTGCTACCGGCTCGCCTTCGACGTGCTGGAGAAGGCCCGGGTGGGGTGCACCCCGGGCGTGGACTTCGGGAGCCGGGGGGAGGGGTACCTCCGGTTCACCTACGCCAACTCCATGGAGAACATCCGGGAAGGCATGGACCGGCTGCAGGGGTACCTCGAGGCCCTGGGCCGGGCCGGGGCGTGACGGCATGATCACCTTCGACCTGGCCTGCGACGGCGGCCACCGTTTCGAGGGGTGGTTCGGGAGCGCCCGGGACTTCGAGCAGCAGATGGCCGGGGGGCTCGTGGAGTGCCCGCTGTGCGGCTCCCGCACCGTGACCAAGCAGCTCAGCCCCGTGGCCGTGCACATGAGCCGCCGCTCGGCGGCGGGGCCCGAGAGGCAGCCGGCAGGGAAGCCCCCGGCGCCGGGGAACGCGCCGCCGCCGGCCGTGCCTCCCCCCGAGGCGTTCTTCCGCGTGCTGACCCGCTTCGTGGAGTCCCACTTCGAGGACGTGGGTGCCTCCTTCGCGCAGGAGGCCCGCCGGATCGACTCCGGGGAGTCCGAGCAGCGCAACATCCGGGGATCGGCGACCCCGGAGGAGGAGGACTCCCTCCGTGAGGACGGGGTGGAGTTCTTCAAGCTCGCCTTGCCGAAGTACGATGCCTGAGCGCCGCGATGCTCCACGGGGGCAGGCGAGGCCCCCGGTGCCCGGGGGTCCCGGGCTCTCGAAGCAGGGGCGGCTCGCCCGGGATGCCCGCGTTCCGGGGAGCACCCGCCGGCGCGGCAGAGGGCTCCCGTGATCTACCTCGACAACGCCGCCAGCTCCCACCCCAAGCCTTCCTCGGTCTACGAGGCCGCGGACCGGACCCTGCGCCTCGGGGCCAACCCGGGCCGCTCGGGTCACGGCGCGGCCCTCGCGGCGGCCCGGCAGGTGCTCGAGGCCCGGGAGTCCGTGGCCCGCCTCCTGGGGGTCGGCGACGCGTCCCGTGTGGTCTTCACCCTGAACGGGACCCACGCCCTCAACCTGGCCCTGAAGGGTGTCCTGCGCCCCGGCGACCACGCGGTCACCACGAGGATGGAGCACAACAGCGTGGTACGACCCCTGGCGGCGCTGGAGGGTCGAGGTGTCTCCGTGACCTGGGTGGAGGCGGGGCGGGACGGGGTGGTGTCGGTCGCCGCCCTGGAGCGGGCCCTGCGGCCGGAGACCCGCGTGATCGCGCTGTGCCACGCCTCGAACGTCTCGGGCACCCTGCAGGATGCGGCTGCGGTCGGGGACCTGTGCCGCCGCCGAGGTCTGCTCTTCCTCCTGGATGCCGCCCAGACCGTGGGTTCGCTGCCCCTGGACGTCTCCGCCCTCGGCGTCCATCTCCTGGCCGCGCCGGGGCACAAGGGGCTCCTCGGACCCCAGGGAACCGGGCTGCTGTACGTCGCACCGGGCGTCGAGGTGCAGCCGCTCCTGGAGGGGGGCACCGGCAGCCGGAGCGAGGACCGCTCGATGCCGGAGGAGATGCCCGAGGCCCTGGAGGCCGGGACCCTCAACGCCTCGGGGCTCGCAGGCCTCGGGGCCGGGGCGGCCTATCTCCAGGAGAGGGGTGTGGCCTCGGTGCGCCGAGGGGAGGAGGGGATCCTCGAGTACCTCCTGCCGGAGCTCACGGCCGTCCCCGGCCTCGTGCTCTACGGTCCGCGGGAGGTCTCCCGGCGGGTGGCGGTCGTGTCCTTCAATCTGGCGGGCCGCGACGCCGCCCACGTCGGGTTCGCCCTGGACGAGCTTTACGGCATCGCGGTCCGGGTGGGGCTGCACTGTGCCCCGGATGCCCACAAGACCTTGGGGAGTTTCCCCGCGGGCTCGGTGCGTGCGAGCTTCGGCGCCTTCAATGCCGTAGAGGATGCCGAGGGACTCGTGCGCGCCCTGCGGGAGCTGGCGGCACTGTAAGCCCCGCCCCCGGGGCGGTTCCCGTACCGGCGCAGCGGCCGGGGAGGACCCATGAAGAAGAACTACGTCCTCGACACCAACGTGCTCCTGCACGACCCCGACGCGCTGCTCGTGTTCGACGACAACAACCTGAACATCCCCATCACGGTCATCGAAGAGATCGACCGGTTCAAGAAGAACTCGGACGAGATGGGCCGAAACGCCCGTCAGGTGTCGCGGTTCCTGGACCGGCTGCGGGTCAGCGGGGACCTGCGGGAGGGGATCCCGAACGAGAAGGGGGGGCTCGTCCGGGTCCGGTTCGGCGACGAGCACGAGGCGCGCCTGCCGCCCGAGCTCTCGGGCGGCAAGGGGGACAACCGGATCCTGGCGGTCTGCCTGGCCCTCCAGGAGCAGGAATCCCTGCCCGTGGTCTTCGTCACCAAGGACACCAACCTGCGGATCAAGGCCAACGTGCTGGGGATCCGGGCGGAGGACTACGAGCGCGGCAAGGTGCGGCTGGAGGAGCTCTACACCGGTACCGCGGAGGTCACGGTACCTCGTTCCTCCGTGGACAAGCTCTTCCGGGAGGGCGGCACCGAGGTGGACGTCCCCCTCCAGATCAACCAGTTCGTGTGCCTGCTGGACGAAGGCAGCCCCAGCCACACGGCCCTGGGGCGGTTCAAGGGCAAGGGGCGCGTGGAGCCCCTGCGCCTGCCCAAGGAGCCGATCTGGGGTGTCCAGCCCCGAAACCGGGAGCAGCGCTACGCGCTCGACGTGCTGCTGGACGACGAGGTCAAGGTCGTGACCCTGGTGGGGAAGGCGGGCACGGGGAAGACCCTGCTGGCCATCGCCGCCGGGCTCCAGAAGGCGGTGGAGGAGCAGGTCTACAAGCGCCTGCTGGTCTCGCGCCCGATCTTCCCCATGGGCCGGGACATCGGGTTCCTGCCGGGTGACGTGCAGGAGAAGCTCCGCCCTTGGATGCAGCCCATCTTCGACAACGTGGACTTCCTGTTCGCCGGCTCCGAGGGGCGCGACGGGCGCAGGACCCGGGGATACCAGGAGCTCATCGACATGGACCTGATGTCGCTGGAGCCCCTGACCTACATCCGGGGGCGCTCGATCCCCTACCAGTACCTGATCGTGGACGAGGCCCAGAACCTGACGCCCCACGAGATCAAGACCATCATCACCCGAGCGGGGGAGGGGACGAAGATCGTGCTCACCGGCGATCCGTACCAGATCGACAACCCCTACATCGACTCCACCAGCAACGGCCTCACGTACTGCGTGGAGCGGTTCAAGGGACAGGCCCTCGCGGGCCACGTGACCCTGACGAAGGGGGAGCGCAGCGCCCTCGCCGAGCTGGCGGCGAACCTGCTGTGAGCCGCGACACCCTGATCCTGGCCCTGGAGACCTCCTGCGACGAGACCGCCGCGGCGGTGCTCCGCGGCGAGCGCGACGTCCTGTCCGACGTCGTCGCCAGCCAGGTGGACCTCCACGCGGAGTACGGGGGTGTGGTCCCGGAGCTCGCCTGTCGTGCCCACGCGGAGGCCATCGTGCCGGTGGTGGAGCAGGCCCTGACCAAGGCGGGGGTCGACCTGGAGGCGGTCGACGCGGTGGCGGCCACCCAGGGTCCCGGCCTGGCCGGGGCGCTCCTCGTCGGCCTGTCCTTCGCCAAGTCCCTGTGTTGGGCCAAGGGGAAACCCCTGGTGCCGGTGAACCACCTGGAGGCCCACCTGGCTGCCGCCTACCTCGAGGGGGAGGTGCCGGTCCCCTTCGTGGGGCTGGTGGCCTCGGGGGGGCACACGGCCCTGTACCTCTCCGGCGCGCGGGGGGACTACCGGTCCCTCGGGCAGACCCTGGACGACGCCGCCGGCGAGGCCTTCGACAAGGTGGCCAAGCTCCTGGGTCTGGGGTACCCCGGCGGCGTCCACATCGATCGGCTCGCGCGCCAGGGGGACCCGGGCCGCTACCCGTTTCCTCGGCCCATGCTCCAGGCGGAGCATCTGGACTTCTCGTTCTCCGGTCTCAAGACGGCGCTGCGCACTCACTGCGAGCGGCACTCGGCCGGCCTGGAAGGTCAGGAGCTCTGGGACACCTGCGCCTCGTTCCAGGAGGCGGTGGTGGAGACCCTCGTGGAGAAGACCCTGCGGGCGGCCCGGCGCCAGGGGGCGCGGTGCGTCGTGGCCTGCGGTGGGGTGGCCTGCAACAGCCGGTTGCGGCAGCGCCTGGCCGAGGCCGCCGCCGACGGCGGGGTGGCCCTGGTGATCCCGAGGCCCCGGTACTGCACCGACAACGCCGTCATGGTGGCGAGCGCCGGCCGTCACCGGTACCTCGACGGGGTTCGGGGCGGGCTCGAGATCAACGCGGTGCCCACGTGGCCCCTGGGCCGGGAGGGGGGCGGCTGAGCCCGGAAGGCGGAGGGCGAAGGCGGCCCGGCAAGGGACGGCCTCCGGGTTCGGGGACGGGAGGGGGCGACGCCCCGGGGCGGCCGCCGCGGGCTCGGAAGAGCCTGGGGCAGCATTTTCTGTCGGACCCGGGGATCCTCCGGCGAATCGTGGAGGGGGCGGGAGTCGCGGAGGGGGAGACGGTGTTGGAGATCGGGCCCGGGCCGGGGGGGCTCACCCGGGCGCTGCTGGCCGCCGGTGCCCGTGTCTGGGCCCTGGAGGCGGATCCCCGCATGGTGGAGCACCTGGAGCGGGCAGGCCTGGAGGGGCTGCGGGTGTGGGTGGCCGACGCGCTGGAGGCCGACTACGAGGCCCTGGCCGGCGAGGCCGGCGGGCCCCTGCGCGTGGTGGCCAACCTCCCGTACAACATCTCCGGTCCCTTGCTTGCCCGGCTGCTGCGCCAGCGACGGGCCTTCACGTCCCTCACCCTGATGCTCCAGCGTGAGGTGGGGGAGCGGATCTGCGCGCCCCCGGGCACTCGCCAGAGGGGTTCCCTGAGCGTCCTGGCCCAGTGCTTCTGCCGGGTCTCCCTGCTGCTGCGGGTGTCCCCCGGGTCGTTCCGCCCACCCCCGAAGGTGGAGTCCGTCGTGGTGCGCCTGGATCGGCGGCCGGAGCCGGCGGTGGGGGACGAAGAGGCCCTGTGGACGACCGTCCGGTCCGGCTTTGGGCAGCGCCGGAAGATGCTCCGGAATTCCCTCCGGGCCCTCGCCGGGGAGGACCTGGAGGCGGTCCTGGGGCAGGCGGGCCTCACGGGGCGGGAGCGCCCCGAGGCCCTGGGGGTGGAAGACTGGGTCCGCTTGGCCGATGCTGTGGCTTCCCGGGGACGCGGCGGCCAGGGCCGGGGAGGGTGAGGTGGCCGTCTACACCCGCCTGGAGGCGGCGGAGGTCCAGGCACTGCTGGACGCCTGCGGGGGCGGCCCCCTGGAGGGCCTGGAGCCCATCCCCGAGGGCATCGAGAACACCACCTACCGGGTCCGGGCCGGGGGACGCCGGTTCGTGCTCACGGTGTTCGAGCGGGAGGGGCCCGAGAGGGTGGCCGCGGTCCTGGGGGCGATCGCGGCACTGTCCCGCCGCGGGGTTCCCTGCCCCGCCCCCCTGGACGGCCCTGCGGGCCCGCTTCTGTGGGTCCGGGACAAACCTGCCGCCCTGAGCCCGTTCGTCGAGGGCCGGTTCGTGGTCGCCCCCACGGAAGCCGAGTTGGAGGCCCTGGGCGCCGCCCTGGCGCGCTTTCACCTGGCCGGGCGCGACCTGGTGCTTGCCGGGGGGGAGGGGCCCCACCGGGCGGCGGTCCTCGCCCCCCTGGCCCGTCGGCTCGCCGGCCGCGTGCGCGGCGGCGACCCCGACCTGGCGGATCTGCTGGAGCAGGAGGCGGCCCACCAGGAACGGGTGCCGGAGGAGGGGCTTCCGTGGGGCCTCCTCCACGCGGACCTCTTCCTCGACAACGTCCTCTTCGCCCCGGACCGGCTCGGGGTGGCCGCGCTGCTCGACTTCCAGATGCTCGGGACCGGGCCGTGGCTCTACGACCTGGCGGTCCTCCTCCTGGACGCCGGCTGGAAGGGGCAGGCAGTGGACGGGGACCTGGCACGCGCCCTCCTGAGGGGCTACCGGGCCCTGCGGCCCGTGGAGGGGCAGGAGTACGCGGCGTGCCGCGACTACCTGCGGCGGGCCGCCCTGCGGTTCCTCTGCCTGCGGCTGGAGCGGTTCGTGGTGGACGCGACCCCCATGGTCGCGGGGCGCGGCAAGGACCCGGCCGAGTGCGCGGGGAAGCTGAGGTCCCTGCGCCGAGACCACCCGAACGGGCGCGGAAAGGGTCTGTGAAAGCATGGTCGCGAGCAGACCGGAGCACAGGCGCGCGTGAGCGAACGGCTAGACGTGTCGAGTAGATGGGCGAGAGGTGCGGGAATGCGCAACGAAGAAACCCGGTCGCGCGGCAGCTTGGTTCACGGGGTCTGAGGGGGTCTCCGTGAGGGGACACCCCCTGGACCAGGATCTCCTGACCCGCGTGCAGCAAGGGGCCGCCCACGCCAGCCGGGTGTGGGAGCCCGACGCCGTGGGGGTGGTGCTCGGGAGGGGCAGCCGCGCGGAGAGCGAGGTGGACGCCGCGGCCTGCGAGGCCGACGGCGTCCCCTTGTTGCGCCGCCGCGGGGGCGGTGGGGCGGTGGTCCTGGGACCGGGATGCCTGGTTGCCAGCCTGGCCCGGCGGGTCTCCAACCCCCTGGCCGTGGAGAGGCACCTGGGGGAGGCGGCCGACCTCCTCGCCCTGGCCCTGGCCCGGGCCGGCGGCGTGCCCCTGGTCCGGCGGGGTAGCGGGGACCTGTGCCATGGGGACCGCAAGGTGGTGGGGTCCAGCGCCTTCTGCGGCCGGGGGGTCTTCTTCTACCAGGCGAGCCTGCTGGTGGACCTCGACCTGTCCCTGGTGGACCGGTATCTGCCCCACCCGAGCCGCGAGCCTGCCTACCGGCAGGGACGCCCGCACCGGGAGTTCCTCACCACCCTGCGCCGGGCCGGGTTCCAGGGTTCTTCCCGGTCCCTCGCCGAACAGCTGGGCGCCGCCCTCCGCGAGGCGCTCGCCGGCGCGGGCACGGGGTTTGTCACCCGGGCAGGGCTTGGCGTATAAACACCTGCCGGCGGCGGGGGACGGCCGGATTCGGCGGGGTTTCCCGGGCGCACCGGCTCGGGGCGCCCGCGGTGCAGGTCTGCGGTGAGGAGGAGGCGCGATGGGCCGACGGTGGCTCCTACTGGCGGCGGCGGTAGCCCTGTGGGGGTGCGGCGGGTCCGGGGAGTCGCCGTCCGCGGCGGCGCCTGGGCCCGGGGCGCCGTCGGTCGGCGGCTTCGCCGCCATCGAGGCGGAGATCCTGGTTCCCCGCTGTTCGGCCGTCGGCTGCCACGGCGGGGCGAGGCCGGCGGGGCAGTTGGACCTGTCCGCCGGGAGGTCCCACGGGGAGCTCGTGGGCGTGGCCTCCGCCCGCAGGCCGGAGCGGTTGCTGGTGGCGCCGGGGAACCCCGACGGGAGCTATCTCCTGGAGCGGTTGGCGCCCGGGGGCGACACCCCCCTCATGCCCCTCGGGGCGCCGCGGCTCTCGGAAGAGGAGCTCGAGAGGCTCCGGGAGTGGATTCGGGAAGGGGCCCACCCGTGAGAGTTTGTGAATGAATCGGGTTCCATTCCGGATCGTGGGTTCCTGCCCCCGCGGATCTCTTCCGGGTGGCCGAGCGCCCAGTGAGTCCTCCGGGGCGCACGGGGACCCGGGCTTCCTTCCCCTTCACGGGGAGGGCGAGGGTGGGGACGGGTCGTCTTTCGGGCGGCGCCTGACCCGGGGGATGCCTCATCGGTGAGCCGGGGTCGCGGGCCGCCCGTCCCGGGTCAGCGTCCCCGCCCGCGTGGGCCTCCGGGGCGTCGGGCCCGGGGGCGCGTCCGGGGCGCTTCCCCTTCGCCGTCGGGTCGGCGGCTCCGGGGCGGGCGCGGGACCTCCGCGGGGAGGAGCTCGTCGCGCACCTGCTCCACGGGGATCTTGTGGCCGATGTACCCCTCGATCTCCCCGAGGCTGTACACGTAGTCCTCGCAGGCCAGGCTGACGGCCTTTCCCGAGGCGCCGGCCCGGGCGGTGCGGCCGATCCGGTGCACGTAGTCCTCCGCGTTCTGGGGAAGGTCGTAGTTGAAGACGTGGCTGATGCGGTCCACGTGCAGCCCCCGCGAGGCCACGTCGGTGGCAACCAGGATCCGGACGTCGCCGGAGATGAACTTCTGAACGATTTTCAGCCTGCGGGCCTGGTCCACGTCTCCGCTGAGCACCGTCGCAGGGTAGCCGTTGCGTTCCAGGCGCTCCTGCACCATGTTCCCGGCCCGCTTGGTGTTGACGAACACCAGGGCCTTCTCCCACGGCTCGGCCTGGAGCAAGCCCAGGAGCAGCCGGAACTTCTCCCGACTGTTGACGTGGTACAGCACCTGCTCCACCTTCTCGGCCGTCACGCGTTCGGGGGTGATCTCCACGAGGCCCGGCACGTTCATATACTCGTACGAGAGCTCCATCACCCGGTCGCTGATGGTGGCCGAGAACAGGAGGCTCTGGCGCTTGTCGAAGGGGGACATGCGTCGGAGCAGGAAGCGGATGTCCCCGATGAACCCCATGTCGAACATCCGGTCCGCCTCGTCGATGACGGCAATCTCCACGTCCTTGAGGTGGTAGACTCGCTGCTTCAGGTAGTCGATGAGCCGGCCCGGCGTGCCCACCAGGAGGTCGATGCCCTGGGCGAGGTCCTCCCGCTGCTTGCGGTAGTCGATGCCCCCGTACACGGCGAGCGATCGGAAGGGGAGGTTGGCCCCCACCTGGATCGCGTCGCTGTGCACCTGGACTGCCAGCTCGCGCGTCGGGGTGAGAACGATCGCGCGCGGGCAGACCCCCTTGGTGGGGCGCCGGGGGGTGCGCAGGAAGCGGTCGAAGATCGTGGTCACGAAGGCCAGGGTCTTGCCGGAGCCGGTCTGCGCCTGCACGGCCAGGTCCTTGCCCTCGAGGGTCGGGGGGAGGCTGCGTGCCTGGACCGGGGTGAGGTGGGTGAACCCGCAGGCCGCGATGCCCGCTTTGAGCTCGGGAGGGATACTCAGTTGATCGAAGGTCAGGTCCGTGAATTCCATGGGGCTCCGTGGGAGGTGTGGGGGGCCTCGGCGGCCGCCGGGTTGCGGAAGGTCGCCAATCTAGGTGGATTTCGCCCCGGAGTCAACGCGGGGGGTGCGCCCCGGATCCCCCGGTTGCTCGGCAAGCGGAGTCCGGGCGCCCCTGCGTTTCGCCGCTGCGCTCCAGGCTTCCCCGATCCCGCCCAGCCCGTGGCGGCGGAGGTGGGCGCGCGGTGCTGACCGGCTTTGCCCTGGTGGCCGCCGGCGTGGCCCTCCTGTACTACGGGGCCGGCCTCCTGGTGGTGGGCGCCTCCCGGCTGGCGGCCGGCTTTGGGGTGGCCCCCGCGGTGGTGGGCCTGACCGTGGTCGCGTTCGGCACCAGCCTCCCCGAGCTCGTGGTGAGCGTGACGGCGGCGGTGCGGGGCAATCCGGACATCGCCCTGGGCAACATAGTGGGCTCGAACATCGCCAACGTGGGGCTCATCCTGGGGCTCGGGGCGTCCCTGCGGGCGATGACCGTGGAGTTCACCCTCCTCAAGCGCGAGGCCCCCATGGGTCTCGGCGCGGTGGCCCTGGTGGTCCTCCTGAGCGCCGACGGCGTGATCGGTCGGGGGGATGCCGCGGTCCTCCTGGCCGCGTTCTGCGGCTTCCTCTACTGGAGCGTGATGGGGGAGCGGCAGGCCCCCGAGGGGGTCCAGGAGGCCTACGGCCGAGCGGCCGCCGCCGGCCGCAGGAAGGTGCGCGACGGCCTGTGCGCCGCCTGCGGCCTCGTGGGGGTGCTCCTGGGGGGGCACTGGCTCGTGGAGGGGGGCGTGGCCGTGGCGGCCGGCCTGGGCGTGCCTGCGGTGATCATCGGGCTCACCGTCGTCGCGGTGGGCACCAGTCTGCCGGAGCTGGCGGCCTCCCTCGTGGCGATGACCCGGGGGGAGAGCGACATCGGCGTGGGCAACGTCCTCGGGTCGAACCTCTTCAACCTGCTGGGGATCCTGGGGGTGGCCGCCCTGGTGCACCCCATAGAGATCCCGGACACCTTCTTCCGCTTCCAGTACCCGGTCCTCGCGGTCTTCACCCTTGCCCTGCTGCCCATCATGCGGACGGGGCTCGGGATCTCCCGTGCCGAGGGCGCCCTCCTGCTGGGCGCCTACACGGCCTACGTGGCGGCCCTGTTCCTCCTGCCGGGGGTGGGGTGAAGCGCGGGCCCGCGGCGCGTTCCCTACCCGAGAAGCCTCGCCTGCAGGGTGATCTCCGGCCCGGCCAGGGCCTTCGAGACCGGGCAGTTCCTCTTGGCCTCCTCGGCGTGCTTCTGGAAATCGGCGTCGGTCAGACCGGGGACCTCCGCTTCCGTGCTGAGCTCGATCTTCGTGATGGTCGGACCCTCCCCCAGGTGCACCCTGGCGGTGGTGGCCACTCGCTTCGGGGCGAAGCCGGCGTTGCCGAGGAGCGCCGCCAGGAACATCGAGTAGCAGCCCGAGTGGGCGGCGCCGATCAGTTCCTCCGGGTTCGTGCCCCCGCCCGACTCGAAGCGCGAGGCGAACGTGTAGGGGCCTTCGTAGGCCCCGCTCCCGACCTTCATCGTCCCGGACCCGTCCTTCAAGGTGCCCTGCCACACGGCGGAGGAGGTTCGATCGGCCATCGCGTTTCTCCCTCTGTGAGGTTGTGCCCCCCCGAGTGAACAGACCCACCCGGCGTTTCCCGGCTTGGCCACTCTTACCGCCGGCCGCGCTCGTCGGCAAGGCGGGATCCTGCCCCGGATTCCCAGTCCGCCACCACGGGGTAGTTGCCGGCGAGCTCACGGAGCTTGCGCTCCAGGGTGCGGGGGACCGTGGCTCCAGGCTCTTGGGTGGAGCACCGATTGTCAAGCCAACTTACAAGAGCTGCACAGCGGCCCCGGGGTCGGACCGGGGTGCGCAGGACCGAACGACGAGACCTGTCAGGTAGACAGGCGAGGACTGAGCCAGTGCGCAACGAAGCACTCCGGTCGCGCAGCGGATGGTTTCACAGGCAGCCCCTGGGACCTCGGGGCGGCGCCCGCCGTCTACGTCGCGCCGCTCCACAGGCCCTTGCGGAGCTCCCGGAGGAACACCTCGGCCAGCATCCCGGGCCGGTGGAGGTGGATGTCGTGGTGGGTGTCGGGGAACCTGTGGACCGACGAGCGGGGCAGGGTCTCTCGGGCGGCCTCGACTTCCTTCCGGCGCACGTCCCGGTGGCCGCCCCCGTCCTCGGCGGCGAACAGGACCACCGGCTCGCGCACGTGGGGGTAGAGCGCCGCGGGCCTCTGCTCCCAGAGGTCCCGGAGGATCTCGAGGTGGCGGTCCAGGGTGAGCCAGGGGCGAACCGTCCCGTCGGGTAGGCGCTCGAAGGAGCCCATGGCGGCCTCCAGTGCTGCCTCCGACCACTCGGGGTTGGCCTCGGCCACCCTCCGGAGCAGCGCGTGCCAAGAGCTTACCGACTGCGGTCTGCTCTCATGCGGGCGCTCAGACCATCGCGGCGAAGGCCGCGGGGGCGTCGCGCCAGGAGTGGACCCAGCCCTGGGAGCGCCGCTGGGACTCGTCCCCGCCGTAGACGACGTGGGCTCTCCGGGCACGATGAGACCCGCCTTCCGCTCCCAGTCTCTCCGGGAGGCGCTGCAGGCACCTGAAGAAGTCGGGGGTCACGGTGGCCCCCGATTTCACCTCGACGGCCTCCCACCCACCGGCACCCTCGATGAGCAGGTCGATCTCGCTGCCCCGCGTCTCGCGGTAGTGGAAAAGGCCGGGCCGGGCGCCTCGGTGCACGAACGCCTTATAGGCCTCGGAAACCACCCAGCTCTCGAAGATCGCGCCCCGCAGCGGGTGCAGCCGGAGTTGCTCGGGGTCGCGGATCCCGAGTAGATAGCAGACGAGGCCGCTGTCGAAGAAATGCAGCTTGGGAGCCTTGACCACCTGTTTGCGCAGGTTCGCGTGCCACGCAGGGAGCCGGTGGACGAGGTAGCTCGTCTCCAGCACCGACAACCAGGCCCGGGCCGTGTTGTGGGACACGCCCGCGTCGTTGCCCAGGGCCGACAGGTTGACCTCTTGCGCCGTCCGCCCGGCGCAGAGCTTGAGGAACCCGGAGAACGCATGCAGGTCGCCGACATTGAGCACCTGCCGCACGTCGCGCTGAAGGTAGGTGGTGGCATAGTCGGCCAGCCACTGGTGGGCCGGGATGCTTCTGTCGTAGATCCGCGGATAGGCCCCCTGCCAGAGCACCGGGAACAGGTCCGACGGCGCGTTCCGAAAGGCCCCCAGCTCCTCGAAGCTCGGCGGGAGCAGGGCTAGGACGCCGCAGCGCCCGGCCAGGGACTGGGAGATCGCGTCCGATAGGCCGAAATGCTGCGAGCCCGTGAGGATGAAGCGGCCCGGGTCCCCGCGCTCGTCCACCTCGCCCTGCAGGTAGGTCAGCAGGTCCGGGGCATGCTGCACCTCGTCGAGGATGGCTCCGCCGGCATACTGGCCCAGGAATCCCCGCGGGTCCGAGCGCGCGAAGTCGCGGGCATCGAGCGCCTCGAGGGAGACGTAGGCCTTGTCCGGAAACGTCATCCGGCACAGGGTGGTCTTGCCCGACTGCCGCGGGCCGGTCACCACCACGACGGGGTAGTAGCCGGCGAGCTCACGGAGCTTGCGCTCCAGGGTGCGGGGGATCATCGTTCCAGGCTAGCGGGTGCAGCACCGATTGTCAATCCAACCTACAAATGCTGCACAGCGGTTCCGGGGCCGGACCGGGGTGCGCAGGAGCGAACGACGAGACCTATCAGAGGTAGACAGGCGAGGAGTGGCGAGCGGCGCGACGAAGCACTCCGGTCGCGCAGCGGATGGTTTCACAGGCAGCCCCTGGGACCTCGGGGCGGCGCCCGCCGTCTACGTCGCGCCGCTCCACAGGCCCTTGCGGAGCTCCCGGAGGAACACCTCGGCCAGCATCCCGGGCCGGTGGAGGTGGATGTCGGGGCGGGGGGACGTTGCGGCGGGGGGACGTTGCTCGTTTGACAGTTTGGCGCGGCGGAGGGTACCCTCCCCTCATGCCCAGACAAGCCCGTCTCGACCTGCCCGGCCTCTTGCAGCACGTGATCGTTCGCGGGATCGAGCGCCGGAGGATCTTCTTCGACGACGAGGATCGGGAGGACTTCGTCGGTCGGCTGAGCCGGCTTCTCGTCGCCACCAAGACCCAGTGCTTCGCCTGGGCTCTGCTTCCCAACCACTTTCACCTCCTGCTTCGCCCGACGGAGATCCCGCTCGCGTCTTTCATGCGGCGGCTCCTGACGGGCTACGCGGTCACGTTCAACCTGCGCTACAAGAGGTCCGGGCACCTCTTCCAGAACCGGTACAAGTCCATTGTCTGTGACGAGGAGGAGTATCTTCTCGCGCTGGTGCGCTACATCGGGTTGAACCCGCTGCGGGTGCGGCTCGTCTCGAACCTCGACGAGTTGGACTGGTACCCCTGGTGCGGTCACGCCGCGACCGCTGAGGGGACATTGCCGCGAACGGCCTCGTTGATGCGCTGCACGGACACACCGAGATGCGCGGCGAGAGCGACCTGCGAGACGCCGGGCGGAGCCGAGAATTCCCGACCCGGGATAACGCCGGGGCCTGTCGGGATGCGGTATTCAGGAATCGTGGTCGCGCGTCCTGCCTGTGATCCTCCATAAGCCGGACATCGTGGGCACCCTTGTCCTGCGAGCGGAACACGACGCGGCACTGGTCGCTCACCCGGATCGAGTGGAACCCCTTGAGGTTGCCCTTGAGGGCTTCCAGCCGGTTGCCGGGTGACGGAATCTCGGACGTGCGGCTCGACTTGAGCGACCGGGATCTTCGGGCTAGACTGGCCCCATGTGTTCGACCGCCGATACCATGGCCCTTGTCAGGGCGGCGTTGCAGCGAATGATTCTCTTCCTTCCTCTTGCCGTCCGCCAGATGTCTCGACCGGATCGGCTGATCCGGGCTTGCGAGGTCCAGCAAGTGGTGGCAGCCGGAGAAATCATCGAGGACTATCCGGAAGACCTCCGGGGGCACAGTTGCCTGATCCTGGGCCGCGGATCTGAGGGTAGGCCGGTGCACGTTGTCTGCGCACCCAAAGACGAGTATCTCGCGATCATAACGGCCTACGTCCCGGATCCCAGCGAATGGAACGACGCCTTTCGCGTGAGGAGGCGCTCATGACCTGTCTTCAGTGCGGCGGCGCGATGGCTCGCGGAACCGGTCCGTTTCACGTGGACCGCAAGGGCTATCACCTCGTCTTTGACGCGGTGCCTGCCTGGGTGTGTGGCCAGTGTGGCGAGATGTACCTCGAAGCGCCGGAGGTGGACGCCACTCAGGATGTCATCGAGTCCGCCGATCGGGGCACCGAGAGGATGGCCGCGTCCGGATAGCGCTGCGCCCCTCTCCACTCTGGGGGACGATGGGGGGACGTTGCTCGTTTGACAGTTTGGCGCGGCAGAGGGTACCCTCCCCGCATGCCCAGACAAGCCCGTCTCGACCTGCCCGGCCTCCTGCAGCACGTGATCGTTCGCGGGATCGAGCGCCGGAGGATCTTCTTCGACGACGAGGATCGGGAGGACTTCGTCGGTCGGCTGAGCCGGCTTCTCGTCGCCACCAAGACCCAGTGCTTCGCCTGGGCTCTGCTTCCCAACCACTTTCACCTCCTGCTTCGCCCGACGGAGATCCCGCTCGCGTCTTTCATGCGGCGGCTCCTGACGGGCTACGCGGTCACGTTCAACCGGCGCCACAAGAGGTCCGGGCACCTCTTCCAGAACCGGTACAAGTCCATCGTCTGTGACGAGGAGGAGTATCTTCTCGCGCTCGTGCGCTACATCGGGTTGAACCCGCTGCGGGCCCGGCTCGCCTCGAACCTCGACGAGCTGGACCGGTACCCCTGGTGCGGCCACGCCGTCATCCTGGGAAATCGGGAGCTTCCCGGGCAGTCGGTGGATGAGGTGCTGGGGCGGTTCGGGACCAAGGTGAAAGAGGCCACGACCAGGTACCGCGACTTCGTTGCCGCCGGGGCAGCCGAGGGTCGCCGGGACGAGCTGGTGGGCGGAGGGCTTCGGCGAAGCGGCGGAGAAAAGGCACTGCGGAGAAGGGACGCCGAGGAGCGTCAGGCCTACGATGAGCGGATCCTTGGAGGGGGAGAGTTTGTCGAGACTCTCTGGCGGGAGGAGTCGCTTCGCGACCGGCTGCCTCCGCGGGTTGGTCTGGAGGAGCTTCTTGGGCGGGTGGCAGGGGCGTATGGTACCGAAGCCGAGGCACTGCGACGGCGCCGACGGCTCGCGCACCTTTGCGAGGCCCGGGCGGTTGTGTGCTACTTGGCGGTGAGGCAGTTGCGGTACAAAGGCGGGGACGTGGGCCGGGCGCTGCACCTCGGGCGGGCCGGTCTGAGTGGTGCCGTTCGGCGAGGCGAGGACCTGGTGCGGGCCCGCCCGGAGCTGATGGCACTGCTGGAGGTGGGGGATGAGCCATGACCGTGATCGCAGACCTTCTCACCCTGCCGGAGGGCAAGACTCTGGGGGTCAAGGGGGACCTGTCGCCGCTGCAGGCGCCCGGGCGGGAGATCCGTGCCGCCCATCGACCGCGCGCACCGGCCCGTGCACCTCTGGAAAGCGGGGGACGTCCACAAAGTGGACGAGTACCTGGATTCGACAGACAGGGCTTGTGTTGGAGTGAGACAAGTCAGAAGATCCGCTCCGGGGAGGAGACGCCATGAAGAAAGAAGAGGCATTGCGGGTGCTGACTCGCAATCGGGAAAAGCTCAGAGAAATGGGGGTCCGACACCTGGCGCTCTTCGGCTCCGTCGTTCGCGATGATGCCACTGAGGCGAGTGACGTTGATCTGTTGGTGGACCTCGACGAGAACGCCGGGTATTTCCAGTTCCTCGACATCCAGGAGTTCCTTCAGGAGACCCTGGCCGTTCGGAAGGTCGATCTGGTTCTCCGGAGCTCGTTGTTCGAGGAATTGAGAGAGGGCATCCTCCGGGAGGCGGTCGATGTCCTCTAGCCGGAAGTGGAAGTTCCGTGTCCGACACATTCTAGAGGCAATCTCCGGAGCCCAGGGCTACGTGGCAGGCTTGTCGCTCGACGACTTCCGGGGCGACTCGAAGACTGTGGATGCGGTGCTCACGAAGCTCATCGTGATCGGCGAGGCGGCGGCCCTCGTTCCAACCGACGTGCAGGACCGGCACGCTGAAGTTCCTTGGCGGAAGCTGAAGGGGCTTCGAAACGTGATCGTTCATCAGTACGACCGGGTCGACGTGCGGATCATCTGGAACGTGATTCATGGCGACCTCCCGCCCCTTGTGCCGCTGCTGGAACAAGTCCTCCAGGCGGAGCCAGAAGACTGAGAGTGAGATGAACCATTTAGCCACAGAGAGCACACAGGTCACAGAGCAAAGAGCCATTCCGGACCGCGTCTAAAGGTACATAGATGCAGAAGAGCAGTGCCCGCGAGACTCCCCACCGCCCGGAGTCCCAGGGGGCTGGCGGGGACGAGACAAGAGCAGGGGAGGCCGTGGGGGGCGGGCGGTGGGGGCACAAGGGCTGGCCGGCCCGGTCAACCGCCGACGGGCAGCAACCGGATGCGTAGGTGCCGGTCCCGGAAGACGACCATGCAGCCGCTCTCGAGCGCAGCCGCCGTCGCGTCGAGGTTCCTCAAGAGGAGGGCGGCCAGTTGCTCGGGCCTTCGGTCCGAGCTGCGGTGGAACAGGACCACGGAAGGCTTTGCCTGTCTGCGAAGGGCGAGGAGTGTCCCGAAATCGGTGTCGGCGAGACGAGCACCCGTTCTTCGGCAGCAGCCCGGGCAAGCACCGCTTCGTCTTCCGCTGACGCGAGCCCGTAGTCCCGCACGTGAGCCACGTCGTGGCCGGCGGCCCCCAAGGCCCGCGCCATCTCCGGGGAGAGGGCGTTGTCGATCAGGAACCTCACCGGGTTCCGACCATGGGGAGCTCACGTCACGCTCGCGGACGGCCTCCGCCGCAAAACGCAAGGCCTCCCGAATATCTTCCGGCTCCAGGTCCGGAAACGCCGCCAGAACCTCCGCCGGCGTCATTCCCTCCGAGACCATGCCGACCACCGTAGCGACCGGGATGCGAAGGCCCCGCAGACATGGGGTTCCGCCCATCTTTCGGGAATCCACGGTGATGCGCGTGAAGCTCCCCGTGCCACCTCCTCGGGTGAGAGCGTTCGATACCACCTGAGGATACCCGCTGCCCTCCGCTCGAACAAGCCGGCGGCCGGCGGAGCCGGGGCTTGGCCGTCCCACCAATGGGTGGGCTGAGGGGGCCATTCGTGCACACGTGCATTGCCAGCCCGGCAGCGCGGCCGGGCCGGGTGGGGAGATGCCGCGGGGCGCAAGGTTGGATGCCCCTGGGGCCCTGCGCCATGTGATGGGGTGGGGGATCGAGCGCAAGAAGATCGTCGGCAGCATGGGGAGTCATGACGATGGCATCGGGCACGAGGACCGGCGGTGCCCCGGCGCGACGCTTGCGTCTTCGCCACCTCCGCTCAAGCGGCGCAGTCGAGGGGATGCACCTCCACGTCCAGGCGGTCGCCCAGACGTTCCTCGGCAACCTCCATATCGTACTGCGCCTGGAGGTTGAGCCAGAAACGCGCCTCCATCCCGAAGAACCGCCCCAGACGCAGTGCCGTGTCGGCCGTGATGGCTCGGCGCCCCAGCACGATCTCGTTGATGCGCCGGGGGGTGACCCCGGTGTCCTTGGCCAGCCGATACTGGGTCACTCCCAAGGGGTCGAGGAACTCGCCCTTGAGAACATCGCCGGGGTGGATCGGGGGGAAGTCTCGCTTGGCCATGGGTTCATCCTTTGTGGTAGTCGACGATCTCGACGTCGAACGCGTCACTGCCCTCCCAGCGGAAGCAGATGCGCCACTGTTCGTTGATCCGGATGGAGAACTGGCCCTCCCGGCCGCCCGAGAGGGCCTCTAGGCGGTTGCCCGGGGGGACGCGAAGGGTCTCCAGGAGGGTAGCGGCGTGAAGCAACTTGAGCTTCGTTTCCGCCTTGCGCAGCAACTCGGGGGGCAGCTTCCGAGACCGCCTGCCCTCGAAGATCCTCTGGGTTTCTTTGCACCGGAAGCTGACGATCACGGAGCCAACATATCGGAACAGGATAATAGCGTCAAGAGATACTGCCCCGGCTTCCCGACGACGGAAGCTACTACGGCGAGATTCCAGGTTTCCCCGGAGTCCACGCCAACGCCTCGACGCTGGAAGGCTGCCGGGAGGATCTGGAAGAGGTCCTGGAGGAATGGATCCTCCTCCGCGTCTCCGAACATCAACCCCTTTCGCAGGTCGACGGATTGCAGTTGGCAGCCCAGAAGGTCGCCTGATGCCGCGCTTCGCTCGCGGGTCCTCCCCAGCGGTCTTCCCGATCGCCGCCGGCATTGACCTCGTGGACGGTGCATCGGATTCCCTGGTTGTCGAACGGATCGAGGCGGTCGCTCCCTATCCTCCCCCACGGATCCGATCGGCCAGCGAACGAGTCTCGGCCGAGGACTCTACCCCCAGCGATCCCCGGAGGAGCCTGCGGCAGCGCTCGAAGACGGCCAGCGCGACGCTCGGCTGGCCGAGCCGTTCGTGGCGGCCCGGTGGCCGGTGATGTCCCGGCACCCCTAGGCGTTTCCACCTACGGGGCCGGGAGCTCGAAGGGGCGGTCGGCTCGCGGGCCGCGCCGGGCTCGCAGGGCCTCGGCCGGAGGGTCGCCGAAGGTCTCGAGGAACGCCAGGTAGTCCACGGGGGCAGGGGGAACCGCGCAGGACGCGCGCCGAAGGGCGGCGATGTCTTCGGGGGTGGTGGGCAGATCGCGGTCAAGATCCACGGCGCTCCAAGGCCTCTTCGATCTCACGGTAGCGGGCTTCCAGCCCGTATTTCTCGAAGTATCCCCGCACCTCGTCCCGATCCACCCCGGGCACGGCGAGCAGATGCTCCACGTCGGCCAGGTCTTGGAGCGCCCGCTCGGGAGCGTTCCGGACCGCGAAGGCCTTCATGGCGGCCAGGTGCTCGGGCCGGGGCACGGGGAAGGTGCGGCCCTTGAGGGACAGGAGGCGTCTGCTGCCGGCGAACAGCTCCTCGGCGGTGGGACCGCTCACGTAGACCACGTCGATCCGCCCCATGGCACCCAGCGGATGGACGTGGTTCGAGTAGCCGGCCGACCGATGGAGGGTCTCATACCCGAGACCCTGGAGAAACGCCAGGAGGCTCGACTGGACCTGCGCGTCGGCGACCAGGTCCAGATCCACCGTGGCGCGGGTCAGGCCGTACGCGTGCAGGGCGAAGGCCCCTACCACCGCGTAGCGGACCCCTTCTCGGAGGAAGTGGCCGTCGAGCGCTTTCAATAGGCCGAAGTAGTTCATGCCGTTCCGGTACTCCAGCCGCAGCCCCGCCGGGTCGAGCTCCGCCTCCGGGAAAGGCTCGGCCCCAACCCTCTGGTTCCCGGCGAGGACGCTCACCGCTACCCACGCTCCGGCTTCCTGCCGTCCGAACCCCTCCGGCTCGCCGACGATGACCTTCCCGAGCACGTTCGCCGGGATGGCGTGCAGGGCTCGATCGGCGGCCCCCTTCTTGGCCGGGGGGGACATCCGGGTGCCCCGCGCCTCCTGCTTCCCGCTGCAGGCCGTCCGCACAGGCGCCCTGATCCCGACGTTACGGTGCGTCCCGGAAGGTGTCAAGGGGCCATCCCCCACTCGACCCAGCTGACGGGACGGTGGAAGGGATCGAGCTCAGCCGCGCTCCCAGGCGAGGAGGAGACCCGGGCCGGCGCACTCCTGCCCCCAAAATCGCTCCAACGCTTGCCCGAAGTACCCCTGTGCCCCGGGCGGGACGTGCGGCAGCCGCGCCGCCCCCAGCCGGTAGAGGGGCCACGCCGGAAGGGGTGGCGGTGGGAGCGTGGTTGGCCCCAGCGATGGCGCCGAAGAGGGATTCTCGGCGGAGCCGGCGGCAGCGTGCCGGGACGGCCGCGGCCAGGGAGGAGCGTCCGACGCTCTCGTCCTACGGAGCCGAGGAGGCGAAGCCCTCCCCGAGCGCTTGACCGACCGCGAGGCAGGTCGCGGACTCCGTCTGTGCGGAGTAGGGAAAGGCTGCCGGCAACCGGGGAAGACGCTCCCCTGCCCTCCGCCTCCCGCGGCCCGCTCCTGAGGAGCCAAGTCCTGGAGATAGGGTAGCCCGGAGGCTAACCAATGGCTAACACGCCTGTGAAGCGGGGTGAAACGCAACCGTTCCCCGACCCCGTGCGCCTCCGAGACGAGGGATCCGGGGCGGCGCGGGGTGGTTGACAGACGCGGAACCGCGGTGCGACAGTTCCGGCGAGCGTCCCTGACACCATGCCGCGAGGGGCCGAGGGAGATGGCGAAGCGCCAGGGTGTCCCGGCGAAGATCGTGCGGCCGCAGGTGCAGGGAATCCTGCTGCGGGAGCGGCTCTTTGCGCTCCTGGACGAGGGTCGGGGCCGCCCGTTGACCTGGGTCTCGGCCCCGGCGGGCTTCGGGAAGACGACCCTGGTCAGCAGTTACGTCGAGGTCCGGGGTCTGCCCTGCGTCTGGTACCGGGTGGACCCCGGCGACGAGGACCTCGCCAGTTTCTTCTACTACCTCGGCCTCGCCGGTCACGGGGCCGGCTCCCCGCGGCGAAAGCCCCTCCCGCTCCTCACGCCCGAATACTCACTGGGCATTCCCGCCTTCAGCAGGAACTTCTTCGAAGAGCTCTTCCGGCGGCTCGGCGAAAGAACCGTCCTGGTCCTGGACAACTGCCACGAGGTCGGTTCGCGGGCACCCCTGCACGCCGCGCTTCTGGCAGGGATCGGCCGGATGCCCGAGGGCGCCCGGATCGTCCTGACCTCCCGGGGGGATCCCCCTCCTGCGTACGCGAGGCTGCGGGTGCACGGCCGGATGGACGTCGTGGGGCGGGACCTGCTCCGGCTCACCCCAGAGGAGCTCGAGGCCTTCGCAGGGATGCGAGGGGTCGAGGTGCCGCCGAACGAGCTCCTCCGGATCCACGACCTGGTGCAGGGCTGGGCGGCCGGGATCCGGGTCCTCCTGGAGGCCGTACGAGCCCGCAACGGGTCCTTGCACCTCCTCGGGGAGGCGGCCCCGGAGGAGCTCCTGGAATATCTGGGCGCCGCCGTCTTCGAGCGCCTGGGTCACGACGCGCAGGACTTCCTCGTCAAGACCTCGGTCCTGCCCGACATGACGGTGTCCGTGGCCGAAGAGCTCACCGGCAGACCCCAGGCCGGGAAGATCCTCTCCGCGCTCCACCGGAACGGGGACTTCACGGAAAAGGGGGCGGAGCCCGAGCCCGTCTACCAGTACCATCCCCTCTTCCGGGAGTTTCTCCGGAAGAGGGCCACGGAGACGTGGAGCGAGGGGGAGATCGCCGAGGTCCAGCGCCGGGCCGCGGAGCTCCTGCTGCGGGAGGGCCGGCCCGAAGAAGCCGCGGCGCTCCTCTCCGACGCCAGGGACTGGGACGGTCTGGCCGGCCTCATCCTGGCCGAGGGGCAGACCCTCCTGCAGCAGGGGCGACACCAGACCGTCGAGGGGTGGCTTCGGCTTCTCCCCGAGCACCACCGCCAGGGAAACCCCTGGCTGCTGGTCTTGCTGGGGGCGGCCACGCTGCCGTCGGCGCCGCCCGAAGCCCAGGCGCACTTCGAGCGGGCGTTTGCTCTCTTCCGGGAGCAGGGGGAAGGTGGTGCGGGGCTCCTCCTCTCTTGGGCAGGGGTGGTGCACGCCATCTTCTTCGCCTTTGCCGACTTTCACGAGGCGGATCGGTGGCTGGAGCTCCTCCCGGAGCTGATCCCGTCACCCCGGGATCTGCCGCCGGGCGACGTGAGCGCCCAGGTCGCTTCCGCCGCCTTGACCCTCATGGCGGTCCACTCGCCGGACCACCCGGACCTGCCGATTTGGGAGGAGCAGGCGCTCGCACTGGAGCCGACGACCGGGGATCCGGGCTGCAGGACCAACCTCCTCGTGCACGCCCTGTTCCGGAACATCCACTGCGGGAGGCCCGCGGCCGCGGAGGCGGTCCTCGACCGACTCCGGAGTCTGCTCCGGAGCGGCCCGGTGACGCCCCTGGCGGAGACGATCGCCCTGCACACGGAGGCGGCGTTCTGTCTCCTCTACGGCGAGCTGGAGAGCGCGAGGGCGGCCTGCTGCCGTGCGATCGAGATCGGAGAAGAGACCGGCATCCACCTGGCCGAGCTCCAGGTCCTGCTGACCCTGGTCGAGGCGGAGCTCGCCGCGGGCCGCCTGGATGCGGCGCGCCGGTGTGGGGACAGGATGCGAGAGCTCCTCACCTGCGCGCTGCCCTGGGACCGGAGCGCCTACGGATTCGTCAAGGCGCGCATCGGGCTGAGCGAGGGCCATGTCGAGCGCGCGTTCTACGACATCGACGAGGCGCTGGCAGTGAGCCGATCGGTCGGCGGGGTGGTCAGCGAGGTGCCGACCCTCCTCCTGCGGGGCGAGATCTACTCCCGGATGGGGCGGCGGCGGGAAGCCTTCCGGGACCTCGCCGACGCCCTCAGGATCGCCCGGCGCGGCAAGATGCGCCACGGGGAGTTCTCCTGCCTTCTGGTGGCGGTTTGGCTGCACGTCGAAGCGGGACACCCGGGCCGGGCGGTGAACGTGCTGCGGAAGGCCATGGGCCTGGGCTGCGCGATCGAGGCCCGTCGGCCCTTCGGTTTTCACGGGGCGCCCTTCGCGGCCCTATGCGCCCGGGCGCTCGAGGCGGGCATCGAGCCGGACTACGTCCGCTCCCTGATCCGGCAGGACCGGCTGGACCCGCCCCAGGATCTCCCGGCCCTGGCGGCCTGGCCCTGGTTCGTACGCATCTACACCCTCGGGCGCTTCGAGGTGCTCGTCGATGACGAGCCCATCGGCGCGCAGGTCAAGGGCCAGCGAAGGCCCCTCGCGCTCCTCAAGGCACTGATCGCGCTGGGGGGGGACCGGGTCTCCACGGCCCGCCTCTCGGACGCCCTGTGGCCGGACGCCGACGGGGACGCCGCTCGTGACGCCCTGACGACCACGTTGCTGCGCCTGCGAAGGCTCCTCGGCGCCAAGGACGTCCTTGTCCTCCGGGAAGGCCGGCTCAGCCTCGACCGGCGCCGGTGCTGGGTGGACGCCTGGGCGATGGAGAGGCTTTTCCGGGAGGCGGGGCGGACGGGCGAACGGGACCCCGGCCTGGAGAGCCCGGAAGCACAAGCCGTTCGGCTCTACCAGGGAAGCTTTCTTCCAGAGGACATCGACGAGCCCTGGGCCATCCCCCTGCGCGAACGGCTCGAGCGGGTGTTTCTGCGGGGGGTAGAGGCGGTGGGCGCCCGCCTCGAGGAACGCGGCCGTTGGGCGGAGGCGGCGCGGTGCTACGAGCGGGCCCTCGAGGTGGCGCCCCTGATCGAGCGCCTCTGCCGGCACCTGATGGTCTGCTGCCAGAAGCTGGAGCGGCCGAGCGAGGCCCTGGCCGCCTTCGAGCGCTGTCGGCGGCTCCTGGGGGCCTCTCTGGGCGTCGATCCCTCGCCGAAGACCTCTGCTCTGGCGGAGTCCATTCGCAAGGGCGGCTGACGGGGGTCCATCGGTTGCCGTCTCCCGTTTGCGGGGAGCTCGATCGAGCCGAAGCGCCGAAGCCGCCCGCGGCGGCCATCCTGCACGGCCCCACGATCCTCCCGACGGACCGGAGCCTCCTCCCAGTTTCCCGGGCGTTGACCGAAAGGCGTTGAATTAGCATAGCAAGTGCACCACGGGCGGCGGCGGCGAAGCTCCGGAGGGAGCTTCGAAGTGCCCAGGACGCGACGACGCAAAGAGGACGAGCCGGTCGCGTTCGACGAGAGGATCCTGGGCGGCAGCGAATTCGTGCGGGAGGTCCTCATGAGAGCGATCTCGCTCTCTGAGGGAGGTCTTTCCTCAGTTTTCGAGGGGCGCCG
>JAWSUI010000043.1:0-33177 GCA_033551855.1 Deferrisomatales bacterium
TCACGTCCGGATCTGTGCGGGGGGCGGCCCGCAAGGGCCGTCCCTACCGCGACCCCGGCACGTGCTCGGGGTCGGGGAGCCCCTCCGCTCCGCCCCAAGGTGACGTGGTGGAAACCGGGGCTCCCGTGCCCGCCCGAAAACTCGGTTTTTCCGGTAAACGACCGGGCGGGCCCGCCCATTCCGGCAGACGATGCCGGGTTGCACGGCAGGTGCTCTCCCCCGCCGCATCCGGAATCCTCGCGGCATCGCGACTCCCGACGGGGCTGCTCACGTCGAGCGGCCGTCCGCCTACGTGGTCGGGTCCACCCGCTCGTCCTTGGACACGAGCACCCGGTCGTTTCCCGGATGCCCCGAAAATTTGGCGACGACCCCAGCAGTTCCCCTTGACGGGGTCGGAGGAGAGAGGTATTTTACTGACCAGTAAGTAAGGAGCGTGCCGATGCCCCACCCCGACGACCGCAGGGCGCAGATCTTCACGGCCGGGGCCCGTCTGTTCGCCGAGAAGGGTTACGGGAGGACGAGCCTCCAGGAGGTGGCCGATGCCCTCGGGGTCACCCGCCCCGCCCTCTACTACTACTATCGGTCCAAAGAGGAACTCCTCTTCGAGATCACGTCGTTCGTCATGGACCGGGTGGCGGCCGACCTGCAGGAGGTGGCGGCCGGCAGCGGCTCCCCCCTGGAGAAGCTCCGGGACCTGATCGGCCGGTACGTGCGGTTCTTCGCCTCCCACCCCCACGAGCTGACCATCATGTCCACGGAGGTGGACTCCCTCGGGCCCGAGAGGCGCGAGGTCATCCTGGAGCGCCAGCGGGGGTACCTGCGCACGGTGCGCTCCATCGTCCGGGAGTTGCTGGGGGACCACCCCGGGACGCCCCTGGACGAGACCTCGGTGGCCTTCGCGCTCCTGGGCGGAATGAGCTGGATCTTCAAGTGGTACGACCCGGCCGGCCGGGTGAGCCCGGAGAAGCTGGCCGCCGACTTCACCCGACTCTTTACCTATGGGCTCCAGGGCCCGCCCCGTGGAGAGGAGTGACGCGACCATGTCCCAGTTCGAGCTGACCCCGGAGCAGAAAGACATCCAGAAGGCGGCCCGGGAGTTCGCCCAGGGGGAGTTTCCCCAACGGGCCCGGGAGGCCGACCAGCAGGAGGAGTTTCCGCAGGAGCTCTACAAGATGGCGGCAGACCTGGGCTTCCTGGGGCTCTTCTTCCCGGAGGAGTACGGGGGGGCGGGCCTGGGCTATCTGGAGTTCTGCCTCATGGTGGAGGAGTTCTGGCGAGCCGACCCCGGCCTGGGGCAGGCGCTGGGATCGGTAACCTTCGGGGCGGACCTCCTGCTGCTCCACGGCACGGAGGAGCAGAAGCGCCGGTACCTCCCGCCGATTTGCACGGGCGAGGCCATCATGGCCGCGGCCATCACCGAGCCGGACGCCGGGAGCGACATCGCGGCGGTGACCACGGCGGCGGTCCGCGACGGGGACGAGTGGGTGATCAACGGCACCAAGATGTTCATCACCAACGGCATTTCCGCCAAGTTCGTCCTGGTGTACTGCCTCACCAACCCTCACGCCCCGAGCCGGCACGAACGGCACTCGTGCCTGATGGTCGAGACCGACCGGCCGGGCTACAAGGCCACCAAGCTCCACGGCAAGCTCGGCATCCGGGCCTCGGAAACCGCCGAGGTGGTCCTGGACGGGGTGCGGGTGCCGGCCGACAACCTCGTCGGCACGGAGGGCATGGGGTTCTTCCACTTCATGGACTTCTTCAACCGCACGCGGCTCCACATCGCGGCCCAGGGCGTGGGCGTGGGCCAGGGGGCGCTGGACAAGGCCGTCCGGCACGTGAGGAACCGCGTGCAGTTCGGGCAGCCCCTTGCGGCGTTCCAGGGGGTTCAGTTCAAGATCGCGGAGATGGCGACCCGGGTGGAAGCCGCCCGGGGCATGGTCTACCGGGCCGCGGCCCTGGTGGACGACGGCACCGTGGACCACCGCCTCATCGCCATGGCCAAGTGGTACGCCGGGGAGACGGGGGTGCGGGTGGCGGACGAGGCCCTCCAGCTCCACGGGGGTTACGGCTACCTGGCCGAGTACGACGTGGAGCGCTTCTACCGCGACGCCAAGATCGTGGAGCTCTACGAGGGCACCAAGGAAGTGGAGAAGCAGATCGTGGCCCGGACCCTCCTGGGGAAGGTCTGACGGCAGGTCATGGACGGGGTATTAGGACAGGATGACAGGATGAACAGGATGAACAGGATGACTGTGGCAGGGCGGGTTGGAAAACCCGGAAATCCACTCTGTGCTGAGGTTTCAGGCCTCCTTGTTGTGGCGACAACGAAGAATACCCTTGCGTGGCGGACTGTCCCGACCATCCTGCCATCCTGTCGAAGGATCTACCCGTGACCAAGATTCGCGACATCGACGGCGTCGCCCTGGCGGAGCGGTTCGAGCTGGGGGCTTGCCTCCAGTGCGGGCGGTGCACGGGGGGGTGCCCCATGAGCCTGCGCTCCCCCCTGAACTCCCGGCGGCTCCTGTACGAGAGCCTCCTTCGAGAGGACGGGGAGGCCCTCCTGGACCGGGAGGAGGTCTGGGACTGCACCGCGTGCCGCACCTGCGCGGACCGTTGTCCGCGGGGGCTCGAGCCGGTGGAGGTGATCCGGGCCATTCGGACGGTGAAGATCGAGGGCGGCCGCATCCCGGAGACGGCCATGGCGGCCCTGGAGTCGAGCCTCAAGCACGGAAACCCCTGGGGCCGATCCCGTCAGAAGCGCACGGCCTGGGCGGAGGACGCAGCGGTGCGCAGCCTGGAGGAGGACCAGGAGTCCGAGCGGCTCTGGTTCGTGGGGTGCACCCCGGCCTACGACCCCCGGTGCCAGGGCATCGCCCGGGCCCTGGCCCGGGTCTTCGACGCAGCGAAATACGATTACACGACCCTCGGGGCGGAGGAGGTCTGCTGCGGCAGCGAGATCCTGCGCCTGGGGGAGCAGGGGCTCTTCGAGGAGCTCGCCGAGACCAACCGGGAGAGCTTCCGGGAGCTCGGGTTCCGGGAGGTGGTCGCGACCTCCCCCCACTGCATGAACACCTTCCGCGGCGACTACCGGCTGGAGATCCCCGTCCGTCACTACAGTCAGGCCCTGGCGGACCTGGCCGCCGAGGGGAGGATCCCCTTCGGGAAGGACGTCCCCCTGCGGGTCGCCTTCCACGATCCCTGCTACCTGGGGAAGCAGAACGGCGTCTACGAAGCCCCCCGGGAGGTGCTGGGTTCCGTGCCGGGAGTGGAGCTGGTGGAGTTCGACCGCTGCCGGGAGCGGAGCCTGTGCTGCGAGGGAGGCGGGGGCCGCATGTGGATCGAGGGGTTGGGCGAGGGGGAGCGAAACGCCCAGCTCCGGGTGCGCGACGCGGCGGCAATGGGGGTGCACGCCGTGGTGACGGCGTGCCCCTTCTGTCTCCTGACCCTGGAGGACGCCCGGAAGACGGTGGGCCTGGAGGAGAGCCTCGAGGTGATCGACCTGGCGGAGCTCGTGGAGCGGGGGCTGTAGAACCTTAGATCGGATGGACGGGATAACGGGATGAGCAGGATGGAAGGATCTTGTGCGCAGAGGCGAGTTTCCTTTCCCGTACAAGATCGATGAAGCATTCAGGGGTATCACCAGGGACCCCTCACCACCCCGGGTGGTCATCCTGACCATCCCGTTATCCCGTCGATAAGGGCTCTTGACCTTTCTCTGAGGAGGGACCCCATGAACGTGGCCGTCTTCGTGAAGCACGTCCCCGACACGACCGAGGCCGACCTGCAGGTGGCGGCCGACGGCCGCTCCCTCAAGGCCGGGGGGCTCCCGTACCAGATGAACGAGTGGGATCGGTTCGCCCTGGAGGAGGGCGTGCGGCTCAAGGAGGCCTCCGGAGGCACCCTGACCGCGTTCCTCCTCGGGCCCGAGGAGCACGAGGAGACCTTGCGGCGGTGCCTGGCCGTGGGGGCCGACCGGGCGGTGCGGGTCTGGGACCCGGCTCTGGAGCGGCAGGGGCCGGTGGCCGCGGCCCGCGCGCTCGCCGCGGCCGTGGGCGGCGAAGCCTTCGACCTGTGCCTCTGCGGCGCCCAGGCGGACGACGACGGGTACGGGCTCGTGGGCCCGACCCTGGCGGTCCTCCTGGCGATGCCGAGCGCGAGCCTGGTGAATCGCCTGGAGGTGCGGGACCGGGTCGCGGTCTGCGCCCGGGAGCTGGAGGGGGGCTGGAGCGAGGTCGTGGAGCTCGACCTCCCGGCCCTGATCACCGTCCAGACGGGCATCAACGAGCCCCGCTACGTGTCCGTGCTCGGCATCCGGAAGGCCCGCTCCAAGCCCATCGACCTGGCGGGGCTGGACGCCCTCGGCCTCTCCCCCGAGGCCGTCGGGGAGACCGGCAGCCGGCTCCGGGTGGAGGCCCTGGCCCCCCCGCCCCCGGGCAAAGAGGCCGAGCTTTTCACGGGATCGCCCGAGGAGATCGCCGGTCGCTTCGTGGCCGTGCTCAAGGAGAAGGGAGGTGTCCTGTGAGCGTCTGGGTCGTCGTGGAGCACCGGAACGGCTCGGTGCGCGAGGTGACGGGGGAGCTCCTGAGCGTGGCCCGGGCCCTGGGCGCCGGCCCGGTGACGGCGGTGGTGCTGGCGGGTCCCGGCGAGGCGGCCGCCCTGGCCGGGGCGGCCAAGGGGCGCGCGGACCGCCTCCTCCTGCTCGAGCACCCGACCCTGGCCGGTTTCAACGGCACCGCGGCGGCCGCCGCCCTGCGCGACGCGGCCCGGTCCCGGGCGCCGCGGGTGGTGCTCGGCGCCCACTCGGCCGCCGGTACCGATTGGGCCCCGACCCTGGCCGCCCTGCTCGACGCCCCCGTGGTCACCGACGCGCTCTCCCTGGCCTGGGACGACGGGGGCCTCTCCGCCCTCCGGGCCGTCTACGGCGGCAAGCTGCAGGCGCGGGTCCGGCTGCTGCCGGCGGACACCGTGGTGGCGACCCTGCGCCCGGGCGGCACCGAGGCCGGGTCGGCCTCGGGAGGCGCCGACGCCGAGGTGGAGTCGGCGACGCCGGACCTGCCCGCCTCCCTCGGGAAGCGGTTCGTCGAGTGGGTCCAGGAGGCGGCCGGCGCGGTGGACATCACCCAGGCGGACGTGCTGGTGAGCCTGGGGCGGGGGATCGGCGACAAGGAGAACGTCGACGTCGGCGTGGCCCTGGCCGAGGCCCTGGGGGCCACGGTCTCCTGCTCCCGGCCCGTGGTCGACGCCCACTGGCTGCCCAAGGAGCACCAGGTGGGGATCTCGGGCAAGACCGTCAAGCCCAAGGTCTACATCGCCCTGGGCATCTCGGGCGCCTTCCAGCACGTCAGCGCCATGCAGGGCTCCGGGGTGATCATCGCGGTCAACAAGGACTCCAAGGCCCCCATCTTCCGCGTGGCCCACTACGGTATCGTCGGAGACCTGTTCAAGGTCGTCCCGACGCTGACGAAGGCGGTGAGGGCGGCGAGGAGAGCGGGCTGACGGGATAACGGGATGGACGGGATGGAGGAAGATCAGGGGCGACGGCTGCGGAGAACGGGAGATGGCGAGAGGCACCAGCGGTCAGGTCGAGCCGGTTCGAGGTGACGGGATATCGGGATGCACGAGATGGAGGGGGACCACACGTGGCGTTTCGGGAGGTCACAGAAACCATAATCGGGTGCGCCTATCGCGTTTACAATGCGATGGGTCACGGATTCCTGGAGTCCGTCTATGAGAAGTGCCGTCTCATTGAGCTCCGCAGCTTCGGCCTTCAGGTAGAGAACCAAAAATCCATAACCGTGAGGTATCAAGGTGAGGTGGTCGGAGAATTCGTGGCGGACCTGCTGGTGGAAGGCAGCGTCATTGTCGAGCTGAAGGCGGTGCGAAAGTTGTCACCTGTCCACGAGGCCCAGCTCGTAAACTACCTTGTGGCGACGGAAAAGCCGGTGGGGCTCCTTGTGAACTTTGGCGAAACTCGGGTGGAAGTCAGAAGAAAGGTCCCCAAGCTTCTTCCAGGAGAATCCATCCTTTGAATCCCGTTATCCCGTCCGAAACTCCCCCGTCAGCCCTCGTAGTGGGGGCGGGGATCGCCGGGATCCAGGCGGCCTTGGACCTGGCCGAGGCGGGGGTGAACGTCACCCTCGTGGAGCAAGGGGACTCCATCGGGGGCCGCATGGCGCAGTTGGACAAGACCTTCCCGACGCTCGACTGCTCCTCCTGCACCCTCACCCCCCGCACGGCCGAGGCGGGGAGCCACCCCCGCATCCGGCTCCTCACCCGGGCCGAGGTGGTCTCCCTGGAGGCCCAGGACGGCGGGTTTCGGGCCCGGGTCCGGGTGCGGCCGCGCTACGTGGACCCGGAGGCCTGCGTGGCCTGCGGGAAGTGCAGCGAGGCGTGCCGGCTGCGAGGCCGGGTGCCGCGGGAGTTCGACCTGGGGCTCGGCCGGGGCAGCGCCATCGGCGTGCCCTTCCCCCAGGCGGTACCCGCGACCTACGCGGTCGATCCGGCCCGCTGCCTCCACCTGACCCGGGGCAAGTGCGGGGATGGCCCCCGCTGTGCGGAGGCCTGCGACGTGGGCGCGGTCCGGCTGGACGAGACGGAACGGGTGGAGGAAGTGGCGGTGGGTGCGGTGGTGGTCGCGACGGGTTGGTCCCCCTACCGGCCGGACGACCCCGAGACCGGCAGGCCGGAGCTGGGCTTCGGCCGCTACCCCGAAGTGGTCACCAACCTCCAGTTCGAGCGGCTCTGCTCCGCTTCGGGTCCCACGCAGGGGAAGATCCGGGTGCCGGGGGCGGAGGGTTCGCCCCGGCGGGTCGCCTTCCTCCAGTGCGTGGGGTCCCGGGACCGCACCACCGGCGCGGCCTACTGCTCCCGGGTGTGCTGCATGGCGAGCCTGAAGCAGGCGGTGCTCGTCAGGGAAAAGCTCCCGGAGGCGGAGGTGACGGTGCTCTACATGGACCTGCGGGCCTTCGGGAAGGGCTACGAGGAGTTCCTGGAGCGGGCCCAGCGGCTGGGGGTGGTGCTGCGCCGGGGAAACCCCTCGGAGCTCTACCGGAAGGGGGACGCCCTCGCCGTCCGGTTCGAGGACACACTGTTGGGAACGGCCCAGGAGCTCGCGGCCGATCTGGTGGTCCTGGCCGGCGGCCTGCGGCCCACCCCGGACCTCCCGGAATCGGCCCGGGTGCTCGGCGTGGACGTAGCCGAGGATGGCTTTCTGGCCTGCCCCGACCCGCGGGACCCGGTGCTCTCGACCCGTACCGGCGTCTTCCTGGCCGGGGCGTGCCGCGGGCCCCTCGACATCCCCGACGCCGTGGCCTCGGGGTCCGCCGCCGCCGCGGCGGCCCTGGGGCACCTCCTGGGAGCGGGCGCGGAGCCCGGAAGAGCGCCCCCCCCCTCGGACGAGCGGCAGGCCTCATGAAGCCCGAACCCCGACCCCCGACCCCTGTCACCCCAAGGGGCGCGGCCGTCTACCTCTGCCACTGCGGCCAGAACATCGCGGCCACGGTGGACGTGGAGGCACTGGCCGAGGAGCTCGCGGCCAAGCCCGGGGTCTCGGTGGTCCGGCACTACCCCTACCTCTGCTCCCGGCCCGGCCAGGAGCTGCTCCGAGACGACCTCCGGCAGGGCCGCGCCGGAAGAGTGGTGGTGGCGGCGTGCTCGCCCCGGATGCACGAGTCCACCTTCCGCAAGGCTTGCGGGGCGGAAGGCCTGAACCCCTACCTGCTGTGTCACGTGAACGTGCGGGAGCAGTGCTCCTGGGTCCACCCGGACCGGGGGGAGGCCACGGCCAAGGCTCGGGAGCTGGTGCTCATGGGGCTGGCGCGGGTCCGGACCCAAGAGCCCCTGGAGGGGCGCGAGGCACCCGTGGTGCCCGCGGCCCTGGTGGTGGGGGGTGGGCCGGCGGGGCTGGCCGCCGCGGCCTCGTTGGCCCGGATGGGGCTGGGGGTGGTGCTCGTGGAGGCGGCCGGGCACCTGGGCGGGCGGGCCGCCGCCCTGGGCCGGTCCTTCCCCGAGGGGGGCGAGGTGGGGCCGTGGCTCGCCCAGCGGGTGGGGGAGATGGCGGGGAACCCCCGGGTGGAAATCCTGCTCGAGAGCCGTCTCGTCTCCCTGGAGGGTCCTCCCGGAGGCTTTCGGGCCGTCCTGGAGACCCCGGCCGGAGCCGTCGAGCGCGCCGTCGGCGCCGTGATCGTCGCCTCCGGGGGGGGCCTCTACCGCCCGGACCACCCGGAGGAGGGCAGGCCGGAGCTGGGGTACGGGTCCGACCCCCGGATCGTCACCCAGGAGGAGCTGGAGGAGCGGTTCCGGGGGAGCGAGGGCCCCGTGGGGGCCGAGGGGGAGCCCGCCCGGTCCGTCGCGTTCCTCCAGTGCATCGGGTCCCGGGACACCACGGCCGGGGCGGCCCACTGCTCCCGGGTGTGCTGCATGGTGAGCGTGCGCCAGGCCGAGGAACTGCGCTCCCGGAACCCCGGGGCGACCGTCCAGGTGCTCTACATGGACCTGCGGGCCTACGCCCGGGGGGCCGAGGAGGCCTACGAGGCGGCCGCCCGGGGCGGGGTGCTCTTCCGGAGGGGGAGCGCCTCGGAGGTCTACCGGAAGGGGGACGCCCTCGCGGTGCGTTTCGAGGACACCCTGCTCGGCGAGGCACAGGAACTGGAGGCCGACCTCGTGGTCCTGGCCTGCGGGGCCCGGCCCGCCGAAGGGGCCGGGGAGCTGGGCCGGGCCCTCCGGATCGCGACCGGGCCCGACGGGTTCTTCCTGGAGGCCCACCCGAAGCTCCGGCCGGTGGAGACCGCCTCGGCCGGGGTCTACCTGGCCGGGGCGTGCCAGGGGCCCAAGGCGATCGACGAGGCCGTCAGCTCGGGGCGGGCCGCGGCGGCGCGGGCCGGGGCGCTCCTGCTCCGGGGCCGGATCGACGTGGATCCCGCGGTCGCGGAGGTGGACCCCGACCGGTGCGCCGGCTGCGGGCTGTGCGCACCCCTGTGCCCGGCCGGGGCGCTCTCCCCCCTCCCCCACACCGGCCGGATGGGGGCCGAGCCGACCCTGTGCCAGGGCTGCGGCGCCTGCGCCGCCGCCTGTCCCTCCAAGGCCGTGAGCCTGCGCCACCACCGCATCGGGCAGATCCTCGCGGAGCTGGACGTCGCCGCCGGCGGAGGCCGGTGACGGGAGCGGGCGTCTTGCCCGGAAAGAGCGGCGGGCGGCCCCCTCCAACCGGGAACCGCCCGCCCTTCGTCTCGTGCGTTCACCTTCGCGGCAACCCCCTCCCTGCGTCGAGGGGGGTTCCTCTCTCTCGCGTCACTCTCCGAGCTTGAAGACTCAGAGCTTGAAGAGCAGGTCGCTGTAGGTCGGCACCGGCCACAGGTCCCGGGCGGTGACGGCCTCCAGGGCGTCGATGGGCGACCGGAGGGCCGCGAGCGCCGGCACGACCTTGTCCCGGTAGGCCGCGGACTGCTTCTCCACCCCGGCCGCCCCCTGAGCCTTTGCCGCCTCCTTCTCCAGGGCTGCGGCCGCCTTGACGGCCGACTGGAGCAGCCCGCCCACTTGCGCCAGCAGGTCCTTCTGCACGGCGGCGTGCGCGCCTGCGGCCTGCACGGACTGGCCGAGCTCGGTCATGAACCGCACCACCGCCGGGACGTACTGCCGGCGCGTCATCTGCAGCGCCGTCTGCGCCTCGATGTTGATGTGCTTGGCGTACTGCTCCAGGTAGATGTCGTACCGGGAGTGGAGCTCCTCCTTGCTCAGCACGCCGTAGCGCTCGAACAGCGCGGTGGCCTTCTTCGTGACGAAGGCCTTGAGGGCGTCCACGGTGTTGCGCACGTTGGGCAGGCCCCGCTTCGCGGCCTCCTTCGCCCACTCCTCCGAGTAGTTGTTGCCGTTGAAGATGATGCGGCCGTGGTTGTTCACGGCGTCCTTCACGGTGGCCAGGATCTCGGCGTGGACGTCCACGGCCTTCTCGAGGCGGGTGGCGACCTCGTCCAGGGCCTCGGCCACGATGGTGTTGAGCGCCACGTTCGGCCCCGAGATGGACTGGGACGAGCCCACCATCCGGAACTCGAACTTGTTTCCGGTGAAGGCGAAGGGGGAGGTCCGGTTGCGGTCGGTGTTGTCCTTGGGGAGGTCGGGCATGGTGTCCACGCCGATCTTCATGAAGGCCGCCTCCTTGCGGCCCGACCGCTCTCCCTTGGCGAGCTTGCACAGGACCTCGGTGAGCTCCTCCCCCAGGAAGACCGAGATGATGGCCGGCGGAGCTTCGTTGGCCCCCAGGCGGTGGTCGTTGCCCGAGCTGCCGCAGGTGGCGCGCATGATGTCGGCGTGGGTGTCGATGGCCTTGAGGAGGGCCGCCACGAAGACCAGGAACTGGGCGTTCTCGTCGGGGGTCTGGCCGGGGTCCAGAAGATTCACGCCCGTGTCGGTGGAGAGCGACCAGTTGTTGTGCTTTCCGGAGCCGTTGATGCCGGCGTAGGGCTTTTCGTGGAGCAGGCAGACCATGCCGTGGCGCAGCGCCACCTTCTGCATCGTCTCCATGACGAGCTGGTTGTGGTCGGCCGCTATGTTCGTTGTCGAGAAGACCGGCGCCATCTCGTACTGGGCCGGGGCGACCTCGTTGTGCTTGGTCTTGGAGCTGATCCCCATCTTCCAGAGCTCGACATCCAGGTCCCGCATGTAGGCCGAGACCCGGTCCTTGATCGCCCCGAAGTACTGGTCTTCAAGCTCCTGCCCCTTGGGTGCGGGCGCCCCGAAGATGGCGCGTCCGCACGTCATCAGGTCGAGCCTCTTGAGGTAGTGCTCCTTCTCCACCAGGAAGTACTCCTGCTCGGGCCCCACGGTGGGGATGACCCGGGTCACCGCGTCGTCGCCGAGGGCCCGCAACACCCGGAGGGCCTGGTGGGACACCGCCTTCATCGAGCGCAGGAGCGGGGTCTTCTTGTCCAGTGCCTGCCCGGTATAGGAGTAGAACGCCGTGGGGATGCACAGGGTGACGTTGCCGGCGGCGTCCTCCTTCAGGAAGGCCGGGGAGGTACAGTCCCAGGCGGTGTAGCCCCGGGCCTCGAAGGTGGCCCGGAGGCCTCCGCTCGGGAAGGAGGAGGCGTCGGGCTCGCCCTGGATGAGCTGCTTGCCCGAGAATTCCATGACGACCCCGCCGTCCGGGGTCGGGGAGATGAAGGAGTCGTGCTTCTCGGCGGTGGACCCGGTGAGGGGCTGGAACCAGTGGGTGTAGTGGGTCGCGCCCTTCTGGATGGCCCAGTCCTTCATGGCGTTGGCCACCACCGCGGCCACCTCGGGCTTCAGGAGAATCCCTCGCTCCACCGTCTCCTTGAGGGCCAGGTAGCTCTCCTTCGGCAGCCGTTCCTTCATGGCCTTGTCGTTGAACACGTTGGTGCCGAAGAGGTCGGGTACTTCCAGGTGTCCCATGTCGTCTGCCTCCCTGATGGACTAGGCCGAGATCTCCGCAGGACCTCGTGGTTGGGTTTTGGGTCTCGGGTCGGCTGGACCGACAAATTTGTTGCGCCGGCCCCTGCGACCTCACAAAGTTGTCGCTTCGTCTCCCCGCCCCCGGGTGCAAACCGGCAGCAACGCCCCTGCCGCCCGTCCGTCGGCCCGGTCGGGGTGGGGTTTTGCAAGGACCGGGCCAAGACGGCCTGATCAGGTCCTGCGGGGTCGCCGGGCCCGGGGGCGGTCCCGGCCCCCGCCGCCGCTCAGCAGCCCCGCCACGTGGGCCGCCGCGCAGGGGCCCAGCCCCCGGAGCTCGTACCCTCCCTCGAGCACGCTCACCAGGCGCCCGCCGCACAGGGCGTCCGCGGCGGCCGCCAGCTCGCGGGTGATCCGCCGAAAGTCCTCGGGGGCGAGGCTCAGGTGTGCGCCGGGCTCGGTGGCCTGGGCGTCGAACCCCGTGCTCAGGAGCAGGAACGCCGGGCGGAAGCGCTCCAGCGCCGGAAGGACTGTCCCCCGAAGGGCGGCCAGGTACCCGGCCCCGTCGCAGCGGGGGGGCAGGGGCACGTTCAGGGTCGCCCCGCGGCCGTCCCCCCTGCCGACCTCCCCTGGGTAGCCGGTTCCCGGGAACCGGAGGGTGAGGGGGTGCTCGTGCAGAGAGACGTAGAGGACGTCTCCCCGCGCCTCGAAGAGCGCCTGGGTGCCGTTGCCGTGGTGGGCGTCCAGGTCCACGATCGCAACCCGCTCCAGGGCGCCTCGCCGGAGCAGGTGCTCGGCCGCGACGGCCACGTGGTTGAAGAGGCAGTACCCCCGCGCCCGGTCGCTCTCGGCGTGGTGGCCTGGGGGCCGCACGGCGCAGAAGGCGCGCCGCACCTCCTTCCTCCGGACCGCCTTGCAGGCGGCGAGCACCCCACCCGTTGCCAGGGCGGCCACGTCGTAGCTCTCGGGGCAGAGGCGGGTCTCCGGGTCGCCGATGAACCCGAAACCCGCCTCGCTCGCCCGGCGCACCAACTCCACGTAGGCGGGTTCGTGGACGAGGGCCAGGTCCTCGGCCGTCGCGGGCCCGAAGCGCAGCCGCACCAGACGGCCGGCGATGCCGGGGCCCTCCAGCGCCCGGGCGATGGCGTCGAGCCGCTCCGGCTGGTCCGGGTGGCCCCGGCCCGTCCAGTGCCGGCGGAAAAAGGGGTGTTCGATCCAGCCGACGGCCATGGGGCCATCGTACCCCGGCCCCCGCCCTTGGCGAGGCGGAGGACCCGGGGTGCCCGGAGCACACCCCGCTTGCCGAGCGGGCGGGGAACCCCGGGTGCCCAGTATCCGCCGTCAGATTCTCCGGCGGGGTCGGGGAGCCGCGAAACGCAGCCCCGTACCGCCTCGACCGATGGGCCCAGGCCCCGCAGAATCGGGTGAAGCGGGGCGCACCGGAGGGGCTCCTCGACCCCGAGCACCTGCCAGGTGGTGGATTCCGGGTGCGGTCTTTCCTTTGCGGGAGGGCCGAGTCGCGTTAGGATTCCCCTGTCTGCCCCCGACCGCGCCCCGGTGCGCCGAGAAAGGATTGCCCTGCATGAAGATCGTCGTAGACCCCCGGAAGTGTCGCGGTGCAGGGGCGTGCGCACGGGCATGCCCGGAGAACGCCATCACGGTCGTGGACGGCCTGGCCCGGGTCGACCCGGAGAAATGCGATCTCGACGGCATCTGCATCGCGGCGTGTCCCCACGAGGCGATCCACCTCTCCGACGAGGAGTAGGGTTACGGCCGGCCCGGGCCGGCGGCGCCCCGGAGACCGAGAGGAGGAGGACCGATGCCCATCGTCAACATCGACTGGCTGGAAGGCCGCAGCGTGGAGCAGAAGCGCCGGATCTCCCGGCGCGTCACCGACGCGATCGTGGAGGTCTCGGGGTGCGCCCCCGAGTCCGTCACGGTGATCTTCACCGACCATCCCCGCCACGACATCGCCAAGGCCGGCAAGCTCCTGTCGGACTGAAGGAACCCCCGCCGTGAAGCCCGCCGCCGAGAGGTCCTACACCTGCGCCCACTACCGGGAGGAGATGCGCCTGCTGGGGTTGCGGCGGAGACTGGAACAGGGCTCCCCGGGCCCCGAGGAGAGGGAGGAGCTTCTCCGGGAGATCGAGCTCCTGGAGCGGACGATGGCCATGGGGTGACGGCCGGCCCGGGGCTTCGCGCGAGCCGTTGGAGCCCCGCGAACCCAGATCCAACAACCAGTTCCTGGGCGGGCCCGGGGAGACCGGAACGGCCGCCGCGCACCGCATCGACCGAAGCGCCGGCACGCGGCCGGTTCCGCTGAGGCTCGCCGCTCCGGGCTCCTTTGGGGTCGCGTCTCGACGTGCCGTGGATGGCGCGGCGGAGCGCAGGGCGCCCCGGGTCCCGCGCACCCGGGGGACCACGGACCGAGGAGGCCTCCGTCTTGACGTCCGCGAACCCCCTCTGCTAAGCAGGGAGGCCGATTTCCGTCCCTGGGGACGATGACAGCGAGGGAGGAGACCCCGTGGCACGCGTCAACGACAGCTACCTGAAACTGAAGGCGGGCTACCTCTTTCCGGAGATCGGCCGCCGGGTGAAGGCCTTCGCCCAGGAGAACCCAGGGGCCGAGATCATCCGGCTGGGCATCGGCGACGTCACCCTGCCCCTGGTGCCCGCGGTGCTGGAGGCCTTCCACGCCGGCGTGGAAGACCTCGCCCGGGCGGAGTCCTTTCGCGGGTACGGCCCCGAGCAGGGGTACGACTTCCTCATCGACACCCTCATCGAGAAGGCGTACCGGCCCCTGGGGGTGCGCCTGAAGCCCTCAGAAGTATTCATCTCCGACGGTTCCAAGTGCGACGTCGCCAACATCCTGGACGTCTTCGACCTGGGCAACGTGGTCGCCATCTGCGACCCGGTCTATCCCGTGTACAACGACACCAACGTGATGGTCGGGCGCACGGGGGAGGCCGACGAGAAGGGGTACTACCGGGGCATCGTGTACCTTCCCTGCACGGAGGAGAACGGGTTCATCCCGGACCTTCCCGAGGGCCGGGTGGACATCGTCTACCTCTGCTACCCCAACAACCCCACGGGAGCGGTGGCGACCCGGGGAGAGCTCGCCCGTTGGGTGGAGTACGCTTTGGCCCACGAGGCGGTGCTCTTCTTCGACGCCGCGTACGAGGCGTTCATCACGGAGCCCGACATCCCCCGCTCCATCTACGAGATCCCGGGCGCGGAGAAGTGCGCGATCGAGTTTCGGAGCTTCTCCAAGACGGCCGGGTTCACAGGGGTCCGCTGTGGGCTGACCGTGGTGCCCGAGGCCCTCACGGCGCGGGCCGCCGACGGACGCGCGGTCCCCCTGAATGCCCTCTGGAACCGGCGCCAGGGCACCAAGTTCAACGGCGTCTCCTACCCCGTCCAGCGGGCGGCCGCCGCCGTGTACTCCGACGAGGGGTGGCGCCAGAACCAGGAGGTCATCCGGTACTACCAGGAAAATGCCCGGACCATCCTCCAGGGGCTCCAGGCCGCCGGGGTCAGGTGCTACGGGGGGGTGAACGCCCCCTACATCTGGCTCAAGGCCCCCGGCGGGCTCACCAGCTGGGAGCTCTTCGACAAGCTCCTGCGCGAGTGCCACGTGGTGGGCACACCCGGCAGCGGCTTCGGCCCCAGCGGGGAGGGCTACTTCCGCCTGTCGGCCTTCGGCGACCGGGCACGGGTGGAGGAGGCAGTCGACCGCATCCGGAGGCGGTGGGGGGCTGGGGGGGGGGCGCCATGAGGGACACCTACCGCATCGGCGACACCTTCACATACCGGCTGGCCACCACCGAAGACATGAGCGCCAGCCGGTACCAGCAGAGCTCCCCTCCCGTCTTCGCCACGCCCCACCTCGTAGGGGCGGTCGAGGCCGCGGCCGCGCGACTCATGGAGGGATGGCTCGACCCGGGGGAGATGAGCGTGGGGGGCCGGGTCGAGCTCAAGCACACGGCCCCCACCCCCCTGGGCTGGGAGGTGCGTACCGTGGCCACCCTGCTCGAGGCCGAGGGGAAGCGGTTCTCCTTCCGCGTGGAGTGCTTCGACGAGCTCGAAAAGATCGGGGAGGCCGCCCACACGCGATACGTGGTCCGCGCCGAGAGCTTTCTCCGCGCCCTGGAGGAGAAGCTGCGGCGGCGGGCCCGGTAGGGGAGCGTCTCCGCAGCCGGTGTCCCCCCTTCGCCCCTCGGGTGCGGCACGGCGTTTCGCGGCGGCCCTTTCCGAACCGGCGCGGCTCCTGGGCGGGAGAACCGAGGCCCGGCCCACCCCTCCAAAAAAATCTTCTGTTTCTACTAGACACACACCGTTTGTTTGCTATCATGTCCGAGCGCCAAAAAAGGGGGGGACAACTTCGCGGCTCTTGACCAGTGAATACGTCAACAATCGGAACCGAACAACATTGATCCGGTAGCGTAGGTTTTGCGCCTGCAAACCGGAGCGGTCACGGCGGGAACCCGCCGACGGGACAGCGCCCCATGACCCAGCGAACCTTCGTCTTCTTCCTCGTCGCGGCCCTGTGTGCTTGGCCGGCCCTTTCCCCGGCCTTTCGCCGGGCGGTTACCCAGCCCATTGCGTTCAACCACCAGCTCCACGTCGAAGGCAATGGGATGGAGTGCGTGGAGTGCCACGTCTACGTCCTCACCCAGCCTTTCGCCGGCCTTCCCTCGTTGGAGCGCTGCCTCGAGTGTCACGAGACTCCGCTGACCGACTCCCCCGAGGAAGAGAAGATCCGCCAGTTCGCGGCTCGGGCAGAGCCGATCGTCTGGAATCGCCTGTACGAGTTGCCGGACGATGTCTACTCCTCCCACCGCAGGCACGTGGTGGCCGGGGGGATGGACTGCGCCGAATGCCACGGCCCTATCGCCTCGACGACTCGGCCCCCGCCGCGGCCCCTCCAGAACATGACCATGGCCTTCTGCATGGACTGCCACCAGCGCAGCGGGGTCGCCAACGACTGCCTCGCCTGCCACATGTGAGGGCCCCTCCGGGGCGGGATGCCCGAGGGCGAGCACCCCCCCGGTCGGCACGGCGCGAGGAGAGAGAACACCCGGCTGTAGGGGTGGGCGAGCCACGCAGCCCGCCAGCCGGGATGAATCGGGGTTCGGACGGATCGCGTGATCCCTGGACGGGCCCTCGGGCTCGGGAGCACACCGATGGAGACGACTCGCCGGAGCTTCCTCAAGACCGCCGGTGCCGGTGCTCTGGGGGCGTGGATGGTACCCTTGCTGCCTTGGAGGGCGCTGGCCCAGGAATCGATCCGGGCACCCTTCGACCCCCGTCTCTCCAACCACTTCCTCTCGGTCTGCCGCCAGTGCCCCCAGGGATGCGGAGTCCTCGCCGAGGTGGTGGAGGGCCGGGTGAAGAAGCTCCGGGGCAACCCGTTGCACCCCAGCAACCGGGGGACGCTGTGCGCGCGAGGGGTGTCGGCCACTCAGCTCCTGTACAACCCGGACCGGATCCCGGGGCCGTTGCGGCGGGCAGGGGAGCGGGGGGAGGGCCGGTGGGAGCCCATCGGCTGGGATGAGGCCCTCGCCCTGGTGGCCGAGAGACTCACCGCGCTGCGGGGGGCCGGAAGGCCCGAGGGGTTCGCCGTTCTCGCGGAGCAGCTCGGGGGGCTCGAGGGCACCCTGGCCCGCCGGTTCTGCCGGGGGTACGGCACCGCGAACCTCGTCGACCTCGGCCGGTACCCAGCCTCCGGCGGCGCCACCGCCGCCGCGGCGATGCAGGGGGTCCAGGGCCCGGTGGTCTTCGATCTCAAGAACGCCTCCTATCTCCTCTCCTTCAACGTCCCCTTCCTCGAGGCGTCACGGAACCCCATCCAGACCTGGCAGGGGTTCTCCGAGCTCCGGGCGGCCCGGGGCAGGCCGCGGGGGCGTTTCGTCCACTTCTCCCCGGCCCGAGACCTCACCGCCTCCAAGGCGGACCTGTGGGTCCCGATCCGGCCCGGCACCGAGGGGGCCGTGGCCCTGGGCCTGGCCCACGTGATGCTCCAGGAGGGACTCTACGACCACCCCTTCGTGCGGCACCGCTGCGACGGGTTCGCAGACGGGGCCGAGGGCGGCCGCGTGATCCCGGGTTTCCACCGCCACGTGCGCGAGCACTACCGGCCGGCCCAGGTGGCCGAGCTCTCGGGCGTCCCGGTGGAGAGGCTCGTAACCCTGGCCCGGGAGTTCGCGCTGGCCCAGGCCCCCCTTGCCCTGTGGCAGGACCAGTCAGGGGTGGCGTCCCAGCCCTTGGCCGTGCAGATGGCCGTGCACAGTCTCAACGCGCTGGTGGGAAACATCGACGCCCCCGGGGGGGTCCTGGTGCCCCGGACCCTGCCCGACGACCTGCCGGGCCCCGTCGCGTCCGACGCGGCAGGCGCGGCCGGCCTCGCCCGGGGGCCGCTTGCGTCCCCGGAGCACTCGGGTTTCCTCCTGCCGGGGGCGGCGCCCTGGTCCTTCCCCGAGCGAGCCCTCGCGGGGAACCCCTATCCCCTGGAGGCCGTGCTCGTCTATCGGGCCAACCCGGTCTTCGACCAGCTCAACGGGGAGGCGTTCCGCGAGCTTCTCCGGAAGGTCCCCTTCTCCGCGTGCATCGCCGCGTTCCACAACGACACCACCGCGTGGTGCGACCTGGTGCTGCCGGAGAGCCACGCCCTGGAGAGCTGGTACGCCGGGGTGAACCACACCGACGGGGGACACCCGTTCTTCAACCTGGCGGAACCCGTGTTGGCGCCCCGCCACGACACCCGGCACGCGGGGGATGTGTTCCTCGAGCTGGGTCGCCTCTGCGGCGGTCCCATGGCCGAGAGCCTGCCCTGGGCCCGGTTCCAGGACGCCGCGTTCACCTACCTCGGCCTGGTCAACGGCCTCCAGGCGGGTGATCTCTTTGGCCTCCCCTACGAGGAGGTGTGGACCCGGCTCCTGGAGCGGATGGGGTGGAGAGCCCGCGCCCAGGTGACGGATGCCGAGTTCTGGAAACAGTGTCTGGGCGCGGGGGGGTGGTGGGACCCGATCTACTTCCACGGGGAGTGGGAGCGGTCACTCCCGACGCCGTCGGGTCGTTTCGAGCTCCGGCCCAGCGCCCTGGGGGGCGCCGAGGAGTCCCGGCGCCTGCCCCACCACCCGGAGCCCCCCGCCGGGGGCTCGCCGGACGACGCCTACCCCTTCCACCTGCTGGTGTACGCCTATCCCCACCTCAGCCAGGTGGAGAGCTCGAACCAGCCGTGGCTGCAGGAGATCTCCGGGGAGCGGGCGCTGGACCACTGGGAGACCTGGCTCGACATCCACCCCGGGGACGCCGAGCGCCTCCACCTCACGGACCGGGCCGGCGTGTGGGTCGAGTCCCGAAAGGGGAGGGTCCGGCTTCGGTGCCGGTTCGACGAGGGGGTGCAGCCCGGCACGGTGCGCATCCCCTTCGGTCTCGGGCACGCGCACGGAGGCCGGTGGATGCGGGGGATCGGCGTCACGCCGGTCCAGCTCGTAGCCGAGGCGTTCGACCCGAGCGCCGGGACGCCCGACTGGCAGTCGACGCCCGTGCGGCTGCAGAGGGCTTAGCAGGCTGCGGAACAGCAGCCTGCCAAGGAGGCAGTGATGCCGAGATGGGGCATGGTGATCGACCTCGACCGCTGCACGGCCTGCCGGGCCTGCGTGGTTGGTTGCCAGCAGGAGAACAACATCGGCTTCGCCGGGCCGGAGCAGGCGGCGCTCGGGCGGGTCATCCACTGGATGGAGATGCTCACCATCGGAGAGGGGGAGTACCCGAACCAGCGCACCCACATCCTGCCGAGGCCGTGCCTGCACTGCGATCATCCCCCGTGCATCAAGGTCTGCCCCGTGAACGCGACCAACCGAAACCCCGAGGGGATCGTGGCCCAGATTCACAGTCGGTGCATCGGCTGCCGGTACTGCACCGCGGCCTGCCCCTACACGGTCCGCTACTTCAACTGGTACGAGCCCTCCTGGCCCGGCGAGATGGCCCACGCCCTCAACGACGAGGTCTCGGTGCGCCCGAAGGGGGTGGTCGAGAAGTGCACCTTCTGCCATCACCGGCTCGTCCGCGCCCGGGAGCAGGCCCGGATGGAGAACCGCACCATGCAGCCCGAGGAGTACCAGCCGGCGTGCGCGGAGATCTGCCCCACCCGGGCCATCTACTTCGGCGATCTCGACGACCCGACGAGCGACGTGTCGGTGCTCTCTCGCAGCTCCAGGGCGCTCATGCTGCTGGAAGACCTGGGCACCGAGCCCAAGGTGATCTACCTGAAGGAAGGGGAGTGACGTGAGCTCGAGGCACGCACCAGACGCCCCCGGCCCCGATCCCAAGGATGTCCGCCCGAGGCCCGCCGACGAAGGGCTGGACGAGGTCCTCTTCCGGCCCGTGCTGGAGACGGGGCGGGGCTTCTACCTCACGGTGGCCGTCCTCTTGGCCCTCACCGGCCTGGGGGTGTACGCCTACGTCCACCAATACCGCTACGGCCTCGGGGTCACGGGGCTCAACAGGCCGGTGTACTGGGGCATCTACATCACCAACTTCGTCTTCTTCGTGGGGATCAGCCACGCCGGCACCCTCATCTCGGCCATCTTGAGGATCTCGAACGCGGAGTGGCGCCGCCCCATCACCCGGAGTGCCGAGGTCATCACCGTGATGGTGCTCTTCTTCGGTGTGGGGAGCATCCTGATCGACCTGGGCCGGCCCGACCGCATGATCAACGTCATCAAGCACGGGCGGTTCGAGTCCCCGCTGCTCTGGGACGTCACGAGCATCAGCACCTATCTCACCGGCAGCCTCATCTACCTCTACCTGCCGCTGATTCCCGACGTGGCGCTCCTGCGCGACCGGGTCCGGGGAGCGTGGCACTGGTTCTATCGCATCCTGGCCCTGGGGTACACCGGCACCCCGCGCCAGAAGCACCTGCTCGAGCGGCTCATCGGCATCATGGCGGTCATCATCCTGCCCATCGCCGTCTCGGTGCACACGGTGGTCTCCTTCGTCTTCGCCATGACCGTGCAGCCCATGTGGCACAGCGCCATCTTCGGCCCCTACTTCGTGGCCGGGGCCATCTTCTCCGGCATCGCCGCCCTCATCGTGGCCATGGCGGTGCTGCGCAAGGTCTACCACCTGGAGGACTATCTCAAGCCCATCCACTTCAACTACCTGGGCATCCTCCTCCTCGTCATGACCCTGCTCTGGTTCTACTTCACCTTCGCCGAGTTCCTCACCACCTGGTACGGCGCCGAGCCCACCCACATGGCCGTCTGGTGGGCGAAGGTGACGGGGCCGTACGCGCCGCACTTCTGGACCATGTTCCTGACCTGCTTCGTCATCCCGATGATCTGCCTCGCGCCGCCGCGGTTCCGGACGATCACCGGCACCGTGATCGCGTCGATCTCGGTCAACATCGGCATGTGGCTCGAGCGCTTCCTCATCGTGGTCCCCACCCTGGCCAACCCTCGCCTGCCCTACGGGACCGGGACGTACTACGGGACGTGGGTCGAGTGGAGCATCCTGGTCGGGTGTCTGGCCGCTTTCGTGCTCCTCTACACCCTCTTCACCAAGCTCTTCCCGATCGTCGCCATCTGGGAGGTGCGCGAGGGGCGCGAGTCGGCCCTCCAGGAAGTCCACGACCGGGTGAAGGCCGCCCTGCCCGGGGAGGGTCGCCTCCCGCCGAAGGAGCCGGCGGAGGCGTAGAACGCCCTGCGGGCGGTCGGACCCGCGGGTCGCACCGGAAGAGACCCGGGGACGTGGGAGTCGGCATCGGCAGGTCACGAGGGGGAACGGAGAGGGCACCATGGGACGAAGCCGCTTCACAGCGTTGGGCGTGGCGGCCGGGCTTGCGCTCGGCATGGTCGCTGCCCCCGCCCTGTCTGCGGACGAGCAGGGCCTGGACATCCAACAGCTCCGCGAGGGCTGGAGATTGTTCAACGAGAGGCAGTGCACCGCCTGCCACGCGGTGTGGGGGGAGGGGCAGGCCCTGGGGCCGGACCTGGGGCGCCTCGCCACCGAGTTCCTCTCGGCGGCCGAGCTGGCGGGCGTCATGTGGAACCACGCGCCGGACATGTGGAGCCGCATGATCTCCCGCGGCATCCCGGTGGGTGACATCTCGGAAGAGGAGATGCAGTCCCTCTTCCTCTTCCTGTACTTCCTGCGCTTCATGGACGAGCCCGGCAACCCCGTGCGGGGCGAGGCGGTGGCCCACCGCAAGGGGTGCGTAGCCTGCCACGCGGTCGAGCCCGGCGAGCCCAGCGCAGGGCCGAGCTTCCGTGCCTTGGGGGGCGAGGTCAACCCGGTGATCTGGGCCGGAAACCTGTGGAACCACGCCCCCGAGATGTACCGCGAGATGCGGCGTCAGGGCGTCTCCTGGCCCACGTTCGAGGACAACGAGATGGTGGACCTCTTCGCCTACGTGCGCAGCGTCTCCGCCGCCGGCGAGCGGTCGTATCTGGAGCCCGGGGACGAGGGCCGGGGCCGGAGGGCGTTCGAGGAGCTCGGCTGTGCCGCGTGCCACGAGGGGCCGCGCCGCCCGGGCACGCCCCAGGTTCGGGACCTGGCCCGAAACCCGCGCACCGTGGGGCAGATGGCGGGCGCGCTTTGGAACCATGCCCCGGCCATGGCCGAGGCGGCGCGGTCGGCGGGCCTTCAGTGGTCCCCCATGGAGCCCCAGCAGATGGTGGACCTCATCGCCTACTTCTTTTCCATGCGGTTCTACGAGGAGACCGGGGATCCGGTCCGGGGAGGCGCCGTGTTCACCGAGAAGCGCTGTGACCTCTGCCACGGGCCGGGAAAGGAGGCGGAGGACCTGCGTGATCCGGCCCAGGAGCTCACCGCCATCCGGATGGCACGATTCATGTGGCAGCACGGCGTGGAGATGCTCCACCGGATGGAGGAGCTCCAAATCCCTTGGCCGACGTTCGCCGGGGACGAGTTCGTGGACCTGCTGGCCTTCCTGAAGGGCGAGGGGGCCGCCCCCGGCCCCGCCGCTCCCCCTCCGTCCCAATGAGAGCCCGGGGCTGGCGGCGGCGGCCCCATGGCGGCTATCATCATGGAGCAGAACGTCACCAGGACCGGGCCGCCGGAGAAGGCCCCGCAATTCCCGAAGAGGAGGTCTCCGATGCGGTATCTAGGACTCGTCGCCGTGCTGGCGTTGCTGCTGCCCGCCCCCGCTGCCGCCACGCAGGACGCCGAGATCGACTATTCGAAGCTTCGGATCGACACCGAGGGCTTCAACCCGGCGAGCCGCTGCGGGGAATGCCACATCGACATCTACAACCACTGGCGCGAGTCCATGCACGCCAAGGCGATGACGGACCCCGCCTTCCTGGCAGCCTTCCGCGCGGAGCGGATCCAGTCCGACCCGGCCCTGCGGGCCCAGTGCCTGAGCTGCCACGCCCCGACCCTGCACTATGACCCGAGGCTGTCCCTGAGCGACGAGGTGGTGCAGGAGGGGGTCGGCTGCGACTTCTGCCACTCCGTGCAGGGGCTCGACCCGACCAACCCCGAGCGTCCCTTCCAGGTGGAGTGGGGCAAGCTCAAGCGGGGACCCCTCAAGGACACCGAGTCCCCGGTCCACGAGACGCGCCACCTCGAGCTCTTCACCAAAGCAGACTTCTGTGGCGTGTGCCACGAGATGTCCAACGCCAACGGGTTGCCCATCATCACGACGTATTCGGAGTGGAAGGAGGGGTACTTCGGGAAGGAGGGCACGGCCCAGTGCCAGGAGTGCCACATGCCCCTGGCGGCCGGGTTCACGGTCTCCGAGCAGCACCGCAAGACCAAGCGGCGCATCAACCTCCACAGCTTCCCCGGGGGCCACTCCCGCTCCCAGCTCCTCGACGCACTGAGCCTGGAGATCCTCGAGGAGTCCAAGCTCTACGGGATCATGCGCGTCAAGCTCGGCCTCACCAACCGGGGCGCCGGCCACTCCGTTCCCACGGGGAACCCCCTGCGTCGCGTGATCGTCGACTTCAGCGCCTACAGCGCCCTGAACCAGCTCATCTACAACGAGCAGGTGGACATCTCCCGGCGGTATGCCGACGACGAGGGCACGGAGCTCCTCACCGACGAGGGCGTCCTCCTCGACGCCACCCAGGTGCTCAAGGACAACCGGATCGCCCCGGGAGAGACCCGGGAGCTCGTGTTCGAGTTCGCGGCTCCCCACGAGCGACTCCTGGTCGACACCAAGGTCATCTACGTCTACGACAACCCGGCGTTTCCCGACCTGGCCCGCGAGGAGAAGCTGATCAGCTTCACCCGGGTGGTGAATCGGGCGGCGGGGAGAGCCGGCGGCCCAGGGGAGTGACGGGCGCCGGACCCGCGCAGAGGCCTCCTGTTTCGGGTGGGCCCTGGACGGCGCAGGGACGTCCCGCCGTCGTGCGGCCGGGTGGGTCTCCCCACCCGGCCGCTTTCCGAATGCCTTCCATTTGGTTCATCCGGGGAATGTCCGAGTACTCGTCTCCAGGGACGATCGGGTGGTCCCGACCACGTAGGCGGATGGCCGCTCGACGGGAGCAGCTGCTTCGGGAGCCGCAATATCGTGAGGATTCCGGATGCGGCGCGGGAGCGCTCCCACCGTGCAGCCCGGCATCGTCTGCCGGAGTGGGCGGGCCCACCCGGTCGAGTACCGGAGGAACCTTCTATTTCGGCTCTGCCCGACCTGCCCTCTCGGCCATGAGGTGGGCGACGGCCCGGGTGAAGGCTGCCGGGTCCCGCGGGCGGCCGCCCTCCAGGAGGAGGGCCTGGTCGTAGAGGAGCCCGGCGAATTCCGCGAGGAGAGGGTCCTCGGCGTCCGCCTCGAACCGGGCCTGCAAGGCCTTCAGGAGGCCGTGGGAGGGGTTCACCTCGAGGGTGCGCTTGCGGGCCGGCACGTCCCGGCCCAGTGCCTTGAGCATCTTTTCCATCTGGGGGTCCAGATCCCCCACCTCCCCCACGAGGCACGCGGGGGAGTCGGTGAGCCGGCCCGAAACCCGGACGTCGGCCACCTCCTCGGCGAGCCGCTCCTTGAGGAACCCCAGGAGACCCCCGTAGGCCTTCGCCGCCTCCTCCTTCTCCGGCGCGCCGGGTCCGAGGTCGAGCTCCCCCTTGAGAGCCGAGCACAGGGGCTTCTCCCGGTAGGCGCCGAGCTCGGAGAGGAGCAGATCGTCCACCGCGTCGGTGGCCAGGAGCACCTCGTACCCCTTGGCCCGGAAGGCCTCCAGGTGGGGCGAGGCGGCCGCCTCCCGCCGGGAGGGGCCGGTCAGGTAGTAGATCTCCTTCTGCCCCTCGGGCATCCGGTCCACGTAGTCGGCCAGGGTCGTCGTCTGCCCCTCGGCGGTGGCGGTGGATTCGAAGAGCAGGAGGTCGGCGACCGCCTCCCGCCGCTCGGGGTCGAAGTGGATCCCCTCCTTGAGCACCCGGCCGAGCTCCCGATAGAAGGCCCGGTACTCGTCCGGCTGCTCCTTCTTCATCTCCTCCAGGGCCTCCAAGACCTTCTTGGTCACGCTCTTGCGGATCACCTCCACTTGGCGGTTCTTCTGGAGGAGCTCCCGGGAGACGTTGAGGGGAAGGTCGGAGGACTCCACGACCCCCCTCACGAAGCGCAAATAGGGCGGCACCAACTCCTCACAGTGATCCATGATCTGCACCCGGCGCACGTAGAGCGTCGGCCCGGCCTTGTAGTCCTTGGAGAACAGGTTCCAGGTCGCGGCCTTGGGAAGATAGAGGAGCGCCGAGAACTCGGTGGTCCCCTCGCCGCGGTAGTGGATCACGTTGGCCGGCTCCCCGAAGTCGTGGGAGACGTGCCGGTAGAACTCCGTGTACTCCTCTTCCGAGACCTCGGCCTTGGGCTTCAGCCACAGGGCCTTGCGGGAGTTGAGGATTTCCTCTTCCTCCACCTCCACGAGCTCCTTGGGGTCCACCGTGCCGGGCTTCTTGCGGGTTACCCGCAGGGAGATCGGGTACTCGATGAAGTCCGAGTAGCGCTTCACGATCGCCCGAAGCTCCCACTCCTCCAGGTAGGCCCGCTCCTCCTCCTCGAGGGTCAACACCACGTCGGTGCCCGGGGTGGGCTTTTCCGCTTCCTCCACCGTGAAGGTGCCGTCCGCGGCGGAGCGCCACAGGGTGGCCGCCTCGGGGGGCGCGCCGGCCCGCCGGGTCAGCACCGTCACTTCCCGGGCCACCATGAAGGACGAGTAGAACCCCACGCCGAACTGGCCGATGAGCTCGGGGTGTTCCTTCGCCTCGCGATTCTCCAGGAGCTTGAGGAACTCCTTCGTCCCCGAGTGGGCGATGGTGCCCAAGGCCTCCACCACCTCGTCCCGGGTCATCCCGATGCCATTGTCCCGCACGGTCAGGGTCCCCGCGGCCTTGTCGGGGACGAGCTCGATCTTCCACTCCCCCGCCCCCTCGTACCGCTTCTCGTCGGTCAGCGCCTCGTAGCGGGCCTTGTCCAGGGCGTCGGACGCGTTGGAGATGAGCTCCCTCAGGAAGATCTCCTTGTGGGAGTACAGGGAGTGGATCATGAGGTCGAGGAGCTTCTGGACCTCGGTCTTGAACGTCAGGGTCTCGGTGGTCATCGGCGCCTCACGTCTGCACGGGTTCGGGTTGAGGTGAACGGGGCGCCAAGGTAAGCAGCCCGGCAGCGCGGCGCAACCCCGAGGACGAGATCTTCCCCGCCCCGGGCCGCCGCCCGGGGCGGGAGCCCCCGCTTTCCCGGATCCACCACCGGTTTGTCGGGTTCGTCCGGTAGACGACCGGGTGGGCCCGCCCCCTCCGGCAGGCGATGCCGGGCCGCACGGTAGGTGGGCTCCCGCGCCGCACTCGGAATCCTCGCGGCATCGCCGCTCCCGAAAAGGCTGCTCCCGTCGAGCGGCCGTCCGCCTGGGTGGCCGGGCCCACCCGGTCGTCCCTGGACACGAGTACTCGGTCATTCCCCGGATGAACCGTTTATCGGGCACGGCCGGCGAGTGGCAGGCGGGGGATTCCGGCTCTCGGGGGCTCTTGAGCGGGAGCGCCACCTCAGGTATAGCAGGACGATGAAAAAGCGGCCTGCGGTGCGCCCCACGGAGGGGGCGCCGAATCCCGGAGCTTGAAAAGCGCAGTGATTCGCGAGGGTTCGAAGGGGCCGTCCCCGAAAGCCCTCACCTGAAAAACCCCGTGGAGGGGGTTTTTCAGTACCCTGATAGGGGGCGTCGACAGCCCTTCCCTTGCGACCCGAGGACTACGTTGGCCATCCTCCAGATCGATCGGGTGCTGGAGCCCGCCCCGTCCCCGGCCTACGTCGTCGACCTGGGGCGGCTCCGGGAGAATCTCGCCGTTCTGGCGGACGTCCAGCGCCGCAGCCGCGCGAAGATCCTCCTGGCGCTGAAGGGCTTCTCCATGTGGAGCGTCTTTCCCCTGATCCGCCGGACCCTGCACGGGGTGTGCGCGAGCTCCCCCTGGGAGGCGCGGCTGGGGCGCGAAGAGTTCGGGGGCGAGGTCCACAGCTTCGCGGCGGGGCTCAAGGAGGAGGACGTCCGGGAGCTGCTGGCCACCTCGGACCACCTGGTCTTCAACTCGTTTGCCCAGTTCGAGCGCTTCCGGCCCCTGTGGGAGGCCGCCGCCCGGGAGGGGCGCGTCTCGGTGGGCCTGCGGGTGAACCCCGAGCACTCGGAGGGCGCGACCCCCCTGTACGACCCTTGCGCGCCCCGGTCGCGGCTGGGGATTCGGCGGTCCGCCTTCGAGGGCCGGTCGCTGGTTGGGGTGGAGGGTCTGCACTTCCACACCCTGTGCGAGCAGCTCTTCGAGCCCTTGGAGCGTACGGCGCGGGCCTTCGAGGAGAAGTTCGGGGACCTCTTGCCCCGGATGAAGTGGCTCAACCTGGGGGGCGGGCACCACATCACCCGGGAGGGCTACGACGTGGAGGGGCTCGTGGCCCTGGTGCGATACTTCCGGGAGAAGTACGGCCTCGCGGTCTACCTGGAGCCAGGGGAGGCGGTGGTCCTGGGCAGCGGCCTCCTGGTGGGGGAGGTGCTCGACGTGGTGGACAACGGGGGGCCCATCGCCATCCTCGACGTCTCGGTGTCGTGCCACATGCCCGACGTGTTGGAGATGCCCTACCGCCCCCCGCTCCACCGGGGCTTCGACCCGGGGGAGAAGGCCCACACCTACCGCCTGGCGGGTCCGTCGTGCCTGGCGGGCGACGTGATCGGCGACTGGTCCTTCGAGGAACCGCTCGGGGTGGGGAGCCGCCTGGCCTTCCTGGACCAGGCCCACTACACCATGGTCAAGAACACCACCTTCAACGGGGTCCAGCTCCCGGCGATCTGCACCTACGAGCCCGAGACCGGCGAGCTCGCGGTCGTCCGGTGCTTCGGCTACGAGGACTTCAAGCGCCGGCTGTCTTGAGGCTCATCCCTGCTCCGGCTCCCATCCCTCCAAGCGCGCCAGGTCTTCCTCGTCCAGGCCGAAGTGGTGGCCGATCTCGTGCAGCAGGGTGTCGTAGATGACATCGTAGACGTCCAGCCCGTCCACCCGGGCCCAGTGCTCGATGGGCCGCTGGTAGAGGAGGATCCGGTCCGGGAGCGACCCACCCGCCGTCACGCTCCGCTCCGCCAGGGATATCCCCTGGTAGAGCCCCAGCAGATCGCTGGGGCTCTCGATCCCCATCTCCGCGAGGGTCTCGGCGTCCGGCCAGTCCTCCACCACGAAGACCACGTTGTCCACATGCCCGAGGAGCTCCTCGGGAAGGGCGTCGAAGGCCTCCTCGGCCAACTGCTCGAAACGGCGTCGATCCATGGACCCTCCCGCGGGCCCGATTGTACGGGACCGTCCGGGGGCCGGTCAAAGCCGCTCCCCTTTCCTACCGCGACCCTGGACGTGCCCAGGGGCCGGGGAGCCCCCCGCTCCGCCCCGCCATCCGCGGCGACTCGGACGGGTACCCCGGTCCGGCAGTGGACCCCGACTTCTCACCGGGCGGCCCATGGGGTAGGATGGCACCTCGTTTTGCCCTGTCAGGAGGAACCCATGCACTGGAGAGTCTTGCGAATCGGCCTGTCCCTGCTCGTGTTGGCCGCCGTGGCGGGCTGCGCCTCGAAGGCCGTGGTCCTCGACCCCGGCCCGGTTCCCATGCCCGACGGCGCGAGCCGGGCGGAGGGGGGACACGCGTGGTCCCTCTGGGTCGCCCAGGCCCGGGACGTGCGGCCGGAGGGGGAGGCCGGCCAGAAGCTGGGCATCCTCTACACGCGCTTCCAGAAGAACCCCCGGGGGGCGTACCTGGAGCCCTCGCCGGCCGACTACGTGGGCGAGCAGCTCTCCCGGTATCTGCTGCACCGCGGCCTGGAGGCGTCCACCTCCCAGAGCGCCCGGCTGCTCCTGACGGTCGACCTGGAGCAGTGCAGCGTGTTGGAGAACCCGGGCTCGGTGTGGGCCGAGATCACCGTGAGGGTGACGTACACCGTGCACCTGGCCGAGGCCGGGGGGCGCGAGCTCGGAAGGGTGCGCCTCCAGGGGGAAGCCCAGCGCAAGAGCCCGGGGGACAGCAAACGGCAGGCCGAGGTGGCCCTTCGCGATGCCCTGGCCGACACCTTCGACGCGTTGGCCCGCAGCGATGTGTTCCAGAAGGCCGTCCACGGACAGCTCTGACCCCGCGACGGACGCCGAGGGGCGGCTCGCCCTCTACCGGCGTGCCGCCCGGGCGCTGAACGCGTTCTTTGCCCACTGGACAGCGCCCTTCTGTGTCCACTGCCTCGCCGTGACCGCCCTCCACCACCGGGATGACCCCCGGGCCGACGTGGAGCTCCTGACCGGGGTCTTCCCCGGTTGCTGCCACGCCGGTGTCGCCGACGCCCTGTGGGTACCGGGAACGGGGGAAGAAGGAAGGTTCCCACCGGAGTTGGGGCGGGCCGTAGCGCGGGAGCGGGAGGCCGTCGCCCGGGGCGGGGAGCCCCTTCGCTACGGCGTGCGCGAGCGGCGGACCGGCGTTGAGGCCGTAGGGGTGGCGTGCGCGCAGCTCGCCCCGGACGGGTGCCGGCTCGGGGATCTCAAGGCGCCCTTGTGTCTGTGCTACGCGTGCGAACCCATCCGGGAGGCCTTGGCCGGGGTCCTGGAGGCCGGAGGGTGCGGTGCGGCCGGCGAACTGCTGGGGGACGGCGCCGACGACTTCGTGGGGGCCCGGGCCGTGCTGCGAGCGGTGGTCTGCGGGCCCCGTCGGGAGGCCGGGACGGCGGTGGAAGCCCTGGAGGGGCGGCTGGAAGCCCTCGACCGGGCCCTCGAAGCCCAGGGCCTCTCGGGCGGGGGGCTTCTGGACCGTTGGCGGCAGGCACGACCGGGTCCCCCTGCGGGCCCCCCGGGGCGACGGCGATCGGAGGGACGACGACATGAGCGACGCAGCGACGTATGACGCCATCGTAATCGGCGGCGGGCCGGCCGGGCTCACCGCCGGCATGTACCTCGCCCGGGCCGGCCGCAAGACCTTGCTCCTGGAGCGCACGCTCCTGGGCGGGCAGATCGCCCAGACCTCCCACGTGGAGAACTACCCCGGTTTCCCCGAGCCCGTCTCCGGCCGCGACCTGGCGGCGCGCCTCGAGCAGCAGGCCCTGCGGTTCGGGCTGGAGATCCAGTTCGGGCGCGCCGAGGCCCTGCGCCTGGACGGGCCCTGGAAGGAGGTCACGGTCTCCGGGTTCCCCTTCCGGGCGCCGGTGGTCGTTGTCGCCACCGGCTTGGTGCAGGCCCTGGGGATCCCCGGCGAGGAGGAGTTCCTCGGGCGGGGAGTGTCCTACTGTGCCACGTGCGACGGCGCCCTGTACCGCCAGCGGTCGGTGGCCGTCGTGGGGGTGAGCGAGTGGGCGATGGAGGAGGCGCATCACCTGACCCGGTTCGCGGCCACCCTCCATCTGGTCGTCCCGGTGGCGGAGCTCAAGCCGTCGACCCCGCTCCGGAGGGAAGTGCTGGCCCACCCGTCCGTGCGGGTCGTGGCCGGAGCACACCCCGTGGAGATCGTGGGGGACGCGTCGGGCGTCACGGCCTTGCTGGCCGACGTGGGCCGAGAAGGCGAGCGGACGCGGCTGGACGTGGATGGAGTCTTCATCTTTGCCGGGAAGAAGCGGCCCGGCACGGAGTTCGTCCGGGGGCTGGTGGACCTGGACGACGACGGGTATGCGCGGGCCGACGAAGCATGTGAGACCTCGGTGCCGGGTGTCTACGCAGTCGGCGACGTCCGCCGCCACCGGTTCCACCAAGTGGCGTCCGCCGTGGGCGACGGCTGCATCGCCGGCATGGACGCGCTGCGCCACCTGAAGAGAGGCCGCGAGGGGTGAGGCTGGCCGTCCTTGCCGACCTCCACGGAAACTTGCGGGCCCTGGAGGCGATCCTCCGGGACGCCGAGCGCCGCGGGGCCGACGGCGTGGTGCACCTGGGGGACCTGGTGGACGCCCACACGGACCCTCGGGCCGCGGCGGGGGTGGCCCGTGCCCTGGAAGAACGGGGGGTCCCGGGGGTGCTGGGAGAGGGGGATCTCGCCCGCCTGGTGGAGGAACAGGCCCGGGTGTCGGAGGGGCAGAATTCTCCAGTGGAGGCCTTCCTGCGCACCCTCCCGGCGCAACTGGCCGTGGAGGAGGGCAGCCTGCGTCTCCTCTTCGTCCACGCGAGCCCCGAGGGGCTCGAGGACGTGGGCCTCGCCGACCTCCCGGACGACGACCTTTCCCGGTACCTGGAGCGGTGCGGCGCGGACGTGCTCGCCGTGGGGCACACGCACCGGGCCCTGGCGCGCCACGCGGGGGGCCGACTGCTCCTGAATCCCGGCAGCGCCGGGTGCCCCCCACGGCCCGAGTGCGCCTCGGTCTCGTACGTTCTTCTCGACACCTCGGGCGGTCTCGCGGTGAGCCACGTCCGGCTCGAGATAGGCGTTGAAAGCCGAGAGCTCTAGCGTGTAAGATTCCGCCCTCCTTCAGAGGGGGCTCCCTCCCTTCGCCCGTCGGGACCGTCGGGCTGGGAAAGTCGGGACGTGGCGCAGTCTGGTAGCGCGTCTGCTTCGGGAGCAGAAGGTCGCTGGTTCGAATCCAGTCGTCCCGACCACCCGCCCCCTCTCCTCCCCCCTTCCGCCCATCGTTCCCAATGCGAGACCGCCGGCGCGCGTGGGGTGTTTGCTGCGCCCGCGAACTCGGCTAAGATGCCGACGTGCCGTGCCTACACTGGAGCCGGATCACTCATCGCCAGGAGGGAGCCCATGCGCGTGCGCCACATCATGTCGAGCCCGGTGATCACCATCCCCAGCGACACCCCCGTCCTCGAAGCCGCCAAGATGATGAAGGATAAGAAGATCGAGCGGCTTCCCGTGGTGGACGGGGACAAGCTCGTGGGGATCATCACGAAGGACCGGGTGCTTCGAGCCTCCCCCTCCATGGCCACCAGCCTCAGCCTCCACGAGATTCACTACCTGTTCGCCAAACTCACGGTGAAAGAGATCATGCAGCGGGACGTCTGCACCGTGACGCCCGACACCACCGTGGAGAACTCCGTGCGCCTGGCCCAGGAGAAGCGCGTGGGGTGCCTGCCGGTGGTCGAGGACGGCCGGGTCGTCGGGATCCTCACCACCAATGACTTCTTCTACATGGTCCTCAACCCGCTGCTGGGGATCGGCGAGGTGGGCTCCCGCGTAATCGTGCGGCACTGCGGGACGCCCGAGAAGATGGTCGCTGCCCTGCAGTGCGTGAGCGAGTTGAAGCACGAGGTGCTCAACGCCGCGTACCTCCCCAGCCGCCGGGGCGACGAGCGAGACCTGCTCATCCACATCGCGTCCGACGACGCCAAAGGACTGGTGGCGTGCATGAAGGAGCGAGGACTGGAAGCCGAGGAGCGCGAGCGGTAGGCGGGCACCGGCGCTGCACACGCGGGCCCGGAGTTACCCCCCGGGCCCGCGCTCGTTGCCGGCAGCGGTCCTGAGAGCCTTGGCGAGCGCCGCGGCGTGCACCTCACCGGCCACGTGGAGGGGGTTGATGAGGAACACGTTGGGGTTGGCCTTGGCGAAGCAGTGGAACTGGGTGGCGAGCCCCATGCGCGGCACCGCCTCCTCGGGGGTGAGCCCCACCACCGCCGGTGCGGCCCGCCAGGTGGCGGCGCAGGGCGCCCCCCGCACGACGCGCACGGACGTGACGCGCCCGCCGGCCAGCTCCACCTCGAGCTCCGGGGCGCCGAAGGAGCGGGCGTACTCCCCGAGCTCCCCGAGCCGGCCCAGGGTGCAGCAGGTGGTGGGCGTGTGGGCCCGGGGGAGCTTCCGCCCCGATGCCACCACCGGGACGCCGGCGGCCTCGCAGCGGTCGAGGAGGTAGCCGGTGAGGTCCGGGTGGTAGAGGTGGTCGATCACCAGGTCGGCCCCAGCCAGGAGGTCCGCGAGGTTCGCGGGGAAGAGGGGCTCGGGCTCGTCGACGATCGCCGGGCAGGGTCCTTCGACGTCCACCACCCGGAGGTCCAGGTCCGGCCGGAGCTCCCGCACCGCCGCTACCTTCCCGTCGCCCCTCTTGTCGCGCTGAAACACCAGGATGCGCTGCAACACCCCGCTCCCTTCGCCCCGTTGCCCCCCCTGCATGGTACGCCGCCCCTCCCGACGGGGCAACGGCCTGCCCAGCATGGATCGACCAGAAAGCGCCGGTCAAGCGGAGGCCGGGAGCCCCTGGGTTTCGCCCCGCAATCCGCGGCCATTCGGGGAAGTGTCCCGGCAGCCCCCGGTGCGCCGGTCTTCAGCCGTTTGCGCCGGCCTTGTCGAGTCGGTGGATGCGGTGCGGGGCTGCACTCCTGGGCTCCCGGACTCCGCCC
>JAWSUI010000044.1:0-29395 GCA_033551855.1 Deferrisomatales bacterium
CTCGTCTCGCTACCCGATCACCCGCCCCTCATCCGGCTGGGACAAATGGGGAATGAACCCGGGCCGGATGCCTCGTGAAGTTGGTGGCATTCTCACAAAGAGAATCGATCCCGAACAAGCGTGGAGATGGCAACTGTGAAACCGGCCATGCCCAACAACCCCAGACCGGCGCGGCAGCAAGCTTCGACTTCTTTCTTGCTGTTGCTAGCGGCGGGGCTATTCATCTTCATCCAAGCGTTCTCGTTGTTGGCCCCCATCATTCTGTCGTTACTGCTGATTCTTCTGGTTTCGCTCGCAGTCAACCCTGTGATCTCCCTGCTGCGGGATTGGACGGGGGGAAGAAGAGGGGCCACCGCGCTGGTCGCGGCCGGAGTAGTGGGGGTCATGCTCTTGACCGGCTGGGCGTTCTTCGGGCCGATGAGGACCTCGGTCACCAAGTTCTCGGAACGGCTGCCCGAATACTGGGAACGGCTCCAAAAGCCCCTGATCATGTTGGAGCAAAAGGCGGTACGTTCCGAGGAAAAGCTCCAGGCGGAAGTCAGCGTTGAAATTGCACAGGAAGCGACAGCAGCAGGCGAGCCCCCACCCTCGAGAACACCGGCTGTACCTCCTGCGCCCCAACCCAAGACGGAGCCGGGATCGCTGCGTTCCGGTTTGAGCCAGGCCTTCCAAGGACTGGCCGGCAGTTTCCGGGCAGTGACGTTCAACGCGGCGCAGATGCTGGTCGTCTTGGTGACGGTGTTCTTCGGGGTGGTATTCACCTTGATGAACCCCCGCCCGGTTTTTGGGGCGCTGTTTTCCCTGGTCCCCGAGCGCCACCACGGTCGGGCCCTGACCATCATGCAACGCATAGGGAAATTCGTGCCCAACTGGGTCGGGGCGACGCTGCTCGGGATGCTGACGATCGGCCTGCTCGTCTTCCTCCTCATGTGGCCGATCTTCGGGTTCATGGACGCACTGGTGCTGGGGCTGATCGCCGGCGTCCTGGAAGCGGTGCCCTTTCTGGGCCCGCTCCTCAGCTTCGTGCCGGCACTCTTGTTCGCCGTAACAAAGGGAGGCATGACCCCACTGTGGGTAGTGCTCGCCTATTGCGCGGTCCAGGCCTTGGAAAGCAACGTGATTCTCCCTCTCATCATGTCGCGCAGCATGAAATTGCATCCGCTGGCGCTGATCTTTTCGATGCTCCTGTGTGTGGCCGCCTTCGGCGTGCTGGGGGTCTTGGTTGCAGCTCCCCTGGTCGCCATTGTGGCCATCCTGCACGACGAGCTGTACCGAAAGCGCTTTCTTCCCACGGCAACAGATGCGGACCTGGATCGTCTGGCCCGAAAGGCACTGCACGAAAAAGTTTCCGAAGCCAAATGAACCCGGGAAACAGCAGGTTGCCAGAGGCTGCGAGGCAAGTCCCCCTCACACTCCCCGGCTTGACACCCGCGCCCGCGCGGGTAGTGTTCGGCCGTAGGGCTGTTGACCCCGGATGGTCGTTCGCGAAAGGAGGACACCGTGGCAAAGGAGGAAACCTCGGATCTGAGCCGTGAGATGGAGGCCTTGAGGGCCGACTTGGGGAAGCTGCGGGCAGATTTCGCCGGCGTAGCGGAAGCCCTGAAGGACGCGGGGCACAAGAGGGCGGATGGGGTCCGGGAGGGCTTGGCCGATCTTCTGCATTCCGTGCGGGAAGAACTGCAGAGTGCTCTGGACCACGGGAAGGACACGGGCAAGAAGTCGGTGGAGGCCGTGGGCCACCAGATCGGACAACGGCCGCTCGCGAGCCTGCTCACCGCCTTCGGCGTCGGCTTCGTCCTCGCCAAGCTCCTGGACCGGGAAAAGGCCTGAAGGCTCTGGCGGCTGCGGCCATCGCGTTCCTCGACCTCCTCGAGGCCGAGGGGCGCATCCTTCGGCAGAGGGCGATGCGGCTGGGCATCGGGCTGGCGCTCGTTGCCGTGGCGACGGTCGTTGGGCTGCTCGGGCTGGGGTGCGGGGTGTGGGCCGCATACCTGTACCTTGGAGGCTGGTTCGCCCCGCCCGCGGCCGCGGCATTGGCTGGACTGGCCGCCCTGGGCGGGGCAGGAGTGCTGCTGTGGCTCGCGAGAAGACTCGTCCTCTGACACCCGACGAGGCCAAGGCGAAGCTGCTGGAGGCCGCAAGCAGGGTGGGGCCTCTGGACTTCACGCGCCGCCACCCCTGGGAAGGTGTTTCGGCGGCGTTCCTGTTGGGCTGCCTCGCAGGCAGCGAGACGGATGCCCGCGGGGCCGCCCGCGAGTCCCTGAGACTGCTGCTGAAGACCCTCTGAGTCCTCCTCGCCTCAGCCGCGACGGCCGCCCGTCCCGCTTGCCCTGGGTCGGGCCTGGGACGGGCCATCCGTCACTTCAGCCTGGCCTCCACGGCGGCCCACTTTACGTTCTTCCAGAAGGCCGCGATGTAGTCGGCGCGCTTGAGGCCGTAGTCGAGCATGAAGGCGTGCTCGAAGACGTGCTGCGTGGCGCACTCGCGCACTCCTCGGCTATCTGCCTGAACTGTCTCGTCGTTCGCTCACGCGCTCCTTGCACTCCGGTCTGCTCGCGACGATTCTTTTCACAGCTCTCAGAAGGCCATTCCCACGCTGAAGTGGAGCACCCAGCGGTCTTCCCGGCCCCGGGGGCTGGGGTTCACGGCGAAGTCCAGGCGGGCCGGGCCCACCGGGAGCAGGTACTGGAGACCCGCGCCCACGCCGGAGCGGAAGTCGCGGAAGAAGTCGTCCAAGGTGTCGGCGATCACGTCGGAGCGGCTGTCGTAGGGCGCGTCGCGCCGCTTCAGGGATCGGTTGGGGGAGAGGTTGCCGTAGTCCCAGAAGAGGGTCCCCGCCAGGTTGCCCCGTAGGCGCTGGCGCACCTCGAGGCTCAGGACGTTGTACCCGTGCCCGCCCAGGGGGTCGCCGCCCGAGTCCGCGGGCCCGAGCTCCGACTCGCGGAAGCTGCGCACGGTGCTCTCGCCCCCGTTGAAGAAGCGCTCGCCCAGGGGCAGGGCCACCTGGCTCCCCGTGGGCAGGACGAGGCCGCCCTGGTAGCGCGCCCCCAGCACCGTGCGCCCGGTGAGGGAGGCGAACCAGCGGCTGCTGCCGGTGAAGCGCAGGTAGGTGATGTCGCTGCCCAGGTAGGTCTCGGCCGCCTCGGTGCCCAAGGTCGTCTTGCCGCCTCGGGTGGGGAAGAAGAAGTCGTCCCGGGTGTCGTGGGAGGCCTGGACCGCCAGCGACGCCAGGGCGTACCCGCTGTCCTCGTCCTCGAAGGCCGTCTCCTCGGTGGTCGTGCGGGTGAGGGAGGTGATGCGGAAGTCGTAGGAGGCAGCGGCCGAGATCGTGGGGGTGAGGGGCCGGCTCAGGGTGACCCCGACGCCCTTCTCCTCCCGGTCGAAGGAAGGCTCCCGGCGCCACCGGTAGTACACGGGGAGGTCGGCGGTGACCTGGGACCGGAGGAACCAGGGGTCGGTGAGACCCACGAGGGCGTCGCGGCTGAACACCGACACGCCCCCTTCCACGCGCCCCGACCGGCCCGTGCCGAAGAGGTTCCGCTCCCGGAGCCCCGCCCGGAAGCGGAGGTACTCGTACGACCCCCAGCCCGGCTCCAGGTAGAGCTCGAGGGAGGGCGCCTCTTCCACGTCGAGAACGAGGGTGCGGCCCTCGACCCCGTCGGCGTGCGCTGCCTCCCGGTCTTCCGCGGCGCCGTGCGGGTCATCGGGCCCGCCGGTCGCCTCGAGCCCCAGGTCGACCCGGCGAAACAGCCCCGTGCGGTAGAGGTTTCGAAACGAGGTGCGCATCTTCTCCTGGGAGTAGAGGTCGCCGGGGGCGAGCGCCAGGCGGTTGCGGAGGAAGGAGCTCCGGGTCTTGTCGTTGCCCCGCACCTCCACGGACTCCACGGCGACCCGGGGGCCGCTCGCGATCTCGGCGGCGAGGAGCCGATCGCCGGGGCCCGGTCCCGGCGTGACCGCCACCTCCGCCCGGACGTCCGGATAGCCCAGGTCCCCGTAGATCTCCAGGACGCGGCTCTGGAGGGTGAGTCGCCGACGGGGCACGTAGACCTGCCCCACGAGCTCCGCCGCCGCCCCTTTCAGGGCGCCCTCGGCCTCGGCCAGCACCTCGCCCCGAAAGGCGACGTCGCGCACGGTGTGGCGGGGCCCCTCGGCGACGCGCACCGTGGCGGTCACCTGGGACCGGTCCTCCGAGAAGGCCAGCTCCGGGCCCTCCACCTCCACCTCCAGGTACCCGCTCTGGTAGTAGAAGTCGCGAATCTCCGAGGCCGCGCTCCGGGCCCGGCTCTCGACGAAGAGGCGGCCGCCGCCGGCCAGCAACGAGCGCTCGGGCCCGAAGAAGGCCCGCAGGGTGTTGCCGTCGAAGGCGCGGTTGCCCTCGATCCGCACGCTCTGGAGGATCACCCGCGGCCCCTCCCGGATGCGGAAGGTCAGGTGGGCGCGGCCCTCGCGCCGCTCGTACTCGTAGTCCACCTCCGCGAAGGCGTACCCCTCGTGCCGGTAGGCGAGCTCCATCTGGAAGGCGGCGTCGTCGGCGTGGTGCGCCCGCAACTCCCCCCGGCTCTCGTCGAGCTCCGCCTCGGCGGCCCGGCGGAGCGCCGACTCCCCCAGGGCCCGGTTGCCCTCGAACCGCAGCACGGCGCCCGGCCGGGCTTCGTGCCCGGCGCCCTCTCCCGGCGGCGCTTCGGCGCCCGTCGCGGCGACGGCCGCGAAGAGCGCCGCCGCGACGGCCAGGACGACCCTACCGGAAACGGAAGACAATCCTCACCCCCGTGTTGAAGGCGTCGTACACGTCCCGTTCCCCCCGCAGGTAGAGGGTGTCGCCCTCCATCAGGAAGCCTTCCACCAGGCGGAACCGGGCTTCGATGGTCTCCTGCCCGGTGCGCGACACCCCCTGCCCCAGCTGCAGCTCGAAGCGGTCCGCGATCGAGTCGTCCCCGTCGCCGGGGCCGAAGAGCCCCGCGAGGAGGCCCCGGCCCAGGTACGTGGCCACGGCGAGACCGCTCTCCCGGGCCGCGCGCTCGTCCATGGCGCTGGCCGGTGGTCTGCCCGCGAGGACCAGGAGGAGGAGATCCTCGTCGGGGAGGGGCGGCACCGAAGACAGGGTCACCACCGGGGTGTCGTAAGGCCCGGAGACCTGCAGCGAGATGTCGTAGCCCAGCATCCGGGTGGAGGCGGCGGCGTCGAGGAGCGGCCGGTCCGGGTCCACCTCCAGGAAGCGCACCACGCCGGACTCCACGTCGAGCCGGCCGGTAGGCAGGCGCACCCGGATCGGGTCCAGGTAGATCTCCCCCAGGAGGATCGGGATCTCCCCTGTGCCCACCAGGCGCAGGGCCGGCCGCAGGGAACCGGTTGCCAGGTTCGTCCGGATCTCCAGGGGCGCCGCGGCGGTCACCGCGACGTCGAACCGGGCGTCGCGCAGGGGGGGCTCGGAGAACGAGAAGAGCTCGATCCCCTGGCGGGCCGAAGGTTTGCGCGACCCCCTCAGGAAGCCCAGGAAGTCCACGGGCTTGCTGTACCGGCCCTCGGTCAGGGCCACCCGGCCCGAAACCAGGAGACCCTCGGTGGGCCCCGCAACGGAGAGGTCCAGATCCGCCCGCACTCGAAGCCCCTCTTCCCGCAACAGGAGGACGTTCCGGCCCTGCATCCGGAAGTCGGCCCGGAGGCCCGTCCCGTTGCTCCCTTCGCCCCCGGGTTCCCGAAACTGCAGGCGGCCCGTGACGGTCAGCGGCGCCCCCCCCACCCGGGCCCGCAGCTCCTCGACGGTGACCCCCGCCGGGTCCAGGCGGGCGTCGAGCTCCAGTTCCTCCAGGGGCGGCCCCCCCCCGGCGGCCCGCACCGCCCCGTCCCGCACCTGCACGACCCCCGTCGCCGAGAGCTCCGGCAGGGCGCCCTCGACTGCGAAGTCGGCCGCGGCCCGCCCCTCCAGTCGCCGCAGCCCCTCGACCCCCCGGCGGGCCCAGCCCAGCTCGGAGACGGTGAGCCGCCCCCCGGCCCTGACGTACCCGCCGGGAGCGGCACCGCCCCGGAAGATGTCGGCGAGGGCCGGGATGCCCTCCCAGGTGCCGTCCGCTCGCAGCTCCACGACGGGGGACGAGACCTCCAGCACCTCGATGGCGGCATTGCCGTCCCGGACCGAAGCCCGGCACGCCAGCGCGAATGGGCCCGGCGGGGCGGGCGCGGTGAGGTCCGGCAGGTCCAGGTCGGAGGCCCGCACCTCCAGGCGGGCGTCGGGGACCTGCCAGGTCCCCCCCAGGGAGAGGTCCAGGTGCACCTCGCCCCGCGGGCGAAGCCCCTCCGGGAACAGGGCGCCGAAGCTTTCGAGGGAGGGGACCCGGAGGCCCGCCCGGAGCTCCAGGGGCCCCGGGGCCAGGAACTCCTCCCCCGTGGCGTCCAGGGGCAGCGTGCCCGACGCCTCGACCCGCGTCCCCCCCTGCCCCGACCACTCGAACGCCCGCAGGGAGAGCCGCCGGCCGGCGTACCCGAGGTCGAAGGCCCCCTGCAGGGGGAAGGGGGCGCCCTCGATGCGCAGCTCTTCCAGCGCCCCCGTGACGTCCAGGAGGGGCGCCTCGCGGGTGCCCCGGAGGTGCGCGGTGAGCTGCGCGCCCCGAAACGAGACCGCCTCCCCGGCCAGGGGCGGCAGCCAGCCGCCGCTATCCAGGCCCGAGATCTCCAGCCGGAGGTCCATCTCGCCCGGGAGCGCCGACTCCCCCCCGACCCGCAGGATCCCGGGTTCCCCCCGGAGGGTCAGGCCCCGGACCTCCACCCGGTCCGGCGAGACCGTCACCCCCGCCGTCCCCTCCAGGGCCAGGTCGAGCCCCTCCGCCTGGAGACGGAGGGTGTGGAGCTCCGCCTCGATGATCGGGCCGGAAAGGTCGCCCGTCACTGTGGCGGCGAGCGCCGCCGAGCCCAGGGGCGAGGCCGCCTCGGCGGTCTCGATGTGCAGGACACCGCCCTCGGACCGGGCCTCCAGGAGGACCCGGTCGAGCTCCACCCCCTCCAGCCGCAGGTCCCGGCCGCTGGCGCTCACCCGCCCGTCGGGCCAGGGAAGCGCCCCGTGGGCCTCCGCCCGCACCTCCAAGGCTCCCGACAGGGCGGGCACGAAGGGGGCCAGCGCCTCGGCGTAGACGCTCAGGTCCGCCGCCCGAAGCTCCGCCAGCACCCCGTCCACGAGCGCGCCCGAGGGGTCGTAGACCCCGGAGAGGGCCACCCGGTCGTTCCCCCGCCTCAGGTCCAGTCCCTCCAGCGCCACCCGGCCCTCCGGGACCGCGTAGCCCACCCTCACGGGAGTGCCCCGGTCTTGGGTCAGGGTGACGCCGCGGCGGCCGATCCGGAGCTCCGCGAGCGAGGCCTCGAACGACTCACCCGCTTCCCCGATCTCGAGGGTGCCCCGCAGGGCGAGGCTGCCCTCGGAGGTCTCGGCCTCGAGGGAGCGGACCTCCACGGCAGGCCCCGAAGCCTCGGCGGAGACGACCCCCTTCGAGATGTCCACGCCCGCGACGCGTGCGTCCCGCAGGGCCAGATCGACCACGCCCTCGGGCCGCAGCGGCGAGCCGCGGAGCCGGGCCGCCGCCGAAAAAGAGCCACGGCTCTCGTCCCAGGGCGCGGGCAGGAGCCCCGCGTACCGGCTGAGATCTGCCACCACGGCCTCGAGGACGACCCCCTCGAGCTCCAAGGGGTCCAGAGCGACACCCCCGCGCGCTTCCAGCCGGTCGGGGCCCCGGCGGAGCTCGAATCGCTCCAGATCCACCCGGTCCGGCTCCGCCCGGAGGTCGAGGTCGAGCTCCCCCAGGGAGACCCCCTCGAAGGCCAGGCCCTTGCCCCGCAGCGCCATCCGGCCCTCGGGGCGGGTCAGGGTCCCCGAGATCCGCCCGTCTCCCGCAAGACTCCCGGCCATGGGGGGCAGGCCCAGGAGGTCCGCGAGCGCCGCCAGGTCCTCCACGGCGAGGGTCAGGGACCCTTCCAGGGCCGCATCGTCCACGGCGCGCCCGGCCAGGGGCAGGCCGATCCGCAACCCCTCGACCTCGATCCGCCCCCCGGGCGCCGCGAACGCGGCGCGGGCCACCGTGCCCTCGCCCCCCGCCACCGAGGCCTCGGCGGTGAGGCGGTGGGGGGGAACCGGGGCGGGCAGCCGGGGCGGCTCGACCCCGGCGAGCTTCAGGAGGGCGGGCAGGTCCTCCAACTCGACGGAGAGGCCCCCGCGGGCCCGGCCGGCTGCCGCCTCCAGGCGGCCGGCCAGGAGGTCGTCCAGGGGAGCCTCGACCTCCCCCAGCTCGGCCCGGTTCCGTCCCGCCTGCGCGTCGGCCCGCTCCACCCGCAGCCACCCGCCGGCGGCGGAGGCCCGCACCGCGGCACGCTCCAGGGCGACCCCCTCCACGGTGACCTCCCGGACGGTCAGGTCCAGGGCCGCGGTGCCCTGCTCCGGGTGGGCGGGGTCCAGGAGGACCCGGGCCTCCAGGTCCAGGCCCCCGCTCACGGCCGGCGCGCCGACCACCCAGCCGAAGGCGGCCTCCAGCCGCACCTCCCGCACCTCCGCCGCGGCCTCGACCCGGCCGGGCTCGTATGTCCCCCGGGAGGCGACGTGCCCCCCGAAGACCTCCAGGCGCCCGTCCCAGGAGAGGGCGCCCCGCACCAGGCCGTCCAGGCCGATCCGGAGCTCCTCGGCGACCCGCACCCCCGAAACCCGGAGGTCCCGGACGGCCGCGAAGTCGGGGGAGTAGACGAGCAGCGCCGCCAGGTCACCCGGCTCCGTGCGGAGGCCCGGGTGCTCCAGGTGGACTCGCTCGGCCGCAACGCGAACTTGGGAAGGGGACGGCGCGCCCCCCTCGGCCGTCTCCAGGGAGAGGCCCCGCACCTCGGCCCGGTAGCCCGGGCCCCGGAGCTCCACGTCGATGCCCCGCACGTCCAGGGTCGGGAGCCGGGAGGGGAGGAAGAGCGGCGCGGCGCCCGACGGCGGGTCCGGGGGAACGGGCTCCGGCGAGGCGGGGGGCTCGGGAACGGCCAGCTCCACCCGGACCCCGCGGACCCGCAGGCGAACGGAGGACACGAGGGCGTCCACCCCTCGGGCCAGGGCCAACGGGTTGTAGGAGACGTCCAGGAGCTCGACCCGGAGGGACGAGACCGGGCCGTCGGGGTTGGGGCGCCGGGTGACGAGGTCGCGCACCACGAGGCGGGTGAGGTAGGTCCCCTCGAGGGCACCCACCTCGACGCCGATCCCCAGCCCCTCGTCGACGGCCTGCTCCAGCGCGGCGCGCAGGTACGGGCCCAGCAGGACACCCCGCAGCAGGTAGCCGGCGGCGAGCAGGAGCACCAGCAGCAGCGCCGCGTAGCCGAGTCGTCGGGGGATCGTTCTCACGGGGACGGGGTTCCTCCGGGCAGACCGCTCTTCCCAGAAATCCGGTTCTTCCGGTAAACGACCGGGTGGGCCCGGCCACGCGGGCCGACGGCCGCTCGGCGGGAGCAGCTGCTTCGGGAGCCGCGACGTCGCGAGGATTCCGGATGCGGCGCGGGAGCGCTCCCACCGTGCAGACCGGCATCGCCTGCCGGAGTGTGCGGGCCCACCCGGCCGTCTACCAGGGGGACCTCAACTTTCCGGGCCGGGGGCCGATACGACTGCGGAAGCCTCCGGCGCGACGAACCCCCCGTACCGCCCAGGTGCCGCCGTGACCGACCCCTCCCCCTGCTTCGAGCGACTCTTTGCCGACCTGGTGCCCCCCGAGCCCCCGGGTCTTTTCGCCGGGGAAGCCCCCGACCCCCCGGCGGCACAGGGGGAGCGCCGGCTCCGGGAGGCACTGCTCCTGTTCGCCGAGGGGTGCTACGACCGTTCCGCAGAGGTCCTGGAGGGGGCCGCGGCCCTCGTCCCGGCCGACCCCCGCGCCGCGGCCCTGGCGGCAGCGCGAGAGGCGCTGGCCACCGGCCGGCTCCAACCCGGCATCGAGCGCTGCCTGGAGCTGCTCGAGAACCGCCCGGACCTGCCGGACCTCTACGCGGTGGTCGGGGTGCTCCTGCTCAAGGCCAAGCAGCGCGCCCAGGCCCGCGACGCCTTCCGCATGGGGCTGCAGCTGGAGCCGGCACACCCCGGGCTGCACGCCTGCATGGCAGGGATGGGCGCCCGGCGGGCGCCGGTGCTCCCCTTCCTCCCCCGCTCCCACCCGGCCAACCGCTGGTGCGGCCGGATGCGGGCGTGGCTCCGGGCCGGGCGCCACGCGCCCCCCGGCCCCTGACGCCGAGGAGCCGCCCCTTCCGGGGCGGCCTCTGTATCCCGAGAGCGGCCGGCCCCCGGGGACGGGCTACTTCGGCTCCAGCGCCTTGACGATGGCCCGGATCATCCGGTTGTAGGGGGTGTCCACGGCCGCCCGCTCCCCGTACTCCACGATCTTGCCGTTGATGAAGTCCACCTCGGTCCGGCGCTTGGCTTCGATGTCCGTCAGCATCGACGGCTTGTGGTCTCCCGCCTTCTTCATGTAGTCCACGGCGTAGGGGTAGTAGTGCCACCCCAGGGGGATCTCGTTGGCCCGCGCGACGGCGACCCCTTCCTTGATGAGGAGGTCCACCATCTGGGAGATGATGGGGTCGCGCATGGCCTGGGCCATGGTCATCCCCGTCGCGGCGCAGATGGGGTTCATGCAGGCGTTCATGATGGACTTCCGCCACACCATGCTCACGATCTCGTCCGTGCGGGCCGTCGGCAGCCCGCTCCGGGTCAGCGCTTCGGCGATCGCCAACGCGGCCGGCTTGCCTGCGGGGTCGAGCTCCTGGAGGTAGTGCGGGGGGTGGTGGAAGGCCAGGTGGACCCTCCCGGGGGCGGGAAGGCCGCAGCCGTAGTTCACCACCGCACGCAGCACGGCCGCGCGGCCCAGGGACTCGGACAGCACGAGCTCGGTGTCGATGCCGTTCTGCCAGCTCACCACCGCCATGCCCTCCCGGTGGAACGCCTGGATCGCCGAGGCCAGGAGCGGCAGCGCGGTGGCCTTGACCGTGAGGATGATCACGTCGGGCGGGTCCTTCGCCAGGTCGTCCACCCGGGTGGTGATCTTCGAGACCTTCTGGTGAAAATTCTCCACCCCTTCGATGAAAATTCCCGGCTCCCGGGCCGCTTCCACCAGGGCGGGGACCACGTCGCACAGGGTGACGTCGTACCCGCCCTTGGCCAGATAGGCGGCGACGAGGCAGCCCACAGGGCCCGCGCCGACCACGGCAAACTTCCGGCAGCGGAACACGCTCTCATCCGTCATCGGACATCCCTCCTCGCAAAACGGCTCGGGTTCAGGAGCTTCCCTCGAGCATCCCGAAGGCCTTCGAATCCAGGAGCTTCGCACCGCTCTCGCGGAGCACCCGTATGGCGGCGTCGTTGTCGCTGAAGCGGAAGATCATCACCGCGCGGCCCGACGAGAAGCCGGTGAACGCGTACATGTAGCGCACGTGGACGGCGGTATCGAGAAGCGGCTGGAGGAGGCGGGACAGGCTCCCGGGCTTGTCCTCGATCTCCACGGCCACCACCTCGTCGACCCGCGCCGGGAAATGGCGCTCCATCAGGATCTGTCGGGTCGTGGCCAGGTCCGAGACGAGCAGGCGCAGGACCCCGAAGTCCCCGGTCTCGACCAGGTTCAGGGCCCGCAGGTTGATCCCGGCCTCACCCAGGGCCCGGGTCACCTCGTAAAGGCGCCCCGGCGCGTTCTCCAGGGACACGGAGATCTGCTTGAGCTTCATGGTCCTCCCTCCTTTCGCACAAGGCCGAAGGGTCGGGCAGTCGGCCTTCGGCACTGGGGCTGGATGCACGATCCGGGCCGGCCGGCGTTCCACCGCGCGCGGCAGCGCGCCCGAAGACCGCCGCACCGGGCCCCGGAATGCACGAAAGGCCCCCCGGGGGCCCTTCGCGCCGAACCGTCGGGCCCGGGGGGCCGTTCAGGCCTTCTCTTCCTCCCCGAGTTCCGCCGCGACGAAGCGCGCCAGGTCCTCGACCAGGTCCGTGCACTTTGCCAACGACACCCGGGACGTGTTGAGGACGAGGTGGTAGAGGCTCGGCAGATCCGGGTCGCAGTCGAAGTAGAAGCGCAGGTAGTCCTGGCTGCGCGCGTCGATCTTGTGCACGAAGTCCCGAGCATTCCCCAGGGAGAGCCCCCTTCGCTTGGCCGTCCAGGCCGCCCGGTCCTCGAAATCCGCCACGAAGCGCACGTGCAGCGTCCGCGGGTTGTCCTTCAGGATGCACTGCCCCCCCCGACCCACGATGATCACCCCCCGGCGCTGCCCCAGGGCCGAGATGACCTTGACGATCATCTGCTTGTAGATCTCGCTGTCGATCCACCCGTCCACCCGGTAGTGAAACGGGATCTTCTCCCGATCGTCGTACTGGGACTCGGCGAGGGCGTCCTCCCGCACCTTCGCCCGCTTCTTGAGGGCATCCAGGTCGAAGATGGTGGAGAAGAAACTCTTGAACTTGCTGTGGTACTCGGCCTCGAACTCCGCCACGTCCTCTTCCGGGACGTTGATCTCGAGGGCGATGCGGTGGATGATCTCCTTGTCCAGGTAATCAATGTCCAGGCGCTTGGCGAGCTCCCTGGCGACCTCCGGGCCTCCGGCGCCGAACTGGTTCGAGATCGTGATGACGGGCATCCGTTCCTCCTTCAAGGCCGTGGAGTCCGCGAGGTCGGCAGAAACCGGCGGGTCCGGCGGGCCAGCCGAATCCGGGGCTCTTTATAGCAGAGGCCCCGAGGGGCAGCAAGCGCTTAGCAGCCCTGGATCCACCGTTTGGCACGTGCCCGGGGGCGGGGAGCCCTTGCGTTTCGCCCCGACATCCGCGGCAGTTCGAAACGGTTCCCCCCCAAGGGGCCGGGTGCGCCGGGGCTCACCGATCCCGATCGGTTTGTGCGCCTCGGTCGATGCGGGTCGCGGTTGCACTCCAGGCCTCCCCAACCCCCGCCCGACAGCTGGCGGTGGATGTGCGGGCCACGGGATCCGTCGTCTCGGGGGAGCGCCGAGCCGGTGAGCCCTCGTCCGGCACCGCGGTTTCTTCGCCTTCGCAAGGGGGCCGGTCTCTTGCTATCCTGGCGGCCGAACCGGGACGGGCCCGGAGGCCGAACCGCGAAGGGAGAGCGGATGATCGACGCAGGGTGGCGGTGCTGAGGATGTGGAGCGGTTCCCTGGCCCTCCGGACGGAGGGTCGGGGAGCCGTGGCAGACCTGACGGACCGGCTCGAGGCGTGGCTGTCGGCCGAGGGCGTGGAGGAAGGACAGGGAACCCTGTTCGTGCCGGGCTCCACGGCCGCCCTGACCTCGTTGGAGTACGAGCCGGGGGTCGTGCGCGACCTGCAGGAGTGCCTGGAGCGCCTGGCCCCTGCGGGCTCCCCCTATCACCACGATCGGGCCTGGGGCGACGGCAACGGCTATGCCCACCTCCGTGCGGCTCTCGTGGGGCCCTCCCTGGCCTTCCTGGTCCGCAACGGGCGGCTGCTCCGGGGGACCTGGCAGCAGGTGGTGCTGTGCGACTTCGACAACCGGCCCCGCAGCCGCTCCGTGGAGGTCCAGGTGATCGGCCGAGCCGGAGCCCCATGAGCGCCCCCGAGGCCTCGGAGCGCCTCGAGCTCCCGGACGCCCGCCATGCCCAGACGCTCATGGGGGAGCAGGGAGCCCACCTGCGCGAGCTCTCCAACCTGCTGCGGGAGGTGACCGTCTCGAGCAGGGGCACGGCGGTCCAGGTGCGGGGGGACCCGACGGGGGTGGAGCTCGCGGTCGCGGTCCTCCGGCAGCTCTACACCCTGGTGGAGGAGGGGTACCCGCTGTACCGGACGGACGTGGACCACGCCGTGCGCATCCTCAAGGCCAACCGCAAGGCGCAGCTGAAGGAGATCTTCCTCGACGCGGTCTTCATCGCCTCGGACCGGCGGGTCATCAGCCCCAAGAGCGTGGCCCAGAAGGCGTACATCGAGGCCATCCGAAGCCACGACATCGTCTTCGGGATCGGGCCGGCGGGCACGGGGAAGACCTACCTGGCCATGGCCATGGCGGTGGCCGCCCTCACCAAGCGGCAGGTGAGCCGCATCATCCTCACCCGACCGGCGGTGGAGGCGGGGGAGAAGCTCGGCTACCTGCCGGGCACCCTCTTCGAGAAGGTGAACCCGTACCTCCGACCCCTCTACGACGCCCTCCACCACATGATGGACTTCGACAAGGCCGCAAAGATGCTGGAGAAGGGCGTGATCGAGGTGGCTCCCCTCGCCTTCATGCGGGGGCGCACCCTGGACGACTCCTTCGTGATCCTGGACGAGGCGCAGAACACGACCTCGGACCAGATGAAGATGTTCCTCACCCGGCTCGGGTTCGACAGCAAGGCCGTCGTCACCGGGGACGTGACGCAGACCGATCTTCCCCCCGGCAAGGTCTCGGGGCTGGTGGAGGTCCGGGAGGTGCTGCGGGGGATCCCCGGCATCCGCTTCTGCAGCTTCTCCCGGGAGGACGTCGTCCGCCACCCCCTGGTCCAGGAGATCATCGAAGCCTACGAGACCCGGGCCCTGCGTCCCAGGGAGGAGCCTTCGGCGTGAAGACCGCGTGGGCCGTCCTGGGATTGGTCGCGTGTGGGGTGCTGGGTTTCGGCGCGGGGGCCGTCGCCGTGCTGGCCCGGGGGCTTCCCCAGGTCTCCGCCTTGGAGGACTTCTCGCCCCCTTCCTCCACGCGGGTCTTCGCCTCCGACGGGACCCTCCTGGCGGAGTTCGCCACCCAGCGGCGCACCCCGGTGCCCCTGGAGAAGGTGCCCCCGGACCTCGTCCGGGCCGTGCTGGCCATCGAGGACCACCGGTTCTTCGACCACATGGGGATCAACGTCGGCCGGATCCTCAAGGCACTGGCCGTGGACGTGCTGGAGGGCCGCCTGGCGGAGGGAGGCTCCACGATCACCCAGCAACTGGCCAAGATGCTCTTCCTCAGCCCCGAGAAGACCCTGACCCGAAAGGTGCGGGAGGCCATCCTGGCCCTGGAGATCGAGCGTCGCCACACCAAGGACGAGGTCCTCGCCTTCTACCTCAACCAGATCTACCTGGGCAACGGCGCCTACGGCGTCGCCGCGGCGGCGGAAGTGTACTTCCGGAAGCCCCTGGGGGAGCTCAGCCTGGCGGAGTGCGCCCTGCTGGCGGCCCTGCCGAAGGCCCCGTCCCTGTACGATCCCTTCCGCAACCCCGACCGCGCCCGGGCGCGGCGCGACCTGGTGCTCGGCCGCTTGGCCGTCCTGGGCTGGGCTTCGTCGGCGGAGCTGGAGGCCGCGAGGGCAACCGCCCTCCCGGCGCCGGCACCCAGCCGGCCCCGCACGGAGGCCCCTTACTTCGTGGAGGCCGTGCGGCGGCGGCTGCTGCAGCACCTGGAGCTCGATCTGGTCTACCAGGGGGGACTGCGGGTGTACACGACCCTGGACTCGCGGCTCCAGCGGTCGGCGGACGCCGCCCTCGCCCGCACCCTGGAGGCCCTGGACAAGCGCCAGCCGCGGCGCGTTCCCCCGGCGCAGGGGGCCGTCGTGGCCCTCGACCCCGCCACGGGGGCGGTGCGGGCCCTCACCGGTGGGCGGGACTGGAGGGAGAGCTCCTTCGACCGGGCCCTGCAGGCCCGGCGTCAGCCGGGGAGCGCCTACAAGCCCTTCGTCTACATGGCAGCCCTCGAGGCCGGCTACAGCCAGGCGGCCACGGTCCTGGACGCCCCGGCCCGCTTCCCCGGGGCTTCCCCGAGGGAGCCCTGGGAGCCGCGCAACTACGACCGGGAGTTCCTGGGGGAGATGACCCTGCGGAAGGCCCTTTCCCTGAGCCGCAATCTCCCGACGATCCGCCTCATGGCCGACGTGGGGAAGCACAGGGTGGACGACGCGGCCCGGCGCCTCGGACTGGAGGGCCCCCTGGGGGAAGGCCTCGCATCCGCGCTCGGGGTCGGCGGCACGACGCTCCTGGAGCTCACCCGCGCCTACGCCGCCCTGCCCGCCGGGGGGTTGCTCCCGGAACCCCACCTGATCCGGGCGGTGTACGGGCCGGACGGCCGCAACCTCTGGCCCCGGCCGCCCGGGCCCAAGCGGGTCCTCGATCCGGCCACGGCGTACGTCCTCGCCGACATGCTCCGTGCGGTCGTGGAGACGGGCACGGCGACCCGGGCGCGGGCCCTGCCCTTCCCGGTGGCCGGGAAGACCGGCACCACCGACGACCAGCGCGATGCCCTGTTCGTCGGGTTCTCGAGCCGGCTGGCCGCAGGGGTCTGGGTCGGCCGGGACGACAACTCGCCGCTGGGCGCCGGCGAGACCGGGTCCCAGGCGGCGCTCCCCGCCTGGATCGACCTCATGATGGCCTCGGCTGCCGACGGGCCGCCCCCCCCGTGGCCGGCCCCCCCGGCGGTGCTGACGGCCCGGATCGACCTGCTCTCGGGCCAGCGGGCCGGACCCGCCTGTACCGAGACGGCCTACGCCGTGTTTGTCCGCGGGACGGAGCCGGCAGCCGACTGCACCCGCGAGGGCTTCCAGTGGGAGCGGATGACCGATCGGGTCCGCCTGGGCACCTCGGGAATCCCCCGCCCAAGGGGCCTGCCCCTGTGATCCGGCCCCTCTTCCCGTGCCTGGAGGCCGAAGCGGCCTTTCTCGCCGCCGCCGGGCGCTCGTACCCTTTCTTCCTGGACAGCGGGGGAGGGCCTCCCCGGCTCCGCCGCCGGTCCTTCGTGGGGGCCGACCCCTTCCTGGTGGTCCACGCCAAGGGGGGCCGGGCTCGCCTGGCCTGGCCCCGGACCGGCCGCGAGGAGCAGTGGTCGGGCAGCCCCTTCGACCTTCTGCGGCGCCTCCTGCGCGACCACGCGTCCGCGGAGCCCGGCCCCTTCCCCCTGGCCCCCGGCGGGGCCGTGGGCTACCTCTCCTACGACCTCTTCCCCTTCGTGGAGGACATCCATCGCTGCGTCACGGACGACTTGGGGATGCCCGACCTCTTCCTGGCCCTGTACGACGCCGTGGCCGTCTTCGACCACGAGACCGGCCAAGCCCACCTGGCGACGAGCGACTGGGGAGGACCCGCGGGGCCCCGGGAGGAGCTGCGCTCGTTCTGGTCGGGGCTGCGCCCGCAGACGGCCGACCGGGCCGGGGGAGGGCAGCCTCCAGGCGCTCCCTCCGGAGCCGTCGGCCTCGCGTCGGGCTTCACCCCGGAGGGGTACCGCCGGGCGGTGCGGCAGGCCAAGGAGCTCATCGCCGCGGGCGAGATCTACCAGGTGAACCTGTCGCAGCGCTTCTCCGTTCCCTTTCGGGGGGATCCCCTGGGCTTCTACCAGCGCCTCCGGCGCACCAGCCCCGCGCCCTTCGGGGCCTGCCTGTTTCCGGACGGCTTCGCCGTGCTCTCCAACTCCCCGGAGCGCTACCTGCTCGTCGAGGGAGACTACGTGGAGACCCGCCCCATCAAGGGAACCCGCCCCCGGGGCCGCACCGCGGAGGAAGACCGGCGCCTGGTCCGGGAGCTCCGCCGGAGCGCCAAGGAACGGGCCGAGCACGTGATGATCGTGGACCTGGAGCGCAACGACCTGGGGCGGGTCTGCACCTATCGGTCGGTCCACGTGCCGGAGCTCGAGGCGGTGGAGTCCTATGCCAACGTCCACCACCTGGTGTCCACCGTGGCGGGCCGGGTCCACCCCTCCCGCGACGCGGTGGACTGCATCCGGAACTCCTTTCCCGGGGGGTCCATCACGGGAGCCCCCAAGGTGAGGGCCATGGAAGTGATCGAGGAGCTCGAGCCGACCGCCCGGGGCGCGTACTGCGGGTCCATCGGGTACGTGGACTTCTCCGGGCGTCTGGACCTCTCGATCGCCATACGCACCGCCGTCCTCCGGGCAGAGTGCCTCCACTTCCAGGTGGGCGGGGGGATCGTGGCCGATTCGGACCCCGAGGAGGAGTACCAGGAGACCTTGACCAAGGCGCAGGCCTTCCTGAAGGCCCTCACCGGCGAGGGGCGGGTGTGGAGCGAACCTCCTACTGCCTGATCGGCGAAGCGCTGGTCCCGGAAGCCGAGGCCGCGGTCTCGGTGCGGGACCGCGGCTTCCTGTACGCGGACGGCCTGTTCGAGACCGTCCGGACGTACGGCGGGAGGGCGTTCCGCCTGCGCCGCCACTGGGAGCGGCTCGCCGCCTCCGCGGCCTTTCTCGGCATCCCCGTGCCGGAGGTCGATCCCGCCGCGCTGATCGCGCGCCTGCTCGAGGGTAACGGCCTGCGGGACGCGAGCGTGCGCGTGACCCTCACCCGCGGGCCGGAGCCCCCGGGACCGCGCCCCGGCCCTAGCCCCGTCACCCTGGTCGCCCAGGCCCGCCCCCTCCGGCCGGGGCTCGCGGCGCTTGCGGAGAGGGGTTGTGCGGGCCGGCGGCTCCCCTGGCCCTTGCGTGCGCGCGGCATGCCCCTACACTCCCACAAGACGCTGGCGTACCTTCCGAGCGTGCTGGCCCTCGGGGCGGTCGGCGCCGACGACGAGCCCATCCTCGAGAACACGGACGGCCACCTGGCCGAGGGCGCCACCGGCAACCTCTTCTGGCTGCGGGAGGGGGAGTTGTGCACCCCCCACCCGGACGCCGGGTGCCTGCCGGGCGTGGCCCGGGAGCTGGTGCTGGGGCTGGCTCGGGAGCAGGGCCTCCCCACCCGGGAGGGGTTCTTCCCCTGGGAGGAGTTGGCCCGGGCGGACGAGGCCTTCCTCACCAACGCGGTGGTGGAGATCGCCCCCCTCGTGCGCCTCGAGGGGGAGACCCTGGGGGCCGGGGGGCCGGGCCCGGTGACCCGGGGGCTCCAGGCCCTCTACCGGAGCCGGGTGGAGGCCGAGGCAGGCGCGTGAGCGGGGCCGCGCGGGTCGCACGGGTGGGGTGCCCGGGGTACGGGGACGCGGAACGGGCGTTCCGGCGGGCCCTGGACCTCCTCACCGGGGCGGGGGACGGCCCCTTCGGGGCCCGAGGGGAGCCGCTGCTGGTGAAGCCCAACCTCCTGGCCGCCCACCCCGCCGACCGGGGCGTGACGACCCACCCGGCGCTGGTGGACGCCGCCTTGGCGGTGGCGGCCGACGTGGGGGCACGGGCGGTCGTGGCGGACTCCCCCGGGCTCGGGTCGGCCGAGCGCGTGGCCCGGGCCTGCGGGGTGGCCCGGGTGTGCCGGCGCCACGGCGTGCCCCTTGTGGACCTGGGGGCCGGGCCGGGGACCTCGGTGTCCGGCGCCACCTACCGGGGGCTCGTGCTGGCCCGCGAGGCCGTGGAGGCCCGGTGGCTGTGGAATCTCCCCAAGTGGAAGACCCACACCATGATGGGGCTCACCCTCGGGGTGAAGAACCTGTTCGGGTGCGTGCCGGGCAAGCGCAAGGTCGCGGCGCACTTCCGGGCCGGGAAGGACCCCGCCCTCTTCGCCCGGCACCTGCTCGACGTGGAGGCCGTTCTTCGGCCGTGCCTGACCGTTCTCGACGGGGTCGTGGCCATGGACGGCCCGGGGCCCAGCCGGGGGCGGCCCGTGGGCCGCGGGCTCCTCTTGGCGTCGGCCGATGCCCCGGCCCTGGACGCGGAGGCGACCCGGCTGTCGGGGTTCGCCGCCGAGGACGTCCCCACCGTGGCCGAGAGCCTGCGGTCCGGTCGGGTGGTCCCGGCCCGCGTGCAGGTCCTCGGGGACCCCGCCGAACCCCTGCGGTTCGAGCCCGCGGCGGGGAGCCCCTGCGACTGGCCCCTGCCCGGTTTTCTCAAGCGATGGGTGCGGGGGGCCGTCTCCCCCTCCCCCCGGTTTCGGGCCGCGCCGTGCACCGGGTGCGGGGTCTGCGTGGACGCGTGCCCCGCCGGCGCCCTGCGGGCGGGCACTCCGCCGGAGCTCACCCAGGAGACGTGCATCCGCTGTTACTGCTGCCAGGAGCTGTGCCCGACCGGGGCCGTGCAGGTGCCCCGGCGGCGGTTTCCGGGCTTTGTGTCGGGCAGGGGAGGAGGGAGTCGGCGATGAGGGGAGTCTATGTGGGGATCGACGTGGGGGGCACCCACACCGACGGGGTGGCGGTGGAGGGGACGAAGATCCTCCACAAGGTGAAGGTCCGCACCCGCGAGAGCCTGCAGGAGTGCACCCTCGACGCCCTGCGCCAACTCCTCGAGGGGGTGCCGACCCCGGATATCCGGCGGGTCGTCCTCTCCACGACCCTCGTCACCAACGCGGTGGTGGAGAGCCTCCTGGAGCCCGCGGCGATGCTGGTCACGGCCGGCCCGGGCATGCAACCCTCCTCCATGCTCCCCAACGGCGCCTCCCGCGTCGTGCGGGGGGCCATGGACCACCGGGGCCGGGAGATCGCCCCCCTCGACGAGGCGCAGGTCTGCGCCGAGCTGGACGGGCTCCACCGGCAGGGGATCCGGGTGCTGGCCGTGGTGGGGAAGTTCTCGATCCGCAACCCGGCCCACGAGCTCCGGATCGCCGAGCTGGCCGGGGACCGCTTCGACTACCTGGCCCTCGGCCACGGGCTCTCGGGCGCCCTGAACTTCCCCCGGCGGGCGGCGACCGCCTTTCTCGCGGCCTCGGTGTGGCGGCGCCACAAGGGGTTCATCGAGTCGATGGCCTCCGCCCTCGAGGGGTTCGGGATCCGGGCGCCCCTGTATCTCTTGCGAGCCGACGGCGGGACCCAGCGGGCCCTGTCGTTCCGCAACCCGGCCGAGGGGTCCCTGTCCGGGCCGGCCGCGAGCGTAATGGGCATCCAGGCGCTCGACGCCGTGGCCCAGGACACCATCGCCCTCGACATCGGGGGCACGACCACCGACATCTCCCTCTACACGGCAGGCGCTCCCCTGCTGGAGCCCCGGGGAGCGACGATCGGCCCCTACCGAACCCAGATCCGCTCCCTCTACACCCGCTCCCTGGGGGCAGGGGGCGACAGCCTGATCCAGGCGGTGGACGGGGTGATCCGGGTGGGACCCCGCCGACTGGGCCCCCCGGCTTCCCTGGGGGGAGAGCACCCCACGCCGACCGACGCCCTGGTGCTCTTGGGCCGGGCGCTGGGGAACCGCGCGCGGGCCGCGGAGGCCCTGCGCCCCATCGCCGCCTCCGCGGGTATCGGCGAGGAGGAGTGCGCCCGCCGGGTACTCCAGGCCCTTGCGCGGCGGATCGCCGACGCCGCGGCCGCCTTCATCGAGGAGGTCAACGCCAAGCCGGTGTACACGATCCACGAGCTCCTGGAAGGCCACCGGGTCCGCCCCGTGCGGGCCGTCGCCGTCGGGGGGCCCGCACGGGCCATCGCCGCCTACGTCGAGGAGGCCCTGGACCTGCCCGTGCACGTGCCCAACCACTTCGACGTGGCCAATGCGGTGGGGGCGGCGCTCTCCCGGGTCAACCTGGAGGTCAACGCCGTGGCCGACACCGCCCTGGGGCGGCTCTCGATCCCGGAGGCAGGGGTTCACCGGAAGATTTCCCGGGACTGCTCCCTGGACGAGGTCCGGGCCGAGGCCGAGGAGACCCTGATGGGTCTGGCCCGGGACGCCGGGGTTTTGGACCCGGAGGCGTTGCCGGAGGTGGTCGAGCAGGAGAGCTTCCGAATCGTGGAAGGGTTCTCCGCGGTCGGCAGCGTCCACCGCCTGCGGGTCCAGATCCGCCCGGGGATCCTGGGACGGATCGAGTGACGGGGGGCGGGGGGGGACGGAGGACCGAAGACCGAGGACCGAAGACGGAGGACCGAGGACGGGGGACGGGGGACCGTCACGCGTCACGACACGCGAGGGACAACGGCATGAGACGCCTCAAGGCACCCCACAGGACCGGGATCGTCTTCTTCCCGGCGTTCGACTGGGCCATCTCCCCCACCCACCCGGAGCGGGAGGAGCGGCTCCTGTACACCCGCGACCAGCTCTTCGAGGAGGGGATCCTGGATGTGGAGGGGATCGAGGAGTACGCGCCGCAGGTGGCGACCCTGGAGGACATCGAACGGGTGCACACCTGCTTCCCCTCCGCCCGCAAGGTGGTGAGCCCGTCGCACCTCATCTCCGCCGGGGGCGCCATCACCGCGGCCCGGAAGGTCCTGGAGGGCTCGGTGGAGAAGGCGTTCGCCCTGGTGCGCCCGCCGGGGCACCACGCCCGCCGGGTCGTTCACGGCCTGCGCGGGTTCTGCATCGTGAACATCGAGGCGGTGATGATCGAGCACGTGCGGCGCCACTTCGGGAACCTGCGGGTGGCCGTGGTCGACACCGACTGCCACCACGGCGACGGCACCCAGGACATCTACTGGCACGACCCGGACACCCTCTTCATCTCGCTGCACCAGGACGGCCGCACCCTGTACCCGGGCTCGGGCTTCCCCGACGAGTTCGGCGGCCCCAACGCCTACGGCACCACCCTGAACCTGCCGCTTCCCCCGGGCACCACCGACGACGGCCTGCTGCACGTGCTCGACCACTGCGTCCTGCCCATCCTGGAAGACTGGAAGCCCGACCTGGTGGTCAACTCCGCCGGCCAGGACAACCACTTCACCGACCCCATCACCGACATGTCCATCACCGCCCAGGGGTATGCGGCGATCACCCGCAGGCTCAAGCCCCACGTGGCGGTGCTCGAGGGGGGGTACTCGGTCCAGACCGCCCTTCCCTACGTCAACACCGGCATCCTCCTGGCCATGGCCGGGCTCGACACGGGGGCCCTCGTGGAGCCGGATTACCGGCCGGACCTCTTCCACGAGAGCGAGCGGAGCCGGGAGTACGTGCGCCGCCTCTCCGAGCTCATGCTCGACAAGTACCGCAACCGGGAGGCCCTGCGCGAGAAGGTCTTCGCGGGCCGAACCCACCACGAGGAGACCCGGGACGTCCACTACGACGGGGAGGGGATCAGCGAAGGCCAGAAGGAGAGGGTGCGCCTGTGCCGCGCGTGCTCCGGGGTGGTGACCCTGGAGAGCCGGGTGAGCGGCCGGGGCCGCCTCCTCACGGTGGAGCTTCCCCGGACCTGCTGCCTGCACTGCCGGGAGGAGGGCGAGAGGGCCTACGGGGAGGCCGGGCTCGGGGACTTCGCGCTGATCGAGCTCCACGACCGGGAGGCCGACCGCGTGGAGCGCAGGAGCGTGTTCGAGGAGGGGTGAACCGCCCGACGAGCTCTACCCCTTCCGCCCCCCCTCGATCTTCGACCACTGATCCTTCAGGGTCACCGTACGGTTGAAGACCGGCGCGCCGGGCCGCGCGTCGGCGTCGCAGCAGAAATACCCGAGCCGCTCGAACTGCACCCGATCGCCGGGCAGCGCCCCGGCGAGGGCGGGCTCCAGGCGGCAGTCCCCCAGCACCTCCAGGGACCCGGGGTTGAGGTCGGAGAGGAAATCCTCCCCGGCGCCCGGATTCTCGCTGCGGAAGAGCCGATCGTAGAGGCGAACCTCGGCGGGCACGGCGTGCTCCGCCGACACCCAGTGGATGGTGGCCTTGACCTTGCGCCCGTCGGGCGCGTTGCCCCCCAGGGTGGCCGGGTCGTAGGTGCACCGGACCTCGGCCACCCGCCCCTCGGCGTCCTTCACCACCCCCGTGCACTTCACGAAGTAGGCGTAGCGCAGCCGCACTTCGCGCCCCGGGGTGAGGCGGAAGTACTTGGGGGGGGCGTCTTCCCTGAAGTCCTCCTGCTCGATGTACAGGACCCGGGAAAAGGGCACCTTCCGGGTCCCGGCCCCCGGGTCCTCCGGGTTGTTCACCGCCTCGAGCTCCTCGGTCCGCCCCTCGGGGTAGTTCTCGATCACCACCTTGAGGGGCCGGAGGACGGCCATCCGCCGGGGCGCCGTGCGGTTCAGGTCGTCCCGCACGCAGTGCTCCAGCAGGGCCAGGTCCACCGTGCTGTCCCGCTTGGCGACCCCGATCCGGGTGCAGAAGTCCCGCACGGCCGCAGGCGTGTACCCCCGGCGGCGCAGCCCCGAGAGGGTGGGCATCCGCGGGTCGTCCCACCCGGCCACCGGCCCCTCCTTCACCAGCTGCAGGAGGCGCCGCTTGCTCATCACCGTGTAGGTGAGGTTCAGGCGGGCGAACTCGATCTGCCGGGGGGCGAAGATCCCCAGCTCCCGCACGAACCAGTCGTAGAGCGGACGGTGGTCCTCGAACTCCAGGGTGCAGATCGAGTGGGTGATGCCCTCCAGGGAGTCGGACTGGCCGTGGGCCCAGTCGTACATGGGGTAGATGCACCACGCGTCCCCGGTGCGGGGGTGCGCGGCGTGGAGGATGCGGTACATCACCGGGTCCCGAAGGTTCAGGTTCCCGGAGGCCATGTCGATCTTGGCCCGGAGCACCCGGGAGCCGTCGGGGAACTCCCCGGCGCGCATCCGCTCGAAGAGCGCGAGGTTCTCCTCCGCCGTCCGGTCCCGATAGGGGCTCTCCCGGCCGGGCTCGGTCAGGGTGCCCCGGTACTGCCGGATCTCCTCGGCGGAGAGGTCGTCCACGTAGGCCTTGCCCGCCCGGATGAGCTGGACCGCCCAGTCGTAGAGCTGCCCGAAGTAGTCCGAGGCGTAGAAGAGCCGGTCGCCCCAGGAGAACCCGAGCCAGCGCACGTCTTCGACGATGGCGTCGATGTACTCCTGCTCCTCCTTGACGGGGTTGGTGTCGTCCATGCGCAGGTTGCACCGCCCCCCGAGCTCCTCGGCCAGCCCGAAGTTGAGGCAGATGGACTTGGCGTGGCCGATGTGCAGGTACCCGTTGGGCTCCGGGGGAAACCGGGTGTGCACCCGCCCGCCGTGTTTCCCGGCCGCCACGTCGGCCTGGACGATCTCCTTGATGAAGTTCGACGGCGCGGCCGCCCCGCCCTCCCCCGTCCTGGTTTCCTCGCCCATCCCCGCACCCTCCTCTGAGCCGGCCGCCGGCCGGAACCGGCCGGCCCCGCCGAGGGGGCGATTCTCGTACACAAGCCCACCCCGCGTCCAGAAGGTGCGCGAGGTCTCCTCCCCACCCACTTGCAGCGGTCGGCGGGCATGCTTGGGCGGGGAGGTGACCTCTCCCAACGCCCGCCGCAGGCCGCCCGCGGCCGCCAGGAGCTCGGCGTTCTCTCGCGTGATCTCCCCCTCGGCGAGCAAACCCAGCAAATGCGCCAGAAGCTCGCTGTCCCCCACGCGCCCCCTCCTTCTCCCCACGAACGTCCCGCTCCTCCCTCACTCCCGGACTTGCCGGGCACCAGGCAAGACGCGCCACCTCGCCCCCGGCGTCAGGCGAGGCGCGATGCCCTTGGTCCTCCTCCCGGTTCCCACGTGCTCGGTGGGACTCTTGGCCTACGGTGCCGTGCCGGCGCATCGGGGAAGACTCCCGCCGACCTCGCTCTCTCGCCCCAGGCTGGCGACCAGCCCACAGAGCCGGTCCAGGCAGAACGGCTTCTCCAAGCATGCCGAGGCCCCTTCGACGAGCGCCCGGTCTCTCATCTGCACCCCGAAGTCTCCCGAGATCACGACGATCGGAAGCCTCGCCGTCGCCGGATCGGCCCGAAGCCGTCGGACCAGCCCGAGCCCGCCCACTCCCGGCATGCGGAGGTCCGTGACGACGAGGTCGAAGTGCTCCCGGCGGGCAAGGGCCGCTTTCGCGCAGTCGGCCTCTGCCACCTCCCAGTGCTGCTCCAGGAACCTTACGAGCGCCTGGCGAAACGGAGCGTCGTTGTCGACGACGAGCACCCTCACCGCCTCTCCTTCTCCGCGAGCCTTCGCGAATTGGGGAAGGACCGACCGGGGCCCGCGGGGCCTCACTCGGCGACGGTCGCCACGGCGGGCGCCAGGCCTCTGTCCCTCGAAACCCACCCCCATCGAGCCCACCAGCCCCGCGCCTGCCACGGACCCGGCCGGTAGGTGGGGGAGGAGAGGTCGCCACGACCGGCGAAACCCCTGCCGACGGAGAACTCGCGACGGCGGAGCTCCTCCCCTCGAAGGAGCGCGTCCTTCCCGGAGAGCCAGCCCCACCGGGCCCTCCATGCCCGAGCCCCCGATGAGACCGCCGAACGGCCCCCCCACGTCCGGTCCCGCGGGTCGACCGGGGACGGCCCGTGCCGCAGCGCCGACTCGCGGTGGGCTCGCAGGCCCGGGGCCCTCCCTGCGCCTGGTGCCAGGTCGACGCCGGCGACCAGGACCTGGCGAGCTTCTTCCACTACCTGGGCCTGGCCGGCCAGGTCGCGGCGCCGCGCCGGAAGAAGCGCCTGCCCCACCTCACCCCCGAGTACCTCCTGGGCATCCCCGCCTTCAGCCGAAACTTCTTCGAAGCCCTCTTCGACCGCCTCGGTGCCCTCGGGAAGGGTGCGCTCCTCGTCCTGGACAACGTCCACGAGGTCGACGAGGCGGCCCCGCTCCACACCGCGGTCCTGGAGGGGGTGAGCCGCGTTCCCGCGGGCTCGAGCATCCTCCTCGTCGGCCGCGGCGACCCTGCCCCCGCCTATGCGCGGCTTCGCACCTACGGGGAGCTCGAGCGGATCGGCTGGGACGAGCTTCGCCTCACGCCGGAGGAGTCCGAGGCCATCGTGGCCCTTCGCGGCCTCGCACCGGGGCCGGAGGACCTGCGCCTGCTGCACGACAAGTCACACGGGTGGGCCGCCGGGCTCCGACTCTTCCTGGAAGCCGTGCGAACCAGTGAAAACGCCCTTTCCCTCATCGAGGGCGCGGTCTCGGAGGAGGTCTTCGAGTACCTGCGCGAAGCCGTGTTCGATCGGCTGGACGCCGAGACGAGGGACTTCCTGCTCAAGACCTCCTTTCTGTCCGACGTCACGGTCTGCATGGCCCAAGAGTTGACCGGCCACCCCCAGGCGGCGCGGCTCCTCTCTTCCCTCCACCGGCACGGGGACTTCACCGAGAAACGCGTCCACTCCGAGGCCGCCTACCAGTACCACCCCCTCTTCCGGGAGTTCCTCGAGGAAAGGGCGCGGGAGGCGCTGTCCGCACAGGGGCTCTCCGGGGTGAAGCGCACGGCCGCGGCCCTCCTGGCGCGGGCGGACCGGCCCGAGGACGCGGCAAGGCTGCTGTCGGAGACCGGGGACTGGGAGGGGCTCGCCGGGCTGATCCTCCAGAACGCCCCGGTCCTCCTGCAGCAGGGGCGAAACCAGACCCTGGAGGGGTGGCTGCGGGCCCTGCCGGAGTCGGTGCTCCGGGGGCAGCCCTGGCTCCTCTACTGGCTGGGGGCGGCGCGGCTGCCCTACGCGCCGCCCGAGGCACAGGGATACTTCGAGCGGGCGTTTGCCGGGTTTCGGGAGCAGGAGAACCGGGAACAGGGCGGCGCCGGCCCGGGGCTCCTCCTCTCCTGGGCGGGGGTGGTGAGCGCCATCTGGTTCGCGTTCACCGACTTCCACGCGGCGGACCCGTGGCTGGCGCTCCTGCCGGGGCTCATCGGAGACCCGCGAAGTCTTCCGCCGGGGGACGTGAGCGCCCAGGTGGCCTCGGCGGCCTACGGGATCCTGGCGGTCCACGCCCCGGACCACCCCGACCTGCCGGCCTGGGAGGAGGCGGCGCTGGCCCTCGAGCCCACCGCCCGGGACCCCGCGGTCCGGGTGAACATCCTGGCACACGGGATCGCCAGGAACCACTGGTCGGGGAGGCGCGCGGTGGCCGAGGCCCTCGTGGAGCGTCTGCGAGCTCTGGTGGCGAGTGGCCCTCTTCCTCCCCTTGCCGAGATATACGCCCTGCACGCCGAAAGCGTGTACGGTCTCGTGTACGGTGGGGTGGACCGCGCGGCCGCCGCCTGTCGCCAAGCCCTCGACATCGGCGTCGCCACAGGGCTGCACCTCGTACCGTTCGAGGTCTTCGTGCTGTTGACCCTCTCCCATGCGGAGCTCGCCGATCAACGGCCCGGCGAGGCGTGGAAGTGCCTCGAACGGATGACGCCCCTGCTCCCGCTCGCCCCGCCCTGGGCCCAGAGCACGTGCTTCTACATGAGGGGGCGCCTTCGCTTCCTGGAGGGCCGGCCGGAAGCGGCCCTCGCCGAGGTCCGGGAGTCCCTTCGGCTCAGCGGGCCGGTGGGGGGCGTCTACAGTGACGGGCCCAGCCTGCTCCTGTTGGCCGAGATCCTTCACGGTCTCGGGAGGCGACGAGAGGCCTTTCGGAGTCTCACGGGCGCGCTGCGCCTCGCCCGATGCGGCAAGACCGGCCTCGTGGAACTCAACGCCCTCTGGCCCGACGCCGACGGCGCCGCGGCCTACCAGGCCTTCACGATCACCCTGCACCGTCTGCGAAAGCTCCTGGGGGTCCCCGACGCCCTCGTGGTCCGGGAGGGGCGCCTCAGCCTCGACCCCCGTCGCTGCTGGGTGGACGCCTGGGTCTTCGAGGGGCTCCTCGGGGAAGGGGTGAGGGGGAAGAGCTCCCAGCCCCGCTCGGGCGCCGTCGAGAGGGCCCTGGACCTCTACCGGGGGCCCTTCCTTCCCGAGGAGGTGGACGAGCCCTGGGCGATCCACCTGCGCGAGCGCTTGCGGAGCCGGTATCTGAGGGGAGTGGAGGTCCTGGGCGCGCGTCTCGAGGACACAGGAAAGTGGGCCGAGGCCGCCGAGCACTACCGCCGGGCCCTGGAGGTCGACTCGTTGAGCGAGGAGCTGTGCCGGCGTCTCATGATCTGCCACGAGAAGCTCGGGCAGGCCAGCACTGCCCTGGCCGCCTTCGAGCGCTGCCGAAGGCTCCTCGGGGGAACCCTGGGCGTGGAGCCCTCTTCCGAGACGCGGCAGCTCGCCGAGCGCATACGGGCGAGGGGGTAGCAAGAGGAATCCGCTCCTGCCGGCAGGAGCGGGGCCCACAGCTTGACGGGAGGCGCAGCATCTCTCTACTCTTCAGGCGTGCGAGGAGAAGCGGTGCGAGGAGCATCCGGATGAGTCAGCCGGCCAAGAGGCGAGCCTCTTACGAAGACCTGTACACCATCCCCGAGAACGCAACCGGGGAGATCCTCGACGGCGAACTGGTGGTAACGCCCCGGCCGTCGCCCGAGCACGCACTCGCCGCTTCCCGACTGGGAGGCCGTATCCTCCCGACGTACGACTTCGGGCACGGGGGCGGCCCCGGCGGGTGGATCATCCTAGACGAGCCCGAGGTCCTCTTCGCGGGCAGGGGCGAGCCCCTGGTCCCGGACCTGGCCGGATGGAGGAAGGAGCGGTTCCGGCGGTCTCGGGAGCACAACTGGATCGACGTGATCCCGGACTGGGTCTGCGAGGTCCTGTCCCCCGGCAGCGCCAAGAAGGACCGGTTCACCAAGATGGACATCTACCGGGAGAGCCCCGAGGTCCATCACGTCTGGCTGGTAGATCCTTACCACAAGACCCTGGAGGTGTTCGGCCGCCAGGAGTCCGGCGCCTGGATCACCGCGAGCTTCTTCGCCGGGAACGACCGGGTCCGGGCCGAGCCCTTTCCGGAAGCGGAGTTCGACTTGGCGGGGCTGTGGCTGGAGTAGGCGATCGGCGGGACTCCTCCCTCCTGCCCTACCCGTGCCCCGGCCCGAGCACCTGGCCGCCATGAAGGCCTTCGCGGTCCGGAACG
>JAWSUI010000045.1:0-29202 GCA_033551855.1 Deferrisomatales bacterium
CCCGTCCGTCCGTCCTCGGTTTCCCGCCTCTCAACCAATGAACCCAATGAACCGTCCCCCGTCCCCCGTCTTCGGTCCTCCGTCCTCCGCCTGCCGTCCTCCGTCCTCGGTCAACGGTCGTCTGTCACTTGTCAACGGGGTACGCGTCGCTCGGCTGCCCGCCGAGGAGATTCGCCGGCGGTTCCTGCTCCACGTCCTGCCCGACGGATTCCAGCGCGTCCGCCACTATGGCTTTCTTTCCAACCGCGCCAAGAACCACGCGCTGCCCCGGTGCCGCGCCCTGCTGGGGACGGCGCCCGCTCCTACGCCGCCCTACTCCCCAGCCGGGGCCTCCTCCCAGGAAACCATCCTTGCGCTCACCGGCGTGGACACCCACCGCTGTCCGGCGTGCGGGAGCCCAACGTTTGCACGGGTCGGCCTGTTCGCCTTGGAACGGGTTTTGCTCCGATCCGCGGCCCTCCCGCACACCGGGAGGTCCGGTGATGTGTGGCCTACCCCAACGGCGCCCTCGATCGACGCTCCAGGGAAGGTCTGGCATTCGGGTGAGAAACGAGGTAGAAACGCCCCAAAAGGGGGTGCCCGTGCGATCCAACTCCCGCGAGGTTTCGAACTCGACCTGTCCAGCGAGGACGCAGACCGTCGTCCCACACACCACTTTGCGTCCCAACCTTCTCCCCTGGGTCCCCCCGCCCGCGAAACCAAACCCCATAGAAGATCAACGACCGGCGTCGAGCCGCGCCGGCCACGCGGCTTCGTTCAACAGGTTGTATCCGGAATGCCGGCCCTCTCCGCCCCGGACCTGACCGCGGCCCCGAACCGTGGCCGGCGTCCTGTGGATTCCCGTTGCCGGCACTCCGGATACAACCCTATCCGTTAAACGTATCAATACACAGAAGGAAAACTTATGGCTCTAATTGAATGTCACGAATGCGGCAAAGAAATTTCAGAGGCGGTAAACGAGGCGCTCCGGCTCGTTATCGAGCTCGCCAAGGTTCCTCGTTCGGACAAGAAGGGGAGCGCAAGAGACTGAATGAAGCGCACCGCCAGGGGAAACACAGATGGCGTCCGCACCGGAGTTGCGGCGGGTCGGGGAGGAGGTGGAGAAGGGGTTGGGGGTGTCGCAAGCGTAGCTTCGCGGGCCGGCCCGGCGGCCCGACGAACGGGAGCAGTAGACATGGCCGTCTTCACCCCCGCAGTGGCGGGGCGGGATGTCTACTGGGAAGACCTGACCCCTCCGCTCCTGACCGCCGCCGACCTGTGGCCGCCGGGGACCGCAGATCCAGGGGTTTCACAGGGCGCTTACAAAGCTCGCAGAGATCGGAGAGCATTTCCACGTCGGCGGGCCTCAGGTCACCGCGCCGAGGGGCCGGGTGTGGTCGGCATCGGACCATCGCGAGGAGCCGGGACGTCAGACGAAGGGCCTCGCACGGGGCCTGAATCTACACTCCCTACGGCAACACAATGAATGCAAACGCAAAGGAGGCATCCAATGGGAGACAAGGGTGGAAAGAAGGATAAGGACAAGGGTCGGAAACAGAAAATAGCTAAGAAGGAGCAAGAGGATAAGAAGAAGAAGGACAAGCAACCGAAGAAGTCTCCCTGAGAGGAATCAGGATTCCGGCACCGGAAGGAACTGATTTCTGGCGAGGACGGAGGGCAATGGGGTCAGGTCTACACTTCTGACAATCCAAGGGGAAGTGCCTGCCGGAACATCGGGCTCTGAAGAGGACCGACGGGGGAGGGGAAGATGGCACGGCCGTTGCGGATCGAGTACCCGGGGGCGTTCTACCACGTGACGTCGCGTGGGAACGAGCGCAAAGAGATCTTTCGTAGCCGTCGGGATCGGGTGAAGTTTCTGGAGTACCTGGAGTCGGCTACGGTGCGCTACGGGTTTGCCGTCCACGCGTACTGCCTGATGACGAACCACTACCATCTGCTCGTCGAGACGCCGGAGGGGAACCTTGCCCAGGGGATGCGGCACGTCAACGGGGCGTACACGACGTACTTCAACGTCAAGCGCCAGCGATCTGGGCATCTGCTGCAGGGTCGCTACAAGGCCATCCTGGTGGAGAAGGACGAGTACGCGGAGGAGCTCTCGCGCTACATCCACCTGAATCCCGTGCGGGCGGGGGCCGCGAGGAACCCAGAAGGCTACCCCTGGTCGAGCTACGCGGCCTACGTGGGGTTGGTGCCGGCGCCGCCGTGGCTCCGACAGGAGTTGGTGTTGTCTGCCTTCGGGCGCGCCCAGGCCTCTGCGCAGGAGAAGTACCGGGAGTTCGTGGAAGCCGGCGTGGTTAGGCAGCTCGAAAACCCGCTGGAGAGAGTGGTGGCCTCCACGGTGCTCGGCGGCGCGGGGTTCGTGGAGTGGGTACGGGAGCGGTTCGTGGCCGCGAAGCCGGCGGATCGCGAAGTGCCGGCGTCGCGCGCCCTGGGCCGGAGGCCGTCGCTGGAGGGGATCGAGAAGGACGTTTCCGGGCGCCTGGGCGACGACCACCGAGCGGCCCGACGGCTGGCGCTCTACGTGAGTCACCGATACAGCGGGCTCCCGCTGCGGGAGATCGGCGAGCGCTTCGGGGTGGGCGCGTCGGGGGTCAGTCAGGCGAGCCGGCGGGTCGAGGCGCAGATGTCGTCTGCGCCCGAGTTGCGGCGGGTCGTGGAAGAGGTGGTAAGGGGGTTGGGGTTGTCACAAGTGTAGACCTGACCCCGATTGCGGGGCGACCCGGTCACCGCTTCGACTCCAGCTCCTCCCACCGCACCAGCAGGGCGCCCAACCGGCCCTCGAGGTGGGCGAGCTCCTGCGCCAGTTCCTGGAGGTGATCGCGGCCGCCGTGCAGCCGGGACGGGTCGGCGAGCAGGGCCTCCACCTCTGTCTTTCTCGTCTCCAGCTGCTCCACTTCGGCCTCCACCTCCTCCAGCTCTCGTCGTTCGCGGTACGTGAGGCCCGCCTGGGGTTTGGGGCCTCTCTCCTTCTCGACCCTCGGCGGGCTCTCTCGGGCGAGCGGCGCCTCGGCTTCCCGAGCGGGTTGCTGCCGCTGCGCCCGGAGGCGCGCGAAGGTCTCGTAGTTCCCCTCGTAGAAGACGACCTGGGCGTCCCCCTCGAAGTGCAGGATGCCCGTGGCCACCCGGTCCAGGAAGTAGCGGTCGTGGGTGACCAGCAGCACGCAGCCCGGGAACTCGGCCAGGGTCTCGTCCAGGACCTGCAGGGTGGGGATGTCGAGGTCGTTGGTGGGCTCGTCCAGCACCAAGACGTTCGCCCCGACCAGGAGCAGCTTGGCCAGCAGGAGCCGCGCCCGCTCGCCCCCGGAGAGAGTGGACACGGGCTTTCGCTGGTCCTCCCGGGAGAACAGGAAGTCCTCCAGGTATCCGACCTTGTGGCGCTTCTGCTCGCCGGGTCCCGGCAGGGCGACCCACTCCCCTTCCCCCAGGTTCTCCGCCACGCTGGTCTCCTCGACGAGGCCGCTGCGCGTCTGGTCGAGATAGGCCACCCGGGTGTTCGTGCCGAGGGCCACCTGCCCCGCGGCGGGCGGGACCTCTCCGATGAGGGCGCGGAGCAGGCTCGTCTTTCCGCAGCCGTTGGGTCCGAGGATGCCGACCCGGTCCCCCCTGCGCAGGGTGAAGTCCAGGTCCCGAACGAGCACGGCCCCGCCCGCCTCCACAGCCAGCCCCCGGGCCTCCATTACGGTGCTTCCGAGGCGCGGGGCACCGCCGGAGGCGACGGTCATCCCCCGTGGGGACCCCGACCGGTCCCCGGAGGCCTTCCGGCCCCTCAGGTCCTCCACCCGGTCGATCCGCGCCTTCTGTTTGGTGGTGCGGGCCTTGGCGCCCCGCGCGAGCCAGGCTTCCTCCCGCCGCAGCAGGTTGAGGAGCCTCGCCTGGGACGCCTCGTCCCGGGCCAGGAGCTCCGCCTTCTGGGCCAGGTAGGCCGAGTATCCCCCCGGGTAGGCGGTCAGGCGGCCGCCCTCGAGCTCGAACATCCGAGACGCCACGCGGTCCAGGAAATAGCGGTCGTGGGTCACCAGGAGGACCGCTCCCGCGTAGGTCCTCAGGTGGTCCTCGAGCCACTCCACCGTCTCGGTGTCCAACTGGTTGGTGGGCTCGTCCAGGAGGAGCACGTCCGGGCGGCCCAGGAGCGCCCCGGCCAGGGCCACCCGCTGGCTCCAGCCCCCGGAGAGGGATCCCACCGGGGCCTCCGGGTCCGGGATTCCGAAGCGGGTGCAGAGCTCCTCGACCCGGTGGTCGATGTTCCAGGCGCCCTGGTGGTCCAGCCAGGCGTGGACCTCCTCCTGCTCGGCCAGGAGGCGGCCCGCCTCCGCCCCCGTCGCCGTCCCGAGCTCCAGGGAAATCGCCCGGTGCCGGCAAAGCCGCTCCCGCGCCTCCCCCAGGTGGGACTCCAGCGCCTGCCGCACCGTGGCCCGGGGGTCGAGCCGGGGCCGCTGGGGGAGGTGGGCCAGGCTCAGCCCCCTCCGGGTGACGATCCGGCCGCCGTCCGGTTCCTCCTCGCCGGCGAGCAGGCGGAACAGGGTGGACTTGCCGCAGCCGTTGCGGCCCACGACCCCCACCTTCTCGGTCTCTCCCAAGGCGAAGGAGACGCCGTCCAGCACGGGGGTCGAGCCGTAGCTCTTCGAAAGGCCCGCGACGTCGAGGACGTTGGCCGGCGGGCCGGAGGAAGGGGGAGGCACCGGGGGCGGCCCACCGTGGGGGCGACGCAAGCGCCGCTCCTATCGGCCGCGGTGCCGGCGGCCGCATCGGCGCAGGGTCTCGTGGGCGCCCCGCAGGGCCGTTTCGGTCGTGCCCCAGTCCAGGCACGCGTCGGTGATCGAGACCCCGTAGCGCAGGTCCCGGGGGTCGGCGGGCACGGGCTGACTGCCGGTCTCCAGGTTGCCCTCCACCATGAACCCGCACAGCGAGCGGCTCCCCTCGGCAACCTGGCGCACCACGCTGGCGAGCACCTCGGGCTGCCGGCTCGGGTCCTTGCCGGAGTTGGCGTGGCTGCAGTCCACCAGGATCCCCGTCCGGACGCCGGCCGCCCGCAGCAGGTCCTCGGTGCGCGCCACGTCTTCCGGAGCGTAGTTCGGCCGGCCCTCGCCGCCCCGGAGCACGATGTGCACGTCGGGGTTGCCCGCCGTCTGCACGATGGCCGCGCGGCCATCGTGGGTGATCCCCAGGAAGCTGTGGGGCTGGCCCACCGCCTTCAGGGCGTCCAGGGCGTGCTTCAGGTTGCCGTCCGTGGAGTTCTTGATGCCCACGGGGAAGGACAGTCCGCTGACCATCTCCCGGTGGATCTGGGACTCGCTCGTGCGGGCGCCGATGCACCCCCAGCTGATGAGGTCCGCGAGGTACTGGGGGTTGATGGGCCCCAGGGTCTCCGTGGCCACGGGAAGCCCCAGCTCCGTGATCTCGCACAGGAGCCGACGGGCGATCCCCAGCCCTTTCGAGATCCGGTGGGTGCCGTCGAGATCCGGGTCGTTGATGAGCCCCTTCCAGCCGACGGTCGTCCGGGGCTTCTCGAAGTAGACCCGCATGACCACCAGGAGCTCCTCCTCGAGCTCCCGAGCGAGGGCTGCCAGGCGACGGGCGTAGTCCAGGGCCGCGTCGGCGTGGTGGATGGAGCACGGCCCCACCACGGCGAGGAGGCGGGGGCTGCGGCCGTACAACACGTCCAGGATCGCCTCTCGGGAGCGCGAAACGAACGCGGCTGCATCCGGAGTCAGGGGAAAGACCCGCTTCAGATCCTCCGGCGCGACGATCGGGCTCATGGCCCGGATTCTCAGGTCCTCGGTGGGGTGCATGGGCTTCCTGGGGAAGGGACGGGGGGACTCGCTCGGGTGAGGGGGATGATACCGCAGGGGGAGGGGACGAAGGCAAATGCGTTCACCCGGCTCGGCCCGAGGCAAGGCGGTGGGCGGTGCGCGTCGTCTCGGGCAGGCGGTACCGGGTGGTGCAAGCGAGAGTGACCCGGATCGACGTCTCCAGGCCGACCCGGTGCCCACAGGAGACGTAGACCGGCTTCACCCCCGCGCGGGTGCGCAGGGCGGCCCCTATGGTCTCCCCCCGGTCCAGCAGCGGGGTCCAGGCCCCCTTGACGTCCGGCGGCTCGTCGTGGCGCCCGACGAGGCGGGTCTTCGCGACCCCGATGGTCGGCAGGTCGAGGAGCAGCCCCAGGTGGCTGGCGATGCCGAAGCGGCGCGGGTGTGCGACCCCCTGGCCGTCACAGAGGATGAGGTCCGGGGGGGTCTCGAGGCGGGCCAGGGCCTCGAGCACGGCGGGCAACTCCCGGAACGAGAGCAGGCCCGGCACGTACGGGAACTGCGGAGGCCGGCGCGCCAGGGCGGTTTCCGCCGGCTCCAGTCCGGGGAAGGTGAGCACGGCGACGGCCGCCCGGGTCATGCGACCGCCCTCCTCGTACCCCACGTCCACCCCGGCCACGCGCCGGAGGGCGGGCAGCCGGTCGGCGAGCTCCACCTGCCGACGCAGCCCCTCCTGCAGCGCCACCGCCTCGGCGGGCGTGAGGTTCCAGGGGTGCTCTCGCGCGGTCCTCATGGGGAGCCGTTCTCGCGCTTCCCGGGCATCCCCGCGCGGCGGCGCGGGGACCTCGGGCGGCTCACCCTCCCTTGAGGTAGCGAAGCACCTCCTGGGGATGGCTCTCGGCCTTTTTCACCTGGGGCCAGTGCTTGCGGACGACGCCGTCCGGGCCGACGAGCACCGTGGAGCGGATCGCCCCCGTCACCTTCTTGCCGTACAGGGTCTTCTCGCCGAAGGCCCCGTAGGCGGTCATCACCCGGGCGTCCGGGTCGGAGAGGAGCACGAAGGGCAGGCCGAGCTTCGCGGCGAACCCGTCGTGGGAGGCCGTGGAGTCCCGGCTCACCCCCAGGACCACGGCGTCGAGCCCCTGGAGCTCCCCGTGGAGGTCCCGGAAGGCGCACGCCTCCTTGGTGCAGCCGGGTGTGTTGTCCTTCGGGTAGAAGTAGAGAATCACGGTCCTCCCGCGGTAGTCGCCGAGGGAGTGCTCCCTCCCTTCGCTGCCCTTCAGGGTGAAGTCGGGCGCCGTCTGCCCTTCCATGTTCTTCGCCATGTCGCTTTCCTCCCGGCCGCGAGCCTACCAGGGCCGTCTCCGGCTGCAAGGGTAAGGCGCCTTCCGGCAGCGCGGTGGGCACGTGCCGGATGGATCGCGGCTCCCGGCCTCCCCTGCCCGTGAGAGCGCCCTCCCGGGTGCGACCCGGGCCGCAGGCCCGCCGGGGCACGAACCCGTCGCGGGCAGGCGTCCCCTCCCCCGCAGGGGGCCTCCGCGCGCCGGTCGTCCCCGGCTTCGAAGACGTGCCGGCCGCGGGATCGCAGTCTCCCAGAAACCACCGTCACATGTTCGGGCGGGGCCGGGGAGCCGTGGAGCGCAGCCCCGTACCGCCTCGACCGATGGGCCAAGTCCGCAGAAACGGGTGAAGCGGGGGCGTACCCGCTTCCTCCCCACGCCTCGTCCGAATATCGCGGATTGCGGGGCAAAGCGGAGGGGCTCCCCGACCCCGAGCACCTGCCAGGTGGCGGATCCAGGTCTCCCGATCGCCTTGACACCTGGGGAGCGGCGCGCGTACAAGGAATGGGGTTCCGGCCGGGAAAGGCGGCGGTTCGGTCCGCCCCCTGTCGGGGGGGCGCGCCGTGTCCTGCAGGGGCCCTCGCTGACCTTCTCGCACCCGGACAGTCTGCGTCTGCACGCCACGGGGTGACCTCGATGCACCCGAGTTTCGACGAAGCCCTGCTCGCTCTGGTGATCGGTATGGGCGGCGTGATGGCCTTCCTGACCGTGCTCACCCTCGTCACGGCCATGATCACCCGGGTATGGCGGGAGCCGGGTGCCCCCGGCCCCGGCCCGGCAGGCGGCGGGGCGGGGCGGGCGCCGAAGCCTCCCGCCCTGTCCCCGGCCCCGGCGGTTCCCCCTGCGGGCGAGGGGGAGGTCGCTCCCCGTGCGCCGGAGGCATCACCCTCCCCCGAAGGGGAAGCTGTGGCGGCCGCCGTGGCCGTGGCGCTGCACCTGCGCGGCCTGTCGTCCGGACCGGGCCCGGAGGTGGCCGCGGCCATCGCCACGGCGCTGGCGCTCCACCGGTCCCTCACCGCCGTGCCCGCCCCCGAATCGGGCTCCCGCGGGTCTCCCTGGAGGCTCGCCGGCAGTCTCGAATCCATGGGCGGGCGCTCCCCGCGCAGGGGCAGGGCCGCCTCTCGATGAGCGGGCCGGCTCCGGCCTCGATGAGGATCCCCCCCCGCCGTTTCCGCGTTCACGCGGGCCGCCGCGCCCCTGTGCTTGCCGAAGGAACCCCCATGCTCCGCATTGTCGCCGCCCTCCTGCTGTGCTGGACCGGCACGGCGTTCGCCGCCGGCGGGGTCGAGGTGCCGTGGCTCGAGAAACCCCAGCCGGGCGTCGAGGACCCCCTCGCGGGACGGTTGGTCTATCTCCCGGACGACCTGCGCCAGGCCCAGCAGCTCCTCCACGGGTGGAACCGGGCAGTGGCCGCCGGCGCGCTCGACCCGGCCGAGTGGCGTGTCCCCCAACTCGAAGAGCTCTACGGCCCCGCCGGCTCCCCGGAGGGCCTGTGGGCGTCGCCGAGGAGCCGCGCGCTGTACGAAGGGATCGACGAAGAGCGCCGGGAGCTGCGTAGGGGGCTCGTCTTCGATCTGCAGCACCGGCGCGACCTGTCGGGCGTCCTCCTGCTCGCCGCGCCCGCCGAGTTGGCGCCGAGGCTCCAGTCCTTCGTGGACAGTGCCTGGCTCGAGGCGGGGCACTACGCGCCCCCCCGACCGGTCCCGCCGCCGGGGTCCTTCGAGGCCGACCGGGCCCTGCGCGAGCTCGCGGCTACCAGCGGTCTGGCCCAGATCACCTTGGCGAACTACCTGATGATCGCCGTGGGGCTGGGGCTCCTGTACCTCGGTATCGCCAAGGGCTTCGAGCCCCTGCTCCTAGTGCCCATCGCGACCGGCTGCATCCTGGTCAACGCCGTGGGGGCCAACATGGCCGGCGCGCCGGGCACCGACGCGGCGGGGCTCCTGGGCTACTTCTACGAGTACGGGATCAAGACCGGCATCTTTCCCCTCATGATCTTCCTGGGGGTGGGCGCCCTCACCGACTTCGGGCCCCTGCTCGCCAATCCCTCCACCGCCCTCCTGGGAGCTGCGGCCCAACTGGGGATCTTCGGCACCTTCTTCGTGGCCGCGTGGCTCATCCCGTGGTTCGACATGCGGGAGGCCGCCGCCATCGCCATCATCGGGGGGGCCGACGGGCCCACGTCGATCTACGTGTCCTCCAAGCTCGCACCCCACCTCCTGGGTGCCGTCGCCGTGGCGGCCTACAGCTACATGGCCCTCGTCCCGATCCTCCAGCCGCCCATCATGCGGGCCCTCACGACCGAGGCCGAGCGCACCGTGATCATGCGCCAGCTCAAGCCCGTGTCCAAACAGGCCAAGATCGCGTTCCCCATCGCCGTGACCCTGCTGTGCATCCTCACCCTGCCCGACGCGGTTCCCCTCGTGGGGATGCTCATGTTCGGCAACCTGCTCCGGGAATCGGGGGTGACCCAGCGGCTGGCCAAGGCCTCCCAGAACGAGATCATCAACATCACGACCATCCTTCTGGGTACCGCCGTGGGGACGAAGCTCTCCGCAGAGGCGTTCCTCAACGTCCAGACCCTGGCCATCGTCGTGCTGGGGTGCGCTGCGTTCTGCCTGGGAACCGCCGGCGGGGTGCTCGTCGGGAAGCTCATGTGCTGGGTGACCGGGGGCAAGGTCAACCCGCTCATCGGGGCTGCGGGTGTCTCGGCCGTGCCCATGGCGGCCCGGGTCGCCCAGACGGTGGGGCAGCAGTCCAACCCTCGCAACTTCCTCCTGATGCACGCCATGGGCCCGAACGTGGCGGGCGTCATCGGCTCGGCCGTGGCCGCGGGCATCCTGCTGGCGCTCCTCAAATAGCCCCGGCCCCCGGAATTCGCGACCGGATTCTGGGGCGGAGTCCGGGAGCCCAGGAGGGCAGCCCCGCACCGCCTCCACCGACCCGCCGAGGCCCCCTTCCTCTGCTTTCACTTCTCGCCGCCCTCGGCTAGAATTTTCCATCCCATCGGGGAAAGGAGGGATCACCGTGTCCAAGCCGCGGGCCATCGCGATTCTCACCGGCGGGGGGGACGTACCGGGACTCAACCCCTGCATCAAGACCCTCGCCTACCGGGCGATCGAGGAAGGGGTCCGGGTCCTCGGGGTGCGCCGGGGGTGGGCGGGGCTGCTCCACTACAACCCGGACGACCCCGACAGCTTCGGCGAGCACCTCCAGTGGCTCGACAAGAACATGGTCCGGACCATCGACCGGACCGGGGGCACCTATCTGCACACCTCCCGCACGAATCCGGCCGCGGTGCGGGCCCGGGACGTGCCCGACTTCCTCCGGGACCGGGTGGTTCCCGGGCAGGAGCGCACCGACCTCACGGCCCACGTCCTCTCGAACCTGGATCGGCTCGGAGTGGACGCCCTCATCCCCATCGGGGGCGACGACACGCTGAGCTTCGGGGAGCGCCTGCACCGGGAGAAGTTTCCGGTCATCGCCGTGCCCAAGACCATGGACAACGACGTCTACGGCACGGACTACTGCATCGGCTTCTCCACGGCGGTGACCCGAAGCGTGAACTTCATTCACGCCCTGCGAACCTCTGCGGGCTCCCACGAGCGGATCGCGGTGGTGGAGCTCTTCGGGCGCTACTGCGGAGAAACCTCCCTCGTGGCCGCCTACCTCTCGGGGGCGGACCGCGCGGTCATCTCCGAGGTGCCCTTCGACCCGGAGCGGCTGGCCCGGCTGGTGCAGGAGGACAAGCGGGCGAACCCCAGCAACTACGCCATGGTCACGATCTCCGAGGGGGCGAGGACCGCCGGGGGGGAGATGCGGCTGTCCGGGGACGAGGACCCCTACGGCCACCGCAAGCTCGGGGGCATCGGCGCCGAGACCGGCGCGATGCTCAAGCGCTTCACCGGGGAGGACATCATCTTCCAGCAGCTCTCCTACCTGATGCGCAGCGGGGCGCCGGACTCCCTCGATCTCATGGTGGCGGTGAACTTCGCCAGCATGGCCGTCGGGCTCGCCCTGGACGGGACCTCGGGAAGGCTGGTGGCCCTCTCCCGCGGCACCTACACGGACATCCCCCTGAGCACGGTGGCCGAGGGGAGGAAACGGGTGGACGTGGAGGAGCTCTACGACGCCGAGCAGTACCGCCCCAGGGTCCGGCACGTCCCCGGCAAGCCCATGTTCCTGTATTGAGGTGTTGCCCACGTTCGCTCCCCCTCGAAGTAGGGGCGCCCGCCGCTCGGAGGGGGCGGCGGGCGACTGTCACGCCGGTTCCGCGCAGCCGGCCGCGGAGGGTTTGGATGGCCCGGTACAGCTTCGGGAGCAAGGCCGGAAAGGTCCGGGCCCGGACCGCTTCCGGCGGAGCCCCGCCCAAGGAAGCGGACGAGGTGGTCCGGGCCCTCAAGCAGGAGGCGCGGAAGCCCCCCGGGGAAGACTACAGGGAGCGGTCCCTGGCCCTCCACGGCACGGTGTGCGCCCGGTGCGGCAGGGACTTCGCGGGGAAGGACCTGAAGCTCCTCACGGTGCACCACCGGGACGGCGACCACCGGAACAACCCCGCCGACGGGAGCAACTGGGAGAACCTTTGCGTCTACTGCCACGACGACGCCCACAGTAGGGGCGTGCTGGCCGAGCACGTGGGGGGGCAGGGCGGCAGGGACGAACGGCCCCTGGCCCACGGGGAGGAGGCCGCCGGGGCCGCCGGCCTGGGCGACCTGCTCCGGCAGGCCTTGGAGCGGAAGGGGAAGCAGACCTCCCGATGACGCCTGCCGCCCGCCGGGGGCGCTTCCTGCCCCGCCTGGCTCTGCTCCTGGCGGTCGCGGCCGCGGCAGGCTACGGATTGTGGGTCCTTACCCGGTCCCGGCCCGTGGCCGTGACGCTCGTCGCCCTGGAGAGGGGACGGGTGGAGGCGACGGTGGTCAACACCCGGGCGGGCACCGTCAACGCGTGTCGTCGGGCTCGGCTCGCTCCCGCCGTGGGGGGTTCCATCGCCCGGCTCCCGGTTCGGGAGGGCGACCGCGTCCAGGCCGGACAGATCCTCCTGGAGCTCTGGAACGACGATCTCCGGGCCGCCCTCGTCCTGGCCGAACGGGAGGCGGAGGCTGCGGCGGCCCGGGCCGAGGAGGCCTGCGCCACGGCGGAGGTGGCCGAGCGCGAGGCGGCGCGGCTCGATCGGCTCCTGCGCCAGGGGGTCGCCACCGAAGAGGCGGTCGATCGGTCGGCGGGGGAGGCCCGGGCCCGGCGGGCGGGCTGCTCCGCGGCGACCTCGAGCGCCCAGGTGAGCACCGCCCGGGTCGCGGTGGCCCGGGCCAACCTCGACCGCACCATCCTGCGCGCCCCGTTCGCGGGCACCGTGGCGGAGGTGAACGGCGAGCTGGGGGAGGTGGTCACCCCTTCCCCCATCGGGGTTCCAACCCTGCCCGCCATCGACCTCCTCGACGACCGGTGCCTCTACGTCACGGCCCCCATCGACGAAGTGGACGCCCCAGCGGTCCGGCCCGGCCTGCCGGTCCGGGTGAGCCTCGACGCCTTCCCCGGGCGCCGCTATCCGGGGGTGGTGCAGCGGGTTGCGCCCTACGTGCTGGACCTGGAGAGGCAGGCCCGCACCGTGGACGTGGAAGTGGCGTTCGACGCCCCGGAGGACCTAGGCGGGCTCCTGCCCGGCTACAGCGCCGACGTGGAGGTGATCCTGGACACCCGGGAGGCGGTGCTTCGTGTGCCGACCCAGGCGGTGCTCGAGGGCCACCGGGTGCTCGTCTACCGTGAGCGCCCGGGGCGCCGGCCGGGGGCGCCGGGCGAGGGCGTCCTCGAAGAAAGGCCCTTCGAGCCGGGGTTGGCGAGTTGGGAGCACATCGAGGTGCGCTCGGGGCTGGAGGAGGGGGAGTCGTTGGTCCTTTCGGTGGACCGGGAGGGAGTGCGGGACGGCGCCCGTGCCGCACCGGAGGGGGGAGGGGGGACGCGGCGGCCGTGATCGAGCTCACGGGTCTCACTCGGGTTTACCCCGTGGGGGATCAGGAGGTGCGCGCCCTCGACGGCGTGACCCTGCGGGTGGCGAAGGGCGAGCACGTGGCCATCATGGGGCCTTCGGGCTCCGGAAAGTCGACCCTGCTGCACGTGCTCGGGCTGCTGGACCGTCCGACCGGCGGCACGTACCGGCTCGACGGCAGGGACGTCACGGACCTCGGGGACGAGGACCAGGCCGCGACCCGGCGGGACAAGATCGGTTTCGTCTTCCAGTTCTTCCACCTGGTGCCTCGGCTCACGGCAGAGCAGAACGTGGAGCTGCCCCTGACCCTGGCGGGGGTGGAGCCGGGGGAGCGGAGGGTCCGCGTCCGGGCGGCCCTCGAGGCCGTGGGGCTGGCGGACCGGCTCGGCCACCGCCCGGACCAGCTCTCCGGGGGGCAGCGGCAGAGGGTGGCGGTCGCCCGGGCCACCGTGACCCGGCCGGCGATCCTCCTGGCGGACGAGCCCACGGGCAACCTCGACCGGGCCTCGGGCAGGGAGGTCGTGCAACTCCTCGAGGAGCTCAACGGCCAGGGGCTGACCCTCCTGGTGGTCACCCACGACCCGGAGATCGGGGAGCGGGCGCGGCGCCGGATCCGGATGGTGGACGGCCGGGTAGCCGAGGACACGGGGGCGGGCGGGTGAGGCCGGGCGACGTGGCGGGGTTCTCCCTGCGAAGCCTGTGGGGCTACCCGCTGCGAAGCGGCCTGACGCTGCTCGCCATGGCTGTGGGCGTCGCCTCCGTGGTGGTCCTGACCTCCCTCGGGGAGGCAGCCCGGCGCTACGTAGCCGGCGAGTTCACCTCCCTGGGCACACACCTGCTCATCGTCGTGCCGGGCCGGTCCGAGACGGCGGGGGCGATCCCCAACGTCTTCGTGGGGCAGACCCCCCGCGACCTCACGATCGCCGATGCGTCGGCCTTGACCCGGAGCGCAGCGGTGGTGCGGGTGGCCCCCGTGAGCATCGGCTCGGCGCCGGTGGCCTGGGGGGGGCGGGAGCGGGAGGTCCCGGTCCTCGGGTCCACGGCGGAGCTCCTTCCCCTGCGGCGCTGGGCCTTGGCCCAGGGAACGTTCCTTCCCCCGGGGGATCCCGAGCGGGTCTCGGCCGTGTGCGTCCTCGGGGCGGCGCTGCGGCGGGAGTTGTTCGGCCCAGCCCAGGCCCTGGGACAGTGGGTCCGGATCGGGGACCGGCGGTTCCGGGTCATCGGGGTGCTGGCCTCCGAGGGGCGCTCGATCGGGGTGGACGTGGAGGAGGTGGTCGTGGTGCCGGTGGCCTCCGCCCAGATGCTGTTCAACAACCCGTCCCTGGCGCGCATCCTCGTGGAAGCCCGGAGCCGGGAGGCCATCCCGCGGGCGGCCGCCGCCACGGTGGCCATTCTCAAGGAGCGCCACCAGGGGGAGGAGGACGTGACCGTCATCGCCCAGGATGCGCTGCTCGCGACCTTCGACCGCATCCTCAGGGCGCTCACCCTCACGGTGGCGGGCATCGGGGCCGTGAGCCTGGTGGTGGCGGGGATCCTGGTGATGAACGTCATGCTGGTGGTGGTCTCCCAGCGCCGGTCCGAGATCGGCCTCCTCAAGGCGTTGGGGGCCACCGGGCGGTCCATCCGGGCGCTGTTTCTGGCGGAGGCCTCCCTCCTCTCCCTCGCCGGGGCGGGGGTGGGGATCCTCCTCGGGCAGGCGGGCAGTTGGGGCCTGGCCCAGGCGTACCCGGCGCTCCCCTTCGGGGCGCCGCCGTGGGCCGCCGCGGCGGCCGCGGGGGTGGCGTTGGCCACGGGCCTGCTCTTCGGGGTCCTGCCCGCCCGGCGGGCGGCCCGCCTGGACCCGGTCGAAGCCCTGGCCCGGCGGTAGCCGTGAGCGAGACCTGTCCTGCTTGGATCCGGGGCCGCCGTCGCGGGGAGGGCGGTGCCCCGTGAGGGGCCTCGACTTCGTCCGGCTAACGGCCGGCGCCGCCCGTTCCCAGCCCCTGCGCAGCTTCCTCACCGGCTTGGGGATCGCCGTGGGCATCGCCTCGGTCGTCCTTCTCACCTCCATCGGGGAAGGGGTCCAGCGCTTCGTCCTCGCGGAGTTCACCCAGTTCGGCACGAACCTGGTGAGCGTGAACCCGGGCCGTGCCACGACCTTCGGTGCGTCGGTGGGCATCTTCGGCACGGTCCGGCCACTTACCTTGGCCGACGCCGAAGCGCTTCGGCGCGTGCCCCACGTGCGGGCCGTGGTGCCGGTGGTCCAGGGCAATGCCGAGGTGCAGGGCGGCGGGCGCCGCCGGCGTGTGACCGTCTACGGGGTGGGACCCTCCTTTCCGGAGGTCTTCGCCTTCGGGGTCGCCTCGGGGACCTTCCTCCCCGCCGACGACCCCGAGGCCCCCCGGGCGTTCGCCGTGCTGGGGAGCCGGCTCCGAGGGGAGCTCTTCGGCGCGGAGAACCCCCTGGGCCGGACCGTCCGGGTGGGGGGTAGCCGCTACCGGGTGGTCGGCGCCATGGAGTCCAAGGGTCAAGTGCTCGGGTTCGACCTGGACGACACGGTCTACCTGCCCGCCGCGCGGGCCCTGGAGCTCTTCAACCGGGACAGCCTCATGGAGGTCGATCTCCTGTACGCGGAGGGGGCGCCCGTCGAGGAGGTTGTGGCCGGGGTTCGCCGGATCCTCACGGCCCGCCACGGACGCGAGGATTTCACGATCACGACCCAACAGCAGATGCTCGACGTGCTCGGGGGGGTCCTGGGGGTGCTGACCTTCGCGGTCGGCGCCCTCGGCGCCATCTCGCTCCTGGTCGGGGGGATCGGGATCCTGACCATCATGACCATCGCCGTGGCGGAGCGCACCGGCGAGGTGGGGCTGCTGCGGGCGCTGGGGGCGCGGCGGGGGCAGGTGCTCGGCCTCTTCCTGGGGGAGGCGGCGGTCCTCGGCGCTGCGGGTGGCTTGGCAGGCCTCGTTCTCGGGGCGGGGGGCGCCCGCCTCCTCCACTTGGCTGTTCCCGCCCTTCCGGTCTACACGTCCTGGCCCATCGCGCTCCTGGCCGTGGGGGTCGCGGTCTCGGTCGGCCTCACGGCGGGAGTCCTGCCGGCCTTGCGCGCCGCGCAGCTCGATCCCGTGGAGGCCCTCCGGGCGGAGTGAGGACCCCCGGAATCCACCGTCAGATCTTCGGGCGGGGTCGGAGGAGCCGTGGAGCGCAACCCCGTACCGCCTCGACCGATGGGCCCAGGCCCGCAGAAACGGGTGAAGCGGGGCGTACCCGCTTCCTCGCCAACGCCGCGTCCGGATATCACGGATTGCGGGGTGGAGCGGAGGGGCTCCCCGACCCCGAGCACATGCCGGCGTGGATCCGGGAGCCCCCGAGGTGTTGTGTAGAAACGTTCGACTCTGGTATGTAGGAGATGTTCGACCTGCGTTTGGTTGGCTGGGTGGCGACGGCCCAGCAGCGGTGCTCGGGGAGGCCGGATGACGGGAAGTCCCGCGAGGGTGCTGGTGGTCGTCGGGGAGGGGCCCTCGGGGGAGCGCCTGCGGTCCTTGTGTGTGCCCATTCCGGGACTGGAGGTGATGTCCGCCGCGTCCCTGGGGGAAGCCCGGCATTCCGCGGCCCGGGAGCCGCCCGACCTGATCCTGGCCCAGGACCTCCTTCCGGACGGCACGGCGGCCGACCTGCTCGCCAACGGTGCCGCAATCCCCCCCCTCCCCGTCGTCCTCGTGTCCGAAGACCTCGAGAGCCAGGCGGTCCGCCGGGGCCTGGAGGCCGGCGCCGTCGACTGCGTACTCCCAGAGGAGCTTTCTCCCTCGGGTCTGCCCCGCCTTGCCGCGCGGGCCAAGGGGACGTGGGAGCACATCGCCGCCCGGCGCCGGGCAGAGGCGGAGGCCGGAGAGCTCCGGGGTCGGCTCGACCTGATCACCGGTAAGCTGGGCGTGGGGTTTGCGCTCATATCGCCGGAATACCGAACGCTGTGGGCCAACGAGGAGACGCGCCGCCTGTTCGGGGAGGTGGTGGGCAGGCCTTGCTTCGAGGCGTACAGCCGCCGCTCCGAGGTGTGTCCCGGGTGCGGGGTTCGGGCCGTCTTCGAGGAAGGGGCGGAGCGGGCCGCGCACGAGCAGCCAGGCTACGATCCGGCCGGCCGGCCCTTGTGGTGCGAGATCCTGGCGGCCCCGGTACGAAATGCGGACGGAACCGTGGCCGCCGCCCTGAAGATGTTCGTTCCCGTCACGGAGCGGAAGCGTGCCGAGGAGGGCCTTCGGCGGGGTCTCGCGTACGAGCGGATGGTGGCCGAGCTCGCGGCCGCGGCCGTTCGCGCCGACGCGCCGCAACGCTTCCAGGATGAGTGCGTCCGCATCCTGTCCGAAACCCTCGACGTCAGCCGGATCTACATCTTCGAGCACCGGGACGACACCGACACCATGGACGACACCGTCGAGTGGGTCGCGCCCGGCGTGACCCCCCAGAGGGATTTCCTCCAGGGCATCCCGGCCGCGTCGGTGCCCTGGTGGATGGATCGGGTGCGGGCCGACGAGGTCATCTCCTTCGACGTGGGCGAAATTCCCGGTGAGAGGGAGAGGGAGCTCCTCGAGGCACAGGGGATCTGCTCCGTCCTCGTGATTCCCCTGTTCGTGGGGACGCGCTACTTCGGGTTTCTGGGCCTCGACGAGTGTCGGGAGCCCCGCCGGTGGCTTCCCGAGGACGTGGAGGTGCTTCGCACCGCGGGGCGCATCCTCTCGGTGACCCTGGAGCGGCGCTCGGCCGAGCAGGCGCTTCGGGACAGCGAGGCCCGGTACCGCAAGCTGTACCAGGAGTTCCAGGCGGTTCTCGACACCATCCCGGACAACCTCACGCTCCAGTCCCCCGACCTCGAGATCCTGTGGGCCAACCGGGGTGCGGCTGCCAGCGTCGAAAGGCAGCCGGAGGAGGTCATCGGGCTGCGGTGCCACGACGTGTGGCACCGCAGCCGGCGGGCCTGCGACCCCTGCCCGGTGCGGCAGTGCTTCGAGACCGGGAAGCCCGCGGAGCTCTGCGCCGAGGATGCGCGGGGGCGCACCTGGGAGCTGCGGGCCGTGCCCGTGGGGGACGATACCGGGGCGGTGACCGGCGTCATCGAGTTGGGCCGCGACATCACCGAGCGGCGCCGAAGCGAGGCGGAGCGGGAGACCCTGATCCGCGAGCTCCGGGCCCGGAACGAGGCGCTGCACCATTTCACCTCCACGGTCTCCCACGACCTCAAGGGGCCGCTCACCACCATCCGGGGTTTCGCCGGGCTGATCGAGCGAGAGGTCCGGGAGGGCCGGGCCGAGCGCGCAGGGGGCTATGCGGGCCACATCGGCGCGGCGGCGGAGCGGATGAAGCTCCTCTTGGACGACCTCCTCTCCCTGTGTCGGATCGGTCGTTTCGCCCAGCCCCCCCAAGCGGTCCCCCTGGGGGAGGTGGCCCGGGAGGCCGCCGCGTCCTTCGCCGTGCAATCCGCGGAACGGGCCGTGGAGGTAGAGATCGATGCGGAGCTCCCGGTCGTCCAGGGCGATCCCGTGCGGCTTCGGGAGGTCTTCGAGAACCTGCTCGGCAACGCGCTGAAGTTCCTGGGCGAGCAGCCCCGCCCGCAGATCCGTGTGGGCTGGCGGCCCGAGGCCGGGGGGCCGGTCTTCTACGTTCGGGACAACGGCATCGGGATCGAGCCCGCGGACCGCGAGCGGGTCTTCGAGCTCTTCGAGAGGGTGCACAGCGGGAGCCCCGGCACCGGCCTGGGGCTCTCGATCGTCAAGCGCGTCGTGGAGGCCCACGGGGGCCGCATCTGGGTGGAGTCGGAGGGGTCGAGCCGGGGCTCCACGTTCTGTTTCACCCTGGGGGGCCGGGATCGGGCGGGCTGACGGATCCCGCCGCCCCCGCCCCCAGAGTCCACCGCCACCTTGTGGGGCGGAGTCCGGGAGCCCCGGAGTGCAGCCCCGCACCGCATCCACCGAGTCGACGAGGCCGGCGCAAGCGGGTGAAGCCCGGCGCACCGGGGACTGCCGGGACACCGCGTCGAATTGCCGCGGATTGGGGGGCGAAGCGAAGGGGCTCCCGGACTCCGCGTGCCAACCAGCCGGTGGATTCTGGGCCCCGGCACGTCTTGACCGGGTCGGCTCGCCACTGCTACCGTCCCTGGTGAGTTCCTGTCCTCTGCGTGCGACCCGAGGGTGTCGCCGAGATCCCACGAGCCCATGTACAGCGCCTACTTCGGGCTAACGGAAGAGCCCTTCGCCCTCACCCCCGACCCCCGCTTTCTCTACCTGAGCCCCCTGCACCGGGAGGCCCTGGCCCACCTCTTGTACGGCATGGGGGAGGCCGGGGGCTTCGTACAGCTCACGGGCGAGGTGGGGACCGGAAAGACCACCCTGTGCCGGAGCCTCCTGGAGCAGGCTCCCGAGGAGGTCGACGTCGGGCTGATCTTCAATCCCCGCCAGACCCCCGCCGAGCTCGTCGCCTCGGTCTGCGACGAGTTTCATGTGCTTTATCCCCCGGGAACGACCAGTCTGAAGGTGCTCACCGATGGCCTCAATCGGCGCCTTCTCGAGGGGCACTCCGCGGGCCGGCGGGCCGTGCTGGTCGTTGACGAGGCCCAGAACCTGAGCGTCGATTCCCTGGAGCAGATCCGGCTCCTCACCAACCTCGAGACTACCACCAGCAAGCTCCTCCAGATCCTCCTCATCGGCCAGCCCGAGCTCCGGGCCCTGATGGGCCGGCCCGAGCTGCGCCAGCTGGCCCAGCGGGTCACCGCCCGCTACCACCTGGCACCCCTGACCCCCGAGGAGACGGCCGAGTACGTGCGGCACCGGCTGGGGGTGGCCGGGGCGTCGGAGCCCCTGTTCTCCCCGGGTGCGCTCTCGCTCGTCCATCGGCTCTCCGGGGGAGTGCCCCGGCTGGTGAACGTGCTGTGCGACCGGGCCTTGCTCGGGGCCTACGCCCAGGGGCTCCGAACGGTGGGGCCCGCTCTCGTGCGCCGGGCCGCCCGCGAGGTGCGCGGGGAGCCCGCCCTGCACCGCCGCCGGGTGTGGGCGTGGGGGGGAGCGGTCTCGGTGCTCGCGGCCGCCGCCCTGACAGCGGGGTGGCTCGTGCTCGGCGCTCCCGGAGCCCGGTGGGACCTCCGGGGCGAGGAGGTGTCCGGAAGGCCCGGCGAGCTCGTCCCCGGCGCTCCGGCGTCGCCTTCGCCGGTGCAGCCCGCCCTACCCCTGGAGTCCCCCCCGTCCCCGGCGGTCGCGTCGCTGTTCTCGGAAGTCCCCCGGGGGGAGAACGGGGCGGCTTTCCCCGGGCACTCCCCGGCCGACGCCCCTTCGCCCCCGTTCCCCGAGCGCCTGGCCGGGGGCGGGCTCGGGAGCGGGAGCGATGCGGCCTTTGCGACGCTGTTTCGCTACTGGGGTGTCCCCTACGGGGATGAGGGGCACGGTTCCGCCTGCGACCGGGCCGAACGCGCGGGTCTGCGCTGCTACTACGGCCGCGGCAACTGGACGACGCTCGCGTTCTACGGCCTGCCCGCGGTGCTGGAGCTGCGCGACCGCGCGGGGGCGCGCCACCACGGGGTGGTGTCCGCCCTCGACGAGACCCGCGTGACCCTGGAATTCGGCGAGGCGTCCGTCACCTTGCCCCGGGGAGAGCTCGAGCCCTTGTGGTTTGGCGACTTCCTGTTCCTGTGGGAGGGGCCCCCGGAGGGCTCCTCGATCCTGCGGCTCGGGAGCGAGGGACCCGACGTCCTGTGGCTGCGGGATCGCCTGGACCGGGCCCAGGGCCAGCCGCCCGGCTCCGCGCGGAACGGGGCCCTCTTCGGGCTCTCGATGCGGCAGAGGGTCCAGGAGTTCCAGCTCGCCCGGGGGTTGGTGCCCGACGGCCTGGCCGGCGAGCAGACCTTCATCCAGCTCAACGCGGCGGCCCCGCCCCCGTCGGTGCCCCGGCTCGGGCGCGTCCACGGGGCCGGGGGGCCCTGAGGCGGCCATGTCGTTCATACTGGAGGCCCTCCGCAAGGCCCAGAAGGAGAAGGAGAGGGGCCGGTCCCCCGACCTTCGGGCGGCAGTGGGGGCTGCAGTCGACGGCCCCGGTCGCCGCCGGACCCGCTGGCTCTGGGCGGCGGCCGCCCTGGTCCTGGCCCTGAACGGGCTGGCCCTCGGGTGGGTCCTCCGATCGCGGCCCGGGGTGCCGGTCCCCCCCTCGGTCGCCCTCCGCGCCCCCGAGGCGGTCGCGCCCGCCCCGGCCCCAGAGATCGTGGAGGGACCGGCAATTCCCCCGCCGCCGGAGGCGCGGGCCGAGGTCGCCGCCCCCCCGGCTTCCCCGGCCCGCTCCCTCGCCGCGGAGGCGCGCCGCCGGGCGCCGGTGCGGGTTCCTCCAACCCCGGCGCCGGGGCTGGAACCGTCCGAGGGCGGCCCGCCACCCCTGGCGTCCCGCCCCCTTCCCGACGCGGCCCCTTTCCCTTCACCGCCGGCAGAGGAGCCCCTGCCTGTCGCAACCGAGACCCCTTTCCCATCCGGCCCCGCGGAGGAGCTCGCGCCTTCCGACCCTGCGCCGGTGCGCGGCGCAGGTGAGGTGCCCTCCGCGGTCGCGGGTCCCGTCCCCCTCCTGGCGGAGCTCTCCCCCGAGGTGCGCCAAGGCCTGCCGCAGCTCGACATCAACGGGCACGTCTATGGGGAGGACCCCGCCGAACGTTTCGTGTTCATCAACTGGAGGGTCTATCGGGAGGGGGAGCGCATCGGTTCCTCCGACGGGCCGGTGCTGGAGCGCATCACCCCGGAGGGGGTCCTGGTGGACTTCGGGGGTCTTCGGGCCCGCCTGACCGTCCTGCCGTAGCACCCAGGCCGCCCCCTTCCCGAATCCATCACCACATCGTGGGCCTGGGTCCGGGAGGCCCTGCGTTTCCCCGGGGTCAGCGGTGCGAGGCGCCGACCCGGCCGGCTTCCTCGTCGTCGGCATCCCGGGCCGGCGCCTCGGGGCACCGCAGGGGCACGACAGCAGCCGGGCTGCCGGGTGCGTGCCGGTCCCGCCGCTGGCGGAAATCCTCGTGGATCTCGTAGGCGAACTGGTCCAGGACCTCCGGGTCCACCGGGTCCCCGTTCAGTGACAGGGTCAGAGACCGCAGCCCCTCGGTCTCGGCCACGTGGAAGAACTGGGACTCCGCGATCTTGTTGGGCATGCACTCCAGCGGACCCACGCTGACCACCCCGTCGATGTGCCCGCGCCGCCACTCGTACACCGGCCCGCCCAGGGTGAGCACCGACTCGACCTCCAGCTTCTCCCGGAGCCAGGGGGCGGCGGCCTCCAGGCAGTGGCGCACCGTCATCCGCGAGGGCCAGCCCAGGGCGCCGGCCATCGCGTCCCAGGCGAGCCGCTGGATCCGGCGCTGCACCAAGCTCGTCGCCTTGTCCCCCAGCCCCTTGTGGCGGCCCTCCTTGGCGTTGATGTAGTTGCAGTACTCGACCCACTCGTAGAAGGGTGCGAACCGCGACCGGATCCCGCGCGCCTCCAGCCGGTCGATGACGAAGTCGTTCGCGAAGGGGGCGCAGCGCACGTAGATCTCCCCGACCACGAGCACCGAGGGGATCTCCCGCTCACCCTTGACCGCCGCGAGCTCCCGCGCCGCCCCGGACAGCACTTCCGTGCACCCGTACAGGCGGCCGCTGGAGACCTCGAGGAGCGCCTCGGGCAGCGGCAGCCCGGACCGGCCCGCCCTCTCCAGCACCGCGAGGAGCTCCGCCTTCCTCCGGGCGAAGATCTCCGCCGCGGCCCCCGGCCGCGTCTCCACGGGCCTCGTGTCGTAGAGCCCTTCCAGGAGCAGGTCGACGGCCATGAACGCCGCGAAGGCCAGCGTCGCGAAACCCGGGGGCACCCCCTCGAAGTACCCCTCCGCCGAGGGAGTCCAGACCCGCACGCGGTCCTTCCATCCCAGGCGCTCGAGCGTGATCTTGTGCAGGGTGTTGTATACCCCGAACCGGCACGGCCCGGCGGCGTTGGGCATGAAGAGGGAGAAGCGGGTATCCGTTTCGCGTTCGCCCTCGAGGCGGTTGAGGAGGCTGCCGAGGGTCAGGGTCATCGGCACGCACTCCTTGCCCGAGGTGTGGCGCCGGCCCATCCGCAGGGCGTGGCGGTCTACCGGGGGCAGGGCCTCGGCCGGCACGCCGATCCCCCGCAGGCAGGCTGCCAGGGACTCCGAGCCCGGCCCCATGTGGGGGATCAGCACGTGCTCGCCCCCCGCCACCACGTCGGCCATGCGCTGGCGGTCCCGCTCCACCGCGTCGAGCCTCCCGCCGGCGCCCCCGGTCCCCCCTGCCGCCAGGTCCTCGGCCACGCAGTGCAGGAACGCCTCGACGCGGGTGCGGGTGCCCGCGTCCCCCGAGTGGCCGTCCGTCTCGATGACGGCGTAGGGCTTGCCCTCCATCAGGTATGCGAAGAAGTGCAGGGTGAAGCTGTCGGGGCCGCAGGAGTAGTTACTGCAGTAGAGGCCGTACGTGCCGGCGGTGCGGCGGATCTGCTCTGCCGCCCTCAGGTTGCGCTGGCCGTGGCCCCAGTACATGTCGCGGAACACGGGCACGTCCTCGCGCACGGGGTAGCAGTCCACCGGGATGGCGACGGCCCCCTGCTCCCGGAGGATCGCGGGCACGTTCGAGTTGAGCACCGCGTTGTGGATGGTGTAGGGCCTGCCCAGCACGACGATGGGGGTGAGGCCTCGGTCGGCGCAGAACGCCAGGGCGCGGCGCCCGAGGGCGAGGCACTTCTCCTCGAAGCGGCGGTGGGCAACGGAGGCCGCGCGGTGGGCCCGCCGCCAGGCGCTTCCGTACACCCCGAGCTCGGCGGCCAGCCGCCGACAGCTCTCCAGGAGCTCGGGGGAGTCCAGGTTGCCGGGACCCATCTCGACCACGGGGGTCAGGAGCGCCGGGGCGGCGCGATTGCCCAGGTCCCAGCGCAGCACGTCGGGGGCGGCCTGCACGATGGGGCAGGTCACGGAGCTCGGCTCGTCTGCCACCCGCGGCAGGTCGCGCAGCATGGGCAGGAAGAGGTAGTCGGCCCCTCCGCCGGCCATCGCGCTGCACAGCCCGTGAAACTGCTGCATCGGGGCACAGAAGGGGATCTGCGCGTCCTCGATGCCGCGCTTGAGCATCGCCGGGTCGGCGCCGGTGTACACGCGCACGCCGAAGCCCAGGGCGTGCACGAAGGTGGCGAAGAAGGGCACCAGCCCCTTGAGCTGCAGCTCGTCGGTCATCGCCACCACCGGCCGGTCCGGCGGGGGGGACAAACCCTCGACCATGCGCTCCACCAGCTCGCGGCGCTCCCGGAAGGGGTCGGGCGCCCGGTCCGGAAGCTTCCTGCGGCGCGTGCCCTTGTCGTGGAGGGAGCACCCGCCGCCCCAGGTGAAGCGGGCCCGGCGCTCTTCCACCACGGTCTCGAGGCGGTCGATGCGGCACTTGTTGCCGGCGCCGCCGCACCCCTGGTCGGAAGAGCACACGAAGGTGCTCTTGCCCTCCACCCGAGCCGAGAGGAACCGCTCGGGCTCGAGGCCCTCCGGGCGGAGCTCCGCGTGGCGCAAGGTCAGGAGCGCGATGCCCAGGGCGCCGATCGTCCCGGGGTGGGGGGGCACGATCACCTCGCACCCGGTCTGCCGGGCCACGGCCGCCGCGAGGGCATCGGCGGCGAAGGGCATCCCCTGGCAGAACACCACCCCCCCCACCGAGCGGGTTCCCTTGACCCGGTTGAGGTAGTTCTGGACGATCGAGTCGTAGATGCCGGCGACGATGGCCGGCTGGTCCACCCCCGCCGCCACGGCCTCGTCGATGATCTCGGCCATGAAGACCGAGCAGTGCTGCCCCAGGGACACCCCGGACCCGGCCTCGAGGGCCACGGCCCCGAGCTGCGCCACGGTCTCGATGCCGTGGAGCTTGCGGCCCTGCTCCTCGATGAACGATCCCGTCCCGGCGCTGCACGCCTCGTTCATGGCGGCGTCCACCACCCGGCCGCCGGCCAGCCGCACGTACTTGGCGTCCTGGCCGCCGATCTCGAAGATGGTGTCGACGCGGGGGTCGAAGGACAGGGCGCCCTCGGCGTGGGCGGCGATCTCGTTGAGCACGTAGACGCTGCCGGGGCCGTAACAGATCGTCAGCAGCGAGCCCACAATCTCCCGCCCACTCCCGGTGGCCCCCACCGCCCGAAGGGGGAAGGCGCCGGCCGGCCCGTCCCGGAAGCACGCCATCAGGGCCTGGGCGGCCCCCACCGGGTTCCCTGCGGTGCTCCGGTACTCCTGCCAGACCACCTCCCCCGTGGCCGCGTCCACGGCGACGGCCTTCGAGCCCGTGGACCCGATGTCGAGACCGAGCACGACCTCGCGATCCGACCTCTCGGCCGGGGGCTCGGGCGGGGGGAGTCGGCGGACACGGGCCAGGGAGTCGCGCAGGGGGGGCACCTCCTCGAGGCGCGAGCGGACGGCTCGGGTCCAGACCCCCGCCAGGGCGGGCAGCGGCTCCCGGCCATCGGCGGCGAGCACCGCCGCCCCCAGCGCCTCGGCGAACAGGGCCGTTTCGGGGTCCAGATCCAGGAACTCCATCCCGTGGCGGTCGAGGAACCGTCGAAAGTGCGCCCGCACCCGGGGCGAGCGGGCCACCCCCCCCAGGAGCGCGACGCGGCGGGGGCTCACCCGCGGCTTCACCAGCACCTGCACGTTCTCGCACACCGCGTCGAAGAGCCCGGCGAGGATCCGGGCCGGGTCCTCGCCCTTGTTGGCGAGGTGGGTCATGTCGGTCTTGAGGATCACGGGGCATCGGCCCGAGAGGGGAGCCGGGTCGGCCACACCCGCGCAGAGGTCGGTGGCCTTCTCGAGGGTGAGGTGGAACCGCCCCACCAGTTGGCGCAGGAAATTGCCCGTGCCCTGGGAGCAGCGCGAGCTCTCGCGGAAGACCTGCGTACCCCCCTGCCGGAGCTCGAGCACCGAGAAGCCGTGGCTCCCGATGGAGACCAAGGTCGCTTCGGAGGGTCCCCCCAGGAAGCGGAAACCCAACACCTGGGCCTGCTTGACGGGCACGCGCCGCAGGGCGGCCTGGCGCCCCAGGCGGCCGGTCACGGCCGCGCCGGCCGCGCCCTCCCATCCCCAGGCCCGCAGCCGCTCGACCAGGAGGGCTCCCGGGTCTTTGTGGTGCTCCCCCGTCCAGCGACGGACCCAGCGCAGGCGGCGTGCCTCGCCCTCGAGCTCGACCAGCTTCAGGGCCTCCGCGCCGATGTCGATCCCGAGGAAGCGTCGCTGCATCGGACAACCTCCCACGCGGCGCCGTCCGGAACCGTCCGGATGGCCCCAAAGGTGTTCGCCCCAGGCGGCCGAGCTGGGCCTGGGGCGGAGCCGGGTACCGAGAGCGAACGGGGTGTTTTCCCCGCGGCGGTCCCGCCGAGTCTACGGTCCGCTCCCGGTCAATGCAAGGAGGAAGACGGCCCATGATTGACCCGCCCGGTCGGGAACCCCGGCGGGAAATCCCCCGCCAGCACCCCCCGATCCCGGTCTCCCCCGGGGCGGAGCGGAGGGGCTCGCCGACCCCGGGCACGTGTCGGGCGGAGGATCCAGGGGCGGTCTGCCCCCTCGTCCCCGGAAGCCCGGTGATGGTACCATGCAGCCCGGTCCGACCTCGGATCCCCGAGCACCGCGTCCCCTCTTGCCGTCCAGGTTCCGTTCGCCATGACCCGATCCCGGAAACGCTCCCCGGCGCGACGACGCCGCAAGACCCGGCGCCGCCTCCCGCTGCTTCGTTTGGGGCTCGGGGCGCTGGCCCTGGGGCTCCTGGCGCTTCTCGTCTACGTCTGGCACCTGGACCGGGAGGTGCGACAGCGCTTCGAGGGGAAGCGCTGGGCGCTGCCGGCGCGCGTCTACGCCCGGCCGCTGGAGGTCTACCCGGGGGCGCCGCTCGGGCCCCAGGACCTCGTCCGGGAGCTCCGGCTCCTGCGGTACCGCCCCGGCTCCTCGACCCCCGAGCCCGGCACCTACCACGTGGGGGACGGCCGCGTGCGGCTCCACACGCGGCCCTTCGAGTTCTGGGACGGCCCGGAGCCCGGCCGAGCCCTGGCCGTCTCCTTCCACGGGGAACGGGTCGGGGAGGTGCGCGACACCGGCACCGGCCGCCCCGAGGCCCTGGTCCGCCTCGAGCCGGCCGCGATCGCGAGCATCTACCCGGCCCACGGAGAGGACAGGACCCTGGTCCGGCTGGCGGAGGTCCCGCCGCTCCTGGTCCAGGCCCTCATGGCCGTGGAGGACCGCTCCTTCCGGATCCACCGCGGGGTCGACCTCAAGGCCGTCGCGCGGGCGGCGGTGGCGAACCTGCGGGCGCGCGAGGTGGTGCAGGGCGGCAGCACGCTCACCCAGCAGCTCGTGAAGAACTTCTACCTCACCTCGGAGCGGACGCTGCGGCGCAAGGCGAACGAGGCCCTCATGGCGCTGCTCCTGGAGTGGCGCTACTCCAAGGACGAGATCCTCGAGGCCTACTGCAACGAGGTGTACCTGGGTCAGGATGGGCGGCGCTCCATCCACGGGTTCGGGCTGGCGAGCCGGTTCTACTTCGAGCGCCCCCTGGAGGAGCTCTCCCCGCCCCAGGTGGCGCTGCTGGTGGCCCTGGTGCGGGGCCCCTCGCTCTACGACCCCCGACGCAACCCCGAGAGGGCGCGCGCTCGCAGGGACCTGGTGCTCGACCTCCTGGCCCGGCAGGGCCTCGTCGCTTCGGCGGACGCGCGCCGGGCGCAGGCGGCTCCCCTCGGGGTGGCGCCCCAGCCCCCGAGCGGGGTCACCCGGTACCCGGCCTTCCTTGACCTGGTGCGGCGCCAGCTGGCGCGGGACTACCGGGAAGAGGACCTGCGCAGCGAGGGGCTGCGGATCTTCACCACCCTGGACCCCGGGGTGCAGGAGGCGGCCGAGCAGGCCCTGGGCCGGGGGCTCCGGGACCTGGGGGGGGCGGAGCTCCAGGGGGCCGCGGTCGTGGCGGGCCCCGGCACCGGCGAGGTGCTGGCGGCCGTGGGGGGGCGTGACCCGGGTCTCGCGGGGTTCAACCGGGCGCTGGACGCCGTGCGGCCCATCGGCTCCCTGGTCAAGCCCGCCGTCTACCTGGCGGCCCTCTCCCGGCCCGACCGCTACACCCTGGCGACCCTGGTGGACGACTCCCCCCTGGAGGTCGAACTCCCGAGCGGACCGTGGTCGCCCCGGAACTTCGACCGCACGTTCCACGGGTTGGTTCCCCTCTACCAGGCCCTCGTCCACTCCTACAACGTGGCGACCGTGCGGCTCGGCCTGGACGTCGGCCTCGACCCCGTGCGGGACGCCCTGCGGGCCCTCGGGGTGGAGCGCGAGGTCCGGCCCTACCCGTCGCTCCTCCTCGGAGCGGTCTCCCTGACCCCCCTGGAGGTCGCCCAGATGTACCAGACCCTCGCCGGGGGAGGGTTCCGCTCGCCCCTGCGGGCGATCCGCGAGGTCCTCACGGCCGACGGGGAGCCCCTCCAGCGCTATCCGCTCACGGTGGAGCGGGCGGCGGACGCCCGCGTGGTCCACCTGGTGGACGAGGCGCTGCGGAGGGTCCTGGAGGAGGGGACAGGGCGCACCGCCCGCGGCCTCCTGCCCCGGGGCCTCGCGGCGGCGGGGAAAACCGGGAGCACCGACGACCTGCGGGACAGCTGGTTCGCCGGCTACACCGGCGACCGCGTGGCCGTGGTCTGGGTGGGGCGCGACGACAACGCGCCCATGGGGCTGACCGGCGCCGCCGGGGCCCTGCGCATCTGGGCGGACCTCCTGCTGCGGGCCGGCGCGGCGTCCCTGGGCCCGGCGCGCCCCGAGGGGGTGGAGACGGCCTGGGTGGACCCGGAGACGGGGGAGTCCCTCGGCCCGGGGTGTCGGCGGTGCGTGGAGCTTCCCTTCCTGACGGGCAGCGCCCCGGAGCCGCCCCCCCCTAGCCCTGGCTTCGGGGGGCCGGTAGACTGGCTGAGGAGGCTCTTCCGATGACGCGACGCGTGGTGCTCTTGCCCCTCCTGGCGGTTGTGCTCCTCTCCGGCTGCGCCGGCGTGGTCGTGGACCGGCGCGGCTGGGCTACGGCCGAGCCCGTGGCCGCGCCGCCGTCCGCTGCGCCCCGCGCCGACGCGCCGGGGGCGGAGCCCGGCCCGACCGCGGCCCCCCCCGGGG
>JAWSUI010000046.1:0-29038 GCA_033551855.1 Deferrisomatales bacterium
TCGAGTCGGTGGATGCGGTGCGGGGCTGCACTCCTGGGCTCCCGGACTCCGCCCCCCCGCCTCCCCCACCCGGCCGTTTCCGCGATGGGCCTCTAATCCGGGCGCAGGAGACAGAAGCTCCAGGGCCGGACGTGGAACCACACCTCCGTGCCCTCCTCCATCGGGTACTCCCGGGCGGCCCGGATGTTGAGCCAGGCGTCGAGCCTGAGCCCGCCGACCCGGAGGCGCACCAGGCGGTAGTGACCGAGGTCCGCCCAGCCCTCCACGACCCCCAGGAGAAGGTTCCGCTGGCGCGCGGTGTCCGGCGGGCGGGTGGGGCGCAGCAGGATCACTTCCTCGGGCCGGATTCCGGCGACCACGGGGCTTCCCTCGGCGAATTCCGGGTGCGGCGTGACCTCGAAGGCGATCCCGGTCCCGTCGAGGGTGAGGCGGTGGTACCCCTTCGGGTCCCGGGGGCCGAGCCGGCCCGGGTAGAGGTTCTGGAGCATCAGGAACCGCGCCACCCGGAGGTTGACCGGCCGGTTGTAGAGCTCGCCCGGGCGGCCCCGTTGCTCGATCCGCCCCGCCATCAGGATGGCCATGTGGTCGGCCATCAGGAACGCCTCTTCGGGGTCGTGGGTCACCTGGATGAGGGTGAGGCCCAGGCGGCGCTGCAGGTCCCGGAACTCCACCTGCAGGCGGCGGCGCAACGCGGCATCCAGGGCCGAAAACGGCTCGTCCATGAAGAGAACCCGGGGCTCGGTCACGAGGGCGCGGGCGAGGGCGACCCGCTGGCGCTCGCCGCCCGAGAGGGTGCGCACGTCCCGGCGGTCGATCACCGGCCCGAGGTCGAGGAGCTCCGCCCACCGCGCGAGCCGGCGCGCGGCGTCCGCCGGGGGGCGGCCCCGGGCCCGGAGCCCGAAGAGCACGTTGTCCCGCACGGAGAGGTGCGGGAAGAGCGCGAGGTCCTGGGGCACGTAGGCCACCTGCCGCTCCTCGGGGGGCAGCCGGGTGGCATCCCGGCCGCCGAGGAGCACCCGGCCCGCCTCGGGCCGGCGGATGCCGAGAAGCCCCTCGAGGAGCAGCGTCTTGCCGGCCCCGGAGGGCCCCAGCACGAAGTAGCTCTCCCCGGGCTCCACGGCGAGGTCGATGTCCTCCAGGAGGAACGAGCCGAAACGGAGGGAGAGGCCCTCGCAGCGGATCAACGGAATCCCCCGAGCAGACGGACCGCGGCGAGGGCGAGGAGCCCGATGGCGGAGAGGAGGAGCATGAGGGCTACCGCCCCCCCCACGTCCACGGAGGCCAGCCGGAGGTAGATGGCCACCGGCACGGTCTCGGTCTTCCCCGGCACGGCGCCGGCCAGCGTAACCGTGGCGCCGAACTCCCCCACCGACCGGGCCCAGCCCAGGATGAAGGCGGCCACGAGACCCCGGCGGGCCAGGGGCAGGGTGACCCTGCGGAAGGCGCCCCAAGGGGTGCAGCCCAGGAACCGGGCGACCTGCTCGTAGCGGACGTCCACGTCCTGGTAGGAGGCCTTGAGCACCCGGGTGGCGAGGGCCAGGGCCACGGTGAACTGGGCCAGCACGATGCCGGGCACCTCGAAGACGAAGCGCAGCAGGTGCTCTTCGACCCACTGGCCGCCGGACGTCCGGAAGAAGAGGAGCCACGAGACGCCGACCGCCACCGGCGAGAGGACCATGGGCAGGTCCAGGAGCACGTCCACGACGGCCGCTCCCGGGAATCGGTACCGCGCCAGGCCGTAGGCGGCGGGCACCGCCAGGCAGAGGGCGAGGCAGGTGGCGACCGTCGCGGTCCCGAGGCTCAGGGCCACCGCCTGGCGCACGTGGGGTTGCCCCAGGGCCGCCAGCGGTTTCCGCAGACCTGCCCAGCCCACCTGAGAGGCGAGGATGAGCCCCACCACCAGGAGCGAGGCGAGCACCGCCGCGGCGAGAAGCGCCGGGAAGGCCTTCCGCCCCAACTCCTACCTCCAGGAAGCGGGCAGCGGCCACTCGCCCCCGACGGGGGTGTCCGGGCGGGCCCGCTTCCGAGCCTCGGCCAGATCCGTCAAGTAGCCGTGAGCCCGAAAGATCTTCTGCCCCTCCGCACTGACCAGGTACGCGAGGAAGGCCCGGGCGAGCTCCGGCTCCCGGGGGAAGGCCGAGACGGCGGCCGGGATGTAGCCGATGCGGGTCACCTCGTCGGGCGGGTAGTAGACCGTCTCGACGCGGTCCGGGTCCCACTCCTCGAAGACGTCCCACCCGATCACCGCATCCACCAGGCCCATGGAGATCATCTGGGCGGTCTTCTCGCAGGACTCGGCCTGGTTCACCACGTTCTTGAGGACGGCCTCCGTGAGCCCGCGGGCCTCCAGGGCCTCCACGGCGTAGAGGCCCACGCACACGGTCTCCGGCCGGGCGATCCCCACACGGAGGCCCGGGCGGGCCAGATCCTCGAGGTCGTGGATCTTCTTGGGGTTTCCCCGCTGCACGTTGATCGCCGGGATGAGGTAGACCACCCGGACCTCGGTCGGCGCGTCCACCAGCCCCTTGCGCTTGGCCAGCTCCATGTAGTCCGAGGAGCCGGGGAAGTACACGTCCCCGCGGCGCAGGAGCTCCATCTGGGAGAGCACCGTCCCCGACCCCCCGAGGTGCAGGAAGACGCGTGCCCCGGTCTCCCCCTCGAAACGCCGGGCGGCGGCCTCCAGGGCCGGCTTCGAGGCCGAGCCCGCGAAGACCTCGAGGGACCGGCCCGACCACTGCCCGGCCTGGACCGGCGCGCCGAGCGCCAGGGCCGCCAGTACCGCAAGGACCGTGCCACACCCGCCTTGCCGCATGAGACCTCCTCCTTCATCCCCCTCCGTCGGTGCCGCCCGCACCCCGGCCCTGTCCCTCCCCGCTGCGCACCTCCCCCTTCAAGGGGGAGGCCGGGAGGGGGATGGGTCACCGGAGCCCGAGGCGGCCGCGGGGAGCTCCAGAATCACCCCCCCCGGCGGCACGACGACCGTCACCTCGGAGCCGGCCCCCAGGGTCAACGCGTCGGCGCTCTCCCGGGGGAGCAGGAGGGACAGCAGGCCGCCCGGGGTCTCGACGTCCACCCGGGCCACGGCCCCGCCGGCCCCGACACCCAGCACCCGGCCCGGCAGGCGGTTCGGTCTCGGCCCGTGCCGGGCCGAGAGGGACGCCGCAGGGGGTGCGCTCGCACCGGAGGGCCGCAGCACCCTCTCCCGCCACGCGGCGAGCCACCCCAGCCCCGCTTCCACGAAGCCCTCCTGCAGGGCCAGGACCCACGCCCCGATCCCCGGCGAGGCTCCGGCGCGGGCCCGTAGATGCTCGAGGCGCCGCCGGAGGACCTCGGCCTGGGCGTCCATGAGGTCGGCCTGCCCCGGCAGCCCGAGGCGGTGCAGGAAGTGGAGCTTCAGGAGGAGCTCCACCCGAAGCCCCCGCACCGAACCCGCCGGCCGCCGCACCCAGGCCGAGAACCGCTCCCGGCCGCGGTCCGTCACCTCGAAGACCCTCCGGGCGGGGCCCCCCGCCCCCTCCCTCAGGGTCCCGCGGACGAGGCCCTGGGCCTCCAGCGACTTGAGCAGGGCGTAGAGCTGGCTCTTCGCCAAGCGCCCGACCGCGGCCAGGTCCCCCCCTTCCCCGAAGTGCGCGGCCAGCTCGTAGCCGTGGCAGGGCCCTTCGTGGAGCAGCCCGAGGAGCGTGTGCTCGAAGACCCGTCGTTCCCTCACCGGCGGTCTCATCCAGGTTGAACTAGTCTGAATCGGACTACCGGGAGGCTACCGGACCGTTCCCCCTGCCGCAAGCGGAAATCGGGGGGAGCGAAACGGATCTCTACGACCGGGGGGGAAGGTCCGGCCTCTCCCCGGTCCGGCTCACGGCCCCTGGCGGCCCTCCAGGACGTCCGACACCCACGAGAAGGCGGCGGCCGCCGTGGGGAACCCCACGGTGCTCACCAGGAGGTTGATGACCTGGTAGAGCTCCTCCCGGGTGGCCCCTGCCTCCAGGGCGCGGCGGGCGTGGGAGTGGGTGGAACCCTCGCTGCGCCGGGCGATGGCCGCCGCGAGTTGGACGAGGTGGGTGGACTTCTCGTCCAGCGGGCCGCTCTCCCGGGCCAGGCGCGCGGCCTTCTCCAGGGCCTCGAACATCTCCGGGAAGAGGGTTCGGAAGTCGCGGAAGTTCTTGGGGTACGTCGGCGCTGCCATGGGGCACCTCCACGTCTCGGGCCGCGACCTGGCACGGTCGGCTGGGGGGATGGGAAGGTCCCAGTATTCCGAACCCCCCTGGAATCGCAAGGACCCGCGACGCTCTGGGTCCCCCGAAAAGCGCCAGAGTAACTGACGGCGGATACCGGGCGCTTCAGGCTCCGCCGAGGAACTGCTCCTCCAGGAAGTCGCACACCGGGCCCGGGTGGTCCAGGGGGAAGAGCGGCACGGGCAGCGGCAGGGCCTCGTCGCTCACCACGGCGATCAGGCGGTGATCCAGGAGCCTCCCGTCCCGCGCGGCGCACAGGAGCTCCGGGCTGCGCGCGGCGCGGTGGAGCTCGATCTTGGGGAGGTTGCCGGTCTTGTACCCCTCGGTCACCACCAGGTCCACCTCGGTCATGAACCGGTAGATGATCTCGTCCAGGGTCATCTCGCCCCGGGCGTTGGGGTGCACCATGGCGAGCTTCTCCGCCGAGGAGACCACCATGGGGGAGGCGCCGGCCCGGGTGAGCCTCCAGGAGTCCTTGCCCTCGTGGTCTATCTCGAACCGGTGGGCGTCGTGCTTGATGGTGCCCACCCGGTAGCCCCGGCGGGTGAGCTCGGCGATCGCCTTCTCGAGGAAGGTGGTCTTGCCCGTGCCCGACTTGGCCACGAAGGAGACCGCGGGGGGGCCGTAGCTGCGAAGCCGCGCCAGGTGGAGCCGGCACTCGTCGAGATCCGCGTGGGAGTGGACGTTGCGAAAGGTCAGCCCCGAGGGGTCGAGGGCCGTGAGGTCCTCGCCGTTCACGATCCGGGTGCGCACGTCGGAGATGAAGTCCAGGACCTTGAGGTTCCCCCGCCGGATCCGCTCCTCCATGGGGGCCACGCACGCCTTCGAGTAGACCGCGCACAGGGGTTCGAAGCCGCCCCGGCTGCGGGGCACCACCACGTCCCACCCCTGGCGCTGAGCGTAGAGGTGCCGGATCACCCGGGGGTGGAGGAAGGGCATGTCGGCGCCTACCACGAACGCATACCGGCTCGACACGTGCTTGAGGCCCGTGGTGATGGCCCCCAGGAGCGCCGCCCCGGGGTACTCGTCGTCCACCGCCCGCAGACCGATCGTCGTGAAGGGGGCCGGGTCCTCGGCGACCACCACGACCTGGTCGAAGAACCCCTCGAGGATCCGATGGGTCCGGTGGATGAGGCTCTCCCCCTGGAGCTCCCAGCTCCAGCGGTCGTCCCGGCCGTCGGCGATGAGAAGGGCAGTTCGGATGTCTCTCATGGGGCCTCCGCGGCTACGCCTTCTGGAAAGCAGGGTCCCGAAAAGGATGCTGTCCCCTTTTGCGTCAGAACTCTCCGGGCAATTGTCGCGACCCGGGTGAGGCACCTACGCCGGCCCCCCAGGTTCTGAATCGGCCCGGGTCCTCGCAGCACCCTCTCCCGATAACCCGTGCTTCAGGCCAGCAGTTTCAGGATGTTTTCCCGGGTGAGGAATGCCGCCTCCGCCGGGGTCTCGAGAAACGGCCTCACATCCGCGACGACCTGCTCCCAGGGGAGTTGGCCGATCCGGTCGCCGATCACCGCGCGCCAGGAACGGGGAGTGAGCACTTCCCCATCCCAGCCCGTCTGGGCCAGCGCGTTGTTGAGGAGCACGAGATTGGGTTCGGGCCAGGAGGGATCGCTCCGGTACCACAGCAGGTCGTAGAGGTCGCGTCCTTTGGCGTAAGGGCGGCACAGGACGGCGTGGAGCTTGCCCGCAAGGAGCGAGGCGCGGTCGTGGTGCTGGAGGTGGAGCAGCACGTGGCGCCGGACCACGGTGGTGGTGAGTCCTGCCCCCTCGGGAGGGCGCGTGTCCACCTCGAGCTTCACCGCAAGGGCCTCCCCAGGGTGCGCAGACAATCCAAGCTCCCACAGGAGCCCGGGAAAGCGCACGAAGGCGTTGTGCACGGTCCGGCGGTCGCTCACCTTTGCCCCCGTCTCGTAGCCCTCGGCTCCCAACTCCCTGCGGATCGCGGTCAGGTAGCCCCGAAGATTGTAGCGCTCGGGCGACCGCTCCAGCGCGAAATCCAGGTCCTCCGAGTACCGCGGCAGCCCGAAGAGAATACGCAGGGCGGTCCCCCCGTGGAACGCCAGGGGGATCATGGCCCCCGCGCGCTGCAAGGTGCCCAGGATGCGGGCCTGGAGGTACTCCCGCACGAGGTTTCGGGCCTCCAGAGCGGAGCGAGTGCCTCGGATGCCGTGGCGCAGGACGTCCTTCACAGTTCTTCGTACTCCTCCGCTTCCCGCTCGGTGAGGCGCTGCAAGACCACTGCGGCCCGGCGGAGCTTGGGGCTGCGGGCCTCGGCAGCGAAACGGGCTAGGCGGTCGCGATCCAGGCGCTCCAGGTTCTGGAGCCGCAGGCCCTCCAGGAAGCCGGCCTCGTCTCCCCCGGGCGTGAGGGCGGCGAGGTCGAGGAGCGCTTTTTCCGGGAAGGCCACGAGCGCCACCTGCTCGGCAACCACTTCGATCGGCCGGAACCCAAAAAACAGCCCGAAACGCAGGTGCCGGAAATCAAACTCGCCCAAGGGGGTCGTGCGCCTCCCCGGCCGGGCGCGGGCCACGCTGGTGACTACCGCCACGTGCTCGGGGATGAGCCCGTGGTAAGCGAGCGCGGACTGGAGGCTCACGTAGGAGGGGCGGACCAAGGAATTTGCGATCAGGAAGGGATGCGGCTCCACCCGCCGATACGGCCGCGAAAGGGTGTACACGCTCCGCCGCAGCTGCACGATCTTGCCGGATCGGGTCCACCGGGAGAGCTGCCGGCGGGCATCCGCCGGGTCAAGGTCCCCTGCCAGCAGGAAGCCGGTCTCGAACAGGGGCTGGTCGGAAACGAGGCGTAAGAGATCAGAAAAAGTCATGGCACAAAGATGCCATGAGTGGCGAGTTGCTGCAATACAATCGCCCGCCTTGATGGACCTGAAAGAACTCCTTCTTGGGGGATCGGACCACCATGTATAGCCGTACATATGTCAAGATAGCACTATATGTTGTGGCTCTCTTGCCCGCAGGGGAATTCTTTCCGTCACGTCCCCTTTCTCGGACCGCGAAGGGTCAGGTGCCGGATTGTCTCCTTTCCATGACATAACCTTTGGGGGTTTCGAACAACAGGTGTGCGTACTCTCGGTGGACGACACTCGAGGAGGGGATGTAATTCTTCCAAAATCTCCAGTCGTCTCATGATCTCTTCCGCAGTGTCCGGGCCGGGCGGCCTCCCCTCGCAGTACACCGCGGCCATGATCTCGTTCAGGCCGGTCACCGTCACCTTCGCCCCGTCTTGGAATCTCAATGTACGCCGGCTAACTGCCGGCTGCCCGTCCTCGGCTCAAGTCGCTAAGCCGATGGATTGCAGCAGCGACGGGATGTTCATGTGATCCGTCCTCCGTTCGATTCCAGACCCAAGCCGGGCTCCGCATGCCATGGCAGTACCACGACCCGCGGATGGCTCTCGGTGACTTCCCTCAGGTACCGGGCTTCGGCCCGGCGGCGGGCCCGCAGCAGAGGGTCGGTCAGGGTCAGGGGAGTTAGGCTCTGATTCAGAACCCAGGCGTAGGGCTCGATGCCCGCCCGCCGCAGGTCCGCCTCCAGGGCGGCGGCCTCGTGCACCGGCGTTGCCTCGGGGAGCGCCACCAGGAGGACGCGGGTGAGCTTCGGATCCCGAAGGCGCGGCAGCAGATGGCGTACCGCCTCGGGCAGCGCCCCCGTGGACCGGGAGACCTCCCGGTGGTAGGCCTCGGCCGCATCGAGCAGGAGCAGGGTGTGACCGGTGGGGGCCGTGTCGATCACCACGAACGACTCTTCCGCGCGGGCCACCTCCCGGGCGAACGCCCGGAAAACGGCGATCTCCTCGGTGCAGGGGGAGCGCAGGTCCTCCTCCAGCAGGGCCCGGCCGGCGTCGTCCAGGTCCTTGCCCGCGGTCGCCATGACCTCCGCTGCGTAATCCCGGGTCTCGACCTTTGGGTCGATGCGGCTGACCGTGAGGTTGGGCGGAGTGTCCCCGGCGGCCGCCGCCACGTGGGCCGCCGGATCGGTGGTGGTGAGGTGTACGGCCCCCCCGCCGCGGGCAAGTGCCCGGGCCAGGGCGGCCGCTACCGTGGTCTTGCCCACCCCCCCCTTGCCCATGGTCATCACGACCCCCTTGCCGGCCTGCAGGAGGGGCGCGAGGAGGTCCTCGAAGCCAAGCCAGTCCCCCTGCACGGCGTCCTCGGCGGCGCCCGTCGCGATACCGTCGCCGTTGGGGCTCCAGAAGCGGCGCAGTGCGGGGAGGCCCAGCATCTCGAAAGGCTTCAAGGGAATCTCGCTCCGCGGCAGCCTTGCGAGCCCTGGCGGCAGATTCGCCAAAGCGGTCTCGACCCGCGCCTGCCACGCCGCCGCCACGGAATCCGCGGGGTCCTGGGCGACGAAGACGCCGTTGAGCACCAGGCTCTGGTTGGCCAGGCCGAGCGCGGCGAGCTCCCGGCCCGAGCGCTCGGCCTCGGCGAGGGACTCGGGATCCGGCCGGGCCACCAGGACCACAGCCGTCTGCGCCCCGTCCGAGAGCCGGGCCAGAGTGGCACGGAAGAGCACCTCCTGTTCCCGGAGCCCCGAGAGCGGGCCGAGGCACGACGTGCCGCCGGCGTTGGCGTCGATGAACTGGGTCCAGGCGGCCGGCAGCTCCAGCAGGCGCAGGGTGTGGCCGGTGGGCGCCGTGTCGAACACCACGTGGCCGTAGCCGGCAGTGGCCGAGGGCTCGCCCAGGAGGCGCGCGAACTCGCCGAAGGCGGCGATCTCCACGGTGCACGCCCCGGAGAGCTGCTCTTCGATGCTCTGGACCGCGGCGTCGGGGAGCACCCCCCGGTAGGGACCGACCACCTTCTCCCGGTAGGCGCGCGCCGCGGCCTCGGGATCGACGTTGAGCGCCTCGAGGCCCGAGGCGCCGGGAATCATGCAAGGCGCGGAACCCAGTGGCGTGCCCAGCACCTCGTCGAGGTTCGAGGCGGGATCGGTGCTGACCAGGAGCACCCGCTCGCCGCGCTCGGCCAGGGCGAGCGCCGTGGCGCAGGCGGTGGTGGTCTTGCCCACGCCGCCCTTGCCCGTGAAGAAGAGGTGGCGCGGCGCCTGCTTCAGAAACGAGTCCATTTTCTCAGGCTCCGCAGCAGCCGGTGGACGGGTCGCACGCCGGCGGGGCGACGGCCAGATCGGGCTTGGCCGAGGCCGGCCCCGCCGGGGCGCAGCAAGACGGCGCGCCTCCCGCGGCCGGCTCCTCGCCGCAGCAGGCCTTCGGCGCCTCTTCCTCGGCAGCGCCCGCGACCTCCTCCTGCAGGTATCGCCCCGCGAGCTCCAGCATCGCCTTGGCTGGCGCGTTCTTCACCATCTGTGCCGTTCGCACCGCCCGAGCCATGTCCTCCCGGCTCACGCCCAGCTTGAGCGCCCGGCCGTAGTGTTGCTTGAAGCACGGCTCGCAGTTGGCGGCGATGGCCGCCCCGATGGCCACGAGCTCCTGCACGGCGCCGGAATAGAGCCCGGACTCTTCCCCCGAGCTGCCCAGGATCAGGCGGTCCAACTGCTCGCAGGTGGGGTAGGAGCAACGGCTCACGATCTTCCCGTTCACCAGGACCAGGGGCAGGCACTTCGGGCCTTCTACGGACAAAGCGTGCTTCACGACGTCGTTCCCGGCGAACGCCCCGGGATCCTGGGCGAGGTTGTAGCGCTCGACGCGCACTCCCTGCTCTTGCAGGCGCTCGAGGTCGGCGGCGAAGCGGGCCAGCACCGGGTCCACGCCGGGGCCGCACACGCCGGTGGAGCAGCACATGGGGGGGTCGAAGATCTGTAACGTCAGGGACATCGAAGATTCTCCTCTCCGTGTTGGGTATCGTCGCTGGTTCAGGACAGACAGTGGAAGACTCCCTTGCACCACAGGCAGTCGCCGCAGGGCTCCGTGTTGAGGAAGCAGTCCTGCTCGAACTCCTCGGCGGTCACGTAATCGCAGCACTTGGCCAGGTTGCAGTCCGAGCAGAAGGGGTAGTCGTAGCGGGTGACTCCCTCGCGGAAGGCGCGGTAGGCGGGGTCGTTCCAGATGTCGAGGATGCCGCGCTGCGCCACCTTCCCGAACACCCGGGGGCGCACGAACTTCTCGCGGCCGTTGATCAGGCACCGGTAGCCGTGCCAGAGAAAATAGCAGGGGTGGACGTTCCCGTCCCAGGAGACGAAGGCGCCGCCCTCCTCGACGAAGGCGCAGCGCCGGTCGCCGTGGGGGACGACCTCGGGCAGCCGGAGCTCGATCCCCTCCTCCCGGGCCGCTGCCTCGGCCGCGAGGAAGACCTCTCGGACACGGGAGATCCACGCCTCGTCCCTCTCGAGGATCTTCTGGACGTTGACGAAGACGTCGCGGGCGTGGGCCTCGGCCTTCATCGACTCGACGAAGGCGACGATCCGCTCCTCCTCCGCGGTCTTCGTGTACTTCCACAGAACCTCGAAGTAGCGCCCCAGGTCCACCCCCTCGGCCCGGGCCCGCTTCCTCCAGGGCTCGAAGAACCCGACGGCCACGTCGGTGTTGGGGTCGTAGGCGGCCTGGGAAACGAGGCGCTCGTCGTAGGGCATCACCTGGGTGACCAAGGCGAAGGTGGCACCCCGCCGGGCCGCCCAGCGTACGACCTCGGGAAGCTCGCCCACGTTGTCGCGCATGGCGACGAACTCGATGCCCTTGGCGATCCGGCGGCCGGTGGCGGCCTCGGCTCGGGCCAAAGCGGAGAGGCCCCGGTCTACCGCGCCCACCTCGCCCCCCTCCCGCAGGCGTCGGAAGGTGGCAGGAGAGACCGCGTCCAGGGAGAGGCAGATGCGGTCCAGGCCGGCCCGGGCCAATGACAGGGCCCGGGCGTCGTCGAGGAGGAGCCCATTGGACTGGAACCCGATCCAAGACGATTCCGGCATCGCCCGCCGGGCCAGGCGAATGAACCCCTCGAGCCCCGGGTGCAGGAGCGGCTCGCCGATGCCCGAGAGCACCAACGTCTGCAGGTGGGGAAACGCAGGACCCAGGGCGTCGAAGGTGGACAGCGAGAGGTCTCCCTCCGCGATCCCGTTGCCCGCCGTCTGCTTCACGCACATGGTGCAGCGCAGGTTGCACCGGGTCGTCGTCTCGACGAAGAGCTTCGATGGGTGGGATTGCTGCGCCGGCAACCGACGGGTGTCTGGGCAACGGGGTTCTTCCTGCGTCGCTGCGCTCCCTTCGAGGTACATGCGAGGCATTCTCCGAAAGGCGGCGGCCTCAGCCGTGGACCAGGAGCACCGGCGCCCTGGCGCGGCGAACCAGGCTGTAGGCCGTGCTCCCCAGGAGCATCCCGGGCAGCTGCCCCCAGCCTCGGGTCGCCATGAGAACGAGGCCCACGCCCTCCCGTGCGGCGTGCTCGAGGAGGACCTTGCGCGGGTCGCCCTGGGTGATCACCGATTCCACTCGGTCGCATCCGGAACCCCTGAGCACCTCGGTCATGTCCGCGAGCCGCCGGGCGTCGTCCTCCGTGTAGCTTGCCGCGATCTCCGGGGACAGATGCTCCCACGCCACTCGCTGATTCACGTGGACGAGGGAGATCTGTCCAATCCGGCCGGCCAGCCCCTGGAGCGCCTCGAGGGCTTTCCGAGAGGCCTCGGAGAAATCGGTGGGGAAGAGCACGTGGTCGAGGGCCCTGGAGAAGCGGAGCGGGCAGTACCGGCCTCCGTCCTGCCCCATCAGGCTCATCCGCAGCACCAGCACCGGGCAGGGGGAGTACTCCACGATCCGCGCGGCGGTGCCCCCCAGGAGCGAGCTCAGCACGGCGCCCCGGCCGTGGGAGGCGGTGACGACGAGATCCGCCCCGGCTTGCCGAGCGGCCTCCACCACCTCGTACCAGGCGACCCCCTTGGCAAGCCGAATCTCCACTTCGTAGCCCTGCCCGCGAAGGGTTTCTGCTTGCATTTCGAGGTCGGGGAGGTGGTCCGCCGCGAGGGCGTCGTCGAGGCCCACCGAGTACCGCGTCTCGGCCACGTGGGCCAGCGTGACCCGCTGGGTGCCGAGACCCTGGAGTTGAGCGGTACACTCCAAGAGGGGGCCGGAGCCGGCGGAGAGGTCGGTGGCGATCAAGGCGTGGGGGAACATGGGGTGCTCCTCGCATCGGGTGCTGTGGGGAACGGCATTCGCCGCCGAGCAGGGTAGGTCGGGGCAAGCCCCGACCTACGCAAGGTCCATCCGCAGGCGAGACCTCATGCTATGCCCGCACGGGCAGGCCTTCCGGTCCGAAGTGCTTGAGCTTCAGCCTCAAGGCCACGTTCACCAGGCTGATGAGCACCGGCACCTCCACCAGGGGGCCGATGACCGCCGCGAAGGCCTCTCCCGAGTGGAGCCCGAAGACGGCCACGGCGACGGCGATGGCCAGCTCGAAATTGTTGGAGGCGGCCGTGAAGGAGAGCGTGACCGTGTGACCGTAGGGGGCGCCGACCTTCCGGCTCATCCAGAAGGACACGAAGAACATGGCGAAGAAGTAGATCGTCAGCGGGATCGCGATCCGGACCACGTCGAAGGGGAGCTGGATGATCATCTCGCCCTTCAGGCTGAACATCACGACGATGGTGAAGAGCAGCGCGATGAGCGTGATGGGGCTGATGCGGGGGATGAACTCCTTCTCGTACCACTCCCGGCCCTTGGTCTTGAGACCGATGACCCGGGAGAGGATGCCGGCGATGAAGGGGATGCCGAGGTAGATGAAGACGCTCTCGGCGATCTCGGCCATGGTGATGTCCACCACGATCGCGTCCCCCAGGCCCAGGACCGACGGGAGCCACGTGATGAAGAACCAGGCGTACACGGAGAAGAAGAGCACCTGGAAGACCGAGTTGAACGCCACCAGGCCCGCGCAGTATTCCGTGTTGCCCTTGGCCAGGTCGTTCCAGACGATCACCATGGCGATGCAGCGGGCGAGCCCGATGAGGATGAGGCCGACCATGTACTCCGGGTAGCCCCGAAGGAAGATGATCGCGAGCAGGAACATGAGGACCGGCCCCACGACCCAGTTCTGGAGGAGTGAGAGCGCGAGCACCTTCTTGTTCTGAAAGACCCGGGGGAGCTCCTCGTACTTCACCTTGGCCAGGGGCGGGTACATCATGAGGATGAGGCCGATGGCGATGGGGATGTTGGTGGTCCCCACCGTGAAGAACTCGATGACCTCGGTCACGCCCGGGAAGAGCCAGCCGCCCCCTACCCCCACGAACATGGCCAGGAAGATCCACAGGGTCAGGTACCGGTCGAGGAACGAGAGGTTCTTGGCGACTCCGGACATGCTCACTCCTCCTTCAAGAAAGACGCGACCCGGTTGCCGATCTCGTCTCGCACCCGGCGAAACACTGCCAGGACCTCGTCCTGGGTTCCTCGGGCCTCCGCCGGGTCGTCGAAGGGCCAGTGCTGTCTCGCCTTCACCTTCCCGAGGAAGACGGGGCAGGACTCCCGCGCCCCGCCGCACACGGTGACGAGGAGATCCAGGTCGTCCCCCAGCACTTCGTCCACGGACTTCGAGCGTTGGTCCGAGATGTCCACCCCGGCCTCGGCCATGACCCGGACGGCCAGGGGGTTGACCCCCTGGGGCCGGGTCCCGGCGGACAGGGCGTCGTACCGGTAACCCCCCAGGTGCCGGAGCCAGCCCTCGGCCATCTGGCTGCGGCAGGAATTGCCGGTGCAGAGGAATAACACTCGCTTCTTCATGGTCTTCTTCTTCCCGGATGCCTCAGGCGACCGAACGGCCGCAGAGCTCTTCCCGACACACGCCGCGGGCCCTCGCTCGCAGCTCCCCTGCCTCAGCGAAAGACTCGGCCGCCGAACGAAGGTGGGCCAGGAGCCCCTGGACCAGCGGAGGCGGGAGCGGGTTCTGTCGGTAGTTCTTCCAGGGCCCAACCCGCTCCGACACCACGAACCCCGAGTCCTCGAGCACCTGGAGGTGCCGGGACACCGTGGACTGGGCCAGGCCCAGGATTGCCTGGATTTCGCACACGCAGAGCTCCCGTTCCTCGAGCATCCACAGGATGCGCAGGCGAGACTCGTCAGAGAGGGCTTTGAAGCGGGCGAGCACCGAGTCCATGTTCCCCTCATATCGTTCCGAGGCGATCCAGACCCTACCCGGATGACCCCCGCCTGTCAAGCCAGTTTCCTAGGCTGATCGGCGCATGCGTCCAACCCTGCGCTCCGAGCCATCCTCGAGTGCCATGCATTTCGGAAAAATTATCCCCCTTGACGCCGGTCACTCATGCCACTACCATTCTGTTATGTTTCTTGCGGAGGAGGACGATGAGTCGAACACACTCGCGCCGAGCCGAGATCCTCAAGGCCCTGGGTCACCCTTCCCGCATCGCGATCCTGGAGATCCTGCGACGGGGAGAGGAGTGCGTGTGCCGGATCTGCCCCCAGCTGGACGGCACCCAGCCCAACACCTCGAAACACTTGGCGGTTCTCAAGAAGGCCGGGATCCTCGGCTCCCGCCAGGAGGGCACCATGACCTTCTACTGGGTGGTGGACACCCGCGTGTACGAGATCCTCGAGCTCGCCGACGAGATGATCCGCCGCGAGGGCCGGGGGAGGCTGCGGGAGGTGGGTTGAGCGCCTTTCGTTTGCTCAAGAATATAACTTTCTTGTTTTGAAGCGGGGCGCATGACAATGGCCGAGCGGATTTCACGATGGACGAGGTGTGGTCTGGCCGTAGCGGCGGCGCTCGCCCTCTCCTCGACAGCCCTCGCGGGGGCGGCGCCCACCCTCGTGTTCCTCACCAAGAGCGATGAGTGCGAGTGTGTGCTGAACGTCAGCGTGGCGGGTGAGCAGGAGGTGGTGAACTTCATCGCGGACAACCCTTACGGCTTCCAATACGAGAGAATCGACCTGGCGGAGGACCCGGCTGCCGGGCGGGCATACCGCGTGTTCGCGGTCCCCGTCGTCGTGCTCCAGGACGAGGAAGGCCGGACCGTGGCCCGTTTCGATTCCTTCTTCACCGAGGCGGATTTCTACAAGGCTTGGGGGGCGTACGAGAAGAAGCGGGGAGGGCAACAGTGAAGAAGCTCCTTGTCCCGGCAGCGTTTGTCATCCTACTGGGGGCAGTGGGTTTCGGCGTGACCCAGTACGGCGCCCGCTGGGCCCAGGGACGGGGCCTCCCGGCCTCCGACGCCGCCCTGCCCGCCCCTGCCGCGGCGCCTCTGGCCCCGGGAGAGAGGGTCGCCTTCCTGGATCTCGGCAGCGCGGGGTGCGTGCCGTGCGAGGCGATGAAGCCGGTCCTGGAGGCTGTGACCCGGGAGTACGGGGATCTCGTGGAGGTCGTCTATCACGACGTCCGAAAGGATCCCGCCCCCGCCCGAGAGCACCGGATCCGCCTGATTCCCACCCAGGTGTTCCTGCTCCCGGACGGGGCCGAGTTCTTCCGCCACGAGGGGTACCTCCCCCTGGAGCGGGTCGAAGAAGTCCTTTACCGCATGGGGGTCCGCCGCCCGGGCAGCCAGGAGGGGCCGTCGTGAGCCACGTCGTCACCCTGACCGACGAAGACGTCGCCCGGCTCCGGGTCATCTTGATGGACCGGGACGGGGGCGCCGCCCTCGAGTTTCTGAAGGAGCGGGTCGCCAAGCCCCTGGACCTCGCCGGCCGGAAGGCTCTCGACGTGAGCCGGGGCCGGCCGTGACCGTGACGCGCCGCCGGCGCGCGCTTCTCCGACGGCAGAACAGGACGAAGCCGTGAAGGAGCGAGAAAAGCTCCTCTTGATCGTGGGGGTGTTCCTGGCGGCGTACTACGTGCCCGTGGAGCACGCGAGGGTGCAGGGGGCGCTCCTGGAGTCCTTCCGGATGCTCCAGGACTACGCCCGGGCCCACGTGCTCACCTGCCTGGTGCCGGCGTTCTTCATCGCCGGGGCGATCGCGGTGTTCGTGAGCCAGGGGGCGGTACTCCGGTACCTGGGCGCAGGGGCGCAGCGAGTGCTCGCCTACTCCGTGGCCTCGGTCTCGGGCGGGGTGCTGGCGGTGTGCTCGTGCACGGTGCTCCCCCTCTTCGCCGGAATCTACAACCGCGGGGCGGGTATCGGGCCGGCAGCCGCCTTTCTCTACTCGGGGCCGGCGATCAACGTGCTGGCGATCGTGATGACCGCCAAGGTCCTGGGTCCCCATCTCGGGGTCGCCCGGGCCGTGGGGGCCGTCGTCTTTGCCGTCGTGGTGGGGCTCCTCATGGCGGTCACGTTCCGCCGCTCAGAGGCCGAGCGCCAGGCCGGGTTCGCGGCGCTCCCCGAGGAGGAGCCGGCACGGCCCCTCTGGAAGAATGCCCTCTACATGCTCGCCATGGTGGCGGTGCTCGTCTTCGGGGCCTGGGGTGAGCCGCGTCAGCCTGTGGGCTGGGCCATGGCGGTCTTCGACCTCAAGTGGTATCTGTCGGGTGCCGGCCTCGTCGCGACTCTCGCCATGGTCTGGGTGTGGTTCTCCCGGGACGAGCGCGTGGAGTGGGTGGAGGCCACCTGGGGGTTCGCGAAGCAGATCCTGCCGCTGCTCCTGGCCGGGGTCCTCATTGCGGGCTTCCTGCTCGGCATGCCCGGAAGCGATGCCGGGCTCATCCCCAGCGAGTGGGTGGCGAAGCTCGTGGGGGGGAACTCCCTGGGCGCCAATCTCTTCGCGTCGGTGGCCGGGGCGCTCATGTACTTCGCAACGCTCACCGAGGTGCCGATCCTCCAGGGCCTGCTGGGCAGCGGGATGGGCAGCGGCCCCGCTCTGGCGCTGCTGCTGGCCGGCCCGGCGCTCTCCCTGCCCAATATGCTGGTCATCCAGAGCGTCCTGGGAACCCGGAAGACTGCGGTGTTCATCGGGTACGTAGTGCTCCTCTCCACGGCGGCCGGGATGATTTTCGGCAACCTCTTCCCCCACCTGACCCTGCCGGGAGTCTGACATGGCCGGTCTCGAAGCGTTCCTCGCCAACGCCCAGCTCACCATCCAGACCAACCCCTGGCTCGCCTTCGCGGCGGTCTTCGCCGGGGGGGCGCTGACTGCCTCGAACCCCTGCGTGCTCGCCATGATTCCCCTGGTCATCGGGTTCGTGGGGGGGTACGACGGGATCACCGGGTGGCGCAGGTCCTTCGGCTTCTCGCTGGTCTTCGTGTTCGGCCTCGCGGTGAGCTTCACGGCCATGGGGGTGATTGCGGTGACCGTGGGCCGTCTCTTCGGCGACGTGGGCGGCTTCTGGCCGTGGGTCATCGCCGCCGTGTGTCTGGCCATGGCGGCCCACCTCTGGGACCTCTGGACCTTTTCCCTGCCCGAGGGCCTGGCCCGCTACAAGCCCAAACACGCCGGGGCTCTCGGGGCCTTCACCCTGGGGCTTCTCTTCGGTCTGGTCTCGGCGCCGTGTGCCGCCCCGATCCTGGTCGTGGTGCTGGCCTACATCGCGTCCCAGGGGAGCCTGCCCTACGGCCTGGCGCTTTTGTGGACCTACGCCGTGGGCCACTGCGTCCTGATCGTGGTCGCCGGGACCAGCATGGGGGTCGCCAAGCACCTGATCCAGTCACGGGGCTTCGGGAGGGCAAACCTGGTCTTCAAGCGCCTCGCGGGGGCGCTCATCGGCCTGGTGGGCGTGTTCATCCTGTGGAAGGGTGTGTGAGGCGGGAGGAGATCCAACCGTGGTGGAGGACATCATGAAGAGGCTCGTGATCGAGTGGCGGCACCTGGAAAGCGAGGGCCGCACCTGTGACCGCTGCTCGGACACGGGGGAGGCGGTGCGGAAGGCATTTGCCGATCTGGAGAAAGACCTCGCCCCGGAGGGCGTCCGCGTGTCCCTGGTGGAGACGGTGCTCGGGGAGGACCGCGTCCGGGAGTCGAACGAGATCCGATTCAACGGGGTGCTGCTGGAGGACCTGCTCCCCGCCGCGCGCGCGGGAGAGAATGCTTGCTGCTCCTGCACGGAGCTCCTGGCCGTGGAGACCTCGTGCCGAACCGTGGAGATCGGGGAGCAGAGCCTCGAAGCAATCCCCGCCGAGCTGATTCGCCAGGCGGCCCGCAGGGCTGCGGGCCTCGAGTGACGGGCTGCGACGTCAAATGATCTTTTGACAGGCGTTAACCACACCAAGACAGGAGATGCCCCGTGAAAATCGAAGTGCTCGGAACCGGCTGCCCGAAGTGCCAGAAGCTCTACGAGGCGGCCAAGGAAGCAGTGTCCAGGACCGGCGCCGACGCCCAGGTGAGCAAGGTGGAGGACCTCGGCGAGATCATGAAGCGGGGGATCATGGTCACCCCGGCCCTCGCGGTGGACGGGCAGATCAAGTCCGCGGGCAAGGTGCTCAAAGCCGATGACATCGCGAAATTCTTGGGGTGAGCGACGTTCTCACCTGGCGATGAAGCGCACCCCGGGCAGCCCTTCGAGTTCGGAGTCAGAGGTGGCGAGCTCGGCCCGGTAACGCACCGCGGTCGCGTACACGATGGCGTCGGCCATGGCGAGGCGCTTCTTGGTCGAGAGGTCTGCGGCTTCGAGAGCCAGAGGAGCGTCCAGCGGTACGATACGGGCTTGCTGCATGAACCCGGAGCAGCGCAGGGCCGCCTCCTCCCCCGCGGTCCTCGCGAGGAGCTTGTATACCTCGTAGAGTACCACGGTGGGCACGAGCAACTCCTCCGGATGAGCAAGAAGAGTCGAGTACGTGCCGGCGGCGGGGCCGTCGGTGAAGACCTCGAGCCAGCCGCACGAGTCTACGAGGATCACGGGAGCCGCTCGGTCTTCTCACGGAAGCCGCGGACGTCGATTCCCCTCGCGATGCCGCGCAGATCCTCGAGGGAGGGCACGGGCACCAGATAGACGATGCCCCCTTTCTCGAAGACCTGGAGCTTCTGCCTGGGACGCAGCCCGGCGGCCTCACGGACCGGTCGAGGAATGACTACCTGGTACTTGGAGGATACCGTGGTTTCCATGCGGGTCTCCATCATGTTGCACTGATTTGGTATCGTTCACGAAACTGTAAAACGGCGCGGCGCGAAGGTCAAGCCGAAGGGAGCCGGCGATGAAGAAGGAAGTGACCGTCCGACTGGACACCGAGGAAGTGATTTCGCTGGAGCGCTGCCTCTCGGACCGGAATGCCGAGGAGGCCTTCCAGCTGTTGAAGCAACTCGCCGAGAAGGTCCGCCACGCACAGTTCACGGCGTGACGCCCCTACTTCGAGATGCGCGGCGCGCATCCGATTCCGCCGGGGTGACCCGGCGAGGGGTCCGGTGATCTACCTCGACCACAACGCCACCACGCGGCCGGACCCGGCCGTGGTGGATGCCCTCTCCTGGGCCACGGAGCACGCGTGGGGCAACCCGTCCACGCTGTACCGCGCCGGGCGTGAGGCCAAGGGCGTGCTCGACGCCGCGCGGGGGAAGGTGGCCCGGTTGATCGGTGCCAGGGACCCGGCCCAGGTGGTCTTCACCTCGGGCGGGACCGAGGCCGACGCGCTGGCCCTCTTCGGGGTGCTCCGCCGGCCGGGACAGGGAGGGCGCCATCTCGTCACCTCGCTGGCCGAGCACAAAGCGGTACTTCGGACCGGGGTCCGTTTGGAGGCCGAGGGGTTTCCGGTTACGTTCCTGCCCGTGGACGGCCTAGGCCGAGTCGACCCGGAGATGGTTGCCCGAGCCCTGCGGCCGGACACGGCCCTGGTATCGTTCCTGCTCGCGAACAACGAGGTGGGCACCGTGAACCTTGTGGGAGAGATCGCGTCCGTCTGCCGAGAGGAGGGGGTGCCCGTTCATACCGACGCCGTGCAGGCCTGCGGAAAGATCCCCGTGGACGTGGAGGAACTGGGCGTCGACCTCGTGAGCCTCTCGGGCCACAAGTTCCACGGGCCGCGAGGGATCGGGGCCCTCTGGGTGCGGCCGGGAACGGTGCTCCAGCCCCTCCTGGTCGGAGGAACCCAGGAGCGCGGGCTCCGGGCCGGCACCGAGCCCGTTGCTTTGGCCCACGCCCTGGGCGTGGCGGCCGAGCTCGCAAGGTCTCGCCTCGAAACGGATGGGGCACGAATCCGGGCGCTGCGGGACCGCCTCTGGGAGGGGCTTCGCGAGGCGGTCCCGGGCGTCCGGGCCCACGGCGACCGGGATCGGGGCCTCCCGAACACCCTCAACGTCTCGATCCCGGGGCGGGAGGCCGAGGCCCTCGTGCTGGCCCTCGACGAGGCGGGAATCGCCGTGGGCACCGGATCCGCCTGCAGCACCGGCGACACCCGCCCCTCCCACGTGCTCCTGGCCATGGGTGTGCCGCCGGCCGAAGCCCGCGCGTCGATCCGATTCAGCCTGGGGAGGGCGAATACCGACGCGGAGGTGGGCGCCGCCGTGGAGGCGCTGGGGCGGATCGCCCTGGCGTAGAGCGGGGCGCGTCCCGCAGGCACACTTTTCCGATGGGCGGCGAGCCCCGCCCCCCGAAGGAGGGTTCCATGCCTCTGGTCAACCGTTACGAGATCGTCAAGGTCCTGCCTTGCATCGCCGACACCGCTCTAATCCGGGTGGTGGCGACCCTCGACGCAGACATCGGCGAGGCTCTGCCCTACCTGAACGCGACCCTGAAGAAAGTGGTCTTCAATCCCGGGGGCAAGACCCTGACCTACAAGGTAGAGGGGATGTGCTTCACCTTCCACCAGAACGGCATCACAGCCACCAAGCTCCGGGACGTGGAGCACGCCCACCAGGAACTGCAGGCCATGGTGGACCGGGTGAACGACGTCTGGGAGCGGCGGGCCGAGATCACGCCGAGCTTCGAGCGGGGGGTCCAGCTCACGGCGCTCCAGATCTACAAAGGGCTCCCGGCCACCAACTGCAAGGAGTGCGGCGAGCCTTCCTGCCTCGCCTTCGCGGCCAAGCTCCTCTCGGGCACGATCAGTGTGCTCGCGTGCAAGCCCCTCTTTACCCCGGAGTTTCGGGAGAAGCGGGGAAAGCTCTTGGAGCTCCTGGAGGAAACGGGCTACGAAGTGCCGCCCGAGTTTCTTTCAGCGTGACCCGCGACGACACAGCCGCAAAAGCCGGCGATGGGGACCGGCAGCGAAGAGGAGGTGACCCATGCAGTTCTGGCAATCCAGAGCCTGTCGCGTGTCGTCGGGGTTGGCCGTGCTCGCGGCCTTCGTGCTTCTCTTCACGGCCCTGGCCTTCGACTACACCGTGGGCCGATGGGGCGCGGCCACTTGGGTGGCGGTGGTGCTCCTGGTCGGGTGCCTCCTGGCCTCGTGCTGCTTCGGCGGCGGCTCCGGACGGAACCACACCCCAACGTAGTCCACGGCCGGGGCGGCGGCCCCGGGGGAGAACGCCATGTTCCGGACGATCCTGATCCCTTCCGACCTGTTCGGCGCGACACCCGACTTTCCTCACTGCTTCCGGGGCGCGGGTGCGGTTGGGGTAAAAGAGGCGCACCTGGTGCAGCCGATCCCGCCCGTCGCGCTCGGGCGGGCCGCAAGCCTGCTCCAGGGCCTGGCCCGGCCGGTTCTCGAGGAGCAGCGGACCCAGCTCGAGGCGTTGGGGTTGCGGGTCACGACCCACACACCCCAGGGAGAGCCGGTGGCGGCCATCCTGGGAGTGGCCGCGCGCCAAAAGGCCGAGGTGATCGCCGTCTCGTCCTTCGCGGAGAACCTCTTCGTCGAAGCCCTCGTGCACCCACTCGCCGACGCCCTCCTGAACCAGTCGGCGCTTCCCCTGCTGGGGCTCGGTTGCGGGCGCAGCGCCGAGGTCTGCCTCCCCTTGGACCAGGTGTTCGGCGGCCGCGTTCTCTTCGCGACGGACTTCTCGGGTTGCGCGGCCAGCGCCCGCACCCGCGTGCGGGGGATCGTGGCCCGAACCGGCGCCGAGGTGGTCGCCCTTCACGTGCAGGAGAAACGCCGAATCTTCCCCCACCTGGCCGACCGATTGGAGGAGTTCGACCGCACCGACCGGGAGCGGCTGGAAACCCTGGCCCGAGACCTTCGGGAGGCCGGCGCCCGGGCGGTGCAGGCAGAGGTGGAGCTCGGCCACGCCGGGCCTGCGATCTGCGACGCCGCCCGAAGGCTCTTCGCGACCCTCGTCGTCCTCGGCACCCGGGGACGGGGCTGGGGCGAGGAGCTCTTCGTGGGCAGCGTGGCCCGCCACGTGGCCCGCCACAGTCCGGTGCCCGTGCTTCTCATCCCCCAGCCCCGGTGAGGGGAAAGGCAACCCTGGTTTGTCCCCGAGCGATTCCCCGCGATATGAGCCACCGGCCGATTGATCTTGCCGGACGGTCTTCGGGTCGATCATCCTTACGTCGAAGACACGACGGCGAGAGACGGGAAAGCCGGCGCTGTGTTCGAAGGCTGTACTCGAAGGGGATCGGTCTGCACGGGCCAAGTGCGTGGATCGTCCGCTACGGGGAGGCCGGATTGCCGTTCCGGCCGGGGACCGCGACATCATTGGGAGTGGTGGGCAGGCGCAGGAACCCCGTAGAGCCCCGGGCGACGGCCAATGCGCCGAAAGCGGTTCGGCAGCCGGTACACCGGCGCCCGTGCTTCAGCGCAGCCCGCAACCGTCCGAACAAGAGCATCGGACCCATCCGGGGACCGCGAGCAAGCTTTCGTGAGATCCCGACACGGCATCCCGGGGGACCGCGAACCGACCCGGTCCCCCGACAGAAGATAGGGCGAATGATTCGAGCCATTTCCTGCGCCGTGTTCCTCGGCCTGCTCCTGTCCGCCGCCGTCGCAGCGCCCGGGGCCGTCGCGGCCGCCCCTGAACCCGTGCGTGTCCATTTCTTCTGGGCGTTCGGTTGCCCCTACTGCGAGCAGGAAAAGGTCTTTCTGGACGACCTGCTCCAGCGGCACACCTCCGCCGTGGAGATCGTCGGCTACGAAATCTCCCGGGATCCGGACAACCAGCGGCTGCTGCAGGACATGGGCGCGGCCCACGGCTTCACCCCGACCACGATACCGGTCACCTTCATCGGCGGCGCCTACTGGCAGGGGTACCGCCCGTCGTTGGCCGGGGAGATGGAGGCGCACGTCCTGCGCTGCCTCGGGGGCGAGTGCCCGGACGTCGGGGGAGAGGTGCTCGCCCGCCGCGCCCCGGGGGGAGGAGCGCTCGCGTCGCCGGGGGACCCGGGCGGGGAAGGGGCCCCTCCCGTTGCCGGGGGAGCCCGGGGCAACGCGACCATCGACGTGCCCTTTTGGGGTACGTTCGACCTCGGTGCCGGCTCGCTGGTCTACGCCACGGCCGTGATCGCCTTCGTGGACGGGTTCAACCCCTGCTCCCTGTGGGTGCTCTCGATGCTGCTGGCCATCGTGATCCACACGAGCTCCCGAAGGAAGATCTTCATCGTGGGGGGGACCTTCCTCCTGGTCACCGCGACCGTCTACGGGGCCTTCGTCGCGGGGATGTTCAACGTGCTCGCGTACCTCATGTACATCGGTTGGGTGACGTACCTCGTGGCGGCGATCGCCATCGCGTTCGCCGCGATCAACATCAAGGACTACTTCTTCTTCCGGCAGGGCGTCTCCCTGACGATCTCCGACAAGCACAAGCCGGGGATCTTCAAGCAGATGCGGGGGACGGTCGCGGGGGACAAGTCCGTCCTGGCCATGATCGGGACCACCGCCGTCATGGCAGCGGGCATCACCGTCATCGAGCTTCCGTGCACGGCCGGCTTCCCCCTGGTCTGGAGCGGCCTCGTGGCTTCCCATCAGGTGGGGCTCGTGTCGTTCGCCGCGCTCCTCGTGCTCTACATCGCGGTCTACCTCTCGGTGGAGATCGTGATCTTCGCGGCGGCGCTCACCACCCTGAAGATGGGCAAGCTCCAGGAAGCGCAAGGGCGCGTGCTCAAGCTCGTCGGCGGCACCGTCATGCTGTTCCTGGGGATTGCGCTCGTCGCCGACAAGGAGATCCTGTCGAGCCTGTCGGGGACTCTGTTGGTCTTCGGGCTCGCAGCCGGCACCTCGCTGCTCGTCCTGGTGCTGCACCGCCTCGTGCTGCCCCGCTGGGGCGTCTTCCTGGGAAGCGAGAAGCCGGCGGCGGACGTCGGGCCGAAGCCCGGGGAAGGGCGACGGGGATTCGCGCTGCTGCGCGCACCCAAGGCGGTGGCCCTCGCCCTGGCGGCCCTGGTACTGCTGGGCCTGGCCTACTTCCCGGCCCTCCTGGGAGCCCGCCCGGACCCCGAGGCGAAACCCCTTCACGAGGGGACGGCGGCGACCCGGGTGGGAAACCGCAGCCTGGAGACCGAGTTGACGCTGGTCTTCTCTCCGGAAGACCCCGCCGGCAACGAAGTGCTGGCGGCGCTGCTGGCCCACCCCGGCTGCACCGTGCACCTGAACCCCACCGGGCCGGTGGCGTCCCCGGCGTCCGCCGCGTGGGCGGGGCTCCCCAGGAGGGACTACGATCCCCTGGTCAACGCCTCCGTCGCGCGCCTCTTCGGTTTCGGCAACCTGCCCATCCTCATCGTGACCACCGGGGACGAGCGGCAGATCCTCGGCGAGCCCTCCAGGATCGTCTCGACGATCAGCAGCTTGTGCAGGGCCCCCGAAACCCCCCTGCCTTCGCTGGCGCCCACCTGGGGGTCCGGCAGCCTCCTGCTGCCCCCGGAGCCCGGTTGCGGGATCGCGGCGGAGTCGGATTGCGACTGACGGGGATGAAACCGCCGCTCCACCGGCGGCGGCCCGGACTGCGCAAGTCGTGTGCTTCGCCGAAGCACCCGGTCAGCGGCCTCAGGTGGCGCCCGGGGCGTGGGGCGCCGCGGCGGTATCCGGGCTCGCCGACGGCGAGCCGCCGGGACCCCTCATCCTCTCGAACATGAGCCGGGTCTTGTAGGCTACCACGCTCATCGAGATGGCTGCCGCCGCATCCATCTCGTCGTCGCTTGCGCCGTTCTCCCTCGCGACCGCGAGGCTCCAGTCGGTTCAGAGCTCGCAGCCGCCGGCGAGGGAAGCGGCCAGGAACAGAAGCCCCTTGGTCTTCCCGTCGAGCACCGCGCTCTGGTGGGTGGCGTCGAAGAACTCCTGGAATTTGTCCATGGGCCGGACCATGCGTTCCTCCTCTGAAGATCGGGAAACCACGTTCCCGCTGCGCCGCAGGGCCACCAGGTAGAGGTCTCGCGGCAGGCTCCCCTCCGCCGCGCGATCGATGGCCAGGACCTCGTAGCCCCGCGCGAGTCGGCGGATCCTCTCCTCGCTGAAGAAGTGGACGACGAACCCGCCCACCTCGTAGAGATCCTCCCGGAGGTGGGTTCCCGCCCGGTAGTGCTTGTCGAAACGGCTCCGCACCGAGTACAGGTTGAGTCCCCCCGGACGAAGGACGCGGCGGATCTCGCCGAGGAGGAAGGCAACCTCCTCCGTGCCGAGCTCCATGCAGAGAAGCATGTGGGAAAAGCAGCCGTCGAAGGAGCCGTCCGGGAAGGGAAGGGGCTGCCGAAGGTCCTGGACGTGCGCGGACACGAGTTCGGAAACCCCGCCCCGCTTCGCCGCCTCCGTGACCTCCTCGACCGCCCTGGGCGAGTAGTCGAGCGCGGTGACCCGCATCCCGGCGTTCGCGAAAAGAAGGGTGTCCCGCCCCTGGCCGCAGCCGAGCTCGAGAACGTCCCGAACCCCGGCGTCCCGGAAGCGCTCCAGGGCGAGCTTGGCGAAGTCGCTCGGGCCCTCCCCGAAGAAACTCGGGCTCGCCGTGTAGACCTCGGTCCAGTGGGTCCGCTGGTCTGCCATGGGTTCCTCCGGCGGGTCAAGGAATCACAGGAGGGTGCGCCTGATCTCTTCGAATTCTTCCTTCGAGATCTAGCCCTTGGCGTAGCGCCGCTTGGCGATGTCCAGGGGCGATCTGGCGTGTGCCGTTCCGCCGCCCGGCGAGCAGGGCATCCCGGCCCGTCCACGGTCTCACCCCGGGGAGTGGTTTCTCGTGGGCAGCACGGTCCTGCGGACACGAACGAATGTACCGGTGAGCGGACGGCAGGTCAAAGCCGGGTCCCGGTGTGGGGGCGGCGGCCTCGTGGAACGGTTTTCCTTCCGCAGGCCCCTTCCTTGACGGGTGCCCGTTCCCGGGCTGTACTGGGCCCGGTATGGTCTCTTCTGCCCGTTGAGCGACCCCGGGCGAGAGGCGGGAAACAGAGTGGGGACCGTGCCCCGCCGGACGAAAGGAGCACGCCGTGGCCAACAGCATCGTGAACGTGCCCCAACCCCGCAACGAACCCACGCTCTCCTACGCCCCCGGTTCGCCGGAGCGGGCCGACCTGAAGGGGCGGCTCACCGAGATGGGGGGGCAGGAGGTCGACATTCCGCTCGTCATCGGCGGCCGCGAGGTCCGCACCGGGCGGCTGTCGGACTGCCGGGTGCCCCACCGGCACCGGCAGCGGCTGGGGGTGGTGCACCAGGCGTCGGCCCAGGACGTGAACGCCGCCGTCGAGGCGGCCCTGGCAGCCCGCCGCGAGTGGGCGGGGATGGCCTGGTACGACCGGGCGGCCATCTTTCTCAAGGCCGCGGACCTCCTGGCGGGCCCCTGGCGGCAGCGCCTGAACGGGTCCACGATGCTGGGCCAGAGCAAGACCCCCTTCCAGGCCGAGATCGACGCCGCCTGCGAGCTCATCGACTTCTGGCGGTTCAACGCCTACTTCATGCAGGAGATGTTCGCCCACCAGCCCCGGTCCGCGCCGGGCATCTGGGACCGGATCGAGCACCGGGCCCTGGAGGGGTTCGTGCTCGCCGTGACCCCGTTCAACTTCACGTCCATCGCGGGCAACCTGCCCACCGCGCCGGCCCTGTTCGGCAACGTGGTGGTGTGGAAGCCTTCCCCCAAGGCGATGCTCTCCGCCCACTACCTGATGGAGCTCCTGCGGGCGGCGGGTCTGCCGCCCGGCGTCGTGAACTTCGTGCCCGGGCCGGCGGAGGAGGTGGTCGGGGCCGCCCTGGACCGTCCCGAGCTCGCGGGGGTCCACTACACCGGGAGCACGGCGGTGTTCCGGGGCCTCTGGCGCAAAGTCGGGGAGAACATCGGGCGATACCGGACGTATCCCCGGCTCGTGGGGGAGACGGGCGGCAAGGACTTCGTGTTCGCCCACGCCTCCGCCGACGTCGAGGCCCTGGTCACGGCCCTGGTCCGAGGCGCCTTTGAGCTCCAGGGTCAGAAGTGCTCGGCCGCCTCCCGCGCCTACGTGCCCGAGAGCCTGTGGCCGGAGGTGCAGCGCCGGCTTCTGGAGGAGGTCGGGCGCATCCGGATGGGCGACGTCGCCGACTTCCGAACCTTCATGGGCGCGCTGATCGACGCCGAGGCCTTCGCCAAGGTCAAGGGCTACCTGGACCACGCCGCGGCGTCGGACGACCTGACGATTCTGGTCGGAGGGGGGTGCGACGACAGGGAGGGGTACTTCGTGGAGCCCACGGTCGTGCTCTCGGGGAGCCCCCGCTCCCGGCTCATGGAGGAGGAGATCTTCGGGCCGGTCCTCACGGTCTACGTGTACGGCGACCGGGAGCTCGACCAGGCGGTCGAGCTGTGCGACACGACGTCCCCCTACGCCCTGACGGGGTCCCTCTTCGCCTCGGACCGCCGGGTGATCGCCGACCTCTCCCGCAGGCTCCGGGACGCGGCCGGGAACTTCTACATCAACGACAAGCCCACGGGGGCCGTGGTGGGGCAGCAGCCGTTCGGGGGCTCGCGGGCCTCGGGAACCAACGACAAGGCCGGCAGCATCCTGAACCTGCAGCGGTGGGTCTCCCAGCGGACGATCAAGGAGACCTTCTGCCCCCCGACCCGGTTCGAGTACCCACACATGGCGGAGGCCTGAGGGCGGTATTGGGGCCCGCGCACACGGGGGACGAGCCTCGACGGTCGGGCCCTCAGGACCGGAAGAGGGCGGTGTCGAGGAGGCGTGCTCCGTGCACCACGCGCAGGATGACCACCTTGGGGCCGGCGACGCGAAAGACGGTGCGGTAGGAGCCGTGGGTCAGGTGACGGTAGGGGGTTCCGAGCACTTCGTTCTCGGGGATGCGCGGGCAGCGCTCCGGGTGCCGTTCGAGGGAAGCGATCTGTTCCTCCAGCGCGAGAACGAAGGCCGTGGCCTGCTCGGGACTGTCCTGGGCTATGTAGTCCCAGATCTCGGCGATGTCGGCCTCGGCCGTGGGCGTGATGTGGACCTCAAAGGTCGCGGGCACGCCGGAACTCGCTTAGGAACTCGCGGGCGGGCCGGCTGCGTCCCTCTGCCGCTTCGGCCTCGGCGGGGGCCAACAACCGCACGAGGTTCGCCGCCTGCAGATGCTTCTGGTAGACGGCCGCATCCAGGATGACGGAGTCGGGCCGGCCGTTCACCGTGAGCACAACGGGGCGCCCGGTGGCGTGGACGTGGTCGAGGATTTCGCGGGTATGGCGCTTGAGGTCGGTCACAGAGCGGATGTCTTCGGTAACGTTCATCTGGGCACTCCCTATGATGCCTCATTTGGTGCTCAGTCTGGCTCAGAGACGTTCTTGGTGTCAAGTGCGGCCCCGGCGGCGAGCCGTTCAAGCGGTGAGCTTCCCTCGGCCATCTCTCCGGCGGGAGGCGATTACCGGATCTTTCGGACAATGCGGGTGCCGGCGCGGCCCTGCATGGCCTCGACGGCGAGCTCGGGGCTGGTGATGACCACTTCGCGGCCGCCGCCTTCGAGGAACTCGAGGGCGGCGTCGATCTTGGGGCCCATGCTGCCGGGGGGAAAGTGGCCCCGGGCCCGGTGCTCCCGGAGCTCGGCGGGCCCGACCTCATCCAGGCCGCGCTGGTGGGGGGTGCCGAAGTCCAGGTAGACCCGGTCCACGTCGGTGAGGATGAGGACCGCCTCGGCGCCGAGCTCTTGGGCGAGCACGGCGGTGGCGAGGTCCTTGTCCACCACGGCCTCCACCCCCCGGAGCTCTCCCCCGGGCCCCTCCGCCACCGGCACCCCCCCGCCCCCC
>JAWSUI010000047.1:0-28655 GCA_033551855.1 Deferrisomatales bacterium
CCCGGCGGGGCAGGTCCACGGGTGAGGCGACGTACTCGCCGGGAGAGGCCTCGCGCCACGCCAGGGGGACCTCCTCGCCGTCCTCGGAGGAGAGGGCGCCGGTCACCGCCGCCCCCTCGGCCGGTCCGTAGGACCGGTCGAGCACCCGCGCGCGCAGCCGCACCTCGTGGCCGGCCCGCAGGGGGCCGGGAGGCACCGCGAGCCGCACCAGCTCCATCTCGGGGTCATGGACGAGCCACCGCAGCGCCCGGGTCCAAAAATCCCGGTAGGCCGCGCCCGTCCCCGTCGCAGGGTCCCCGACCCCGGCGGCCGGCAGGGCCCAGTGCCAGAGGCTGTCGGTGGCCACCGCCAGGGTCCGGCCGGCACCGACCTCGGCCAGGGCGACCAGGGGCTGGGGCCCGTACTCGGTGCGCGCCTGCGGGTTCTCCGCGAGCACCACCGCCCCGGGCCGGGCGCGCAGCATCCAGTTCATCCCCTCCAGGGGGGGCAGGCCGTTCCAGAGCACCCGGTTCTCCTCCGGGTGGGGGAGCCACTGGAAGAGGGGGTGGCGCAGGCCGCTCTCGGTGAGGCGCGGCCGGAACCTCCCCGACTGGTAGGCGCGACCCGGCGCCGCACCGGAGAAGTCCACGGGAAGGATCTCCGCCAAAGGGCTCCCCTCGTACCCACCCAGGCCGAAGGACCGGTCGCCCCCCAACATGGCGAAGCCGCCCCCGTCCTCGCGCACGAACCGCGCCACGTTCTCGAGGAAGTGGGGCGGGACGTAGGGTGCGAAGTCGAAGTTGGCGAAGATCACCGCGTCGAAGGAGGGGAGCTCCTCGCTGAAGAGCTCCCGGGTGGGAAACGGGATGAGGGAGAGCTCGTCCTGGGGTACCAGGGAGACGTCGTGGGGGGTGCGCAGGATGAGGAAGGCGATCAGATCGACGCCGGGGTCCTGCCGCAGGCGGCGCTGCAGGAACGAGACGTCCCAGGTGGGGGTGCCCGCCACCAGGAGGACCCGCGTCTTGTCGCGGACCACGTTGAGGCTGAACTGGGCTCGGTTGTTCTCCACGGTCGCCTCTCCCGGCAGAGGGGTCACCTCGACCCGGTAGGCCCGCCGTCCGGTGCGGGTGGGGGTGAAGACGAGGGTCACCTCTCCGCCCTCCTCCCCGAACCGCGCGGTCTCGGAGCGCAGGGGACGGCCCGCCTCCAGGAGCGTCACCGTGCTGGCCCCCTCCCCCATCCCCGCAGCGCCCAGGCGCACCCGCACCTCCACCGGCGACCGGATGAAGGCCACCGGGGGAAGGTCCACCGCCTCGATCCAGAGGTCCGGCACCGGCCCTGTCCCGGGGATCACGGGGTAGACGGGGAAGGGCAGGCCCTCGGCGGGCTCCCCCGGGCGCTCCGTGTCCCGCCCGTCCGAGAGCAGCACCACCCCGGCCGTGTCGGGCCGAACCCGGGCCAGGGCCTCCAGGGTGAGGCCCAGGGGGGTATGGGGGGCGGCGAAGCCCGTTTCCTCGGCGCCGGGGGCCAGGGCCGGCGGGGGGTCCCCCAGGCCGAAGCGCTCCACCCGGTAGAACGCCCCCAACTCCCGCTCCAGGCCGGCTCCGGCGAGCCAGCGGGCCAAGGCCGGCCCCGGTGCCTGGGGCCCCAGGGCCATGCTCCGCGAGGTGTCGACCACCACGGCGAGGGGAGGGAGCCGGGGCCGGGTGAGCTCCACCTCGCGCGCCGGCCGCAGCACGGCCGCCGCCGCCGCGGCGACGGCGGCGAGGCGCACCGCCAGGAGAAAGGCCCGCCGTCCCGGCGTCAGGCCCCTTCCGGAGCGGAATCCGGAGGCGAGGGCGAGGGCGGCTACCGCCAGGAGCGCCGCGACCCACCCGGGGTGGCCGTTGAGGAGCACCCACTCCGCAGGGGAGCTCACCGCTGCCTCCGCTTGAGGATGAAGGGGATGTGGACCTGGTCCTTCTTGTAGTTGCCGGTGAGGGCGTACAGCACCAGGTTCACCCCCAGCCGGAAGGTCATCTCCCGCTGGCGCTCGCCCCCCGGCGTGCAGGGGTGGGTGTAGCCCCCGAGGGGATCCCCGTCGAAGGCGCCCCCCAGGTCGTTGGGGCAGAGGATGGCGGGGCTGAGGTCCTCCAGGTCCATCCCGTACAGGAAGGGCCGCACGAGCTTCCGGCCCGGCACGTCCCGCAGGAGATAGAAGCTCTGGAACACCGTGTGGTCCCCGGGCAGGGGCGCGAGACCCCGGCCCGGGAAGACCCGGCCGAGCGTTTCCGCGGCCCCCCGGGCGAACCCGGAGTCGGCCACGCCCGTGGCGTCGTCGAAGAGCACGAACCCGCCGTGCTCCAGGTAGCGGCGCAGCCAGGCCTCCCCGTGGCCCCCCAGGGAGGGGAACCCGCCCCGCCCGGCCACGTAGAGGAAGGGCAGGGAGAAGAGGTCGGGGCTCCCCACGTCCACCAGCCGGCGCCGGGGACCGGTCTCCACGCTGGTGCGCCGGCGCAGGGCCTCCAGGAACCGATCGGCGGCCCGCGGGCTCGGGTCCCAGGAGCCGGGGTAACGGAGCTGAGCCCAGGTGAAGTGGGCCCCCCCGGAGGCCGCGGCGCCGGCCGGCGCCAGGGGCAGCGCCGCGCCTGCGGCCGCGCTCCCCAGGGCGGCCAGGAACTCCCGGCGAGACCAACGGGAGCTCACGGTCCCACCTCCCCCCCCAGCAGGCCCGCCGGGCGCCGCCGCGGGAGGGTCCAGCGCCCGGACAGGAGCGCCTCCAGCAGGAGGGCGGCGAGGAGCGCCGCCGCGAGGGCCCCGGAGACGTCCCGCCGCCCCGAGGCAGAGGGCAGGCCCGCCGCGGCTCCCTCCCCGGGGCCGACGCGACGGGCGGGCCCCAGCCGGGCGGCCACCTCCGCGTCGGTCAGGCGGGTGAGGTCCGATTCGGCGGGGTCGAGGCGGACGGCAAAGGCGTCTACCAGGGCCCCGGCCGAGGTGATGCGGTACACCCCGGGCTCCGGGGGGACGTACCGCTCCCCGGGCCTCCACTCGGTCCTCCCCCGGGGCCCCTCCAGGAGGGCCGGGGGGCCGTGGGGCAGCGTCACGCCGTGCCCCGCCGGCACCCACGGGGCCAAGGGGGGTCGCAGGCGCCCCGCTGCGTGGAGGAGCACTCGCTCCAACCACGGCAGGAAGGCCGGCTGCAGGCACAGGTCGGCCCCGTCCCGGTCCAGGGTGGTCCCCAGGAAGAGGGCCCTGCCGGCCCCCACCGGGCGCTCCACCAGCAGGGGCACCCCGTTCTCCAGGCGCATCCACACCTGGGTCTCGTCCCCCGCCCGAGCCTCGGGAAGCCAGTACCGCACCACCCGGACCCCGGAGAGATCCCCCGCGGCCGGGTCCCGGAAGGCGCCCGCGGGGCCCTCCAGGGCGGCCAGGTCCAGGGTTGCGAAGGGCCGGCGGGCGGGGTCGTCGCGGGGGACGGCCACCACGTCGCGGACCGGCGCCGCCAGGAGGGGGGCGAGCCCGGGGTCGGGGCCCCCGGCGTCCCACTGATCCCCCGCACTCACCAGGATCCCGGCCCCCTCCCGGAGCCGGCGGTGGAGGGCCTCGACGACCTCCGGCCCGAGGGGGCCCGGATTGGCCAGCACCACGACGTCGACGTCCTCGACGTCGCCGGGGACCAGGTCCCCCAGGCGCACCTCGCGCACCCGGAACCCCTCCCCGACCCGCCCCCCCCGGGAGAAGGCCCGGCGCACGAAGAAGAGCTCGTCGGCGAGCTCGAAACCCCAGGGGTCTCCGTTGACGAGCAGCACCTGCGTCCGGGCCCGGGCACGCCCCACGAACGCCGCCACGTCGTCCAGGGCCAGGTCCCCGCCGTCCTCCAGGCGGACCTCCCCCTCATACACGCCGGGGGGGGCCTCGAACCGGAAGGTCGTCTCCGGCCCCTCGAGGAAGGCCGTGAGCCGCCGACCGTCGCCCAGCACCACGTGCACGGTCCGGCGCCCGGGGCTCATGGCCCCGGAGGAGCCCACCCGCACCCGCACCTCGCCGCCCTCCTCCTCCACCGCGGCCAGCCAGGCGTTGCGCGGGGAAGGCAGGCCCACGTCGATCAGGTGCACCGGCACGGCGGGCCCAGGGGCGGGCGCCCCCTCGGGCCACGCCGTGGCCTGGAGGTCGGTGGCCAGGGCCACCCTCCCCCCCGGGACCCCGTCGAGGAGGGCGAGGGCGGAGGCCAGCGCCCGGTCGACCCGGTGGGGACCGTGGGCGACCCCCAACCCGTCCAGGCGGCGCCGCAGCTCCGCCGAGGCCGGTCCGAACCCCTCGCCGGGGTGGCCGCGCGGGTCGTCGACGGCCTCCCGGGTCGTGACGAGCAGGAACCGGTCCTCCGGGCCGGCGCCGGCCAGCAGGGCGGCCAGGGACCGCCGGGCGTCCTCCAGGGGCACCCGTCCGTCGCGGGTCGCCGCCATGCTCGGCGAGGTGTCGAGGATCAGGACCCAGGTGGCCGGCGCCGCAGGGCCCTCGGGCTGGCGACAGCCCGGCCCTGCGTAGAGGAGGGCCAGCAACCCGACGGCCGCCGCGCGGGAGAGGAGAAGGAGCAGGCGGCGGAGCTTCAGGTGGGCCGAGGCGCGGGCGCGGGCGCGCTCGAGAAAGCGCAGGGTGGCGATGGGGACGGTGCGCACCCGCCGCCGCCCCAGGAGGTGGAGGAGGATCGGCACCCCGATGCCCAGGAGGCCCCACAGCAGGGCCGGCCGGAGGAAGTCCACCGGTGCTCAGCGCCTCCCTGCGCGGCGGAGCAGCCGGACCAGGGCCGGCGCCGGGTCGTCGACTCCGGTGAGGAAGGCGTGGGGCACTCCCAGCCCATCGGCCTGGGCCGCCACACGCCCGACGAACGCCGCGATCTCCTCCCGGTAGGCCCGGCGCAGGGGAAGGGGGTCCAGGACGCGGCTGGCCGGGCCCTCCAGGTCCAGGAAGCGGCTCGTGTTCTCGAAGGGCAGGCCGACCTCGTCGGCGTGGAGCAGGTGCACCACCCGGGGGGCCAATCCCCGGGCCCTGAGGAGGCGCACGCCCTCCAGCCTCTCGTCGCCCTCGTCGAGGAAGTCCGAGAAGACGAAGACTGCCGCATCGCGCCGCAGGCGCTCGCCCGCTCCCCGACAGGCCTCCCCCAGCCGGGCGGCCCCGTCGGGGCGCGCACCGCCGAGCACCTCCAGGACCGCCCCGAGCTGGGCGGGGCCGCTCCGGGGGGGGAGCCACTCCCCTCCCCGTTCCCGCGCCAGGGCGACCCCCACCGCATCCCCCTGCCGGAGGAGGCAGGCGGCCAGGGTCGCCGCCAGGCGGGCCGCCAGGTGGTACTTGGAGGACCGGAGCCCCCCCTCCCCGGCCCCATAGGCCATGGAGGCGCTGGCGTCCACCAGCAGCAGCACGCGCTGCAGGCGCTCGTCCTCGTACCGCTTCACCAGGTACCGGTCGGAGCGGGCCAGGACCTTCCAGTCCAGATGGCGGGGGTCGTCGCCCCGGGCGTACAGGGTGTGCTCGGAGAACTCCAGGCTCGCGCCGCGGCGAGGGCTGCGGTGGATACCCCGGTGCGGGTGGGGGGACGGGGGCCCCGGGACCTCCCTCCGCCCCAGGCTCGCGGCCAGGACCGGGTCCAGGAGGTCGGAGGGCCCCAGCCCCGCCTGCGCCGGCACGGGGTTCACGAGGGGACCACCTCCTCCAGCACCCGGGAGAGGATCTCCCCCACCCCGACCCCCTGAGCCTCGGCCCGGAAGCTCGGCACCACCCGGTGCTTGAGGGCAGGGAGGGCCAGGGCCCGCACGTCCTCGGGGCCGGCGGCGTACCGGCCGGCCAGCAGGGCCCGGGCCTTCGCGCCCAGCACCAGGTGCTGGGCCGCCCTCGGCCCGGCGCCCCAGGCCACCAGCTCGCGCACCGCCTTGGGCGCCTCGGGGCCGGGGCGGGTAGCCCGCGCCAGGTGCACGGCGTAGGCCAGGGCGGCGTCGGCCACCGGGACCCGGGGCACGGCCTCCCGAAAGAGGCGGATGCGGTCCGGGTCGAGGACCTTGCGCAGGGCGGGGGGCGGGCCCGCGGTCGTCTTCCGCACGATCTCCAGCTCCTCGTCCACCGCCGGGTAGTCCATCTCGATGGCGAAGAGGAAGCGGTCCAGCTGGGCCTCCGGGAGGGGGTAGGTGCCCTCCTGCTCGATCGGGTTCTGGGTGGCGAAGACCAGGAAGGGGGGCGCGAGGGGGTGGTCCACGCCGGCCGCGCTCACCTTGTTCTCCTGCATGGCCTGGAGGAGCGCCGCCTGGGTCTTGGGGGAGGTGCGGTTGATCTCGTCGGCCAGCAGGATGTTGGTGAAGATCGGACCCGGAAGGAACCGGAAGGAACGCCGGCCCGTGGCCTGATCCTCCTCCAGCACCTCGGTGCCGGTGATGTCGCTGGGCATGAGGTCCGGGGTGAACTGGATCCGCTTGAAGTCCAGCGCCAGCACGTCGGCCAGGGTCCGGATCAGCAGGGTCTTGGCCAGGCCAGGGACGCCGATGAAGAGGCCGTGCCCCCCGGCGAAGAGGGCCACGAGCAGGAGGTCGATGACCCCCCTCTGGCCCACGATGACCTTGCCGATCTCCGCGACCACCTCGTCCCGGGCCCGGGCCGCCTCTTCCACCAGCTCCCGGTCCCCCGGGCTCTCTCTCAGTATCTCGGTCATGGGCATCCTGCGCAGGTTGTCGGTCATCGGTTGAAAGCTCGGGGGCCCACCGGTCTCATGGGACCTATAGGACCTATAGGACCGATGGGTCCCATGCCTTCCAAGCGGGCGGGCAACCGTCGTTCCATCACCGCTCCAAGACCCCCAGCGCCCACTCCTCCCGGGCGGCCAGGGGGGCGTCGCCCGAGGCGCGGGCGGCGTGGAGGAGAGCCTTTCTCGCGGGGACGTGGAACGGGTTGATCTCGAGCAGCTCCTCCAGCGCAGCGGCCGCCTCCCGGTGCCGCCCCAGGGAGAGCAGGGCCTCGCCCTTCCGGTACCAGAGGACCGGCAGGTCCGGGTAGTGCCGCAGGCCGTCGACCGCCACCTGCGCCGCCTCCCCGAAGCGGCCGGCCGAGAGCAGGCCCAGGGCGTAGCGCGAGGCGACGCCGGGGGCGGCGGGCGCCAGGGCGTAGGCCTTGCCGTACTCGACCGCCGCGGCCCCCAGGCGGCCCCGGGCCCGGAGCAGATCGCCGAGGCGCGCGTAGTCCCGGGCCCGGGGGTCGCCGAAGGCCGCGGGCTCCTCGTCCGGCGCCCGGCCGTGGTCCGCCAGCTCCAGCGAGAGCACCTGGACCGCCTCCCGCTCCAGGGGCAGCCCCGCCGCCCACCCGAGCCAAGCGTCCTCGAAGGAGGGGAAGGTGTCGCCCCACACCTCCTCCAGGGCCTCCCGATCGCCGGTGCCGAGGCCGAGCTCCCCCGCCAGACGCCGAAGCGCCCCGGGCCCCCGCCGCTCCTCCAGGAAGGACATCATGGTCCCCACCTGGGCGAAGGCCAGGGCGGTGTCCTCCGCCGAGGGGAGCTTCGCCACCGACGGGCTCATGGCCTCCAGGGCGATCAGGGTCCCCGCCTCCAGGCGCCGGGCCAGCAGGGCCTGGCTCGAGGGCCCCAGCTCCCCGACCACCCCGCGCCAGCTCGCCTCCAGATACTTGGCGACCCCCTCGTGGACCCAGATGGGCGCGGTCCCGTGGGTCAGGCGGTACAGGGCCAGGTGGACGTACTCGTGGCACAGGGTGTCGCGCCACCGGTACCCCCAGACCGTCGCCCGGGGCGTCGTGATCATGAGCCGGTCGAACTTGCACAGCCCGATGGTGCCCGAAGTCTCCACCTCCTGGCGGGTCAGGGTCGAGACGGCGGTGAAGGAGGCGGCGTTGGGGTAGATCTCGAGCCGCACCCGTCCCTCGGGCAGGAACCCCAGCTCCCGGGAGAGGGCTCCCCGAGCGGCCTCCAGCGCCTCCAGGGCGGGCCCCACCAGCACTTCGTCCCGGGGGTCCCCCCAGGAGACCTCGAAGTGCGCGCTCTGCCGGGAGCGGAACCCCCGGGTGGCGTCCGCGGTGGCGGCCACGAGGTCGCGAAACGGCCCGGCGGAGCCCAGCTCGTCCAGGCGGGCCAGGGCCTCGGGGTAGCGCCCCTCGAAGAAGAGCACCTGTGCCTCCAGGGCCTGGGCGGAGCGGTCCCCGGGCTCCTCGGCCAGAAGCCCGTCCACGACCCGGCGGGCCTCGGGCACCCGCCAGGCGGCCAGGAGGTGGTTGCCCAGGTACAGACCGAGGTCCGCCGCCGAGAGCCCGTACACCTCTCGGGCAGGAGGCTCCTGGGACCGGGCCGGGCCGACCAGCGCCAGCAACGCCAGGAGGGCGCCCAGGCACCGGGCGAGGGCCCCGCGGGACCTGCGGGACCGAACAGCTCCAAAGGGCGGCGGGTAGGCCGGCTGTGCTCGGCTCACCGGATCAGCCTTTCGTAGTAGCGCTCCACTTCTTCCTCGTAGTCCCTGGGGTAGCGGCCCTGCATGGCCCGCAGCACCTCTTCGCGAAAGGCGCGCAGCTCCCTCGCCTCCGCCTCCCGGGGGATCTCCACGGGGCTGCGGTCCACCTCGGTCCCCATGCCGGGCCGGCGTCCCGGCCGGCGCAGCACCTGGAGCCCGCCGCCGGGCCCTCCTTGCCCCATCTGGTCCAGGGCGGCCTCGAGGTCGCCCGCGAGCTCCGTCAACTCCTCCAGGGCCCGGGTCTCCGGGGGCACGGCGCCGAAGGGGTCCGCCTCCCCCAGCCGCCCCTGCGCCTCCCCCATCGCCTGCCGGGCCCCCCGCGCCCGCCCCGGCAGGGCGGGGTCCAGCAGGGGCACACGACGGGCGAGCCCCTCCAGACGCTCGGCCAGGGCCTCGGTCCGGCGGGCCAGGCGCCCCTGCCGCTCCTCGAGGCGGCCCAGCGCCTCCGCATCCCCGGGGCCGACTCCCTCCCGGCGCCTGCCGGCCAGGGCTTCCAGCTCCCGGATCAGCTCATCGACCTCGGCCAGGGCCGCCCCGGCCCCTTCCTCGACCCGGCGCACCTCGGGTTCCGGCGCCCCCCGGGACGCCAGCCCGGCGGCGGCGTTGCGCCCCAGCTCTTCCACGCGACCCCGAAGGCTCTGGGCACGCTCCCGCGCCCGCACGAGGTCCTCCCCCAGGGCGTCCCGCACCTCGGCCACCGCGGCCTCCAGCCGCTCCCGGGAAGCCAGCAGGGGGAAGACGGCCTCGAGGCCCCCCGGCAGGCCGGCCCGGAAGGCGGCGGCCTCCAGCCGCCGCGTCTCCCCCTCCACGGCCCGCAGCCTGCCCTCGCTGCGGTCCAGGAGGCCCTCGACGGCGTCCCGAAGGAGCTCCGATGCCCGCCGGGAGGCCTCCCGGCCCACGTCCTGCGTCTCCCCCAGGACGGCCTCCTGGCCGGAGGCGAGCTCCCGGACCTCGGCCCCGATCTCCGAGAGCTCCTGGTGCAGGGGGTCGAGCTCCGCCCTCGCCGCCCCCCCGGCGGCATCTTCCAGGGCGGCCAGCCAGCGCCCCAAGGTGTCGAGGAGCTTCTCGGCCAGGGCCTGCGCCCCGTCCCGGTCGCCCCGCTCCAGGGCCTCCCGGAGCTCCGCCAGGGTCCGTTCCAGGTCGCTCGCGGGCAGGTCCCGCACGGCGTCGGCGTTGGCGAAGTCCTCGGGCAACTCGGCGGCGCCCCGCCCGAGCGCTCGGGCCAGCTCCGCCAGTAACTCCTCGAGCCGGGCCACCCGCTCCGCCAGGTCCCCGGGGTCGGCGCCGCGCAGGAGCTCGTCGAAGAGGTTGCGCTGGAGCGCCGCGAGCTCGTCCCCCAAGCTCAAGGCCTCCTCCATGCGCAGGCTGCGGAGCAGGCGGTCGAGAAGGAGGGCGTCGCGCTCGAGCTCGGCCACCAAGCCCTCCCGGTCGGCACCGCCCGCCAGGAAGGGCTCCAGGGCCGACCGGAGCCCCGCCTCCATCCGCAGCACCGCCACCGCCCCCAGGGCGCCCTCCCCGGCCGCCCGCCCGACCCGCTCCGACAGCTGGTCGAGCAGCCGCAGCAGGTCCCGCCCCCCGGCCCGCAGCCGCTCCAGCTCCCCGGCCCCGGCCTCGGGGGCCTCCAGGTGGTCCGCGAGGTGCCCGAGCAGCGCCTCCAGCAGGCGCTCCTCCAGGCCGGCGATCTCGGCCGCCAGTCGGCGCTTGTCCAGGAACGCCACGTACACCGACCGGGTGCTGCCCGCCTTGGGGCCCGAGACGGTGTCCCCGTCCCAGACCTCCACCCGCAGGTGGGCCCCCTCCCCCAGCCCGGGATGGGCCAGGGGCAGGAAGTGCCCCCGGCCCTGGGCCCGCCGCCCCGGGGTGACGGCCAGGGGGATGCGCACCTCCTCCTCCCCCTGCAGGACGAGCTCGGCGCGCTCCACGCCGAAGTCGTCCTGCGCGGAGAACGCCACCTCCACCTCCTGGTCGGCGGTCACCTCGAGATCGCCCTCCGGCCGGTGGAGCTCCGCCGCGGGACGTGCGTCCTCGGCGACCCGGACGCTCCGGGGGACGAAGTCCGAGGGGACCGCGCGCCCCCCCCTCTCGAACGCCAGGGAGTACTGCCCCGGCTTCTCCAGGATCCACGAGACCCGAAACCCGCGGCCCTCCACCGCCAGGGGCACCGCTGCCCCCCCCGGCCCCTCCCACCGGCCCCCGTCCACCGGCCGGGACACCTCCCCTTCCAGGGTCACCCAGGTGCCGCGGTACCCCTCCACGGACCCCTCCGCTCCCTCGACCCGGCGCTCGGGCAGGCCGGTGTACGCCGGAGGCCCGTAGACCAGACGGAGGTTCCCCACGGCCACCGGGACCGGCGGCCCGCCGGAGAGCAGGCCGGCCCACACACCCCTTCCCATGGGGTCGGCCGCGGCCCACGCGGCGGCCAGCGCCGCCAGGGCGCCGACCAGGAGCCCCTTGCGGAGCGCAGGCCGGCCCGGCACCGCCGCGGCCGGGTGGCGGCCCCGGGTTGCCGCCGCGGCGGCCTCCACCTGGGCCCCGGCCAGGGCGGGGCTTGCCCCCCGGGCCTCCGCCCCCCCTTCCCCCCAGGCCGCCAGGTCCGCCCCGGTCAGGAGGAGCTCCCGCACCGCCGGGTCGGGCCCGCCCAGGAGCTCCGCGGCCCGGGCCGGGGAGAGGCGGGGCCGGGCCCGGCGGAGCTCGCGCAAGCCGCTCAAGACGGCGGCCAGCACGGCGCACCCCAGGGCGGCCCCTGCCCAGGGGATCCTCCACCCCTCGGGGAGAGCCCGCAGGGCCAGGCTCGCCGCCAGGACGACCGCGAGCCCGGCCGCCAGGGCCGCGCTCACGACCCGCGACGCCCCCAGTAGGAGGGACCGCCGCCGCACCGAGGTCACCGTCCGGAGAAGGGCCCCGCCCGGGGTCACGGGAACGACTCCAGCACCGGCACCTCGTAGCGCACCTCCGCCAGGAACAGACCCTGGGGAGGCGCCGTGACACCGGCCCCGCCGCGATCCCCGGTGCGCAGCAGCTCCGCCACCGTGTCGGGGTGCCGACGGCCCCGGCCGACCTCCACCAGGGTCCCCACGATGATCCGCACCATGTGCCGCAGGAACGCGGTCCCCCGGACCGCCACCTCCACGTACTCCCCCCGGGGCGTCACCCGCACCTCGTGGACCCGCCGCACCGCGTGGGGGGCGTCGCACCCCGCCGCCCGAAACGCCCCGAAGTCGTGGGTGCCCTCCAGGTGGGCCGCGGCCCGCCCCATGGCGGCCAGGTCCAGGGAAGCCGGCACCCGCCAGCTCGTGCGGCGGGCGAAGGCCGAGGGGACGGCACCCGTGTGGAGAAAGTACTGGTACGTCTTCTCCTTGGCGCTCCGGCGGCTGTCGAAGTCCGCGGGCACCTCGTCGGCCCGGCGCACCGCGATGTCGCGCGGCAGGAGCCCGTTGAGACCGTGGACGACCCCCCGCAGCGGGATGCGGGCGCCGGTGCGGAAGTTCGCCGCCTGACCCAGGGCGTGCACGCCGGCGTCGGTGCGCCCGGAGGCGGTGACGCGCACGGGGTGCTCGAGGAGGGCCGCCAGGGCCGTTTCCACCGACCCCTGGACGGTGGGCCCGTTGTCCTGCACCTGCCAGCCGGCGTAGGCCGTGCCGTCGTACTCCAGGGTCAGCCGAATGTTCCTCACGGGCCGAGCACCAGCAGGGGCACGAAGAGCGCGGCCCCCAGGGTCAGCGCCGAGAGCCCCAGGGCGGCGGCCTCGCTCGCGCCGAGCCCCCGTGCCCGCCAGGAGGTGCGGGGCCGGTCCGGACGGTACCCCCGCATCTCCATGGCGAGGGCGATGGTCTCGGCACGGTGGAAGACCTGCCGGAAGAGAGGCACCAGCAGGGGGAGGACGTTGCGCGCCCGGACCATCGCCCCCCCCTCCCCCGGGTCGATCCCGCGGGCCTTCAGGGCGAGGGTGAGGCGCTCCGCCTCCTCGTACAGGATCGGGAAGAACCGGATCGCGAGCAACGCCGTCACGCAGAAATCCCCCACGGGCACCCCGAGCCGCCTCAGGGGAGACCCCAGCCGATCGAGCGCCCACACCAGGTCCGTGGGGCTCGTGGTCAGGGTGAGGAGGGACGAGAACCCCACCGCCGTAGCGAGTTGGGCCGAGACCGCACCGCCCTGGGCGAGCCCCTCCCGGGTGAGCCCGGCGCCGATCCAGGGAAGCGCCAGGAGCTCCTGCCCCGGGGTGGCGAGGCCGTGGAGCAGCACCGTGAACCCGAAGAGCCAGACGAAGGGCCGCAGCCCGCGGAGGAACAGGGACAGGGGGACCCGGGAGACGGCGAGCCCCAGCGCCAGGAGGGGCCAGCTCCACACCGCGCCCCAGGCGGTTCCCGGGGAGAGGGTGGCGGCCATGGCCAGCACACAGGCGCCGAGCTTGGCCCGGGGGTCGAGGGCGTGCACGGCGGACGAGCCGGGGAGGTACAGGCCCAGGGTGAGGTCGCGCAGGAGCTTCATGGGTCTCCGGGAGGCCGGCAGCACCGCGGTGCCAGGCTAGCAGACCCCCATCCCGCGGCACAACCCGGCCTCGGATCCGCCGGGGGGAACAGGCGCGCCCCGGTGCTGGTGCGGGGCGCTCCGCCAAGCGGACCCCCGGGGGCCGGCCCGTTCGCCGCCGGAGGGTGACACCGACAGGGCTCAGCGGCTCCTCGAGGCAAGCCCCTTCCGCAGGAAGGCCACGTCATCCTCGTATTCCCGGGCCGTGAGGGACGCGAACGCAGCCGTCGCCGCCTCGTCCCGACAGAAGATCCGCCGGGCCGAGAGCGCCTCGAATCGCAGGATCGAAGACGCGCGGTTGAGGATCACGAGGTCCACGTCGTCCTGTCGTAGCGCCTGCTGCAGGTCCGCCCGGAGCTCCGCCAGCTCGTCGAGGGATGCCTCTCCCGCGAGCAGAACGCCCACGTCCACGTCGCCCCCCCGCCGAACGTCGCCTCCCTGCGCAGAACCGAACGCCCAGGCAGCCACCACGCGGGGATGGGTGGAGAGCACCTGCTCAGCCGCTCCCCACTCAACCCTGGACATGGCGCAGCACCTCGTCCCGAAATCCCTCGAAATCACCGAGCCGCCGGTTCAGAATCTCCACCAGGACAAGGGGATCCACTCGGCCGTACCGGTGCATGACGAAGTTCCGGAATTGGACCATTCTGCGGTAAGGGTCGGCGGAGGCCAGGACGCCCAGAGCGACACAGCGCTCTACGGCGTCGGCTCCCGTGGGAGCCGGTGCCTGCCCGCTGTCGAAAGCAGTCGCTGGCACACGTCGACGACGACCTCCACAAGGATCTGGAGATCCCGCTCCACGGCCCTCCGGGTGCGCCAGTCGGACTCCAGGGTCTCCCGGCTCACGGGACCCAGGGAGCGAAGCTCCGCCAGCACCTGATCCAACGAGTGGAGCTTCTGCAGGATCACGCCGTTGGCAGACATGGGCGGCTCCGCATCAACCGGGAAGGGGCGAGCGAGCACCGGCGGACGGCCCCCGCGAAGGACTCGAAGAGCGGAAGGGAGCAGGCGGAATCTACCACCGATGGGGAATAGCCGTCACCCCCCGTCCGGGGCGTCTCCCCCGAAGCCGCCCAAGGCCCCTCGCACCCGGTGCGGCCTTCGTGTAGCCTTTCCCGGACCGGGCGGGGGCCTACTCCTCGCACAGCCCAAAGGGGGCTCCGTTGCGAATCGTGTGGGAGGGCGACCCCGGATGGCCCTTCGGTCCGTTCGCCCCCAGGAGGGAGCCCCCACCCGGAACCCCGGGGTCTTGTTCCCGTGGGAGCGGGCTCCCGGCCGCGACTTCGGCCGGAGGCCGACTCCGCTCCCCACGCCTTTCGTTTGAGAACCCCAAAGGGGCGCGCCCGGTGCCCGGCCCCTCCGCTTCCCCTCGCCGAGTAGAGGCTTCTCTTGAGAAAGGCCCCCCACGGGTTCCCCCCGGCCCCGTGGTACTGCTACCTCCTCGAGTGCAGCGACGGCACGTTCTACGCCGGGATCACCACGGACCCGGCGCGGCGGACGGCCGAGCACAACAGGGGTGTGGCGTCCCGCTACACCCGGGCCCGCCTCCCCGTGCGCCTGGTCTACGCAGAGCCCCACCCCGACCGCCCCTCGGCCACCCGCCGGGAACGCCAGCTCAAGGCCCTGCCGCCCCCCGCCAAGAGGGCCCTCGCGGCGTTTCACCCCTCGGGGTGACCCGATGGTCGTGGGCAACTCACTCCGGGACGAACTCCGCCACCAGGGGGTCCGGGAGCATCCTCCAGCGCCCCGCGCGCCCGGCCCACCGGGCGCCCACCTCGAAGTGGAGCATCGCGATCCCGCAGTCGAGCCGTTTGGGGATCCCGTGGGTGTCCGGCCCGTCCGCCCCCAGGACCACCCGCCCCCCTTCCCAGGAGAAGCGCCAGGGCTGGCGGTTCAGGGCCGACGGGGCCCGGCGTGCGGCCTCGACCCCGGCCCGGGCCCACTCCGGCCAGCCCGCCGACCCCGGGGCGATCCCCTCGGATCCCTTTCGTGTCCCGGAACGGGCGACGGCACCCATCAGACGCTCCTCCACCGTCTTCCTCGGCGCCGGGGTCCCCACCGGGGAGACGGCCCACACCCGCTCCCCCTCCCCGAGCCCCTCCGGCCCCGCTCCCCAGCCCCCCAGGCTCTCGGGCCGGAAGAGGCCGGCAACCCAGCAGGTGCCGAGCCACAGGGCGGTCGCCTCCAGCACCGCGCCCTCGCCCACGTAACCCGCCTCCGCGGCCCGGGCCCCGGACCCGGCGACCACCAGGCAGCAAGGGGCGCCCTTGACGCTGCCGTACGCGCCCAACACCCCCCGGAAGAGGTCCGGCGGCGCCTGCCGCAGAAGCACGGCCCGAACCGCACCGAAGGGCCGAAACTCCCGGCACAGGGCGTCGAGCCGGTGCAGGAGCCCCTGTGCCGGGGCCGCCGGCTGGAAGCGCCGTCGGGAGCCGCGCCTCTCCAGGGCCTCGTGCCACCGCTGCGCCGGAAGCTCCATCGTCAACCCTCCTGCCCCGCCGCCGCGGGTTGCCCGGTCATCCGTGCCCCCGAGCAGGACAGGATGGCCCTCCGAAGCTCCTCCCCCTCCACCCGAGCGCCCGCCCAGAGGACCGAGCTCTCGACCCGGGCCCCCGCCCCGACCCGGGCCCCCGCCCCGAGCACCGCGAAGGGGCCCGCCACGGCCCGCCCCTCCACGGCTGCCCCGGGGCCCAGGTAGCAGGGCGCCGAGAACCTCCCCCCTCCGGCGGCCTCCCCGTCCTCCGCCACGATCCGCCCGGGGCTCGCCGCCGGCAGTCTTCCCCTGCGCAGGAGCTCCCAGTGGGCGCCGAGGTAGCGCTCCGGGGTCCCCAGGTCGCTCCAGAAGGACCCCTCCTCCGGGAAGAACCCCGCGAGCTCCGCCCCCCGGCCCACGAGGCCCTGGTGCACGTCCGCGTTGATGCAGTGCGGCCGTTCGGGGAGCTCCCCCAGGAGCTCCGGCGCGAGCACGTGCACCCCCGTGAACGCACAGGGGGCGCCGGGCCCGCACCCGGGCGCGCGGGCACCCAGGAACCGCACGATCCGGCCCGCGCCGTCCACCTCGATCGGGCCGGGGGCCCCGGGGGGCAGACGCCGCAGGGAGAGGGTGGCGACGACGCCTGCCTCCCGGTGGCGACGGGCCATCGCCCCGAAGTCGATCTCCTGGTAGGTGTCCGCGTTGGCCAGGAAGAACGGGCCCGTCGAGAGGAAGCCCCTCCAGGCCAGGAGGGCACCGCCGGTGCCCAGGATCTCCGGCTCGTGGCTCCACCGGACCTCCACCCCGGCGGGTATCCAGGGGGCGAGGGCGTCCCGCAGCCTCTGCGGCAGGTGGTGCAGGTTCACCACCGCCTGCGTCACCCCGGCGAGGGCCAGCAGGTCCAGCGCGCAGGCAGCCAGGGGGACGTCGAAGAGCGGCCAGGCCGGCTTGGGCAGCTCCAGGCTCAGGGGTCGCAGGCGCGTCCCCAGGCCCGCGGCAAGGAGGAACGCCTTGGCGGGTCCGGGGCCCGGGCCGGCAGGGGCGGCCGGGGGGGGCGGAGGCGCGGACACGGGCGCTCAGCCCAGCCCCAGACGCCGCGCGGCGTCCGGCGCCAGCCCCCAGGCCTCCAGCGAGCCGGCCACCTCCGACGGGTCCTTCACCTTGCGGAACCGGGCCCCCTTGGCCCCCCGGACCCAGGACTCACAGTCCGCCCAGTCCGGGTGCACCCGGAGCTCCCCGTCCACGAGGCTCAGGTACAGGGGGTAGGAGAGCCCGGGGGCGAGGCCCCCGTCCCCCACCCCGGGAATCCACTTCCCGTCCCCGGACCGGAGCGCAGGGGACTCCCCCCGGGAGAAGGCCGTCGCGATCGCGTCGCAGCGCTCGTTGAGGGCGTGGCCCGAGTGCCCCCGGACGTGCTCCCAGGTCACCGGGACCCCCGGCCGCCGGCAGGCTTCGTCCAGGGCCTCCCAGAGATCCCGGTTCAGGACCTCCCCGCCGTCGGCCTTGCGCCACCCCCGGCGCTTCCACGCGTGGATCCACCGGGAGATCCCGTCGTGGAGGTACCGGGAGTCCGTCACCACGTGGGCGCGCTCCCCGGGGCGGGCGCGGCGCAGCCCTTCCAGGGCCGCCCGCATCTCCATGCGGTTGTTGGTGGTGTGGGACTCGCCCCCGCCGAGCTCCTCGTACCGCCCGCCCCGCAGGAGCACGGCCCCCCAGCCCCCCGGCCCGGGGTTCCCCGCGCACGCCCCGTCGGTGTAGATCCACAGGTCGGGAGTCGCCTCCCTCCGCCCACCCTTCATGCTCTGCCTCGATGCGGGGCGACCTATGCGTCGCCCCTACGGCCGCTCCAGAACACCCCACCCGCCGCGGAGCGAAGACGGCAGGCCCGGGGATCCCAGAATCCACTACCAAACCTTGGGGCGGGGAATCCGGGGATCCCGGAATCCACCGCCAGACCTTCGGGCGGGGGCGGGGAGCCGTGGAGCGCAGCCCCGTACCGCCTCGACCGATTCGCCCAGCCCCGCAGAAACCGGTGAAGCTGGGCGTACCCTCTCCCTCGACAACGCCTCGTCCGAATATCGCGGATCGCGGGGCGGAGCGCAGGGGCTCCCCGTCCCCGCTCTCCTCCGAGACGGGGGGTCCGGGAGCCTCGGAGCGTAGCCCCGTAACGCTTCGACCGATTCGCCCAGCCCCGCAGAAACCGGTGAAGCCGGGCGTACCGGTTCCGCAAGGGGCCCGTCTTCCAATCATCGCGGATTGCGGGGCGAAGCGCAGGGGCTCCCGGTCCCCCCTCTCCTCCGAGGCGGGGGATCCGGGGATCCCAGGATCCACCACCCGATTCCGGGGCGGGGTCCGGGAGCCTCGGAGCGCAGCCCCGTACCGCTTCGACCCAGGCGCTACAGCCGATGGGAACCGGTGAAGCCGGGCGTACCGGTTCCGCAAGGGGCCCGTCTTCCAATCATCGCGGATTGCGGGGCGAAGCGCAGGGGCTCCCGGTCCCCGCTCTCCTCCGAGGCGGGGGATCCGGGGATCGTTGACACCTCGACCCCGTCCTTCTACCCTGCCCGGGCTCACTTTGCGAGCCCTTTTCCCCTTACTGGGGTATCGGGTTGGCTCAAGTGACCACAAGATGTTGCGGTTCCGATTATCATCAAAGGCAGACGCGATGGTTCCGGTCACCACCAGAACACCAATGATCACGACATGTTGCTCACGAGTCTCCCTGCTTGTGTCGAAAGCCCTCGGAGGTGCTTGCCCAGCCTGGCCATTCCGGGCCGGCGACGGACCACAAGATATAGTAGCCGCTTGAGCCAACCCGATACCCCAGATTCCCCTTTTTCCGACGACGGGAGGTCGCCATGGCGTTCGGCTGGTTCTCCGGGAAGAAGGACCCGGCGGGCAGGTCCCTGGAGAAGGCGGACAAGCTCGCGGGCCAGGGCCGTTGGGCCGAGGCCCTCTCCTACTACGAAGACGCCCTGGAGGCGCAGCCCGGCTGGGAGCCGGCGGCCGGTGGGGTCCGCACCTGCCGGGAGCGCCTCGTGGCCTGGAACCTGGAGGAGGCCCAGGGCTACGCGAACGCAGAGGACCTGCCGAAGGCGCAGGAGCACGCGGCGCTCGCCCTGGAGCTGGCCGGGGAGCATCCCGAGCTCCGGCGCCGCGCCCAGGAGGCCCTGGACCGCCTCGGCTCGGGGGCCCCGGAGGCGCCGGCCCCCGGCCGGGCGGCGGAGCGCCTCTTCCCCCCCTCCTGCGCCTGCCCGGCCCCCTCCTGTGCCACCGGCGGGCAGGGCGAGACCGACGAGGACCTGGCTTCCGTGGACGACCTCTTCGGGTTCTACCTGGAGAGCCTCTCCGCCGAGGAGCGAGAGGCCTTCGAGCACCTCGGGGACGGCTTCGCCGAGGCCTTCGTCCACCTCCAGCAGGGGGAGACCGACCGAGCCCGCCCGGGGCTCGAGGAGGCGGCCCGGGCTCACCCGGACGCTCCGGGGCCCCACTACGCCCTAGGCCTCCTGGCGGCGCTGGACAAGGACGTGGAGGCTGCCGAGGGTCACTTCCTCCGGGCCCTCGGCGCCGACCCGGACTTCTCCCCGGCCGCCCACCACCGGGCCGACGTGCTCCGGGAGCGGGGAAGACCCGGGGAGGGCGCTGCGTTCCTGCGGGAGTGGCTGAAGGGACACCCCGAAGACGGGGAGGCGTGGGTGCTGCTCGCCGCCGGCTCGTTCGAGGCCGGGGACCCGGCACCCGCCCTGGAGGCGGCCGAGGAAGCCGTACGCCGGGTGGGCCCCGCCGACCCCCGGCCCACCCTCTGGAAGGCCCGGGCCCTCCGGGAGCTCCGGCGGCCGGACGAGGCCCTCGAGGCCTTCCAGACCGTAGCGGCCCGGCACCGGGACCTCCTGGAGGCCCTGGTCCCCCTCGGACAGCTCCTGCTGGAGAAGGGAGCCGGGACCGCGGAGAAAGCGGCGGAAGTCTTCAAGCGCTGCTACCGCCTGGACGGGGACCGGGGCTGGTGGTACCTGCTGCGGGTGGCCGAGGCCTACGCGGCAAAGGGTTGGAAGCCGGAGGCACGGGACGTCCTGGCCACCGCCCGCCGGGAGCTGCCCGACACCGAGGAGGCCCTCGCCCAGTGGGACGTGGTCAGTCGCAGGGTAACCTGACCCTGCCGCGCCTCCTCTCGGCAAGCGCGCCCCCTCCGACGCGCCCGAACGGGCCCTGCGGGCCCCCCGGCTACTGCTGGATCTTCCAGGACCCGTCGGGCTGGCGGCAGGCGGTGCCGTAGGCCTGCTGCACCTGACCGCCCACGACCACCTCGGTCTGGTACTCCCGGCAGTACTGCCCGGAGGCCACCTGGTACGTCCGAGTGGGGGTCACGGCCACGGTGTTGCCCGAGTCCGGGTTGACCCACTGGGACCTCTGGCCGGTCTGGTTGACCTCCAGCACTTGCTGGGCCATGAGCTCGTCGGTCCGGTCGATGGACCGCCCGATCTCCTGCCCGATCACGGCCCCCAGGATGGTCCCGGCGATGATGGCCGCCGTGCGGCCGTGGCCGCCGCCCACCTGGGCGCCGAGGATGCCGCCGCCCACCCCGCCGAGGACCGTCCCGATCTCCGCCTTCTTCGGCGGGGCGGAACAAGCCGCCAGGGAAACGGCCAACAGCGGTACCAGGATCCAACGACTCTTTACACTCTTCACGGCGCTCTCCTTCTCAGAGCCTGGGAAACCACCTGCTGCGCGACCGGATGGATTCGTGGCGCAATCCCCACAAGGAAACCCGCCTTCCTTCCATCCCCTCTCCCCCCGGGAGAGGGGCCCGGGGTGAGGGCGACCGGTCGGCGTTTCACCCCTCGGGGTGACCCGAAGGTCATGGGCAACCCCCTGCTCGCCTCTCCGCCTGCCGTGTCTCTTCGTTCGCCCACGCGCCCCTGCTCTCCGGTCTGCTCGCGACGATCCGTTCCCGGGCTCCGGGGACTCCGCTTTCGATGCAGACCACTGTGCCACCGCGCACCCGCTGCGGCAACCGGCGGCATCCGCCGCCCACGCCCTTGGGATGCTCCGCGGCCCCCGGGCGTTTCAGGTCCGCGGGACGACGCAGAGAAACCGCAGTCCCTCGTCCTCGGCCGCACGGAACTGATGGATCACCCCGGGCCGCACGTACACCACGTCCCCGGGTCCCACGGGCTCCGTCCGCCCGTCTTCCTCGTGCACCCCCCGTCCGGACAGCACGAAGACCTCGTGCTCGAAGTCGTGGGAGTGGTGAGGGCTGTGCCCGCCGGGGGCCACGTCGAAGACCCTCATCACGAAGTTCGGGGCTCCCTGATCGGGCCCGACCGCCACCCGCATCCGAACCCCCTGGGCGCCCTCGGCCTCCACCTCGTGATCCGCGATCTGCTCCACGTGCCCTACCCGCATCGGCGTCTCTCCCGTCGTTGGCCCCCGGAACCGCCGGACTCCCGTTTCAGGGTATCCCAACGGCGCAAGACGGTTCAATCCCGGCCACCCGCATCCCGGCCACCCGCAGGACCACTCGGAGACAAGGGGCCCCCGGGTTCAGCGGCACGCGTGGGGCGGAGTCCGGGAGCCCCGGAGTGCAGCCCCGCACCGCATCCACCGACCCGACGAGGCCGACGCGAGCGGGTGAGTTGCCCATGACCTTCGGGTCACCCCGAGGGGTGAAACGCCGACCATTCGCGGGACGTTTGCCCTCACCCCAGGCCCCTCTCCCGGGGGGAGAGGGGATGTAAGGAAGGTGGCTTCGTTCATAGGCCCGGCGCACCGGGTGCTGCTGGGACACTTCTTCGAATTGGCGCGGATTGCGGGGCGAAACCCAGGGGCTCCCGGACTCCGCTCGCCGACCAGCCGGTAGGTCCAGGCCTGTCATACCGGTTGCCGCCCCCCCCGGCCCTCTGGGATACTGGGGCGGCCGGGATGCCCCGCCGCCAGGCCTCCCGACCCGCTCCCCCTGGGCAAGCCTCCGAGGACACTCCGAATGACCGCCCCGCAGCCCACCACGGACCCGCTGGTGATCGCCGGCCGGGCCTTCCGCTCCCGCCTGCTGGTGGGGACGGGAAAGTTTTCCAGCCCCCAAGCCATGACCGCCGCGATCGAGGCCTCCGGCGCCGAGATCGTCACGGTGGCCCTCCGCCGGGTCGACCTCACCCGGCCCGAAGAGGACATCCTCACCCACCTGGACCGCTCCCGGCTGCTGCTCCTCCCCAACACCTCCGGGGCTCGGGACGCCGAAGAGGCCGTGCGCCTGGCCCGCCTGGCCCGGGCCGCCGGCCTGTCCGACTGGGTGAAACTGGAGGTGACTCCCGATCCCCGCCACCTCCTCCCCGATCCCGTGGACACCCTTCGGGCCGCCGAGATCCTGGTGCGCGAGGGCTTCACCGTGTTGCCCTACATCGGCGCGGACCCGGTGCTCGCCTTGCGCCTCCAGGAGGTCGGCACCGCGACCGTGATGCCCCTGGGCTCCCCGATCGGCTCCAACCGCGGCCTGCGCACGCGGGATGCGGTGGCGATCATCGTCGAGCAGGCCCGGGTGCCGGTGGTGGTGGACGCGGGCCTCGGGGCCCCCTCCCACGCCGCCGAGGCCATGGAGCTTGGGGCGGCGGCCGTCCTGGTGAACACCGCCATCGCCGTCGCGGGTGACCCCCCCGCCATGGCGCGGGCGTTTCGCAAGGGCGTGGAGGCCGGCCGCGAGGCCTTCCTGGCAGGCGCGCCCGCACCCGCGCCTGCCCTCGAAGCGCACCCGTCGAGCCCCCTGACGGGCTTTCTGTGGCAGACGTGAGCTTCGCGTCCCACCTCGCCTCCCAGCCACTGGCGCGGCACCTGCGGCACGCGACGGAGGCCGCCCCGGCCGACGTGGAGAGGGCCCTCGCACGCGACGAAGTTGGCCTCGACGGGTTCCTGGCCCTGGTCTCCCCCGCCGCCCGGGCCTACCTGGAGCCTCTGGCCGCCCGGGCCCGAGAGCTGACCCATCGGCGCTTCGGGCGCGTGGTGCAGCTGTACGCGCCCCTCTATGTCTCGAACGAGTGCACGAACACCTGCCGGTACTGCGGTTTCAGCGCCCGCAACCCCATACGGCGCACCACCCTGGGCCCGGAGAGGGTGGAGGAGGAGGCCCGGGCGATCTGGGAGCAGGGCTTTCGCAGCCTCCTCCTGGTCTCGGGCGAGGCACCCCGGGTGGTGCCCCCCGCGTACCTGGAGGACCTGGCGCGGCGCCTGCACGCCCTCTTCCCGAGTCTCTCCGTGGAGGTCTACCCCCTGGACGTGGACGGGTACCGGCGCCTGGCGGCCGCCGGGATCGACGGCCTCACCGTGTACCAGGAGACCTACGACCCGGCGCTCTATGCCGAGTGCCACCCCTCCGGCAGAAAGGCCGACTACGGGTGGCGGCTGGGTGCCCCGGAGCGGGGCGCCACGGCCGGCCTGCGCCGGGTGGGCCTCGGTGCCCTCCTGGGGCTCGGGCCCTGGCGGGCTGAGGCCGTGGGGCTTGCCCTCCACGCCCTGTGGCTCCAACGGGTCCACTGGCGCACCCAGGTCTGCGTCTCCTTCCCCCGCCTGCGGCCGGCCGAGGGCGCCCTCGCCCCTCCCGCGCCCGTCCCGGACGCCGACCTCGTCCAGCTCGCCTGCGCGCTGCGCCTCCTCCTGCCCGACGCGGGGCTGGTCCTGTCCACCCGGGAGGCGGCGCCCCTTCGGGACGCCCTGGCCCGGATCTGCATCACCCACATGAGCGCCGGCTCCCGCACCGAGCCCGGAGGCTACACCCGGCCGGCCGAGAGCGGCGAGCAGTTCGCCGTGGAGGACCGCAGGCCCCCCGCCGAGGTGGCCCGCCGGCTGGTCGAGGCCGGCCTGGAACCGGTCTGGAAGGACTGGGACGCCGTGTTCACGCCCGCAGAAGGAGCCCCGCCATGCGCATCGCCGTGAACGGAGTCGAACGGGAGGCCGCCCCGGGGCTCACCGTGCTCGAGCTGCTCCGGGAGCTCCGGCTGGACCCCGAGGCGGTGGTGGTCGAGCGAAACGGGGAGGTGGCGGCCCGACGGGACCTCGGTCGGATGACCCTGCAGGAGGGCGACCGCTTGGAGCTGGTGCGCTTCGTGGGGGGCGGCTGATGGCCGCCGGCCCCGCAGACCCCACCCCGGCGGAGCGGTCTCGGGCGATCCAGGCCATGTTCTCGGCCATCGCGCCTACGTACGACCTGCTCAACCGGCTCCTGAGCTTCGGGGTGGACGGGAGCTGGAGGAGGGCCCTGGCCGGGCGCCTCCCCGAGGGTTCGCCCCGGGTCCTGGACCTGGCCTGCGGCACCGGGGACGTCACCCTCGCGGCCCTCCGGGCGCGCCCGGAAGGCCGGGTGTGGGGGGCGGACTTCAGCCTGCCCATGCTGCGGGGAGCCCTGCCGAAGCTGGCCCAGGCCGGGGTCTCGGACCGGGTCACCCTCCAGAACGCGTCGGCCGAGGACCTACCCTACCGGGACGGGGTCTTCGACGCCGTCACCATCGCCTTCGGCATCCGCAACGTCGTGCGGCGGGAACGGGCCCTGGAGGAGCTCCGCCGCGTGCTCGTGCCGGGGGGGCTGGCGCTCATCCTGGACTTCTCCCTGCCCGAGAACCCGCTGGCCCGGGCCGGGTACGGGTTCTACTTCCACCGGGTGCTGCCGTTCCTGGGGGGGGTGGTTTCGGGAAACTTCCGGGCGTACCGCTACCTGCCGCGGAGCGTCGCCGATTTCCCGCCCCGCCGGGAGTTCTGCCGGCTCCTCGAGGAGCAGGGGTTCACCTCGGTGGGGTACGAGGACTTCACCTTCGGGGTGGCGACCCTCTACCGGGCCGTCAAGCCCTGACGGGAGCCCTCGATCCGGCGCCACGCACCCTACCTCTCCAGCCCGCACTCCCGGATCTTGTAGAGGAGGGTCTTGTAGCTCACGTCCAGGATCTTCGACGCCTTGCGCCGATTCCAGTTGGTGTGCTCCAAGACCGCGGCGATCATGCGGCGCTCGGCTTCGGTGGCCGCCTTGCGGGCGATCTCCTTGAGGGAGATCGTCTTGCCCGACTCCAGATCGAGGTCGTCGAGGACCGAGCGCTCCTCGGGGGACACCGGGGAGGGCACCGCCGGGGAGACGTTGCGGCCCTTGAACTCGCTGAAGATGAACCGCTCGTCATCCAGGATCACGAGGCGCTTGACCAGGTTCTCCAGCTCCCGCACGTTCCCCGGCCAATCGTAGGAGAGGAAGTAGGCCATGAGCTGGTCGGAGACCTCCACCCGCGTCCGGCCGTACTTCTCGGAGAACTTGTGCAGGAAATAGCGGGTCAGGAGGGGGATGTCCTCCCGGCGCTCCCTCAGGGCCGGCACCCGGATGTTCACCACGTTGAGGCGGTAGTACAGGTCCTCCCGGAACTGGCGGGCCTCGACGGCCTTGCGCAGGTCCCGGTTGGTGGCGCAGACCACCCGCACGTCCACCCGCAGGGGCTCGTTTCCCCCGAGCCGGCAGAACTCCCGGTCCTGGAGCACCTGGAGGAGCTTCGACTGGAGGGCCAGGCTGATCTCCCCGATCTCGTCCAGGAAGATGGTGCCCCCGCTGGCGTACTCGAACTTTCCTTCCTTGCGCTTGAGCGCCCCGGTGAAGGCGCCCTTCTCGTACCCGAAGAGCTCGCTCTCCAGCAGATCGGGAGGCAGGGCGGCGCAGTTCACCTTGACCCAACGGCCCTCGGCCCGAGAGGAGTGGCGGTGCAGCCGGCGGGCCACCAACTCCTTGCCCACCCCGCTCTCCCCGTCCACGAGCACGGTCACGTCGGTGTCGGCGATGTTGTCCAGGAGCTCCTTCATCTCCTGCAGGGCCCGGCTCACCCCGACGATCGGGTCGATGGCCTCCTGGGCTCGCAGCTGGGCCCGCAGGCGATGGATCTCCTCGGTGAGACGGCGGCGCTCCAGGGCCTTTTCCAGGGCCATCTGGAGCTCGTCGGCCTCGAAGGCCTTGTCGATGTAATCGTAGGCGCCGGCCTTCATGGCCCGCACCACGGTGGAGGTCTGCCCCACCCCCGAGAGCATGATGACCGGGAGCTCCGGGTCCCGGTCCTTGAGCTGGGCCAGGGTCTCGATGCCGTCCATGCCGGGCATCATGATGTCTAGGATCACGGCGTCGGGCCTGAGGCCGTTCTCCATGCGGGCGAGGGCCTCCACGCCGCCGGGGGCGGACTCCACCCGATACCCCTCCAGGGAGAGCAGGCTGCCCAGGTAATCCCGCACCCCGGAGTCGTCATCCACCACCATGATGGTGGCCTCATCCGCCATGAATACCCTCGATCCGCACACCCCGCGCGGTTTGCCGCCGGGGAGCCCGGTCAGCGCAGCCCCTCTTCCAAACGTCTTACTCTTCGGCCGGGCCCGGCCGGCCTTTAGAAATGCTACCGATCGCAGGACCGTGGGAAGGTCGGCGGGTCGTCACGACCGCCCGGCGGGTTCGCGGTTGGGGGGGAGGGGTCTTCGGGGACGGGGCGAGCCCCTCAGGAATCGACGCGGACCTTGAGCTCCTTGCCCACCTTGAAGAACGGGAGCTTCTTCTCCGGCACGTGGATCTTCTCCCCGGTCTTGGGGTTGCGGCCCACGTAGGCGTCGTACTGCTTGTTGACGAAGCTCCCGAAGCCGCGGATCTCGATCCGCTCGTCGTGCAGGATGGCCTGGACGAACGTGTCGAAGAAGGTGTTGACCACCTCCTTGGCCGCCTTCACCGGCAGGCCGCCCCCCTCCGCCAGCGCCTTGACGAGCTCCGATTTGTTCATCCGCGTCTCCCACCCCGCCTTGCCGGGGCCAAAGGATGGTGCCCCCGGCAGGACTCGAACCTGCGGCACCAGGATTAGGAATCCTGTGCTCTATCCACCTGAGCTACGGGGGCGCCCGCACTCGGACGGGCGCGATGCTAGATGCCGAGGCTGCCAAAGTCAAGTATTGTTTGGGTTTTCCGGTTGCGCACCCCCTTGACGCGGGCCCTCCCCCGACCGTATACAGGGCCGCTCCGCCCCTTTCCTCCGAGAGCTCCATGGTCGACCTCCACATCCACACCACCTGCTCCGACGGCGGTCTCACCCCCCGGCAGGTGGTCGGCTACGCCGTCGAGCGCAGGCTCACCGCCGTCGCGATCACCGATCACGACAGCATCGAGGGAAACGACGAGGCGGTGGCGGCGGGCCGGGAGGCCGGGCTTCCCGTGGTGCCCGGGGTCGAGATCTCGACCCAGTGGGAGGGGATCACCTTCCACCTCCTGGGTTACGGGCTGCGCCGCCTCACGGACCGGGTGCGCGGCACCTTCCGGTTCCTCGTGGAGAGCCGCCACCAGCGCAACCCCCGCATGATCCGGCGGCTGCAGGAGCTCGGGGTGGACATTACCCTCGAAGAGGTCCTGGCCGAGGCCGGTGACTCCCTGGTGGGCCGGCCCCACTTCGCCCGGGTCCTCGTCCGCAAGGGGGCGGTCGGCTCCCTGCAGCAGGCCTTCGACCGCTATCTCGGCCGCGGGGCACCCGCCTACGTGCACAAGGAGCGGCTCACCCCGGCCCAGTCCGCGGAGCTCCTCCGCGAGGCAGGCGGCCTCCTCGTGCTCGCCCACCCCGGCCTCCTCGACGGGGAACGCCCGGGGGCGCTCGCGGGGGTTCTGGAGCACCTGCTCCCCCTCGGCCTCGCGGGCATCGAGGCCTACTACAGCCGCCACAACCCGGAGCAGGTCGCCCGCTACGGAGAGCTGGCCCGGCGCCACGGCCTCCTCCTCACCGGCGGGAGCGACTTCCACCGCCCGGGGGAGGGCGGGCCGGAGATGGGCACCGGCTATGGGGGGCTACGGGTCCCCGACGAGTGCTACCACGCCTTGATGGAGCGCCTCGCCTCCTCGTGACCTCGAGAGGTCAGGCATACCGAAGCGCCGCCCCCACCCCCCCTTCCCCCAGGAGCCCGCCGTGGCCGTTCACGGCCACCACCTTGCCGTCGGCGGCCAGGGTCCCGCGGATGAGCTCCTCCGCGAGGTCCACGCCCTCCACGGCCTTGCCGCACCCGGGGCAGCCCAGGGGCACCTTCACGCCCAGCCCGCCGCAGGAGAAGCACTTCCAGCCCAATTCCCGGAAGGCCCGGGCCAGGTACAGCACGTGGACCCGCCCCGCGGCCACCGCCTCGGCGACCGGCTCCGGGCCCGCCACCCCTCGCCCCGTGCCCCGGACCTTGTTGAGCAGGTTGTCCACCGCCTCCGCGTCCTCGCGCTCCCGCCCCGCCTGCAGGGCGGCGAGCACCTCCGCCTGGACCACGTCGGGCGCCGCCGAGGGCTCCAGGCGCAGGCGGGCCCACACGGCTCCCTCCAGGCGCTTTGGAAGGAGGGCTTCGAAGGCGGCCAGTAGCTGGTCCGGGCCCGAGAGGAGCACCGGGGCCCCCCTGCGCTCGTCGGCCCACTTGATCAGGTGCTCGGCCAGCCTCTTGAGGTTTCGGTTCAGGTGCTCCTCCACGTGCCGCTGGTAGCGGGCCTGGCTCCACCCCCCCTGCTCGTGGCGGCCGGGGAACTCCTCGTCCACGAACGAGAGCTCCCGGGTCACCCCCCCCATCTCGAAAACCATCAGTCGCCCCGCATCCCCGTTGACCAGGGCCAGCAGCGCCGGCTCGGCCTCGTGGGCCTTCTCGGCCACCGCCCGCAGGACGGGCCGGTCGGAGCAGGTGAAGGACTGGTCGAAGGGCAGGCGGCTGCGCAGCACGCGGTACTCCCCCAGGCCCGAGCAGGCGAACACCGCCACGCCGCCGAAGGTCTCGTCCCACTCCCGGTTCACGACGCCGCGCACGTAGTGCTCCAGCCGCTCCGCATCCTCCTCGAGCCCCTGCCGGGCCTCGCTCGGGAGCGCCGCGGCCTCGGCCAGGCACTCCTTGAGCTTCGTCTTCACGAAGATGCGCACCCGCTCCCGCTGCTTCTCGCTGTCCCACCGGGTGTTGAGGTAAAGGCTCAGGAAGGGGGCGTTGCTTCGGGGCAGCCGTGCCAGGTGGCGGAGCTCGTCGTGCAGGGCCATCGCATCCTCCTTGTGGGGGACCTCGGGTCTCACCGCCGCAAACCCAAGCCTAGGACGCCCCTCGGGCCTGTCAAGCGCCCTCCGCCCCCCGTCCCCTCTTCGGCTCGGGAGCAAGCACCCGGGGGAAATGCGCAATTTCACTTACGTTATATAAGAAGTCAGCTGACACAGAAAGAAGGTTAGGGGAAT
>JAWSUI010000048.1:0-28275 GCA_033551855.1 Deferrisomatales bacterium
AAAATAATAGGGCCGTATCCTGGTTACATGCAACTACCTAACCGGACAACACTGATCCAGTATGTGATCTATGTGTCGAGAGGACCGCATGCCGCAGCTCCACCTCTACGTGCCCGACGCCGTCGCCGAAGAGATCCGCCGCAAGGCCGGCGAGAGGGGTCTGAGCGTTTCGCGCTATCTGGCAGAGATCGTCCGGCGCGACGCCGGAGAGGGCTGGCCGCCGGCGTTCTTTGACGAGGTGGTCGGCGGCTGGAAGGGTGAGCCGCTGGTTCGGCCGCCCCAGGACCCGTTCGAGGTGCGGGCCGCCCTTTGATGTTCCTCCTCGACACGAACGCGTGCATCCGGCTGCTGAACGGCACGTCTCCGCCCTTGGAGGATCGCCTTCGCCGGGTGGATCCTTCCGAGGTCTGCCTCTGCTCGGTGGTCAAGGCCGAGCTCGTGTACGGCGCCAGGCGCAGCTCCCGCGTCGCGGAGAACCTCGACCTGTTGCGGCGTTTCTTCCTGCCCTTCAAGAGCGTTGCGTTCGATGACCCCTGCGCCGATCACTGCGGCAGGGTCCGCGCGGAGCCGGCTGCTCAGGGGACCCCCATCGGGCCCAACGATCTCCTCATCGCCGCGACGGCCCTGGCGCACGACCTCACCCTGGTCACTCACAACATCCGAGAGTTTTCCAGGGTGACCGGCCTCCGGATGGAGGACTGGGAAGGCTAGGCGGCGTCGACGGCCTCCGCCGTGGACATCCCCGAGACCGCCTTGCCGAGGAGGCCCTTCGCCTGCACACGGGTACCTCCGGAGAGGGGCTTTCGGGGCGGGTTTCGCGGACAGGACGAACGAGAATATACTTCGAGCGACGAAGGCGTCGAGAATCTCTCGTTGCGGCGAGGGCTTCGGCTGCTGCGTTGGCTGCTACCGGCGTGAAGCGTGGAGGGGTAGCGGACGATGACGTCATCATCTGTGAGCTCGCTGTCCGTAGCGTGGCTTGGTTTCTTGAAATTGACGTACAGGACGTCGGCTTCGGCGTCGTAGGAAGACCAGAGGTACCTTCCGGGCGCTCCCCGAACGGCCGGGACCAGCTTCAGATACTCGGTGACGGCTACTTCGGCCATATGCGCTGCCTCCGGTCCAAGAATCCCGTCCGCGTGGTGAGGAAGGCCGTGATGATGAAGCCATCCTCTTGCAGCTCACGATACACGACGACCATGTGTCTTCCAAGGAGGAGCCCGTACCGGCGGCCAGGCCTGTCGTCACGCGTGGGTGTCGGTGGCCGGCCGCCGCCGGGAGAGGCCGGATGCCGCGGACGCTGATCATCATCCCCGCCTACAACGAGGGGCCGAACCTGGACCGGGTGCTCGACGACCTGGCCGAGCACGTGCCGGGCGCGGACGTGGTGGTGGTGAACGACGGGTCCACGGACGACACGGCCCAGGTGGCCGCGGGGCGTGGCGTGGCCGTTGTGATCCTGCCGTTCAACGTGGGGATCGGGGCGGGGATGCAGGCGGGGTACCGCTACGCCCACCGGGGGGGGTACGGCGTCGCCGTGCAGTTCGACGGGGACGGCCAGCACCGGGCGGACCAGGTGGCCGCACTCCTCGAGCCGCTCCAGGCGGCGGCCGCGGACGTGGTGGTGGGGTCGCGCTTCCTCGAGACCCGCACCCACCGGCCGGTGTGGTCGCGGCTCCTGGGTATCCGGATCCTCTCGGCGGTCATCTCGTTCCTCGTGGGCCGGCGGGTGACCGACCCCACGTCGGGCTTCCGGGCGGCGAACGCCCCCGCCATCGCCTATTTCGCCGAGTCCTACCCGGACGACTACCCCGAGCCCGAGTCCCTGGTGCTGCTCCACCGCTTGGGCTTCCGCGTGACCGAGGTGCCGGTGGCGATGCGCGAACGGCAAGGGGGCGCCTCGACCATCACGACCCTGCGGGGCGTCTACTACATGGTCAAGGTGGTGCTGGCGATCTGCGTGGACATGATGAAGCCGGCTAGGGGAGGGAAATGAGCCTCACGCAACGATGCAGCGCGGGAAAGGCAAGGGCGGCCTCACGCAACGACGCAACGACGCAACGAAAGGCCTGTTTTTGATTGGGAAGAAACTTGGTTTTGGAGTTCTAACGTGGCGAGCGTTGCGTTCGTTGCGCGATACATGTTTTTGAATTTGTTTTTACCGTAGCGTCGTTGCGTCGTTGCGTGAGACAGATTTTAGTAGGTCTTGATTTGCTCTTGAACCGTTGGAATCTTTGCGTTCGTTGCATGAGACAGGCTTCTTGAAAGCCAGCCTTGCGCGAAGAGGAGCTTTGGGGGCGGCGTCAGGGGTTCTCCTCGGCAAGGCCGGCCAGCTTGAGGAGATGTTTGAGGAGCCCCGCTTTCAGTGGGCGAGTCGCGTGTATGGGTACCGAGAGGCGCACGATGCTGCCGGCCCTGCCGTAGATGTGATGGCTGCCCTGGACTCTGAGCAGGCGCCAGCCGTGCCCCTCGAGGAGCCGTGCGAGGTCCTTGCCGGACATCGCCTTCACACGGCGATCTCCAGGACGCGTCCGCGATTCTTCCCCTGCGAGGGGGAGATGTCGACGGAGAGGCAGCCCTCGACGGCCTCGTAGAGGTTCTCGAGGAGCTCCTCGAACGTCTCGCCTTGGGTGGCGCAGCCGGGAATGGCGGGCACTTCGGCCCAGTAGCCCCCCTCCTCGGCGTCGTGGACGATGACCTTCAGCTTCATGGAGTCTCCTGTCCGCTGCGGGGTGGGAGAAGATGATACCATCCTTAGCACGTCTTGCCGAACGCAGATAGGCGGGGACGGGCCTCACGCAACGGCGCAACGTGGGAAAGGCAAGGTCAAGGGCGGTTCGCGCTAAGCTCGCAAAGGACGCAAAGAAGAGCAAGGGCGGCCTCACGCAACGACGCAACGGCGCAACGAAAGGCCTAATTGGAGTGGAAAGGGGCTGGGTTTCAAGGTTCTAACGTTGCGATCGTTGCGTCGTTGCGTGAGGCCGGTTTTCCGAAGGGAGATGGACGATGACGTTTCTCACCGTGTTGATGATCGTGGCGAGCGGGTGCGTGGTGGTTGGCGTGATCGAGCTGATCCGGCGGGGGCGCCTTAAGGAGAAGTACGCGATCCTGTGGCTGTTCTCGGGGGCGGCGCTGCTCACGCTCTCGCTCTCCCGGGAGCTCCTGCACACGCTGTCCTCCGCGGTGGGGATCCACTACCCGCCCTCCTTCCTCTTCCTGGCGGCCTTCGGGTTCCTGACGCTGATCAACCTCCACTACTCGACGGTCATCTCGAAGCTCACCGAGCGGAGCAACCGCCTCGCCCAGGAAGTGGCGCTGCTCCGGGAGGAGGTGGGGCGCGGCGCGGGAAGGCCGCGGCAGACAGGGTAGGGGGCGGACCCGGCGTGGGGTCGGGACAAGCCTCGGCTTCTGTGGACCCGCGTTCGACCGGAGAGGTGTGAGGGTGCTGACGCGAAGCCAGATCGAGAGACTTCGGGTATTCTTCGAGGGCCGGCAGGAGGTCACCGCTGCGTATCTGTTCGGGTCTGAGGCAACCGGGCGGCAGCGGCGAGGAAGCGACGTGGATCTCGCGCTCATGGCTCGGAGAGAAATCCGTGGGTTTGAGCGGGTAAATCTGGAAACCGAGTTGTCCAGCCTTCTGGGTAGGGACGTGGACGTGGTGATCTTCGGGCAGGCGTCTCCACTCTTGAAACACCAGATTCTGCGTTATGGCGTGCGGGTTTACGAATCCGACGCACGAGAGCGGGTGCGGCAGGAGGTCGCCGGCCGCTACGAGTACCTGGATACGAGGTTCCTTCACCGCGAGCTGCGAGGCTGAGCCATGGTCGATCAAGATCTGGTCTCCAGAAAAGTCTCGTTCCTTCGTGGCTATGTGGACGAGCTGAGACAGGCGAGCGACGTTACGTGGGAGAAATACCAAGCTGACCCGAGGTCGAAGGCTTTTGTGGAGAGGTATGTGCACCTCGCCATTGAGACCGTGATCGATATCGCCAATCATCTCGTGGCATTTCACTCTTGGAGAGAGCCAACGGGATACCGGGACCTCTTCTCTGTGCTCGCTGAGAACGGGGTCATCCCCTCCACGGATTTGAGGACGTTCCAGGACATGGCGTCCTTCCGGAACGTCCTCGTTCATCGTTACGACCGCGTCGACGACGAGGTCGTCTTCGGCGTGTTTCGGGGTCGGCTGGGCGACTTCGATCGTTTCGGCGAGCTCGTGCGGCAGTGGGTGAAAGGGCAGACGGGGTAGGCGTGTTCCTGCTCCTCCGGCACGTGCCGCCGCGCATTCCAGGGGCTTTGGTGAGGCCATCTCCATGAGCTCGCTTCCGGAAAAGTCCCAAGGCTCCTTCGAGGTATGGCGCCGGAGGCAGAGTCGGCGGCGGGCCCGCGACGAGGCGCTTCGCCACAGCGTGCTGGAGGCCGTTTGTGCGGCCCTGGATCGGCTAGCGCTCGAGTACCCCTTCGAGGAGGCGTATCTGTTCGGCTCGGTGGTGAACCCGGGGCGGTTCCGCGCTCGCTCCGATGTCGATATGGGAGTCGAAGGCCTGGACGGCAGCGCCCTGTACCGGTTCGTGGCAGACCTGTCCGGAGCAATCGGCCGCGACGTGGACGTGGTGCTGCTGGAGGAGTCGGGGCTGGCCCCCTTCATCCGAGCGAAAGGGATCTCGTGGAAGAAGATCAGATCCGGACGTTCCTAGTGTCCTGCGTCATTGATTCCACTGATATTCATCCGCCGCTGCATCCCGCTGCGCTGCGTTGCTCGTCGGTTAAATATGCCCAATATTCGCCCTCCTCGCGCCTTGCGCAGCGGGCGCATCGGCGGCTTCGGTATGGCAGCGAATCAATGACCCAGGACACTAGCCGAGCTCGACTATCAAGTCGGGGAGATCGGCCGAATGTATGAGGTCTTGGCCCGGAAACAAGTCTTGCTGCGCCGAGGCGAGCCTTCGCCGGAGGTGGTGGAGAGCACCGGGTACCGGCTGCACAACCTGTATTCGGCCTACGAAGACCTGTTCAAGTCTGTCGCCGGGTTCTGGGAGAACCACGTGGTAGCGAACGGCGGCTATCACGTTTCGCTCCTCAGGCGGATGTGCATCGCCATCCCGGGCGTGCGGCCGGCCGTCCTCTCGGAAGGGAGCTTTCGGCACCTGGACGAGCTGCGGGCGTTCCGGCACGTCTTTCGCCACGCCTACTCCTACGGGCTCAAGGGGTCTCGGGTTTCCATGCTGCTTGAGGGGTGCCTGGGAATGAGGGAAGCGATCTTCAAGGACTTGGCGCGCTTCCGGGAGGCGATTGCGCGAGGGCTTTGCTCCGAGGCGGAGTAACGGGGAGTATCCCTGGACGGTCCCCTTCGGAGCTGCAGCTCGTGAGGGCGGCCCGATGGGGCGGAAGGATTCCGGGGACCGATCAGGCGGGCAGGGAGCCCTCGGTCAGTCGGCAAACGGATTGACGACCGTTGTCGCCCCGTAGGTCTGGCCGTGGTTGAGGTCTTCGGAGTAGAGGATCCGGGCCCCGCTCCGGTTGGCGGCGTCGAGGATCAGGGCGTCCCAAAAGGATATGCCGTGGTCCTGCTCCAGCTGGAGGGCGCCGAGGATGGAGTTGCCGTCGTTGACGACCAGGGGCCAGCACAGATAGTCCTCGACGAGCCTGCGCGCTTCGTCGGCGGGTACGGGCCTAGCCGCCTTCCGGCGCAGGTTGACGTAGAGCTCCTGGATCACCTGGGTGCTCAGGACGCCCGACCGATCCTCCCACAGCCGTTCCACGAGCGCCCTGGCCGGTTGGTGCCGAACGCCCTGCCCCGTGTCGTGGGCGTAGACGAGCACGTTCGTATCGACGAAGAAGCGGTCTGCCACGGCCGTCACCGCTCGTGGAGCTCGTCTCGGGAGCGGGGCCGCACCCACCCAAGGTCCAGCCCTCTCTCCAGCCTGCCCAGCGCTCTCCGTCTGGCCTGTTCGTAGGAGGTTTCGTTCCGGACGAGCTGCTCGAGCTCATCGGCCAGGAGCGCGCTGACCGAGGTGCCACGACGGGCGGCCAGCACTTTGGCCTCGCGCAGGAGCTCGGCATCCACGCTGACGGTGACGTTCGTTCGCACGGGGCAGCCTCTCTTCACGGTATATCGTGTAGCACGAGTCTACGTGCCAAATAGGGGCTCGTCAACCGTCGGGCGTCGGACCGTCGGGCGGCGGACTGTCGGGCGGCGGGCCTCGCCGGGGCGGAGGCGTGCCTACAGGACTTTGCCGGGGTTCAGGATGCCGAGGGGGTCGAAGGCGGCCTTGATGCCGCGCATGAGCTCCAGGGCCCGGGGGGCGAGGAAGCGGTGGAGGTATGGTTTTTTCAGGACGCCGATGCCGTGTTCCCCGGAGGGGAGGCCCCCGAGGGCCAGGGTGGCCTCCATGACGCGCCCCATGGCGGGGGGCAGGCGTTCGGCCCAGGCGTCCGGGGCCAGGGTTCCGCGGAGCAGGTTCACGTGGACGTTGCCGTCGCCGGCGTGGCCGAAGCACGCGGCGGCGAGGCCGTGCTCCGCGCCGGCCGCCTTGACGGCCTCCACCAGGTCGGGCACCCGGGCCCGGGGCACGACCACGTCGGCCTTGCCGATCTCGGGGCTCAGGGCGCGGAGCGCCTCGCCCAGGCAGCGGCGGCTCTCCCAGAGGCGGGCCTGCTGGCCTGCGTCCTGGGCGGCGAGGACCTCGAGGGCGCCCTCGGCGTCGGCAATCTCTCCCACCCGGACCATCTCGGCCTCCAGGGTCTCCGCCGCCTCGCCGTCGAGCTCCAGGAGCGCATAGGCCCCGGCAGCCGCCCCGCCCGGGAGGTCCCTGCCGAGGTGGCGGCGCGCGGCTTCGATGGCCACGTCGTCCATGAACTCGGCGACCGCGGGGACGATGCGGTCCCGGATGACCCGGGCCACGGTTCGGGCGGCGCACCGGAGATCGGGGAACGGCAGGAGCAGGCACACCCGCCGGGAGGGCAGGGGCACGAGCCGGAGCACGATGCGGGTGACGACGCCCAGGGTGCCCTCGCTCCCCACCAGGAGCTCCACCAGGTGGTACCCGGTGGCGTTCTTGACGGTCTTGCCCCCCAACTCGAGCAGGGTGCCGTCGGCCAGGGCCACCTGGAGCCCCAGGACGTAGTCGCGGGTGGTGCCGTACTTCACCGCACGGGCCCCGCCGGCCCCCACCGCCACGTTCCCCCCGATGGAGCAGGACTCGAGGCTCGCCGGGTCGGGGGGGTAGAAGAGGCCGTGCCCCTCGGCCTCCTCCTGGATCCGGCCGGTGACGGCCCCGGGCTCGCAGGTGAGTGTGAGGTTGTCCGGATCGATCTCCAGCACCCGGTCCATGTGCTCGAGGGAGAGGACGACCCCGCCGCCCAGCGCCACGCACCCCCCGGCCACGCCGGTGCCCGCGCCCCGGGGGATCACGGGGAAGGGGCCCGCCGAGGCCCAGCGGAGGGTCTCGCAGACCTCCTCGGCGCTCCGGGGCCGGACCACGGCGGTGGGCGCCGCCTCGAGCATCGTTGACTCGTCGCGGGCGTAGCGGTCGAGGGTCTCGGGGCGGGTGGTGACGCACCCCTCCCCCAGGAGGCGAGAGAGGGCGTCCAGGTCGGCCGGCGCGGGCAGCCGCAGGGGGGCGGGGCTCACGGCCGGCCGGCCGCTCAGAAGGTCATCTGCAGGGTCGTCACCTCGCCGGTGGCGGCGTTGCGGAGCTGCAGCCGGAGCTGCTTCGCCTCCAGGGCCTCGGCCGGGAAGTAGAGGATGCCGTGGCTGATGGCCTGGGGCGGGATCGGCCGGTTCTCGAGGGAGCGGTTGCGCAGGTCCTCCCGGATGGTCCGACGGACGTCCTCGTGGTCCTGCATGCCCCTGGCCCCGCCCAGCACGGCGCCGCCGGCGCCACCGACCGCTGCCCCCTTGCCGGTGGTCTCCAGCACCCGGCCGCCGGTGACGATGCCGATGGCCGCCCCGACGATCGCGCCCGCAGCGGCCCCCAGGAAGGCGCCCTTCGCGCCCTCCGGCGCGATCTGGCCCCACTCGCTGCTCTTCTCCAGGCGGTTGTAGGCCATGCCTTGGTCGAGGATGTTCCAGAGCTGCCCCTGGGGGTCCAGGAGGAAGGTCTGGGAGGGCACCACCTCGATGGGGTCCGGCCCCAGGTGGTCGAAGGCCACCTGGACCGGGAGCACGCCGGCCCCGATGATGTCGAAGCCGAAGGCCTCCCGCGCGGTGGTGCGGTCGGCGTAGGGCCGGGACCCCACCGTCACCCCGAAGGCCTGGACGGCGTTGGGGTAGGCAGACGGGTGGAGGATCGGCACGGCCCTCTGCTCGTAGCGGCTGCACGCCCCGAGCCAGAGGGGCATGAGGGCGAGGAGGACGGCGGCGGTGGCGATGCGGCGAGATCTGGTTACCATGGGATTCCCTCGGCGGCGCGAGCTCGGCAGGGTGTGCCGGCGCGCTCGTGACCCCTCGGGGAGGGGCGTGGATGGAACGAAACCCTCGACGGTGGAGCGAGTGGGACCGCCGCCACGGGGCTGCGGGGCGGCCTTCCCCCGACCCCTGGCTGGTCTCCCTGGCGCCGATCCTCGGCGCGGGGCTGCCCGGGCCCGTCCTCGACCTGGCGTGCGGCCTGGGCCAGAACACCCTCTGGGCGGCGTCCCTGGGGCTGGAGGCCGTGGGGGTCGACGCCTCGGAGGAGGCCCTGCGGCGGGCCCGCGAGGAGGCCCGGCGCAGGGGGGTGCCCGCCTCCTTCCAGCGCTGCGACCTGGAGGGCGCGGGGGCGTTGCCCGTTATCCCGGGGGGATGGGGGGCCGTGCTGGTCTTCCGGTTCCTGCACCGGCCCCTGCTGCGCCTCCTCCCTGACGCGCTGGCGCCCGGGGGCCTGTTGGCCTACCGGACCCACCTGCGCCACCCGCTCCGGGGCGAGGCCGCGCGGCCCCGACGCGCCGCGTTCCTGCTGGAGCCCGGGGAGCTCCTGCGCTCGGCCGCCGGCCTGGTCCCACTCGAATACCGGGAGTGGGGTCGGGCCGGGGATGCCTGGGCCGCCCTCCTCGCCCGCCGGCCGGGAGCTCCTGCTCCCTATTCCCGGTAGGCGACCACCCGGATCATGCCGATGGTGGCGCCCCTGTCGTCGGCCACCGGCATGTCGCTCACCCCCACGAGGGCGGCCTGGGGCCGGGCGGCGAAGAAGGCATTCACCTGCTGGTCGAGCTGTTCCAGCTCTTTGTGGACGTGGAACACCTGCATGTCCGTCCCGAAGGTCTTGACCTTGTACACGGCGCACCTCCCGGGCCATTCGCTCCTATTCCACCCCCACCACGCTGTTCACGCCGGGAACCGACGCCTTGAGGGCGGTCTCGATGCCCCGCTTGAGGGTCATCTGGCTCATGGGGCATCCCCGGCACGCGCCCGTGAGGCGCAGCTTCACGACGCCGTCGGCGGTGACCTCCACGAGCTCGGCGTCGCCGCCGTCGGCCTGGAGGTTGGGGCGGATCTTGTCGAGGGCCGTCTGGACCTGTTCCTTCATCGCGCGCTCCTTCCACGAAAAGCTCAATGCGTTGCGTAGTCAAGAATCTATCCGGATGCCGGGGCGGTGTCAAACGGGGCCAATGGACTTCCCTGCGGGGATGGTGGGAGGTGGGGGTCGGGGAGCGGGAATCGGGAATCGTAAATCGTAAATCGGGGAGCAGGGAGCGCCCGGCCCCTGGCTGACGCGCAGCGCCTTGTGTGCCGACGCGGGTGTGCTAGTGTCCTGCGGCCGTCCGCGGGCACCGGAGCCCGGCGCGCCGGAGCCTTGACATTGATGACCCATACGGTTATCTTTCGGCCCCGTTCCCCAGCGGGTTCCCCCTTCACCCCTGACCAAGGAGGAGATCATGTCGAAGACGGTCGAGAACCTGAAAGCTGCTTTCGCCGGTGAGTCCCAGGCCAACCGCCGCTACCTCGCCTTCGCCAAGAAGGCCGACGACGAGGACCACCCCCAGGTGGCGAAGCTCTTCCGCGCGGCCGCGGCCGCCGAGACGGTCCACGCCCACAACCACCTGCGGGCGCTGGGCGGGATCAAGGGCACCGCCGAGAACCTCGACGAGGCCATCTCGGGGGAGAGCCACGAGGTCCTCAACATGTATCCCGGGATGATCGCGGATGCCCAGGCCGAGGGGTCCAAGGCCGCGCTGAGCTCCTTCCAGTGGGCCTGGGAGGTGGAGAAGACCCACGAGGCGCTCTACCGCAAGGCCAAGGAGAACCTGGGCAAGGGAGGCGAGAGCTTCGATTACTACGTGTGCCAGGTGTGCGGCCACACCCACGAGAGGTCCGCGCCGGAGAAGTGCCCGGTGTGCGGGGCCCCGTCCTCGAAGTTCGAGAAGGTGAGCTGACGGCCTGCCGGGGTCGTGCGCTGCCTCCCCATCCCCACCCCGGCCCTCCCCTTGAAGGGGAGGGAGACCGGAGCAGAACAGAGAAGGCGCCCCGAGGGGCGCCTTCTCTGTTCGTGCCGCTCGACCGGGAGCCCGCTTACGCGGCCAGGGTCGCCCGGATGTCGGCGTCGGGGGTGCTGATGGGCTTGATGTCGAAGTTGTCCACCAGCACCTGGAGCACGTTGGGGGTGACGAAGGCCGGCAGGGTGGGCCCGAGGCGGATGCCCTTGATCCCCAGGTGCAGGAGCGTGAGCAGGATGGCCACGGCCTTCTGCTCGTACCAGGAGCAGATGATCGAGAGCGGCAGGTCGTTGACGCCGCAATTGAAGGCGCCGGCCAGGGCCACCGCGATCTGGACCGCGGAGTAGGCGTCGTTGCACTGACCCACGTCCAGGAGCCGCGGGATGCCGCCGATGTCGCCGAGCTGCTTGTCGAAGAAGCGGAACTTGCCGCAGGCCAGGGTGAGGACCACCGTGTCCTTCGGGGTCTTCTCGACGAACTCGGTGTAGTAGTTGCGGCCGGGTTTCGCGCCGTCGCACCCGCCCACCAGGTAGAAGTGCTTGATCGCCCCGCTCTTGACCGCGTCGATGACCTTGTCGGCCACCCCGAGCACGGCGTTCCGGCCGAAGCCCGTGAGCACCGACCCCTTGTCCTGGTCGGAGGCGAAACCGGGCATGGCCAGCGCCTTCTCGATCACCGGGCCGAAGGCGCCGTTCTGCACGTGCTTGACCCCCGGCCATCCCACGAGGCCCGTGGTGAAGACCCGGTCCGAGTAGTCGGGCTGGGGTTCCTGGATGCAGTTGGTGGTGAAGAGGATGGCACCCGGGAAGTCGGGGAACTCCTTCTTCTGGTTCTGCCAGGCCGTTCCGTAGTGCCCGTAGAAGTGCTTGTACTTCTTGAGCCCCGGGTACCCGTGGCAGGGCAGCATCTCCCCGTGGGTGTAGACGGTGACCCCCTTGCCCTCGGTCTGCTTGAGGAGGTCGTCGAGGTCCTTCAGGTCGTGGCCGGAGACGAGGATGGCCTTGCCCTTCACGTGGCCCAGGGGCACGGGGGTGGGGACGGGGTGGCCGTACGTGCCCGTGTTGCCCGCGTCCAGGAGCTCCATGGCCCGCAGGTTGACCTCGCCCGCCTTGAGGGCCAGGCCGACCCAGTCCTGGAGGCCGAGGTTCTTGTCCACGAGCTTCGTGAGCGCCTCCTGGAGGAAGGCGTAGACGGCGTCGTCCTCCTGGCCGAGGATGGCGGCGTGGTCGGCGTAGGCGGCGATGCCCCGGAGACCGTAGAGGGTGGTCTCCTGGAGGCTCTTCACGTCGTCGTCCCGGTCCCAGTCGATGGGTAGCTGCACGTGCTCCCCCTGGGCCACGAGACCCGCCCGGTCGGAGGCCGGCTGGAAGCTCGCGGCGGGGTCGGCGAACTCCGCCGTGCCGCCCTGGGCCTTCACCTTCGCCGCCAGTGCCTTCCGGTGCGCCGCCGCTTCGGCGATGAGGCTCTGGAAGCGGGCGGGGTCGAAGTCGACGTTGGTGAGGGTGGAGAAGAGCGCCTTGGCCGTGAAGCGGTTGACGCCGACGTCCACGACGCCGACCTTGCGGCCGGCCACCGCCACCTGGCTAAGCCCCCGCAGGGCGTAGGTGAGGAGGTCCTGGAGCGCGGCGACCTCGGCGTTCTTCCCGCACACCCCGTGCTTGGTGCAGGCGACTCCCTGAGCGGTCTGTTCACACTGGTTGCAGAACATGGTGTTCCTCCCTTTCGGTGGGGTTGAGAGTGGATGCTGCGGATTCCCGATGGCGCGAGGATAGAGTCTTTCGGCGGCCCTTCCCTTGAGCCACGTCAAACCTAGCCGGATGACCCGCCTTGTCCAGGGGAGTTCCGCAACCGTTCGCCGGAAAGGGCCAAGGGCCGGGGAGGACCCCACGCCGCGGCGAGGCATGGGGCTCGTGCCCCGGGGGCCGGGCGCGCCCTCTCCCTCAGGGGGACGGTCGGGCCCGCTGCCACAACCACAGGCCGGCCGCCACCAGGACCGCGCTGAGGAGCTGACCCATGGTGAGGGGGCCGAGGAGGAACCCCAACTGGGGGTCGGGCTCGCGCACGAGCTCCACCAGGATGCGCAGCACGCCGTACCCCCCCAGGAAGGCCGCCGTGGCGGCGCCGGTGCGCCCGGGGAAGCGCCGGGACACCCAGGCGACCCAGGCCCACAGGATCGGCCCCTGGAGGAGCGCCTCGTAGAGCTGGCTGGGATGTCGGGGCAGGGGCCCGCCGGCGGGGAAGACCACCCCCCAGGGGAGGGAGGTGACGCGGCCGTAGAGCTCGCCGTTGACGAAGTTCGCGAGGCGGCCGAAGAGGAGCCCGAAGGGCGCGGCCAGGGCCAGGACGTCGCTGATGGAGAGCAGGCCGAGGGAGTGCCGGCGGGCGAAGAGCCAGGCGGCCAGCCCCACCCCGGCCAAGCCCCCGTGGAAGCTCATGCCCCCCTCCCAGAAGGCGAACGCCCGCAGGGGGTGGGCGGCGAAGTAGGGCAGGTTGTAGAAGAGGACGTACCCGGCGCGGGCCCCCAGGACGAGCCCGAGCGCGAGCCAGGTCACCAGGTCCCCGACGGCCTGGGGCTCGAGAGGGAGCCTCCCTCGTCGGACCGCCCGGCGCAGGACGCCGTACGCGGCCGCGAAGCCCGCGAGGTAGGCCAGCCCGTACCACCGCACGGCCAGGGGGCCGAGCCGGAAGGCCACGGGATCGAAATCGTGGTAGAACAGGGTCGTGCCTCCTCTTCGGCCGGGGGGCTCCGTGGGGGGAAACCGGAGCAAGAGCCTACTGCGGGGACCGCCGGAGGGAAAGGGCAAACGCCGGCCCTGCATTCACCGGAAAGCGCCGGTCGGCGAGCGCAGTCCGGGAGCCCCTGCGTTTCGCCCCGCAATCCGCGGCAATTCGAAGAAGTGCGCCGGCAGACCCCGGCGTGTCGGGATTGACCCACTTGCGCCGGCGTCGTCGAGTCGGTGGATGGGGTGCGGGGCTCCGGGCCTCCCCAACCCCGCCCGAAAACCTGACGGCGGATTCCGGCCGGCGGGGGGCCGGAAATCGGAGCTTCCGGGTTTTCTGTGGGTGCGCGACGAACCATCGTGTTCTCGCGCAGTGGCGCAGAGGCGCAGGGAAAGACAAAGAACTCCTCCGCGGCTCGGCGCGAGATCGTTCTTGCCCTTGATTGACCCACTGAGTTTCCGGAAGGGGCCGGAAATCCCCTGCGCTGCCTCGCGGCAGCCCTCCCCCGCCGTCAGATCCCGCCGCCGTCCAGGTAGGCCGCCCCCTTCAGGAGCCCCTCCCGCGCGAGGAGGGCCACGACCCGCTCGACGGCCTCGTCGAGCCCCATCCGGTGGAGCGGCAGGGTGAGGGCGGCGTCCGCCGGCGGCTCGTAGGTCTCCTGCGGGGGCGGCTCCAGGGTCTCGGCGCGGGTGACCCGGCCCAGGCCGTGAGGAGAGGTGAGCTCGGCCGGGGTGTCGATGTGTACTTGCAGAAAACGGCGGGGCCCCGCGGCTGCCCGGACCCGGTCCCGCTCCGCGGCCCGCATCCCGGGCAGGCTGAAGAGGGCGAGCACCCCCGCGTCGACCAGCAGGCCGGCCGCCAGGGCGGCCTGGTCCGCCAGGCGGTCGAGCTCGGGGGAGGCCCCGAGGCCCAGCCGCTCCGCGTCCACGACGTAGGCGTTGACCCCCTGCCGGAAGAGCCGCGCCTCCAGCGCCCTGGCAAGGTCGGCCTTGCCCGTGCCCGAGAGGCCGGCGAACCACACCGCCGCCGCCCGGTGACCGTGGCTCGCCTCCCGGGCGGCCCGGTCCACCCGGCCCCCGGGCACCAGGGCCTCCGACCCCGTCACCGGTCGAGCGGTCCGGACCATCCCGGCAGCCACGGTGTGGTTGGTCTCCAGGTCGACGAGGACGAAGGCCCCGGTGGTGCGGTTGTCGGCGTAGGGGTCCGCGCAAAGGGGTTGGGCGGTGGACAGGCGCACCCGCCCGATCTCGTTGAGCCCCAGGGCCCGGGCCGGCACGGGGTCCAGGGTGTTCACGTCGGTGCGCCAGAGGACCTCCTCCACCCGGCCGCGCACCGCCCGGGTCGTGTGGCGCACCAGGTAGGGCCGGCTCGTGTCCAGGGGGGCCTGGTCCATCCACACCAGGTCGGCGTCGAGGTCGCGGCTGATCTCCGGCGGTGCCGACGCCGCGGCCAGCAGGTCGCCCCGGGAGACATCGATCTCGTCCTCCAGGACCAGGGTGACCGACTGCGGGGCCCGGGCCTCCGGCAGATCCCCGCCAAAGGCGTGGATCCGCCGCACCCGGGACCGCCGGCCGGAGGGCAGGGCCATAACCTCGTCCCCGGGCCGCACGACCCCCGCGGCGAGCTGGCCCGCGAAACCCCGAAAGTCCTGGTTCGGGCGGAGCACGAGCTGCACCGGCAGCCGCAGGGGCCCTTGGCCCAGCGCCCGGCCGACCTCGACGGTCTCCAGGTGCTCCAGGAGCGTCGGTCCCCGGTACCAGGGCATGGCCTCCGACCGGGTCGCGACGTTGTCGCCGGCGAGCGCCGAGAGGGGGATGAAGGTGAGGCCAGAGGCGCCGAGGCGGCCGGCGAAGGACTCGAAGTCTTGTCGGATGGCCTCGAAGGTCCCCTGATCGTACCCCACCAGGTCCATTTTGTTGACCGCGACGACCAGGTGGGGGATGCCCAGCAGGTGGGCGATGGTCGTGTGGCGCCGGGACTGGACGAGCACCCCGTGCCGGGCGTCCACGAGGATCACCGCGAGCTCCGCGGTGCTGGCGCCCGTGGCCATGTTGCGGGTGTACTGCTCGTGGCCGGGGGTGTCGGCGATGATGAACTTGCGCCGGGGCGTGGCGAAGTACCGGTAGGCCACGTCGATGGTGATGCCCTGCTCCCGCTCGGCCTTGAGGCCGTCGGTCAGCAGCGACAGGTCCACCGCGCCCGCCTCGGGGTTTCGGCTGGCCCGGCGCACGGCGTCGAGCTGGTCTTCGAAGATGGCCTTGGTATCGAAGAGGAGCCGGCCGATCAGCGTGCTCTTCCCGTCGTCGACCGATCCGGCCGTGGAGAATCTCAGGAGATCCATGTCAGAAGTACCCCTCGCGCTTTCGCTCTTCCATGCTCGCTTCGCTCGCCCGGTCGTCCACCCGGGTGGCGCCCCGCTCGGTGAGCCGGGCGGCGGCGGTCTCGGCGATGATCTCGGCCGGGGTGGCGGCGTCGCTCGCCACGCACGCGGTGCAGGTCATGTCGCCCACCGTGCGGAAGCGCACCCTGCGCCGCTCGGTCCGCTCCCCCGGGAGGGGGTGGACGAGCTCCCCCACCGGGAGGAGGCATCCCTCCCGGACCACCACCTCCCGCTCGTGGGCGTAGTAGAGGGGGGGGATCTCCAGCCCCTCGTCCCCGATGTACTGCCACACGTCCAGCTCCGTCCAGTTGCTCAGGGGGAAGATCCGGATGTGCTCCCCCCGGTGGTGGCGCCCGTTGTACAGGTTCCACAGCTCGGGCCGCTGGTTCTTGGGGTCCCACTGGCCGTTGGAGTCGCGGAAGGAGAACACGCGCTCCTTGGCGCGGGCCTTCTCCTCGTCGCGGCGGGCGCCGCCGAAGACCGCGTCGAACCGAAATTCGCGGATCGCGTCCAGGAGCGTTACGATCTGCATGCGGTTGCGGCTCTGGTTCTCGCCCGCGCGCTCGACGATGCGGCCCCGGGCGATGGAGTCCTCCACGGACCGCACAACCAGTCGGGCGCCGAGCTCCGCCGCCCGCCGGTCCCGGAATTCCAGGACCTCGGGGAAGTTGTGCCCGGTGTCCACGTGGAGGAGGGGGAAGGGGATGGGAAGGGGTGCGAAGGCCTTCTCGGCCAGGCGGAGCAGGCAGATGGAGTCCTTGCCCCCGGAGAAGAGGAGGACCGGCCGTTCGAACTCGGCCGCCACCTCCCGGAAGATGAAGATGGCTTCGGCCTCGAGCCACTCCAGGTGGCTCAGGGGCGAGGGCGAGGGGTCGGTTCGATAGGCGTGGGCTTCCATGGCTTGTCCCTGGCGAAGAAAGGGGAAAGGGCTCGGTGCTCGCACGGGGCCGTCAGACGGCGGGTTCTCCCTGGCCTTCGAGCCACCCTGCGTAAAAGCTCGTGTACTTGAAGGCGCCGTCCGGGGCGACCGCCACCCCCAGGCCCTCTTCCCGCCGCGCGACCTCTCGGGCGGCCCACAGGATGGCCCCGGAAGAGGGACCCAGGAGAAGGCTCTCGGTGCGGGCCACCTCGAGGGCGGTGCGGTAGGCGTCGCCGTCGGTCACGGGCAGCACCTCGTCGATGACCGCCGGGTCGAGGATCTCCGGGCGCTTCGACTCCTGGAAGTTCTTGAGGCCGGGCAGCCGGTGGTTCCGTTGGGGCTCCACGGCTACCACCCGGATGGACGGGTCCTGCTCCTTGAGGAAGCGACCCACCCCGGTCAGGGTGCCGCAGGTGCCGTAGCCGGCGAAGAAGTGGGTCACCCTGCCCCCGGTCTGAGCCCAGATCTCGGGCCCGGTGGTCTCGTAGTGGGCCCGGACGTTGTCGGGGTTCTCGTACTGGTTGGGCATCACGAAGACGTCGCGGGTCCGCTCCCCCGCCACCATGCTCTTCGCCAGGGCGATGGCGCCGTCCTTGGGGTGTTCGATGGGGCAGAGGTCGTCGGGGGTGGGCCACACCTCGGCCCCGAGCATGCGGAGCAGGGCCAGCTTCTCCTCGGGCACGGCGCTCGGCACCGTGACGGTGCACCCGACCCCGGCCAGGTTCGCGAGCGCCGCCAGGGCGATGCCGGTGTTTCCGGAGGTGGGTTCCACCAGGCGCTTGCCCTCGGGGAGCTGCCCCCGCTCCTGGAGGCCCCTCAAGAGGTACAGGGCGGTGCGGTCCTTGATGGACCCGAAGGGGTTGAACCCCTCGAGCTTTACGTAGAGCTCCTGGGCCGCCCCCGCCCCGAAGCGCCCCAGGCGCACCAGCGGGGTCGGGTTCTCGGGGTCGGCGATCATCTGCGCGAGGTCGTCGTAGACCCGCTTGGCGGGATCGTGGGCGGCGGTCATGGCAGGTGCTCTCCTGTGACTCGTGTCCGACGGGTCGGACCCGTCCGACAGGTCCGACTCGGATTTCCTCGGCTCCTCACCCGCGGTGGAGCCCGCACTCCTTGTGCTCGGGGCTCTCCCACCACCAGCGGCCCGCCCGGGGGTGCTCCCCGGGGGCCACGGGCCGGGTGCACGGCGCGCAGCCGACGGAGGGGTACCCTTGCAGGTGGAGCCGGTTCACGGGCAGACCCTTGTCCTGCACGTAGCGCCACACCCGGTCCCAGGTCCAGTCGAGGAGCGGGTTGATCTTGAGGATGCCGCCGTGGGCTTCATCCACCTCTATGGGGGCAAGGTCCGTGCGGGTCACGCTCTGCTCCCTCCGGAGCCCGGTGATCCACCCCGCCAGACCCCGGAGGGCGCGGCCCAGGGGCTCGACCTTGCGGACGCCGCAGCACTCGTGCCGGTTCTCCAGGCTGTCGCGGAAGCTGTAGAGCCCCTTCTCCCGCTCCAGGCGTTCCACGGCTTCCCTCCGGGGAAAGTACCAGTCGATGGGAACCCCGTACCGGAGCCGCACGGCTTCGGCCGTCTCGTACGTTTCCTCGTCGAGCCGGCCGGTGTCCAGCGCGAAGACGCGGACCCCCTCACGGGCGGAGGGGGGGAGGCCCTGGATCAGGTCGAGCACCACCAGGTCCTCCGCGCTGAAGGAACAGGCGAGGGCCACCGGGCCCCCGGACGCCTCGATGCCCGCGCGGAGAATCTCCGGGGGTGTGGGGTCCGGCGGCAGGGGTGGGACGGGGCGGGTCATGGCTTCCTCGATGATTTGTGTAATATTTGCGAGACAATGTCATGGGCGAATGGTAAATTCTTTGCGCTTGACAGTCAAGAATAATCCGACGTAATTTCTACAGAATCGCACAGCAATCCGATCGGCCAAGGAGATGGTTTCAGGCGGCAGGAGGAGGAGATGGCCATCGACCCCCGAGACTTCTACACGCCCAAGGTCCTCGACGCGCAGCTCACGGGCATGATCAAGACCCGCGAGCCCAACACCTACTCGGCCCGGCTCCGGATCCCCATGGGGGTCCTGACCGCCGACGTCATGGAGCGCCTGGCCGGGGCTGCCCGGCGGTTCGGGCGGGGCGAGGTCTACCTGACCGCCCGGATGGGGATCGAGATCCCGGGGGTGCAGACCGAGGACTTCCCGGCCCTGCGGGAAGAGCTGGCCGGCTCGGGCGTCGCCTTGGCCGGGTGCGGCCCCCGCATGCGGTCGACCACCGCCTGCAAGGGGAGCGTGTGTCCCCACGGGAACCTCGACGTCTTCGACCTGGCCTGGCGGATCGACCAGGCTCACAACGACGCCGCGGTCCTGCCCCACAAGTTCAAGGTGGGGGTCGCCGGGTGCGCGTCGTCGTGCTCCAAGCCCCAGACCAACGACGTGGGCTTCGTGGGGGTGAGCGAGCCCGAGCTCGACCCGGGCCCCTGCGTGAACTGCGGCATCTGCGCCGAGGCCTGCCACCTGCTGGCCCTGCGGCTGGAGGACGGGTTGCCCCGGATCGAAGCGGACCGTTGCGTGGCCTGCGGGGATTGCTCGAAGGCGTGCCCGGTGCAGGCCCTCGGACCCCGGCGCACCGGGATCGACTTCTACGCCGGCGGCCGGTGGGGGCGGGAGAAACAGGTGGGCCTCCGCCTCGGGGCCTTCCTGAGCGCGGAGGAGGCCGTGGCCGCCGTGGGGCGGGTGAAGGCATGGTACGCCGAGGGGGGCCGCACGAAGGAGCGCCTAGGCCACACCATGCTCCGCCTGGGCCCCCGGGCGTGCCAGGAAGCCGCGCTCGCAGGCGTGGCCCCGGAGAAGTGGGTTCCGATCACCCCCGAGGCCGAGGCGGCTTTCCGGCCCTTCCCGTGAGGAGGAAGGGGCAGCAAGGGACCCAAGCGAACCAGGAGACCCCAACGACCGGAGGGAAACCCGGCCGGCTCGCCGGAGAGGGGGGGCGAGCCCCCCTTGTGAAACTGCGAAACGGACCACCGACCACCGGCAACGGATCACGGATCACGGATCACTCGGAGCTCGCCATGACCCAGTCCATCGACCTCGACATCACCGGGGACGTGTGCCCCATGACCCTGGTGAGGGTGCGCATGGCCCTCGACACGGTGGCCCCGGGCGGGGTTCTCCGGGTCCGCATGGCCGCCGGCGAGCCCGTGGCCTCGATCCCCCGCACCCTGCGGGACGAGGGCCACGGGCTGCTCTCCCTGGAGCGCGTGGGGGAGCACTTCGAGGCGGTCTTCCGGAAGGCCGGGTGACGGGAGTGGAGAGGTCCCCCGCGAGGAGCCCATGTCCCTGAGCGAGCACGAGATCCTGCGCTACTCCCGCCAGATCATCCTGAAGGAGGTGGGAGGGGCCGGACAGGAGCGCCTGAAGGCCGCCCGGGTGCTCGTGGTCGGCGCCGGCGGCCTGGGGTCGCCGGCGGCGCTGTACCTCGCGGCGGCGGGGGTGGGAACCCTGGGCGTCTGCGACGACGACCGGGTGGAACTGACCAACCTGCAGCGCCAGGTGATCCACGCCACGGCGGATCTCGGCCGGGCCAAGGCGGCCTCGGCCGCGGAGCGCCTGCGGGCGCTGAACCCGGAGATCCGGGTGGAGGAGCACCCGGTGCGCCTCCGGGCGGCCAACGCCCCGGCGATCCTGGCCGGGTACGACGCCGCGGTGGACGGCTCCGACACCTTCGCCTCCAAGTTCCTCGTGAACGACGCCTGCGCCGCGGCCGGGCTCCCCCACGTCTTTGCCGGCATCCTGGCCTTCGAGGGACAGCTCCTCACCGTGGTCCCCGGCCGGGGGCCCTGCTACCGCTGCTTCTTCCGAGAGCCTCCTCCCCCCGGCTCGGTGCCGACCTGCGCCCAGGCCGGCATCCTCGGCCCGGTGGCCGGGGTCCTGGGGAGCCTGCAGGCCCTGGAGGTCCTCAAGCTCCTCCTGGGCGTCGGGGAGCCCGCGGCGGGGCGCCTGGTCCTCTTCGACGGGTTGGGGCTCACGTGGCGCGAGGTGGCCGTGCAGCGGGACCCCCGGTGCCCCGCCTGCGGTGACCCCGGGTATCGCCGGGCCCTGGAGGACGGGACGGTGGAGACCTGCCCGGCGGTCGGTGGGTGAGGCTTCTTGGCCGCGCTGTGCTCGGAAGGCTCTAGCGAAATTGTTGCACGCGTCACCAGTAAATATATCGTCTGTGTTTGTTCAAATAACTATTGACATGATGGAATATCCTCCGTATATTTACCTGCAAGATTGTGTATATGGCCTTGTGAGTCGGCGTCCGAAGTGCCTCGACGTGGAGGGAGATCGTGAGAGCGAAACGATTTCTGGTTGCTGCGGTTGCGGTCCTGTTCGTGGGGCTCGTGGCGGGGCCAGGTGGAGCCCGGGAGGTGACCCTTCTGAACGTGTCCTACGATCCCACCCGGGAGCTCTACCAGGAGTTCAACCGGGCCTTCGCCGCTTACTGGAAGGCAAAGACCGGCGAGACGGTAAAGATCAACCAGTCCCACGGGGGGGCGGGCAAGCAGGCCCGCTCGGTGATCGACGGCCTGGAAGCTGACGTGGTCACCTTGGCGCTCGCCTACGACATCGACGCCATCGCCGAGCAGGCGGGGCTCCTGCCGCCCGACTGGCAGACGCGCCTGCCCCAGAACAGCGCCCCCTACACCTCGACCATCGTCTTTCTGGTGCGCAAGGGAAACCCCAAGGGGATCCGGGACTGGGACGACGTGGTCCGGCCCGGGGTCTCGATCATTACCCCCAATCCCAAGACCTCGGGGGGCGCCCGCTGGAACTACCTGGCGGCCTGGGGCTACGCCCTGAAGAAGCACGGGGGCGATGAGGCCAGGGCGCGGGAGTTCGTGACGACCCTCTACAAGAACGTGCCCGTGCTCGACTCCGGGGCCCGGGGCTCGACGACCACCTTCGTCCAGCGGGGGATCGGCGACGTATTCCTCTCCTGGGAGAACGAGGCGTTTCTCGCCATCCAGGAGTTCGGGGCAGACAAGTTCGAGGTGGTGGTGCCGTCCTGGAGCATCCTGGCCGAGCCCCCCGTAACGCTGGTGGACGTGGTCGTGGACCGGCGGGGAACCCGGACGGTGGCGGAGGCGTACCTCCAGTACCTCTATAGCGAAGAGGGGCAGGACCTCGCGGGGAAGCACTTCTACCGCCCCCGGCTCGATTCGGCGGCCCGCAAATACTCCGGCCAATTTCCCCGGGTGACCCTGTTTACCATCGACGAGGTCTTCGGGGGCTGGCAGGTGGCCCAGAAGACCCACTTCGCCGATGGCGGGGTGTTCGACCAGATCTACCTTTCCAAGTAGCCGGCGCTGCCATGCGACTCTCGATGCACCACCGGAGCGTGCTCCCCGGGTTCGGCCCGGCCCTGGGGTTCACCGTGGCTTACCTGGGCCTGATCGTCCTCCTGCCGCTCTCGGCCCTGCTCCTCAAGGCCGCGAGCGTCTCATGGCCGGAATTCTGGGGGACCGTCTCTTCTCCCCGGGTCGTGGCTTCGCTGCGGGTCACCTTCGGGGCTGCCCTGGCTGCGGCGCTCGTCAACGGGGTCCTGGGGCTCCTCACCGCCTGGGTGCTCGTGCGCTACCCCTTCCCCGGGAGGCGCTTGGTGGACGCCCTGGTGGACCTGCCCTTCGCGCTCCCCACCGCGGTGGCCGGGATCACGCTCACCTTCCTCTTCGCCGGAAACGGCTGGCTCGGCCGGTGGCTCGAGCCCCTGGGGATCAAGGTTGCCTATACGCCGCTGGGGATCGTCGTGGCGATGACCTTCATCGGGCTCCCCTTCGTGGTGCGCACGGTCCAGCCGGTCCTCGAGGAGTTGGACGCAGCCGTGGAGGAGGCCGCGGCGTGCCTGGGGGCGAGCCGGTGGCAGACGGTGCGCCGAGTCGTCCTGCCCGCGTTGGTTCCCGCGCTCCTCACCGGGTTCGCCCTGGCGTTTGCCCGAGCGGCCGGCGAGTATGGCTCGGTGATCTTCATTGCCGGCAACATGCCGATGGTCTCGGAAATCACACCGCTGCTGATCGTGACCAAGCTCGAACAGTACGATTACGCCGGTGCTACGGTGCTGGCGTCGGTCATGCTCGCCCTTTCGTTTGCGATGCTGCTCTTCATCAACCTCCTGCAGGCCTGGAGCCGCCGGTACGCGGAGCGCTGACACGATGACGGCCGCTACCCCTCGCAACGGGGCCCTCACCGAGCCAGCCCCCGTGCGCTGGCTCCTCACGGGAGCCGTGCTGGCCTTTCTCGGCCTCTTCCTGGTGCTGCCCCTGGTCGCGGTCTTCGTTCAGGCCCTGGAGAAGGGACTCGGGACGTACCTTGCGGCGTTTCGAGAGCCCGACGCCCTGGCGGCGATCCGTCTCACCCTGACCGCCGCGGCGATCGCCGTGCCGGTGAACGTCGTGTTCGGCGTGGCCGCGGCCTGGGCCATCGCCAAATTCCGCTTCCCGGGCAAGAGCCTGCTGGTGACCCTGATCGACCTGCCGTTCTCCATCTCGCCGGTGGTCGCGGGGCTCGTCTATGTGCTCCTCTTCGGCCTCCAGGGCTGGCTCGGCCCCTGGCTCCAGGCCCACGATCTCAAAGTCATCTTCGCCGTGCCGGGCATCGTGCTCGCCACGATCTTCGTCACTTTCCCCTTCGTGGCCCGCGAGCTCATCCCCGTAATGCAGGCCCAGGGGAACGACGACGAGGAGGCGGCCTTGGTCCTGGGGGCCAGCGGCTGGCAGACCTTCTGGCGGGTCACCCTGCCCAACGTGAAGTGGGGCCTCCTCTACGGGGTAATCCTCTGCAACGCCCGGGCGATGGGGGAGTTCGGGGCGGTGTCGGTGGTTTCCGGCCACATCCGGGGGGTGACCAACACCCTGCCGCTCCACGTGGAGATCCTCTACAACGAGTACAACTTCACCGCCGCCTTTGCCGTGGCCTCGCTCCTCGCGCTCCTCGCCCTCGTGACCCTGGTGCTCAAGCGCCTGGCCGAGGGGAGAATCCGGGAGGAGGTAGCCGCCGTCCGGAAGGGCCCGGATGGGGAGATCCCTTCATGAGCATCGAGGTCCGAAACTTGACCAAGCGGTTCGGGGCCTTCACGGCCCTGGACGGCGTGAGCCTCGCCATCCCCGACGGCGGGCTCACCGCTCTCCTGGGCCCCTCGGGGTCGGGGAAGACCACCCTGTTGCGGATCATCGCGGGCCTGGAGTTCGCCGACGAGGGCACGGTGCTCTTCCACGGGGAGGACGCCACCGCGGTCCACGCCCGCGACCGGGGGGTGGGCTTCGTGTTCCAGCACTACGCGCTCTTTCGCCACATGACGGTCTTCGAGAACGTGGCCTTCGGCCTGCGGGTCAAGCCCCGGGCGGAGCGGCCAAGCCGGCGCCAGATCGCCGAGAGGGTCTCCGAGCTCCTGGGGCTGGTGCAGCTCGAAGGCCTCGCGGGCCGCTACCCGTCGGAGCTCTCGGGGGGCCAGCGCCAGCGGGTGGCCCTGGCCCGGGCCCTGGCGGTGCAGCCCAGGGTTCTCCTCCTCGACGAGCCCTTCGGGGCGCTCGACGCCAAGGTGCGAAAGGAGCTGCGGCGCTGGCTCCGGCGGCTCCATGACGAGATCCACGTCACCAGCGTCTTCGTCACCCACGACCAAGAGGAGGCCCTCGAGGTGGCCGACCAGGTGGTGGTGATGAACCGGGGCCGCATCGAGCAGGCCGGGAGCCCCGAGGAGGTCTATCACCGCGCCGCCACGAGCTTCGTCTACCACTTCCTCGGGAACGTGAACCTCTTCCACGGCAGGGTGGCCGAGGGGGTGGTCCGGGTGGGCGGCCGAGAGGTGGAGGCGCCCCAGTGGGAGGCCTTCCCCGGCACTGCTGCGGTGGGCTACGCACGCCCCCACGAGCTCGAGGTGAGCCGAGAAGCCCTGGGGCCTGGAGAGGTGACGGCGGTGGTGGGCCACGTGCGCGCTGCGGGCCCCACCGTGCGACTGGAGCTCGCCGCGGTGGGAAGCGACGAGCCCCTGGAGGCGGAGCTCACCCAGGAGCGATATCGGGAACTCGCCCTCGCCGCCGGAGACACGGTGTACGTGCGGCCCAGAGAGCTCAAGGTCTTCGTCAACGATTTCTGCATCTGACCCTCACGCGGCACAGGAGAACGCGATGGCGCGCATCTACTAAGAAAACTCCCTGTCCATCGGCCGCACCCCCCTCATCCGCCTCAACCGGGTGACCGAAGGGGCCAAGGCCACCGTGCTCGCCAAGATCGAGGGGCGAAATCCCGCCTACTCGGTCAAGTGCCGCATCGGCGCCGCCATGATCTGGGATGCCGAGGAGCGGGGCATCCTGAAACCCGGCGTCGAGATCGTGGAACCCACCAGTGGTAACACGGGGATCGCGCTCGCCTATGTGGCCGCGGCCCGGGGCTACAAGCTCACGCTGACCATGCCCGAGACCATGAGCCTGGAGCGGCCCTGTGCTGGCGGCCCTGGGGGCGAACCTCGTGCTCACCCCGGGCGCCGAGGGGATGAAGGGGGCCATCGCCCACGCCGAGGGCCTCGCCGCTTCGGACTCGAAGCGGTACTTCCTGCCCCAGCAGTTCAAGAACCCGGCCAGCCCGGGCATCCACGAGAAGACCACCGGGCCGGAGATCTGGGAAGACACCGACGGGGTGGTCGACGTTCTCGTGTCGGGCGTGGGCACCGGCGGCACCGTCACCGGCGTCTCCCGCTACATCAAGGGGACGAAGGGCAAGCCGATCCTCGCGGTGGCGGTGGAGCCCAAGGAGAGCCCGGTGATCTCCCAGAGGCGCGCGGGCGAGATGATCCGGCCCGGGCTCCACAAGATCCAGGGGATCGGCGCGGGCTTCATCCCCGAAACCCTGGACCTCTCGGTGGTGGATCGGGTGGAGCAGGTGGAGAGCGCCGAGGCCATCGACTTCGCCCGCCGCCTGGCCCGGGAGGAGGGGCTCCTGGGGGGGATCTCCTGCGGCGCCGCCGGCGCGGCGGCCGTTCGCCTGGCCCAGGAGCCCGCGTTTGCCGGGAAGACCATCGTGGTCGTGATGCCGGATCTCGCCGAGCGCTACGTCTCCACGGCACTCTTCGAGGGGGTGAGGGGGTGAGCACCCGTCAGTGTGAACGGTTCCCCGCGGTCACATAGAGTCTCGGTGGTAGATCTTTCGGTCATCGGTTATACTCTTGGCCTATCGGAGCCGCACGGGTGGACTTTCCCTGCAAGGTGCGAAATGGAGTACGTGGTGGGCGCGAAGGGCCAGGTGGTCATCGCCAAGGGCATCCGAGAGCAGTTGGGCGTGGAGCCGGGATGGGTGGCGGTGCAACGGCTCGTGGCCGACCACGTGGAGATCCGCTTCGTGCCGCCGCCGCATCGGCGTTCGCTCAAGGGCGTGCTGGCGCCGTACGTCACGTGCAGCGTCTCCCCGGGCGAGACTTGGGAAGACGCGCGGGATGAGGCGTGGGCAGCGGCAGCCAGGGAGCGGGGGGGCGGAGAACCGTGAGCGGTCTCGTCGACACCAGCGTGATCGTGCGCTACCTGACGGGGGACCCGCCGCATCTGGCGGACCGGGCGGCGGCCCTCCTCGACAGGGAAGAGGATCTGGAGGTGACGGACGTGGCGCTCGTAGAGGCGGCCCATGTGCTCACCTCGGTGTACGGGGTTCCACGAGAGGTGGCGGTGGACAGCCTGACGGAGTTGCTTCAGAAGGAGAACATCAGGCCCCGCGGGCTGGACCGGGCCACCGTCCTGGAGGGGCTTCTCTTGTGCCGGCCGTCGGGCCGGGTTTCCTTCGCGGATGCCCTCATCTGGGCGGCCGCGCGCTCGGCGGGCATCGGCCGCATCTACACGTTCGACGGCAGATTCCCCGGCGCGGGAGTGTCCCTGCGGAACTGACGGGCCGCCTTCCCGACGAGGGGTTCGTGGGCCCCCCACAGATTTACGGATCATCCGAGAAATGACCGGGTACTCGTGTCCAGGGACGATCGGGCGGGCCCACCCGGTCGTTTGCCGGAAGAACCAAATTTACGGCTATATGTGGGGATATCTGTCAGATTTTCCGTGGTCGCGCTCCTGGTATAGCATCCACCAGACTTGACCTCCGTCCTGGGGCTCTGGGATAAGGGGTTTCTCCCGGCAGCGCGAGCGGGTTCCGCGCTCCCCCCTTTTCTCCGCCGAGGTGCCCCCATGTCCGTCAAGGCGATCGCCCTCCTCTCCGGAGGCCTCGACTCCACCCTGGCCGTGAAGATGATGGTCGACCAGGGGGTGGAGGTCGTGGCCCTGAACTTCATGACCCCGTTCTGCAACTGCACGGCCAAGTCGAGCTCGTGCAAGCACGAGGCGTCGCGGGTGGCCCGGGAGCTCGGGATCCCCATCCGGGTGCGCGCCAAGGGCATGGACTACCTGAAGATGGTGGAGAACCCCCGCCACGGCTACGGCCGGGGGATGAACCCCTGCATCGACTGCCGGATCTTCATGCACCGGGAGGCGGTGGAGCTCATGGCCGAGGAGGGCGCCTCCTTCCTGGTGACGGGCGAGGTGCTCGGCCAGCGGCCCATGAGCCAGCGGCGGGAGACCCTGCGGGTCATCGAGCGGGAGAGCGGCACGGAGAACCTCATCCTCCGGCCCCTCTCCGCCCGGCACTTCGAGCCGACCCTGCCGGAGCGGGAGGGTTGGGTGGACCGCGGAAAGCTCCTGGCCATCGAGGGGCGGTCCCGGAAGGAGCAGATCCGGCTGGCGGAGGAGCTCGGGGTCTCCGACTACCCGTGCCCCGCCGGGGGTTGCCTCCTCACCGACGCCGATTTCGCGGAGAAGATCCGGGACCTCTTCCGGCACAAGCCGGGATACGACCTGCGGGACGTGCGGCTGCTGCGCACGGGCCGGCACTTCCGCCTACGGCCGGGCCTCAAGGTGGTGGTGGGGCGGAACCAGGAGGAGAACGAGGCCCTGGAGCGGGGGGTGGCCGAGGGGGACGCCCTCCTCGCCGGGGTCGACTTCAAGGGGCCGAGCGCCCTCGTCCGCGAGCCCCTGGAACCCGGCGACGCGGAGGTGATCGGGCGCGTCCTCCTGCGCTACGCCCACCGCGAGTCCGGCACGGTGGCGGTGCAGGCCGCCGGGGGGCGGCAGGACGTCCTCGCAGAGCGGCCGTTCCCCGAGGACGAGCTCTGCCGGCTGCGGGTGGGCGCGGAGACGTGACGGCGCCGCCCCGGGCGGGAGACCGATGACGGGCTCAGGCCGCAGCGCGCTGCTGCTCTCCGGGTCGCCTCACGGAGTGTCGCGGATGGCTGGCAGGGGGAGGGCCCCCACCGTGGACCCGACAGCGCGTCGGCGGCACGAAAAGGAAGAGGGCCTACGGGGTGACCCGTAAGCCCTCGATACTGCTGGGGTGAGTGACGGGAGTCGAACCCGCAACCACCGGAGCCACAGTCCGGTGCTCTGCCATTGAGCTACACTCACCGCACGAGCGGAACCGTCTGGCACGCCTGAGAGGACTCGAACCTCTGACCCACGGCTTAGAAGGCCGTTGCTCTGTCCAGCTGAGCTACAGGCGCGTTCGACGGGACGTTGCAGTGGTCGGGGCGAGAAGATTCGAACTTCCGACCCCCTGCGCCCAAGGCAGGTGCGCTACCAGGCTGCGCCACGCCCCGACAAGGCGGCAGAAATTACCACACGCCCCGGTTGAAGACAAGCTGCAGAGCCGCCCCTTGGGGATTTGCGGTTCCTCCGGTAAACGACCGGGTGGGCTTTGTGCTGCCGCCGCTGCCAGAACAACACGAAATCATTTGCCGCATTCCCCATTTGTCCCAGCCGGATGAGGGGCGGGTGATCGGGTAGCGAGACGAG
>JAWSUI010000049.1:0-26799 GCA_033551855.1 Deferrisomatales bacterium
ATCAAGACCAGCGCGCCTCCGGCCTCAGGTCATGCGACAAATAGGGAATGCACCCGGAAGAGGGCCCAAAGAATTCCTCCGCGTCCCCGCGGCTCTGCGCGAGATCGCTCTTGCCCTTGATTGCCCCGCCGAGTTTCCGGAAGGGCCCATCACCTACCCGGTCATCGGAGCAGGCCGGAGATCCCGATCAAGATCAAATAGATGGCGACGATGAAGTTCAGGAGTCTTGGCACAATCAGGATCAGGATGCCTGCAATGATCGAAAAGATTGGTTCGATGTGAAAGTTCATGGCCAATGGCTCTCCTGACCAAACTACTTGACGGCTTCCTCGGCCTCGTCTTTCAATTCGTCCGTCTTTTCTCCTGCTTCTTCGATGAGCTCGTCGATTTCCTCGCCGGCTTTCTCCGCAGGACCCTCTTGATCTACCGTCTCTTCGACGGTCTCCTTTGCTTCTTCAGTCGCCTGGTCGATTGTTTCGCCGGCCTGTTGTGCCGGCCCCTTTTCTTGGCAGGCGGGGAGCAGGAGGCTCAGGGCGACGACCGCTACGATGCTCGAGAGGTGAATCTGCGCTTTCATGGTCTTCTCCTTGTGATGGAGTATTCCCCCGTACAGGTTCGGTGGACGTGATCTTGGCCCGGCGCGTGACCCTCCTGGCGGATCGAGGCATCCAGCCCGAGCGCGAACTCTGCCGAAATCCCCTGACGTGTCGCTCCACCTGCGTAGTGGGTTTCCCTGCCGACTTTCCAGGCGCTTCAGCCCGGGCGCCCGAATGCAACGAGGCATGAGGTCACTTCACCCATGTGTGCCGAGTCTTTTCGGCCTGCCCCGTCATCTCCCGAGCTTGACTCACGATCGACCGAACCTTCTTCGGGTTCATCCCGGTTATTCTCTCCAATCCCTTTTCTTCTGCGCCAGCCACCTTTGCAATTGTGTCGTAGCTTGCCTCAATCAAGCGCCGAGACAAAACCTTCCCTATCCCTTGTATTTTCTGAAGCTCCTTCATTTGTTCCTTCATCGCCGCCTCCTATGGTCGCGACTTCCGTGTCCAAAACAACGCGTGAAGCGACATAGCAGTCATCTGGTTCAGTAGAAACCGCCGCCGCCGAATAACACAGCCAACACGACCATGGAAACAATTAGGGTTTGGTTGAACCTCGTTTCCGACCACGTCGCTTGCGGCCATCCATCTTGTAGCAGAGTTCACTCCGCAGGGTTTCCCACCCACCCCGCCTCACACGAAGTCAGGAGGGGTGTTGAGCGTGGGTTGCGCCTGCTGCCGGCGTCGGAACCCATAGCACGGGATGGGAGGGCGTCAAGCGGGGTGAGGGAACCACCCCCCGCGTGAATTCATCCACCCGTCCCGTCCACGGCCACGATCAAGAACCGGTTCCAGAATGGTCACCGGCGCGACCGGCCCGGACAGGCATGCCGAGAACAGGGACGAAGACACCAGCTTTTCGTATCCCGTCGTTCGCCTCCCGATGGGGCAACCAGAGGGCCGCCGCCCGTGGCGGTTACTCTCGCAGCGCTGCCGCCTCGAAGGTATTGCATTCCTGGAGCACCCCTGACTGGATGCCGCGGCGGAACCACGCGACGCGCTGAGCAGAGCTGCCGTGGGTGAAGGAGTCCGGCGTCACGTAGCCCCGCCCCTGCTGTTGCAGGCGGTCATCGCCAATGGCGCTGGCGGCGTCGAGCGCTTCCTCGATATCGCCTTCTTCGAGGATCTGCCGGCTGCGTTGGGCGTGATGAGCCCACAAGCCGGCGAAACAATCGGCCTGCAATTCCTGCCTCACGGAGAGCTGATTGGCCTCGGACCGGCTGGCCCGGCTGCTGACGCGGTGCACCTCTTCCGAGATGCCGAGCAGGTTCTGCACGTGGTGGCCGACCTCGTGGGCGATGACGTAGGCCTGAGCGAAATCCCCCGGCGCCTGGTGGCGCTCCTTCAGGTCGCGGTAGAACTGCAGGTCGATATAGACCTTCTGGTCCCCGGGGCAGTAGAACGGCCCCATGGCCGCCTCGGCGAAGCCGCAGGCAGACTGCACGGCGCCGGAGAAGAGCACCAGGATGGGTTCCTGATAGGTCCCACCCATCCGGTGGAACTGCTCGTGCCAGACGTCCTCGGTGTCGGCCAGCACGACCGAGACGAAATTCGCCAGGGGATCCTCTCCCGTCGGCGGCACCCCGGTGACCGGCCCCTCGTAGGTGGTGGGTTCGGATGCCCCCTGTTGGAGGATCACCCTCGGATCGACCCCGAAGTACAGGGCGACGAGGACCAGGATGACCGTGCCGATCCCGCCGACCTTGGCCCCCCGGGCGACCTGCATCCCCCTCCGATCTTCGACATTGCCGCTCCGCCGTCCGTCCTTCCAGCGCATGGGGCAACCTCACTTTCCCTCACGGGGGTTTGGGGCCCACCTGCTCGTTCCATCTCCCATGCCAAGGTCAGGGTCCGTCCAGAAATAAGTGGTCCAAAGAGCGGTGGCGAGGCGCCCGGCTGACAAGGCGCGAGGAGGGCGCATACCCGCTGTGGTATGTAATCGACGAGCAACGCCGTCAGGCGGGATGCACCGACGCCGCAACTGAATCAGTTATTTCTGGACGCGCCCTTACCCTCGTTCAGCCCTTGCCGGACGATTCAAGGCTTCGGCCAGGGCATGAGCGGTACCGTGCTGATGCTGTTCTTGGGGCTGCCTTCGATCACCCGGTCGCTGTAGGCGACGTACACCAGCACGTTGTGCTCGGCATCGAAGAAACGAGTCACCTGAAGCTCCTTGAACAGCAGGCTGCGGCGCTCGTCGAAGACCTGCTCGCCGTCCTCTAGTTCGCCGAGAAAGCGGATGGGTCCGATCTGTCCGCAGGCGATGCTGGCGTTGCTGGTGTCCTCGGCGACACGCGCGGCCCCCTTGACCCCCCCGGTCTGCGCTCGGCTGATGTGGCAGACCACCCCCTCGACCTTTCGGTCAACGAACGCATCGACCACGATCTTGTCGTTGGGGCCCACCCAGCGAAACCGGGTACTCACCTCCCCGGTCGTTCCCCGCTCCGGGCGGCTCATCACCCACCAGGCAAATCCCGACGCCAGTAACAGCAACAGGGCGCCGAGCACCAGTCCCACACGCTTCATGAAGTCGTCCTCCGCTTGGGGTCCGACACGGAACAACCGTGTCATTCTGAGTGCCGATGCATCCCGGCTGGCGGCGTTGCTCCTCCCTGCAATAGCTGGGCTGTTCCGGGTCGTCGCGCCTTGCCCGTCGGGCGCCTCGACGCCCATCTCTGAGACGGTTTTTCCGTGTCAGACCCTTACGACGAAAAGCCTCGAGCGACGAAAAGCCTCAAGGGGAAATGTCACCCCTTGAGGCTTCGTATCCGGATCTCTTGTCGCCGTTCCATAGCCATCTCCCACGACACCCGGGACGGCTGCTTCGGCGACTTCCGCCCCGGCGTGGGCGTGGGTCTCCCGTTCCTCCTCCCGGTGGGCCCGGCCCCCTCGACTTACCGCCGTGAACCCAAAACTCGGGACCGGGAAGACCGCCAGGTGCTCCACTTCAGCGTGGGGGTGGCCTTCTGAGACCGGGGAACGGTGCCCGCCGATGGTGCGCACCGGCGAGCTCTCCTTCACGAAGCACGCTTCTGAGCGCGAGCTCCTGCAGGAATTCGTGAGGTGTCACGCCGTCGTATTGGGCCTTCGTGCCCACTACCCGGTGGCTTCAGCCCGGGCGACCCATCCATCCAGTGAGGGACGAGGTCACTTCATCCATGTGTGCCGCGTCTTTTCGGCTTGCCCCCGTCATCTCCCGAGCTTGGCTCACGATCGACCGAACCTTCTTCGGGTTCATCCCGGTTATTCTCTCCCATCCCAGTAGCAGCCGCCGTCTTTCCGCGCCAAAATTTAAGTGTGGAGCGATGCCTACCTTCGTCGAGTCCAGTAGAAACCTCCACCGCCGAACACCAAAGCCAACACGACGATGAGAATGATCAGAGTTGTGGTATCCATTGTTCTTCCTCCCTTTCGGTCTTGTGAGCAGATGTCTTTGCATCTTTACCAGTCCACCAACCGAGCACTTTCCACGCCCTTCGCTGCGCCTTCGTCTTGGCTCGTCCAACTCCTCCCGCTTGCGCTTTCCGTTGTCGGCCAACTCGCCCGCAGCCATCGACCCTCCAACGGTCACAAACTCTCCGTTCTTCTGTCATGGAGTGTCGCAAGTAGCGTGCCGTCGGAGACCTGTGGATTCGGAGCGTGCAAGGTGCTGATTATAGGGGGTAAAGCGGGAAGAGAGGGGGCAGGGGCAGGGAAAGCCGTGTACGGAATCCGTCATATTTGACGAAACTGGCACATATGACGCGTGTGGGCGGCATGACGGCATGGGGTGGCGCGGGAGAACGCTGCCCTTCGGTGGCGATCCACGCAGAATCACCACCACCGCGGGCCTGCCGTCTCTCCCGGGGCCCTGTCTCCCGCGCGTTGCCTTGACAGACGGGGGATCTCGGCAACTCTCTTCGAGACCGGTTGGGGCATCGGCCGGGCGGGCCGCGGTGGCCGCGCGGACGGATCCCTGCCGGAATCGGGCCCTTCCAGGGCGGTGGCAGGAAAGAGGGGCGGCGGATCGACCCCGGCACCGAAGACGCATCCACACTCGGGAGGCACTGCCGTCATGGCGAGACCTGGATCCGCCGCACCGGCGACCGCGGCCGACCCGTGGCCGAGGCCCGTTGTGCCCTTCTTCGGCGGTGCCACGGGCTTCCTTCTCTCGAGACGGGTTCCACCCGGGGCCCCCCGCCGTCCGGGAGCGAAGCCATGACGGACAGCGCCGGGCTGGGCATCGAAGCACCGGTCGAGTCCACGCTGCTCGTTCGGGTCTGGGGCCGCTGGACGCTCGACGGGGACCTTCCGAGCCTGGAGGGCTTCGAACGGGCGCTGACCGCGGCGACCGGGACCCGCCGGGTCGGCTTCGACGCACGGGGCCTCACGGATTGGGACTCCGTGTTCCCCACCTTTCTGGCCGGTCTCCTGAGAGTCTGCTCGAGGCACGAGGTTGCCGTGGACCTGAGCGGCCTGCCGGAGGGAGTGCGCCGGCTCCTCGCTCTTGCCCGGGCGGTGCCCGAGGGGGACGGCAGTCGCAGGGCCCCCCCGAGGATTCCCTTCCTCGCCCGCGTGGGGGAAGGGGCGGTCCGTTTCTGGCGGGAGGGGCGGGAGCTGCTCGCCTTCGCGGGGGAGCTGGTGCTCTCCGTTTCCCGGCTCGCCCGGGGAAGGGCCCGCTTCCAGCTCTCGGACCTGTTCCTCTTCGTGCAGCAGGCCGGCGCGAGCGCCTTGCCCATCGTGGGCCTGATCAGCGTTCTGGTGGGCGTCATCCTGGCTTTCGTCGGGGCCGCCCAACTCCGGGTCTTCGGGGCGCAGATGTTCGTGGCGGACCTGGTGGGCATCGGCATGGTCCGGGAGATGGGCGCCATGATGACCGCCGTCATCATGGCGGGGCGCACCGGCGCGGCGTATGCGGCCCAGCTCGGCACCATGGTGGTGAACGAGGAGGTGGACGCGCTCAGGACCTTCGGAATCGAGCCGATGGACGTCCTCGTGCTGCCCCGAATGATCGCAGTGGCCCTCATGCTCCCGCTGCTGTGCGTCTATGCCGACCTCATGGGGGTCGCCGGCGGAGCGATCGTGGCGGTCGGGAGCTTCGACGTCTCCATGGGGCAGTATGTCGAGCGGACAAGAGGGGCCCTGGAGCTTCGGCACTTCTGGGTTGGGATCGCGAAGAGCGCGATCTACGGCGTGGTCGTGGCCGCTTCGGGGTGCCTGCGCGGCCTCCGGTGCGGCCGCAGCGCCTCCGCCGTGGGCGATGCCACGACCTCGGCGGTGGTGACGGCCATCGTGTGGATCATCGTCTGGTGCGCCGTCACCACGGTGATCTTTCACGTGCTGGGGATCTGAACCGTTGTCGCCGAAACCCTTCGTGCCGCGGGGTGGGCGTCCGCCTCTCCCCTGGAGGGAGGAGGGAGCCGCAGCGGGTCCCGGGCGAAGGGGTCGCGCCGGGGGCGGAAGCCCCGGCCGAGGGTGAAGATGGTCTCGACCGCGATCCACCTCCAAGTCAGCGACCTCACCCTGGCGTACGGCCCCCAGGTGATCCAGCAAGCGCTCACATTCTCGGTCCGCCGCGGGGAGGTCTTCGTCATCATGGGAGGGAGCGGCTGCGGCAAGAGCACGCTGCTGCGAAGCCTGGTGGGACTCGTGCGCCCCGCCGGGGGGCGGGTCCTCTTCGACGGGGTCAGCCTGTGGGATGTCGAGCCGGACGAGCGAGTGCGGGTGATGAGGCGCTTCGGGGTCCTGTATCAAGGCGGCGCCCTCTGGAGCTCCATGACGTTGGCCGAGAACATCGCCCTGCCGCTCCGGCGCTACACGAGCCTCGCGCCCGCCCGGATCCGCGAGCTCGCGTCGTTCAAACTCTCCCTGGTGGGTCTCTCGGGCTTCGAGGAGTACTACCCGGCCGAGCTCAGCGGCGGCATGCGGAAACGGGCGGGGCTGGCCCGGGCCATGGCCCTCGACCCGGAGATCCTCTTCTTCGACGAGCCGTCGGCCGGGCTGGACCCGGTGACCGCCCGGCACATGGACGACCTGATCCTGGAGCTTCGCGACAGCCTCGGGGCGACCATCGTCGTGGTTACGCACGAACTGGTGAGCATCCTGGTCATCGGGGACGACAGCGTCTTCCTCGACGCCGAGACGAAGACGATGATCGCCCAGGGCAACCCGAGAAGTCTTCGGGCCGCGCCCGGCGACCCCAAGGTGCGGGAATTTCTGACCCGCGGCGAGGGGGGAAACCGCGCCGGACGACCAGGCCGGGAAGGGGAACGTGAGACATGAGCAGGCAGGCGAGTCCCGCGGTGATCGGCGGTTTCGTCTTGGGCGCGGTCGTCCTGATCGTCGCTGCGATCGTGTGGTTCGGCGGGGGAAGGCTCCTCTCCCACCGGCACCAGGCCGTGCTCTTCTTCCCGGGTTCCGTGAGGGGGCTGAGCGTCGGCGCCCCGGTGCTCGCCGGCGGTGTCAAGGTCGGTGAAGTGGTCGACGTGAGGCTGCAGATGGACGTGGTCGATGTCTCGGTGCGGGCCCCGGTGATCATCGAGATCGACCCCCGGAAGATGGAGCTCGTCAGGGGGAGTCGCGACTTCCGGGCCGACCTCCGGCGCTGGGTCGAAGGGGGGGTGAGAGGCCAGCTCGCGATACAAAGCTTCGTGACGGGCCAGTTGATGGTGATGCTCGAGCTGCACCCCGGCACACCCGTCGAGCTGGTCGGGGCCCTCCCGGAGCTCCCCGAGATCCCGACGATTCCGACCCCCTTGGAGGAGCTCTCGCGGAGGATCGGGGACCTCCCCCTGGCGGAGATCGTGGAGGGGATCTCGAGCTCGCTGGACGGGATCTCCAACACGGTCAACTCGCCGCAGATCGCCGCGACGATCGCCGAGGCGCAGGAGAGCCTGGAGGAGATCAAGACCCTCGCCCGCGACGTCCGGGAGGGCCTTCTGCCCCTGATGGCCAAGGCGGACCGGACCCTCGACGAGGCGAAGACCCTGGTGCGAAACCTCGACGCACGCGCCTCCTCGCTCTCGACGAGCGCGGAAGAGAGCCTGGCGGACGCGCGCACCCTCGTGCGGCGGGTCGATGGGCGGGTGGATCCGGTGCTGGCTGCGGTCGAGGGCGCGGCAGGGGGCGCAGGCCGGCTGTTCCGAAACTTCGACGAGGGGCTGGGGCCGGTCCTCGAGAGCCTGCGGGAAGCGGGTGCTGCGGCGACCGCCGCCCTGGTCAGGGCCGAGGGCGCCCTGGGGGCGCTCGAAGGCGCCGCGGGCGGAGACTCCCCCCTCGGGTACCAGATCTCGGGCGCCCTGCGGGAGGTCTCGGGAGCGGCCCGGTCCCTGCGCACCCTGACAGACGTCCTGGATCAGCACCCCGACGCCCTGTTGCGCGGGAAGACGCGCGGGGAGACCCAGGGGGGGACCCCGTGATGCGCCCGGCGCCCTGCAGGAGACCGCGAATCGCCGTCCTCCTCGCCGTGCTCGTGACCTCGGGCTGCCTGGGAAAGGGGACCGTGGAGCCCACGCGGCACTTCCTCCTGGAGGCGCTTCCGGCCCCCGTGGCGGCGGGTGTGGACGGACCCTCGATCGGGGTGGGGCCGGTGAGCCTGCCGGAGTACGCGGACCGGCCGCAGCTCGTGACGCGCGCGGGCGACAACGAGATCGAGGTGGCCGCGTTCGCCCGGTGGGCCGCCCCCCTGAGGGAGCAGGTGGCGCGCACCCTGGCCGAGAACCTCTCGGCGCTGCTCGGCGTGGATCGGGTGGCGGTGTTCCCGTGGTGGGAGCCGGACGGGGTCGACTACCGGGTCGTCGTGGACATCCACCGGTTCGAGGCGGACGCTGCCGGAAACGCCTTGCTGGCGGCTCGTTGGAGGCTCCATCGGAAGGGGCGGGTGGAGCCCGTGGCGAGCGGAAGGTCGGAGTATGCGGCCCCTGCGGGCGCGAAGGGGCACGGCGCGTTCGCGGCCGCGCAGAGCCGATCCCTCCAGGGCTTGAGCGGCGAGATCGCCGCTGCCATCCGGGAGGAGGCCCCCGGGGGCCCGGGGGGCAACCCGTGACCGAGGGGGGACGCGGTGCGCGGGGCCTTCAACCGGGCCCTTCCGGAAACCCAGTGGGTCAATCCAGGGCAAGAACGATCTCGCGCAGAGCCGCTGGGGCGCCGAGGAACTCTTTGTCTTTCCCGGCGCCTCTGCGCCACTGCGCGAGAACCCGATGGTTCCTCGCACCCACGGAAGACCCGGAAGCCCCTTCAACCGAGCTGGAAGCACCGCATGGAGATCGAAGCGTTCTGCATCCCCTCGTGGGCGAAGGTGAGCGGCTCGCCCTCCTCCCGGAGCGCGAGCGCGTAGATCATGGGGAGGTAGTGGTCGAGGGTCGGCACCGCCAGGGGAGCGCTCGGGCCCAGGGTTCCGAAGTCGATCAGGCTCTCGTGGTCGTCCGCGACGAGGCACTCCCCGGCCCGTTCGTCGAATTCCAGCGCCCAGGGGTAGGGCGGGGCGTCCATGTCCCGGAAGTCGATGGCGGAGAGGTTGTGGACGATGTTCCCGCTCCCGACCACGAGCACCCCGCGGTCGCGAAGGGGCCGCAGGTCCTTCGCCAGGTCGTAGTGGTACCGCACCGGCTTCGGGTGCCGGTCGTTGAACGAGTAGTCGATGCTGAGCTGGAAGACCGGCACGTCGGCCCCGGGGAAGAGGTGCCGGAGCACCGACCAGGCCCCGTGGTCGAGGCCCCACTCGTCGTCGCACGCCACCGGCGCCCGCCCCACGGCCCGGGTGAGGTGCTCGGCCTCCTCCGGGGCGCCGGGGCTGGGGTAGGCGACGGCGTAGAGCTCCTCGGGGAACCCGTAGAAGTCGTGGATCGTCCGGGGCCGCGGCGTGCACGAGACGAAGGTCCCGTCCGTGAGCCAGTGGGCGGAGACGACCAGGACCGCCCGGGGCCGCGGCAGGCGCCGTCCCCACTCCCGCAGGCTGCGGGTGAAGGGGTTGTCGAGGACGACGTTCATCGGCGAGCCGTGGCCGACGAACAAGGCGGGCATCTTCGCCATGGGGTTCTCCTTCAGGGGGCCCGCGGGGCGCGGGTGCTCCCACCGAGGGCCGCCGCGCATCCCGGTGCGGGGCCGGGAGCCTCACCACGGCCGGGGCTGCGCGTGTCCGAGCCTGCACGTTGACAGGCGGGGCCCTCCCTGCTATCCATCCTCCGACAGCGCCGAGGGCGCCGCCGCCCCCCGCGGGCGGCTCCCCAGGCCCCGCGCGGGCCCCCTCCCTGCACAGGACGAGGAATCCGATCATGCCATGCTTCACCGACGCCGACCGGAAGAAGAAGGGTGGCAGGATCCAGCTGCCGGAAAACCCGGGGAACCTCTCCGCGGACGCCCTGTCCCGGCTGGAGGACGCCGTGCGTGCGGCCGTCCGGGAGGGGGGCGTCCCCTGTGCCGGCGCGTGGACCGTGGCGCGGCAGGCCGGCGTCTCCCGGCTGGACGTCGGGGTGGCCGTCGACCGGCTCGGCCTCCGCGTGACCGACTGCCAGCTCGGGTGCTTCCAGGTGTCCAAGACCCCCTACGCCGGCCCGCGGGGGGACGCCCCCGAGGACGAGACGGCCCGCCGTGTCGCCGCCCTGCAGGCCGCCGGCGGCCTCACCTGCGCCGCCGTCTTCGAGCTCGCCCGGGAGCTGGGCCGGAAACCCCTGGTGGTGGCCGACGCCGCCAACGTCCGCGGCTACAAGATCCGCGAGTGCCAGCTCGGCTGCTTCTAGGGTTCGATTTCGATCTGTGTGGGTTTCCACCGGGCCCGAGCTCTCGGCGATGGACCCCTAGGGTGGGGCACCGCCCACCGCAACCCCTCGAACGGAACGGTCGGCGCGGGGGCTCCGCCGGCTCTCAGCCCCGGGCCGGCGCCGCCGGGGGCCTCACGTAGCCCCACTCCACGAGCCGGTTGTAGCAGTACTCGGCCACCGGGCCCTGCTGGACCTTCTGCAGCACGGCCGCGTAGGCCCGGGCCGCGTCGTCCCTCCTCCCCTGGGCCTCGAAGTTGCGGCCGCGGTAGAAGGTGACCTGGGGTTGATCCGGCACCAGCCGGTCGGCGGCGTCCAGGTGCCCGAGACTCTCCGGGTGTTTCTTGAGCTCGAAGGCCAGGGCGCCGGCCACGTACCGGGCCTGGTAGAGGTCCGGGTAGAGGGTCGCGGCCCGCTGCGCCGACGCGTAGGCGTCCTCGGTCTTTTCGGCCCGCGCCTCCGCCGCGGCCTTGTGGACCCAGATGAGGGCTTGGTCCGGGGCCAGGCGCGCCGCCTCCCCGAGCAGCGCCAGGGCTTCCTGGTTGTTCTTGGCCGCCAGGGCCTTGCGCCCCTCGTCCATCTTCGCGTAGGCGGGGGCTACCGCCCGGAGCCGCTCGGTGGCCCGGCGGAAGGGCTCCTCGCCCAGGGCCTCCCGGGTCCGGAGGCTCGCCGGCGCCGTGGCCGCCAGGTTCTGGACGGTGGCGACGCGCTCGGAGGAAAGGGGGTGGCTGGAGAAGAGGGTCTCCACGGCGGACGGCTCCCGGTCGTGGGCCGACATCAGGATCTCCATGGTCTGGACCAGCCCTTCCGGGTTGTACCCCGCCTGGGTCATGTACTGAAACCCCAGGGCGTCGGATTCCCGCTCCTGGTCCCGGCTGTACTTGCTCAACACCAGGCTCGTGGCCAACATGCCGCCTTGGGCGATCAGGTCGCCCCCCCCGACGTTGGCCGTCTGGAGGACCGTCACCCCCGCCGCGGTGACCAGCCCGGCCAGCACCTGGCGGGTGTAGCCGGCCGCGCCGTGGCGGGCCGTCACGTGGCCCACCTCGTGCCCGAGCACACCGGCCAGCTGGGCTTCGTTGGTCATCCGGTTGAGCAGGCCGCGGGTGATGGAGACCTTCCCCCCCGGCAGGGCGTAGGCGTTGATCTCCGAGCTGTTGACGACGTTGAACTCGTAGGGCAGGTCCGGGCGGTGGCTGACCCGGCCGAGCCGCTCGCCGACGGCCTGGACGTAGGCCTGGAGTTCCGGCTCCTGGAAGAGCCCCTCGGACATCTGGGTGTAGAGGGGATAGGCCTCTTCCCCGATGCGGAGCTCCTGGGCTTCGCTCATCAGGGAGAACTGCTGGCGGCCCGTGACCGGGTTGACCGCGCAGCCGTAGAGGAGGATCATCGCGACCCCCAGGAGCCGCGCGCCGTACCGTGAGCCCCTCGATCGAAACGCCTGTCTTCCCATAGCCTTTTCCCTCCGCCCGCGCCCCTGGCCGAACGAGTGTCCGCAACAAATCCTACCCCGTACCCCCGGGACCGACAAGGACCCCCCAGAGGAAACCCATGACGACCCACCCACCCGCCGGCCTTCCCCCGAGCCTCTCCTTTCGCAAGAAGTACCAGGGGCTTCTGGGGGTGCGCTCCAAGATGCCCATCCGGGACACCTCGGTCCTCTCCCGCCTGTACACCCCGGGGGTGGGGGCGTGCTGCCTGGCCATCGCCGAGGACGAGGACGCCTCCCTCGACCTCACCTGCCGGGGGGACAACGTGGCCCTCGTCACGGACGGGTCGGCCCTGTACGGCCTGGGGGACGTGCCGTCCCTGGCGGCGCTGCCCATGCTCGAGGCGCGGGCCGTCCTGTTCAAGACCTTCGCCAACGTCGACGCCTTTCCCCTGGCCCTGACGACGAAGGACGCCGACGACATCACCGAGCTCGTCCGCCTGCTCACGCCCACCTTCGGGGGTGTGGTCCTGGACGACATCGGCGCCCCGAAGTGCTTCTCGGTGGAGTACCGGCTGCGGCGGGCCCTCCCGGTCCCGGTCCTCGACGGGGACCAGCACGCCACCGGGATCGTGGTGGCCGCGGCCCTCCTCAATGCGCTGAAGGCCGTGGGCAAGACGCTGCCCGAGGTGAAGATCGTCATCGCCGGGGCGGGTGCCTCGGGAACGGGCACCGCCCGTCGCCTCCTCCGCCTGGGGGCCCGCAACGTGATCCTCTGCGACACCCGGGGGGTTCTCCACACCCAGCGCATGCAGAACATGAACTGGGCCAAGATCCTCCTGGCCCGGCGCACGAACCCGGGGCGGATCCGCGGCTCGCTGGAGGAGGCGGTTCAGGGCGCCGACGTCCTCATCGGCCTGGCGGCCCCCGGCTGTGTGAGTGCCGACATGGTGCGGTCCATGGCCGAGCGGGCCGTGGTCTTCGCCCTGGCTCTTCCCGAGCCGGAGATCGGGCCGGAGGAGGCGCTGGCGGCGGGTGCGGCGGTGTACGCGTCGGGGACGAGCGTCTTCCCGGTCCAGATCCGATCGTCGACGGTGAGCCCGGGCTTCATGCGCGGCTGCCTCGACGCCCGGGTCACCGACATCAACAACGCCATGTTCAATGCGGCGGTTCGGGCGATCGCCGAGCTCGTGCCCGAGCGCAAGGTCGCGGCCCACCGCATCCTGCCCGACCCCCTGGACCTCTCGGTGGGGCCCGCCGTCGCGGAGGCGGTCGCTCGGGCCGCGGTCGAGAGCGGCCTGGCTCGGCGCACCCCGCCGCCGGGGGAGATCGCCGAGCGGCTGCGGCGGTTTCTCTACGAAGGGGAGGGAGCCTGGTACGAGGCGTCGGACCAGGCGCGGGTGCGGCGCGGCGCGGGCGTGGACGCCGAGTCCCTGGACCTGCACCGCAAGTACCACGGCTGCGTCGAGGTGGGCGTCAAGATCCCCATGCGCGACGAGCACATCTTCGTGGAGCTGTACTCCCCGAAGGCCGCCGTGGAACCCGCCCGCGAGATCATCGCGGACCCGGCCAAGGTCTACGAGTACACGGCGAAGAGGAACCTGGTGGCGGTCGTCTCCGACGGCTCGGCGGTCCTGGGCTTCGGCAACATCGGCCCCTGGGCGGCGCTGCCCGTGATGGAGGGCAAGTCGATCCTCTTCAAGACCTTCGGAGGGGTGGAGGCCTACCCCCTGTGCCTCGCCACCCAGGACGTGGACGAGCTCGTGGCCGCCGTCCAGGGGCTCTCCCCGGCCTTCGGGGGGATCAACCTGGAGGACATCTCGGCCCCCCGGTGCTTCGAGGTGGAGAGCCGCCTCCAGGCGGCCCTCGACATCCCCGTGTTCCACGACGACCAGCACGGGACGGCGGTGGTGACCCTGGCGGGGCTCCTCAACGCCCTGAGGCTGCGGGAAACCCCGCTGCCCCAGGTGCGGATCGTCGTGAACGGGGCGGGTGCCGCCTCCCTGGCCGTGACCAAGCTGCTGCTCGACGCCGGGGCCCGGGACGTGGTGGTGTGCGACCGCAACGGGGCGATCTACAAGGGACGCAGGAAGGGGATGAACCCCTACAAGGACGAGGTCGCCGCCCGCTCGAACCCGGACCTGCGCAAGGGGGACCTGTCTGCCGTGCTGGAGGGGGCGGACGTCTTCCTGGGCCTCTCGGTGGCCGGCGCACTGACCCCGCCGATGGTCCGGTCCATGGCTGCGGACCCCGTGGTGTTCGCCCTGGCCAACCCCGTGCCCGAGATCCTCCCCGCCGAGGCGGCGGAGGCCGGGGCGTGGCTGGTGGCCACCGGCCGGAGCGACTTCCCGAACCAGGTCAACAACTGCCTCGCCTTCCCCGGGATCTTCCGCGGCGCCCTGGACGTGCGGGCCACCCGCATCGACGAGGGGATGAAGATCGCGGCGGCCCAGGCCATCGCCCAGGCCGTGGCCCCGGAACGCCTGGCCCCGGACCACATCATCCCCGACGCCATGGACTTCTCGGTGCCCCCCCGGGTGGCGGAGGCCGTGGCCCGGGCCGCCCAGGCCTCCGGTGTGGCCCGGGCGGCCGTCCCGCCCGAGGAGGTGGGGCGGCGGCTCACGGAGTACATCTACGAGGAGCGGCTCGTGGGGGAGTGGGGGGCGGAGGACGAGAGGGCCGGGTGAGGGGGGTGGGGGCTGGGCCGGGGAGCCCCTGCGCTGCGCCCCGCGATCCGCGATCCTTCGAAGGGGTGTCCCCGCAGGCCCCGGTGCGGCGGGCCGCACCCGCCTGCGAGGGGAGCGGCGGGTCGGTCGAGGCGGCGCGGGGCTGCGCTCCGGGGTTCCCCGGCCCAGCCCCCGCCCCCCACCGCACGGGAACCGCCCGCCCTACGGTTTCATCCGTCCGGGGGACGGAACCTCAAGGGCACCTCACTTGGGGATCATCCGGGAAACGACCGGGTGCTCGTGTCCAGGGACGATCGGGTGGGCCCGACCACGCAGGCGGACGGCCGCTCGACGGGAGCAGCCGCTTCGGGCGTTGCGATGCCTCGAGGATTCCGGACGCGGCGGGGGAGAACACCCACCGTGCAGCCCGGCCTCGTCTGCCGGAGTGGGCGGGCCCACCCGGTCGTCTACCGGCAGAACCTCACTTGGTCAGGCGCACCAGGAGCACCGGCGCGTTCGCCCGCTGCATCACCCGGTGTGCCGTCGTGCCGAGCAGGATCTCCCCGACCGCCGTGTGGCCGTGGGAGCCCATGACGATGAGGTCGGGCTGGAGGCGCGCGGCCTCGTCGAGGATCACCTCCGGGGGCCGGCCTTCCAGGATCCGGATGTCCGCCACCCGGTCCCGCCCCTGGGGGTCGGTGCAGAGCTCCTCGGTGCAGAAGAGCTCCAGGCGCTGGCGCACCGTGTCCCGGACCCTCTCGACGGCTTCCCCGTGGAGCTTGGCGGTCTGCTCCTTGCTCACGTAGAGGTCGACCATGCTCTTCGCGAAGGGGCTCAGGGGCTCCAGGGCGTGGACGATCACGATCCGGCCCCCGTACTGCTGGGCCAGGCTCATGGCGTAGTGGAAGACCTTCGGCGAGTGCTCCGAGAGGTCGGTGGCGTAGAGGATCGTCTGGATCTTCGGCAGCATCTGGGTTCCTCCTTCCGAGGGTCGGCCATCGTGCTGCCCGACCGTCTACCACAACGGCGGCGCGCCGGCCAGCGCCGGGCCGCCCTCAGGGCTCCGGGAGCATCTTGCCCGGGTTGAGGATGCCCTTGGGGTCCAGGGCCGCCTTGATGCGCCGCATGTACTCCAGGGCGGCGCCGTGCTCCGCCGCCACGAAGGGCAGCTTCCCCACCCCGATGCCGTGCTCCCCCGTGCAGGTCCCCCCCACGGCGATGGAGTGCTCGACGACCTCCCGGTTCACCCGGCCCACCGCCGCCTTGGCCTCGGCGTCCGCGGGGTGGTACATCAGCCCCAGGTGCAGGTTCCCGTCCCCGGCGTGACCCCAGAAGAACCCCGTCACCTTCTCCCGGGCGACGACCTCCTTGGCCTTGTCCACCATCTCGGCGTACCGGCTGATGGGCACGCAGGTGTCCACCAGGAGCACCATCTGCCCCGGGTGGTTCCGCTTGATGGACTCCAGGGCGCCGTGGCGCACCTCCCACAGGCGCGCGCGCTCGTCCGCCCCCACGCCCCGCTCGATCTTCAGGGCCCCGTGCTCCTGGAGCACGGCCTCCACCATCTCGTACTGGCTGGCCAGGGCCGACTCGTTCACGTTGTGGAACTCGAGGAAGAGCATGGGCTTCTCGTCGAGGTCCATCTGCTGGTCGCGGTTGATCTCCGCCACCACGGCGTCGTCCATGAGCTCCAGGGCCGCGGGGTTCAGCCCGTAGCGGATGGTGTCGCTCACCGCCGCGCAGGCGTCGTGCACCGCGGGGAAGGTGGCCACGACGGTCAGGTACTCGGGCGGCAGGCCCTTGAGCCGCAGGGTGGCCTTGGTCACGATCCCCAGGGTCCCCTCGCTGCCCACCAGGAGGTGGCGCAGGTCGTACCCCGAGGAGCTCTTGATGGCCCGGCTCCCGACCTTGAGCACCTCCCCGTCGGCCATCACGACCTCCATCCCCAGGATGCAGTCCCGCGTGGCCCCGTAGGCCACCGTGCGCACCCCGGAGGCGTTGTTGCCGATCATCCCGCCGATGGCGGCCCAGGCCCCGGGGTCCGGCGGGAAGAACAGCCCGTGGTGCCGGAGCTGGTTGTTCAGGTCCCGGTACTGGATCCCCACCTCCACGTCCACCTGGAGGTCCTTCTCGCGGACCTCGAGCACGTGGTTCATCTCGGTGAAGTCGAGCACGATGCCGCCCTTGACCGGGATGGGGTTGCCTTCCAGGCTCGTCCCCGCGCACCAGGGGGTCACCGCGTACCCCTTCTGGTCCGCGAGCTTCACGGCCGCCACCACATCCTCGGTCTTCTGGGGCCACACCACCACGTCGGGCCGGTGGGGCTCGTGGTAGCTCTCGTCCCGGGAGTGGAGGTCGAGGTTCGACTCGCCGGTGGAGACGTAGGACTCGCCGACCGCCTGCTTGAGATATGCGACGTCTTCGGGCGTCACGACGGGGTAGCTCATGGGGCACCTCGCACGGATCACCTGCCTCCGAACACGATGGACGGCAGCCAGGTAATGATTCCCGGGAACAGGACCAGCAGGATCAGGCCGATGAGCTGGAGGCCCACGAAGGGCAGGATGCCCCGGTAGATGTCCCCCATGGTGACCTCCGACGGGGCCACCCCCTTGAAGTAGAAGAGGGCGTACCCGAAGGGCGGCGTCAGGAACGACGTCTGCAGGTTCACGCACACCAGCATCGCGAACCACAGGGGGTTGAAGTCCAGGTTCATGGCGATGGGCGTGAAGATGGGCACCACCACGAGGAGGATGGCGGCCCAGTCGATGAACATCCCCAGCAGGAAGACCACGGCCATCATGATCGCCAGGACCACGTAACGGCTCACTTCCATCCCCAGGAGGGCGTCGGAGACCACGTCGCCGCCCCCCACGAAGATGAAGACCACGCTGAAGAGCTTCCCCCCCACGAAGAGGAGCATGATCATCGCCGTGGTGCGCGCCGTGGAGAGGCTCGCGGTCTTGATCACCTGCCAGTCGAGCTTCCGGCTCACCAGGGCCAGGGCCAGGGCGCCCATGCAGCCCAGGGCCGCCGCCTCGGTCGGGGTGGCCACGCCCCCCAGGATCGCGCCCATGACGATCAGGATCAGGCTGAAGGGCGGCACGAAGCTCTTCATCGTCATGCCGACCTTCTGCCACACGGTCGCCGTGCGCTCCTCCCGGGGGATGGGCGGGCCCAGGGCGGGCTTCAGGTAGCAGAGGGCGACGACGTAGGCGACGTACAGGCCCGAGAGCAGGAGCCCGGGGAAGATGGCCCCGGCGAAGAGGTTGCCGACCGAGGTCTCCTTGAGACCCGTGAGGCCCCCGTAGACGACGAGCATGATGCTGGGCGGGATGAGGATCCCGAGGGTGCCCGAGGAGCAGATGATCCCCGAGGCCAGGCCCCGGTCGTACCCCTTGCGCACCAGGGCGGGCCCGGCCATCAGGCCCATGGCCACCACCGAGGCCCCGATGATGCCCGTGGTGGCGGCGAACACCGTGCTCACGAGGATCACGGCGAGGCCGAGACCTCCCCGCAGGCCCCCCAGCACGATGTAGAGGGCCTCGAAGAGGCCCTCCGAGACCTTGGAGCGGTCCAGCACCTGGGCCATGAAGATGAAGAGCGGCACGGCCACGAGCACGTAGTTCTGCTCGATCCCCCAGATGTTGTTGACGAACAGGTCCAGGAGCGCAGGCACGTTGAACCCGTTGTCGATCAGCCCGAAGAGCGTCGCCACCGCGGCCAGGGTGACGGCCAGGGGGTGCCCCAGGACGATGGCCACCACCAGGGTGGCGAACATGAGGACGGTGAGGATCTCTGGGCTCATGTGCGCTCTTGTCCGTCGCGATGGGTGGGGGCGCGCAGGTCGCGGCCCCTCGTCCCCGGTCTACTGCCTGAGGGTCCGCAGGTCCTGGAGCAGCTTCGCCAGCCCCTGGAGCCAGAACAGGGCGAACCCCGCCGCCATGAGAATCTTGTAGGGGTAGATCCTCGGCGCCCAGGAGGTCCAGGAGAGCTCCCCCTGCTGCCAGGAGGTGTGCGCGTAGAAGATGCTCCACAACGTCAGGAGCCCGACGGAGGGCAGGAAGACCGTCAGGTTCAGGATCACCCGCAGCACCGCCCGGGGCCGCGGGGGCATCCGCGCCTCGAAGACGTCGATGGCGACGTGCCCGTCGTGCTTGTGGGCGTACCCGAAGGCCATCACGAAGTGCACGCCGTAGATGAAGGTCGTCATCTCGAACGCCCAGACGGTGGGGGCCTTCAGGGCGTACCGCATGAAGACCTCGTAGAAGGTCACCCCCACCATGGGGAGGATCAGGTAGGCGGTCCACACCCCCACGTGCTCGTTCAGGGCGTCGATCCAGCGTGCGAGGGCCTGCATCGGCCTCCTCCTCGGGAGAGAGGGCGCCCCGCCGGGGTTACACCCCGGCGGGGCGCAAACGCCTCCGGGTGATCAGTGCAGGTGCTTGCCCTGGATGAACATCTCATAGGGCCAGGGGGCCAGGCCGCTGCGCTCCTCGCGCCACCCGGCGAAGTCCTTCTTGAACTGGTCCTGTGAGTCCAGGACCTTCTTCACGTCCGGGAACTTCTCCTTCAGTCCCTGGAGGTACTCGTGGGAGACCTTGGCGAAGGCGTTGATCGTCTCGGGGTCCATCCGCACGAACTCCACCTTCTGCTTGAAGAGCTCGATGGCCTGCACGTTGAGGTTCTCGACCCAGTACTGGGACCACATCTGGGTCTCCTTGGCCGCGATGTCGACGATCCACTTGAGATCGTCGGGGAGCTTCTTCCACGAGTCCATGTTGATCGCGATGGTGCACTGGGTGCCCGGCTGGTGCACCCCCGGCTGGATGACGAACTTCGTGATCTCGTCGAAACCCATGGGGTAGTTGATGGACGGGGAGCTGAACTCGGCGGCGTCGATCACGCCGCGCTCCAGGCCCAGGTAGATCTCGCCGCCCGGCAAGGGGATGACGCTCGCGCCGAGGTTGTTGAGGATGTCCATGTACCAGCCGACCGTGCGCACCCGCATGCCCTTGAAGTCCTCCTGGGTGCTGGCCCGCTTGTTGGAGAAGAGCCCGAGCTCCTGGCCCACCTGGCCGCCCGGGAGCGCGTACATGTTGAAGCGTCCGAAGAGCTCCTGGAACATCTCGAGCCCGCCCCGCTCGTAGAGCCAGATGTTGTACCCCTCGGCGTCGAGCCCGAAGGGGACCGAGGCGAAGGCCACGAAGGCCTCGTTCTTCCCCTTCCAGTACCCGGGCCAGTCGTGCATGAGGTCGGCCGAGCCCTTGCTCACCGCGTCGAAGCTCTCCATCGCCCCCACGAGCTCGCCCGCGCTGTAGACCCGGATCTCGAGCCGGCCGCCGGAGGCCAGCCGCACGGAGTCGGCGAAGTGCTGGGCCATGTCGTAGAAGAGCAGGCCCTTCGACCAGGGCATGACCATGCGCCAGCGGATCTTGTCCTTGCTGGTCTCCACCTTGAGGTTCTTCACCTGCTCGTGGCGCTTGTCGACGCCGAACTTCTCCCGCTGCTTCTTCTCCTGGGCGAGCGCCGGTCCGGCCGCGAGGCAGATCGCGGTGACGGCGGCCAGGATCCCGAGTGCCCTTCTTCCCCTTCGCATGCTGTCCTCCTTTTCCCCTGACGGGTGTGGGTGGGCCAAGCTTGCCCCCGTGCGGAACGGGCGCGAGTCTACCGGGCGGCCCCCAGGCCGCAAGAGTTCGCCCCCAATCCTTTCTAGTGCGAGCCGCCCCCGGCCGTCCGCCTCTTCGCGCGGTCCAGCTCGCGCAGGGTGTCCCGCTTGATCTTGCCGGTGGCCGTCATGGGGAGCTCGGCCAGGAACTCGATCTCCCGGGGGTACTCGTGGGCGGCGAGCCGGCGCTTGACGTGCTCCTGGATCTCGGCGGCGAGCTCCCGGCTCGGGGAGCGGTCCGGCCGGAGGACCACGTAGGCCTTGACGATCTCGTTGCGCAGGGGGTCCGGGGCCCCGATCACCGCCGATCGCAGGACCGCGGGGTGCCGGGAGAGGGACTCCTCGATCTCCGACGGGCCGATCCGGTACCCGGCGCTGTTGATGAGGTCGTCCTCGCGGCCCTTGTACCAGAAGTACCCGTCCTCGTCCCTCGCGGCGATGTCGCCGGTGAGGCACCACTCCCGCGCGAACTTCCGGGCTGTCGCCTCGGGGTTTCCCCAATACTCGAGGAACATCACCGGGTCCGGCCGGCGCACCGCCACCTGGCCGCGGGTCCCCGGCGGCAGGGGGTTGCCCTGGTCGTCCACCACCTCGACGGTGTGCCCGGGGACGGCCACCCCCATGGAGCCCGGGCGGACCTCCAGGATCCGGGAGCAGTTGCCGACGATCAGGTTGACCTCGGTCTGGCCGTAGAACTCGTTGACGGTGAGCCCCAGGGCCTCGCGCCCCCAGGCGAGCGTCTGCTCCCCGAGGGTCTCCCCGCCGCTCCCCACGCTGCGCAGCCGAAAGGCGTGACGCTCGGCGGGGGCGGGCACCTGCTGCATCATCTTGAGGGCGGTGGGGGGCATGAAGACGTTGCGGACCCGGTGGCGGGCCAGCAGGCCGAAGGCCTCCTCGGGGTCGAACTTGCGGGAGCGGTGGGCGAGCACCGGCACCCCGTGGTGCCAGCTCGGCAGGAGCACGTCGATCAGGCCCCCGATCCAGGCCCAGTCCGCGGGGGTCCAGAAGAAGTCGCCCGGCTCCGGGAAGAGGTTGTGGGGGAACTCCACCCCGGGGAGGTGGCCCAGGAGCACCCGGTGGGCGTGGAGGGCCCCCTTGGGGGGGCCGGTGGTGCCGGAGGTGTAGATGATCAGCGCCGGGTCGTCCGCCCGGGTGGCCGCCGGCTCGTAGGCGTCGGACCCCTTCTCCAGGAGGTCGGGGAACCGGTGCACCCGGTCCGGCGTCTCCCCCTCCGTGACCAGCACCGCCTCGAGGGCCGGCAGCCGTTCCCAGATCCCCAGGAGCTTGGGCAGGTTCTCGGCGTCGGTCACCACGGCCTTCGCGCCGCTGTTCTCCAGCCGATACTCCAGCGCGTCCGGCCCGAAGAGGGTGAAGAGCGGTACCGCGATGCCCCCCAGCTTGTAGGTCGCCACGTGGGTGATCGCGGCTTCCGGGCACTGGGGCAGCAGGATGCCGATCCGGTCCCCCCGGGTCGCGCCCAGGGCCCCCAGGGCGTTGGCGAGGCGGTTGGAGAGCCGCTTGAGCTGGGCAAAGGTGTAGCGGACCGGCTCGCCGGTCTCGGCCTGGAAGACGAGCGCCAGGCGCCCCTCGTCGCCGGCGTGGCAGTCGCACACGTCCACGCCGATGTTGTAGCGCTCGGGAACGTGCCAGCGGAAGCTGCCGGCGACGGCGTCGTAGCTCTCACCCTTCCCGAGCATGTGCCTTCTCCTGCCGGCAGGGGGGTCGCGAGGGCGGTCCCGGGCGTCGATTCCGGTTCCCCCGGGGCGGGCGGTGGGGCCTCCCCGGGGGGTCATGGTCAAATGATCTGACCTCTGCTTCTAAACCATGGTTTGGGCAGTGTCAAGAGAATTGGCCGTGGGCTGCACTCTTCTCCCCTTGCCCCTCGACACGCCCGGTTGTAGCGTGCTATGAGGTGAAGGCGGTATGACCAGAAGCGCCCCCGGGGAGGAACCATGGCCTTCGACCGGGTCCGGTCGCCGAAGATCTCCGACGCCATCGTGCGCCAGCTGGAGTCCCTCATCCTCGAGGGCACCCTCAAGCCGGGGGAGCGCCTCCCCCCGGAGCGCGACCTGGCCCACCGCCTCGAGGTCTCGAGGCCTTCCCTGCGGGAGGCCCTCCAGAAGCTCGAGACCCTCGGCCTGGTGGAGACCCGCCAGGGCGGCGGGACCTACGTGGGGGCCGTCCTGGCGCCCACCCTCACCGACCCCCTCGTCCACCTCTTCCAGCGCCACCCCGAGACGGTGTACGACCTCCTGGAGTTTCGCCAGGCCCTGGAGGGGATCGCGGCGTACTACGCGGCGATCCGGGCGACGGACGCGGACCGGCGGATCCTCGAACGCCGGTTCGGGGCCATGGAGGAGGCCCACCGGCGGGCCGACCCCGTCGCCGAGGCCGGGGCCGACGCGGCGCTCCACCTGAGCGTCGCCGAGGCGGCCCACAACGTGGTCCTCCTGCACATCATGCGGGGGCTCTTCGATCTCCTCCGCCGGGGGATCGTCTCCTCCCGGGAGCGCCTCTACACGAGGGAGGGCGTCCGGGAGGTGCTCCTGCGCCAGCACCGCGGGCTCTACGAGGCCCTCGTGGCCGGCGACGCGGAGGCGGCACGGACCGCGGCCCACGACCACCTGGTGTTCGTGGAGGGCACGCTCCGGGAGATCGACCGGGAGGAGGGGCGCCGGCTGCGGTCGGAGCGGCGCCTGAGGACCCTGGAGGGCGGGGGGGAGTGAGGCTCGGCGACCGGGTGCCGTGACGGGAAGGCGCCGCCGACCGTCGTCGCACGCCGTGGCGGGGTCGATGGCGATCCCGAGGGCGATGGCGAAGACCGGCGGTCCTGTCGCTGCAGCGTCGGCGGCGAGGAATGCCCGCAGCTCACGGGCTCGATCGAGGAAGGAGGAGCGCCATGAAGGAAAAGACGGTCCTGGTAACCGGGGCGGCGAGCGGCATCGGGAAGGCGTGCGCCGAGGCGTTCGCCCGGGAGGGCGCCCACGTGCTGGTGCACGACGTGCAGGGCGAGGGGGAGGCGGTAGCCCGGGCCGTCGGCGGCACCTTCCTCCAGGCGGACCTCGCGAGCATGGACGCCGTGCGCCGTCTCGCCCAGGACGCCCTGGCCGCCCGGGGCGCGGTGGACGTCCTGGTGAACAACGCGGGGTTCCAGACCGTCTCGCCCGTGGAGGACTTCCCCGAGGACGTCTGGGCCACGATGATCCAGGTGATGCTCGTCGCCCCGTTTCAGCTCACCAAGCACCTGGTGCCGGGGATGAAGCAGAAGGGGTGGGGGCGGATCGTCAACATCTCGTCGCTGCACGGGGTGGTGGCGAGCCCCTTCAAGAGCGCCTACATCTCGGCCAAGCACGGGCTGATCGGGCTCACCCGCACCGTGGCCCTGGAGGTGGCGGCCCACGGGATCACGGTCAACGCCATCTGCCCGGCCTACGTGCGCACCCCCCTCGTGGAGAAGCAGATCGAGGCCCAGGCCGCCACCCACGGCATCGGCCCGGACGAGGTCATCCAGAGGATCATGCTCGAGCCCGCGGCCATCAAGCGCCTCATCGAGCCCGAAGAGGTGGCCGAGTTCGCCCTCTTCCTGGCCTCGGACAAGGCCCGGTCCTTCACCGGGGCGGCCCACCTGATGGACCTGGGGTGGACCGCGCGGTGACGCCGGAGACCGATTCTGTCGCGATCGGTGCGGGCGGCACCCACCCCCCCTTTGCCCCGCCCCCTTCCAGGGAATAGGGGCCGACCTCGAGGAGCAGCGCAGCCTCGAGAGCCCCCTCTCCCTCAGGGAGAGGGCTGGGGTGAGGGTGGGGTGGGGCTTGTAGCGACCTGCCCTCGGAGTCGAGTTCGACAACCCATCCCCACCCTCGCCCTCCCCTTGAAGGGGAGGGAAGCCCGGCGCCGGGACGGGAACCGCGGGAGGCGGAAACCCGCACGATCCGAGAGTGAACCCGGAAACTACCCCCCGAACTGGTGCTCCTCGCCCGGGAAGGCGCCGCTGTCCACCTCCTCCCGGTAGCGGGCCGCCGCCTCTCGGATCTCGTCCGCGAGGTTCGCGTACCGCTTGACGAACTTCGGCACGAAGCGGTCGAAGAGTCCCACCAGGTCGTGGAGCACGAGGACCTGGCCGTCGCAGTGGGGGCCGGCGCCGATGCCGATGGTGGGGATCGAGAGGGACCGGGTGACCCTCTGCCCCAGGCTGGTGGGCACGCACTCGACGACCACCGCGAAGGCCCCGGCGTCCTCCAGGGCGCGGGCGTCGTCCAGGAGGGCCTGGGCGGCTTCCGGGGCCTTGCCCTGCACCCGGAAGCCCCCGAGCTGGGTCGCGGTCTGGGGGGTGAGGCCGATGTGCCCCATCACCGGGATGCCGGCGCGCACCACGGCCGCCACCTTGTCCGCCTGGGTCCGGCCCCCCTCGAGCTTCACGCCGTCGGCCCGGGCCTCCTTGAAGAGACGGCCGGCGTTGCGTACCGCGTCCTCGGCGCTCACCTGGTAGGACAGGAACGGCAGATCCGCGATCACCAGGGCCCGTTCGGCGCCCCGGGCCGCAGCGGCGGTGTGGTGTGCCATCTCGTCCATCGTCACCGGGACGGTGTCCGGGTACCCCAGGCACACCATCCCCAGGCTGTCCCCCACCAGGATGAGATCGATGCCGGCGGCGTCCACCAACCTGGCCGTGGGGTAGTCGTAGGCGGTGAGCATCGTGAGCTTGCCGCCGGACGCCTTGCGGTCCTTCACCTCGGGAATCGTCAGCTTTGCCACGGCGTTATCCTCCCTCTCCGGCGGGCGGCCGGCGCAGGGGGGGGCCGAAGCCGGCCTCCACCGCCTTGACGAGCCGCCACAGGGTGCGGTTGACGGGGGTGGGGACGCCCCTGCGGTGCCCCTCCCGCACCACGGCCCCGTTGATGAAGTCGACCTCGGTCGGGCGCCGGGCGTCCACGTCCTGGCCCATGCTGGCCCGGTTGGCCCCCGTGGCCCGGGCGACGTCCAGGACCGCCCGGACGAGGGCGTCGGGGTCCCCGAGGTCGACGCCGGCCCCTCGGGCCACGGCGGCCGCCTCGGCCACGGCGTCGGACAGGACCCCCGCCGCCTCCGGGACCGCCGGGATCTGCCCGTTCAGGACCCCGGTGAGGGCCGCCACGGCGTTGATGCCGCAGTTCACGGCGAGCTTTCGCCACACGGCCGGCCAGGGGTCGGCCACGGTGCGGGCCGGGATGCCCGCCCGCCGAAAGGCCTCGGCGGCGGCCCCCGGGTCGGGCCCCCCGGGGCCGTAGGGCCCGAAGAGGGTCTCGCCGGCCCCCCCGTGGCGGATCTCGCCGGGGGCGAGCAGGGTGGCCCCCTGGGCGGTGGTGCCCACGAGGAGGCGTCCCCCGCCCAGGGCGGAGGCCAGGACGTCCGCCGCCCCCAGGCCGTTCTGGAGGGTGAGGACGGCGGCGGCCGGCCCCAGGAGCGGCCCGAGGGTCCCGGCGGCCGACGGGGTGTGCTGGGCCTTCACCATGACGAGCACGAGCTCGCAGGCGCCGGCAGCCGTGGGGTCCGAAACCGCCCGCACCGGGATGTCCTCGGCCCGGCCCCCCTCCCACAGCCGCACCCCTCGGTGGCAGAGCGCCTCCACCGCGTCGGGCAGCACCTCCACCAGGACCACGTCCTCCCCGGCGCGGGCCAGCAGCCCCCCGAAGAGGCACCCCATGGCCCCCGCTCCCACCACCCCGATTCTCATGGGCGTCCCTCCGGTTCCCTTCCGGGCCCTTCCGGAAACTCAGGGGGGCAATCCAGGGCGAGAACGATCTCGCGCGGAGGCGCCGAGACGCGGAGGAATTCTCTGTCTTTCCCGCCCCCCAGCGCCTAACCGTCCAGTCAGCGAAGCCGGACCACCACCTCCCGGGCCGGCAGGCTCTCGTTGCCCGCCGCGTCCACGGCCCGGACCGTGTAGCGGTAGGTCCGGCCGGGCTCGACGCTCCGGTCCTCGAAGGAGAAGGCCCCCCCCGGGAGGCGGGCGATCTCCCGGAGCCCCCCGTCCTCGGCGCGGAGCACGATCACCGCCGCGTAGGGCTCCGTCCCCGAGTGGGCCCACCGGAGCCGCACCCCGGTCGGTTCCGCCAGGGCCACGAGGTCCGACGGGGGCAGGGGGGGGACCCGGTCTTCCGGGGTCGCTGCGACGGGCGCGCCGGGGCTCTCCACGTCCCAGCCCTCGGGGGTGCGCGCGGCCAGGCGAAGCTCTCCCCGCCACGGGACACCGTTGGGGAGGCCGGTCACCCGTACCTCGGCAGCCCCCGGTTCCGCCGTGCCCACCCGCCGGTCCGTGAGGTCGTAGGCCCGGAGCCCCAGGGGCTCGAGACCCGGGGGCAGGGGGGGCCAGGCGGAGCGCGCCAGGACCTCCCCGTCGCCCGGGAAGGCCTCGGGCTCGGGTGCGGGGAGCGGGAGCCAGGTGATCTGGACGGCGTCGGAGGAGGGGCCGGGCCGGCCCCGGGCATCCGTCGCCTGGACCCGGTACCGGTACGTCCACCCGGGCGACGCCTCGGGGTCCACCCAGGCCGTCTCGGGAAGTCCCTGGGACCGGCGGAGCACGGGGTCGAGCTCGGCCGCCGCCTCCAGCCTCTCGGGACACGTCTCGCAGGGGTCGGCTCCCGGCCCCCAGGCGGCCCGGAGCACGCGGTACCGGATCTCGGCGGGCAGGGCCCGGCCCCCCAGATCCTCACGGGGCGCGGCC
>JAWSUI010000050.1:0-26445 GCA_033551855.1 Deferrisomatales bacterium
GTCCCCCTGTCTCAAACCTGAACAGGACGTTTCGCGGAGGCAGCGGGAATTGCTGTCCCCCGGGTGAGGGCGAGAATCTCCTCGGTGGTCATCGAGACAGTGGCTTTGCCCCGCAGTCGTTCGACGACCCGGCTGCCTCGCCCATCGGGTCCTTCTTCTTTGACCACCCGTAGAGGTGTTGCCCTCCGGGATGAATCGGACCTTGGAGCCGGGCAGGAAGCCCAACTGCTCACGCAGCTCCTGGGGAATCGTCACCTGCCCCTTGCTGGTGATCTTCATGCCGCCACCTCCCGGCGGTGAGAGTCTTACGTTCCGATTCCTACCCTCTGAGCCGGACGAAGTCCTGCCTGCCGGTCCTTCGGGCCCTGTCCGGTTCCCCGCCGCACGGCCTGGACCGTGCCGGAGACCTTCTCCTGGTTCAGGGTGCCCTCCCGGTGCGTGGGCGACCGGGAGGAATGCCTCTTCACAGCGGTCGTCCGGTGGGGTATGAACGCAGGCAGCACGGAGCCAGACCGGAAACAGAGCCTCTCACTGCCCTCTGAACCGGAGCAACTCCACGGAGGGATGAAAGCAAAGGACGGCAAGGACCTCGAGGACTCCAAGGAGTAAGCCGACGAGGGGACGGCACCTGGTCGTTGCGGTCCCTGCCGTCCTGGGGGTCCTTACCCGAAAGGGATGAGCCGCCCTTGACCGAAGGCTTCCTGCCGCCCCACGGCGGCTACCAGAACCTGCTCTCGTACCAGAAGGCCGAGATCGTCTACGACGCCACGGTGTACTTCTGCGACCGCTTCGTCGACCGGAGAAGCCGTACCCATGACCAGATGGTACAGGCGGCCCGCTCGGGGAAGCAGAACATCATCGAAGGCAGCATGGCGTCCGGCACCTCGAAAGAGATGGAGATCAAGCTGACCAACGTGGCGCGGGCGAGCATGGAAGAGCTGCTGGCCGATTATCGCGACTTCCTGCGGACGCGCGGCCTCTTGGAATGGCCCAAGGGCCACCCCTACGCGAAGCGGCTCAGGCAGCTCAACCGGATTCCGGCCGCCGCCTATGAGACGTTCCGAAGGGGCGTCGAGAGCCCGGACCCGGCAATCTCGGCGAACGTGATCATCGGCCTGATCCGGGTCACCAGCTACCTGCTGGACCGGCAACTGCGCAGCCTGGAACAGGCCTTCCTCAAAGAGGGCGGGCTGCGCGAGCGCATGACGCGAGCGCGCTTGGAAGAGCGAAAGAAGAAGAGAGCGTGAGAAGGCCAAGAACCAAAGGGATTCCAAGGACTCGAAGGTCGATTTCTGCGGCGCCGGTCCGTCCTTGCCGTCTTTGCCGTCCTTTTCGTCCTTGATCGGCCAACACGTCAAAGAACGGAAACATTCTGTGTCGTACGATTCTTGCGTGCATTGGCCGTGTTCACCGGAACCTCTTGGGTGGCCCGTGCCCTGAGAGGGGAACGCCGGGGTGGTGCCCCGTGCCGCATCGACGGCCGCACGGGGCCGAAGCGGTTCGGTCAGGCTCGGCGCACCCGCCCGCCGGGCCGCCGACGGTTCGGGTGCCGAGGAGCTTGCTGCGCGTCACGCAGGGGGTTCCCGACGCCGCTTGCCACCGACGAGGAGGGTCACCGGGCAGCGGCGCCATTGTGCGGCCGGGGAGTTCTTGATAGAAGGAGAGGGGGACTTCCCGACGCGGTAGGTCGGCATGCCGCGGGAAAGGGGCGGGTGGTGGATCTGGGCTCGATCTCCGCGGAGCTCACCGAGGTGGTGTGGCCGGTGGCGTACCGGATGACCGTGGCGTTCCTGTGCGGCGCCATCGTCGGGGCGGAGCGCGAATCCAAGGGGAAGCCCGCGGGGCTGCGGACCAACATCCTCATCTGCCTAGGGGCCACGCTGTTCACCATCGCCTCCGACCTCATGGCCCGCCTCTCGGCCGAAGGGCCCCAGGAGACGACCCGGATCGCCGCGCAGATCGTCACCGGCGTAGGGTTCCTGGGCGCCGGGGCGATCCTGCGCAGCGGCAGGGGGGTGCACGGCCTCACGACGGCCGCCACCATCTGGCTGGTGGCCGCGATCGGGATGATCGTGGGGATCGGTTTCCCGCTCCTGGGACTCGGCACCGCCCTGATGACCGTGCTCACCCTGACGGGCCTGGGCCGCATCGAGCAGCGCATCATCGGCGCCTGCGACATGCGCACCATGGAGGTGCACCTGGGCAGGGACGAGACCCTGGCGAGGGCCCGGCTGGAGGCCATCCTCGAGTCGGCGGTGTGGCCCACCCAGGTCGAACGGGTCCAGACGGACGAAAACGGGATCACGGTGGCCTTCCGCTACTGCGCCCGGCACGCGTCCCACCGGTCGGTCCTCTGGGACCTGGGGCAGGGGCTCCGGTGAGGGAGCCCCCCCGGGGGGGCGATCGACGGGGCCGCCGGCATCGAGATTGCCGATTTGACTCGGCCCGGCCCCCGGCGCGTACGATGCACCGGAGGCGGCGCGGGGCGTTGCCCCCCCGGCTTGCCGCGGCACCTTCCCTCCGGCTCGTTGCGAAGGGACGGGTCCCCACTTTTCGGCGTATCCGGGGAATGACCGGGTACTCGCCTCCAGGGACGATCGGGCGGGCCCACCCGGTCGTTTGCCGGAGGAACCCACTTTTCGGGAAAGGGCTGCGCCATGACGGAGACCATCGACTGCCGGGGGCTGGCCTGCCCCGAGCCCGTCCTGCGGGTCAAAGCCGCCCTCGAAGTCGTCCCCGAGGGGGCGGTGACGGTCCTGGTGGACGACCCCGTCGCCCGGGAGAACGTGGCGCGGTTCGCCGAAGCCCAGGGGTGCACGGTGGCGGTACAGGCGGAGGGCACGGGATGGCGGCTGACGGCGGTCAAGGACCCGGCCGGGGGAAGAGCGCCGGACGAGAGCCCGATCGACCCTTCGCCGGATGAGAAGAGGCACCCCACGGCCTTCCTCATCACCTCGGATCGCCTGGGCCCCGAGCCGGAGCTCGGCCACGTCCTCATGCGGGCTTTTTTGAGCACCCTCGGCCAGGCGACCGTCAGGCCCGCGAAGCTGCTCTTCCTCAACCGTGCCGTCTACCTCACCACCGAGGGCTCCGAGGCCCTGGACGTTCTCGCCGAGCTGGAGCGGCAGGGCACCGAGGTCCTGAGCTGCGGCACGTGCCTGGAATTCCTGGGGCGAAAGGACGCCCTGCGGGTCGGCAGGGTCTCGAACATGTACGACACGGTGGAGACCCTGACGGGCCCCTTCCGGGTCGTGTCCCTTCCCTGAGAGCCGAGCATCGTCGAGGCTGACCGTGACCACACCACCCGTTCGACTGACCTCCCTTTCCCGGGCCTCGGGCTGAGGGGCGAAGATCGGGCCAGGGGACCTGGCCTCGACCCTTCGATCCTTGGAGGTCCCGGCCGGCCCCCGGGTCCTGGTGGGGCTTCACACCGGCGACGACGCCGGGGTCTACCTCCTGGAGGAGGGGAAGGCCCTGGTCCAGACCGTCGACTTCATCACGCCGGTGGTCGACGACCCCCGCCTCTTCGGGGAGATCGCGGCGGCCAACTCCCTCTCGGATGTCTACGCGATGGGGGGGCAGCCCCTCACCGCACTCAACGTGCTGTGCTACCCGTCGTGCGACGTCGGCACGGAGGTCGTGGGTGAGATCCTCGCGGGGGGGGCCTCCAAGATCCGGGAGGCGGGAGCCAGTCTCGTGGGTGGGCACACCGTGGACAACCCGGAGCTCCTGTACGGCCTCTCGGTCACCGGGTTGGCCGACCCGGCGCGGCTGCTGACCAACGCCGGCGCAAGGCCCGGCGACCTGCTCGTGCTCACCAAGCCCTTGGGGCTGGGGCTCCTGGCCACCGCCGTGAAGGCCGGCCTTGCCGACCCGGGGCACGCCCGGGAGATGGGCCGGGTGATGGCCGCCCTCAACCGCAAGGCGGGGGAGGCCCTCCTCGAGCACGGTGCGCGAGCCGCCACGGACGTCACCGGCTTCGGCCTGGCGGGGCACGCCCTGGCGGTGGCCCGGGAGAGCGGGGTCGATCTGGTCCTTCGGTGGTCCGCGATCCCGGTCCTCCCTGGAGCGCGGGAGGCCCTTCGCCTCGGCCTGGTTCCCGGCGGCGCCTATCGAAACCGGGATGCCTACGCCGACCGGCTGGAGATCTCCGTCCCCGAGCCCGAGGACGTCTCGCTCCTCCTCTGCGACCCCCAGACCTCGGGGGGCATCCTGGCGGCCCTCCCGGGGAATCGGGCGGAGGTCTACGCGCGGAGGCTCCGGGACGAGGGGGTGTCCTGGGCCGAGGTCGTGGGGGAGGTGCGAGAAGGGCCGGGGCGGCTGGTGGTCGAGTGAGTTGCCCATGACCTGCAGTCACCCCGAGGGATGAAACGAGCTCCAAAGCGCCCGTGGGAGCGGCCTACCGGCCGCGATGACGGGCGAAGCCCGATCTTCTCGCGAGGTGTGGCCCTGCGGGCCAGATCGCGGGCAGGAGCCCGCTCCCTATCTCGGGCAGTTGCTTTGTGGCTGCGATCTCGATCCCTGTGGCGATCCGGTTCTCTTCCCGGGAGGTCTCGGGGCGGGCAAAAGAATGCCGGAGTGCGGTGAAAGGAGGGAAAACCGCACTCCGGCGAAAAGGGGTGCGAGCCGTTGACTTCGGCGTCGCATCTCCTGGGATCGGCCGGGGGTGGGGAAACCTTTAGGGCTCATCCGGGGAATGACCGGGTACACGTCTCCAGGCACGTTCGGGTGGGCCCGACCACGTGGGCGGACGGCCGCGCGACGGGAGCAGCTGCTTCGGGAGCCGCGATATCGCGAGGACTCCGGATGCGGCGCGGCAGCGCTCCCACCGTGCAGCCCGGCATCATCTCCCGGAGTGGGCGGGCCCACCCGTTCGTCTGACGGAGGAACCACCTCTAGGCTCTGTCGCGATCTGTGGTATGCGGACCGGCGGCGGCACCCCCCCCCGTGCAGGGGGGAAAGACGGCCCGCTACGGGCGAGGGCCGCCCCGTCGCCGCAGGGAGGAGAGCCGCAGGGCCAGCGCCAGGAGGCAGGCTCCGGCGGCGGCGCCCGCGAGGTCTGCGATCCAGTCCAGCACGCTCGCGTGCCGCCCCGGGACGAACCCTTGGTGCAGCTCGTCCGTGAGGCCGAAGACCCCCGCCACCACCCAACCCAGGAGGGCCCGGCGCCCCGGCGACCCACGGAACGCCGCCCCCCAGAGAAATGCCAGCGGGGCGTACTGCACCGCGTGGAGCGCCTTGTCGGACCAGCCGTGGAAGAAGGCGGGAATCGGGGGGTGCGAGGTGTGGGAGAGGGCGAAGATCGCCCCCATGTAGGCCAACGCCGCCGCCGCTGCGACCCAGCGGGCGGAGATGCCGCGTCCGCGGGCCCCTGCCCGGTCCGGTTCCTGCACGAGCCCTCCCCATCCGTATCGCTATCGGTATCGGGTTCGATTTCCCGGCCCACGCCCTGGGAGCCGGCGGATCCCCGTTGCCCCGGAGCGCTTGAAGGGTAGGTGCCCGGTCCCCTAGAATGCAAGTCCCATGTCCGCTTCCTCCCCGCCGGTCCCGGATCCCCAGCGAGCCCTCGAGGCGGCCCTGCGCTTTGCCGAGAGCTCGGGGGCCTGGATCGTGCCGGGACCGGAGCTGCCGGCGTTCGCCCCGGAGCCGGGGGAGGCCCCGGGCGCGGGGTCGGACCCCGCGGCAGCCCTCCGGGCCGTCCGGGAGGACCTGGGCGACTGCCGGCGCTGCCGCCTGTGGCAGGGACGCACACGATTGGTCTTCGGGGTGGGTAGCCCCCGGGCCCGCCTGGTCTTCGTGGGGGAAGGGCCCGGCGAGGAGGAGGACCGGCGGGGAGAGCCATTCGTGGGGCGAGCCGGTCAACTCCTGGACCGGATGCTCCGGTCCCTGGGGCTGGACCGGAGCGGGGTCTACATCGCCAATGTGGTCAAGTGCCGGCCGCCGAAGAACCGCACCCCCCTCCCGGACGAGGCCGAGACCTGTCTGCCGTTCCTGTGGCGTCAGCTCGAGGCCATCGGGCCCGCGGCGGTGTGCGCCCTGGGGGCCTGTGCGGCCCAGAAGCTGCTCGCCACCGAAGCACCGATCTCCCGCCTCCGGGGCCGGGTCCACCGCGCAAGGGGATGGCCCGTCGTGCCCACCTTCCACCCCGCCTACCTCCTGCGGAACCCGGCGGCCAAGCGGCAGGCCTGGGAAGATCTCCAGCGGCTGAGAGGGCTGATCGACGCCGGTCCGTGAGGGGAGAGACCTCCCGCCGCATCGGCCGAAGGGCGGGTCTCGACGCCGGTCGGTGAAGCTCGAAGCGTCTGCTTGCCGGGGGGCGGACCTGCCGACAGCCGCGGATTTCGCGGCGGAGAGCAGGGGGTCCCCGACCCCGCTCTCCACCTACCCGGAGTGTCGAGGGAGCCGAAATGCGTTGACGCCCCGCCGACGGGTCGGTAGGGTTTTGCGGGAGTGAACCAGACCATCCACAGCGGAGGATTCGATGTCTTGGAAGGAACAGGGCGGGTTCGGCGGCGGGCCGCGGGACCCCATGGAGATCCTCGAGGAGATCAAGGGGCGCCTCCGGGGCAAGTTTCCGGCGGGGGGCGCGGTGTGGGGCATCATCGTGGTCGCCCTGCTCGTCTGGGCCGCCACCGGGATCTACATCGTCAACCCCGACGAGGTCGGGGTGGTGAAGCGCTTCGGCAAGTACGCCTACACCACGGGGCCCGGGCCCCACTGGCACATCCCCTACCCGGTGGAGAGCGTCCTGAAGCCCAAGGTCACCCAGGTGCGCCGGGTGGAGGTCGGCTTCCGCACGGTGGCGGCGGGGCCCCCGGCGCGGTACCAGAGGGTGCCGGCGGAGGCCCTCATGCTCACTGGGGACGAGAACATCGTCTCGTGCGAGTTCATCGTCCAGTACCGGGTGAGGGACGCCCAGGAGTTCCTCTTCCGGGTGCGGGACCCCGACGGGGCCGTGCGGGCTGCCGCCGAGGCCGCGATGCGCGAGATCGTGGGCCGGAACATCGTCGATGACGTGCTCACCGAGCAGAGGGAGATGGTCCAGGTGGAGGCGGCGGAGCTCCTGCAGAGCACGCTCGACATCTACCGGGGCGGCATCCGGGTGGACTACGTCCGGCTCCAGGACGTGTACCCCCCCGACCCGGTCATCGACGCCTTCCGCGACGTGGCGAGCGCCCGGGAGGACCGGGAGCGCCTGAGGAACGAGGCCGAGGCCTACGCCAACGACATCATTCCCAAGTCCCGTGGAGAGGCCGCGGAGCGCTTGAACCAGGCCCTGGGCTACCGGGCGACGAAGATCGCGTCGGCCGAGGGCGACGCCGCACGCTTCCAGGCCCTGCTCGCGGAGTACGAGCAGGCCAAGGACATCACCCGAAGGCGGCTGTACCTGGACGCCATGGGCGAGGTCCTCTCGAAGGCCAAGATCGTCCTGAGCGACGGGAAGCAGGGGGCCGGGGTGCTCCCGGTGCTCCCCCTGGACGCCTTCGCGCCCAAGGAGGTGAAGTGAGATGAGCACCAAGCCATTGAAGATACTCGGCATCGCCGCCGTGCTGCTGGCGATCGCCGCCGCCAACATGGTGTTCGTGGTGGATGAGACCCAGACCGCCCTGGTGGTGCAGCTCGGCAAGCCCGTCGGGGGGCCGAGGGGGCCCGGCCTCCACTTCAAGATCCCCCTGGCCCAGAGCGTGATCACCTACGACTCCCGGTACCTGGAGTACGACGCGGCGGCCCGGGAGCTCATCACCCGCGACAAGAAGAACCTCAAGGTGGACAACTACGCCCGCTGGCGCATCTCGGACCCGTTGACGTTCTACCAGACCGTGCGCGACGAGCTGGGGGCCCAGGCGCGGCTGGACGACATCATCTACTCCCAGGTGCGCGAGCAGCTCGGCCGGTACGACCTGATCGACATCGTCGCCACGAGCCGGCGCGATATCATGGCCGACGTGACCCGGCGCACCGGGATTTCGGCCCTGCAGTTCGGCATCGAGGTGGTTGACGTGCGGATCAAGCGGGCCGACCTGCCCGAGGCCAACGAGCGCGCCGTGTACGCCCGGATGAAGGCCGAGCGCACCCGCCAGGCCCACCTCTATCGGTCCGAGGGCGAGGAGATCGCACGCCAGGTGCGGTCCCAGGCGGACAAGGAGGTCGCCATCGTGCTGGCCGAAGCCTACCGCGAGGCCCAGGGCACCCGGGGCGAGGGAGACGCCGCGGCCACCCGGATCTACGCCCAGGCGTTCAACCGGGACCGGGAGTTCTACGCCTTCACCCGGAGCCTCGACGTCTACTCCACGGCTTTCAAGGACAAGGACGTCCTCGTCCTCACCCCCGAGGGCGAGCTCTTTCAGTACCTCAAGGCGGCCGGCGTCGCCCGCTGACCCGCCGACCGGATGAATCGCTGAGACGTTGAGGCCCGGCGACTTCACCTACCGCCTCCCTCCCGAGCGCATCGCCCAGACCCCCGCGGAGCCGCGAGACACCTCGCGGCTCCTGGTGGTGCGCCGGGGCGGGGAGGGCGCCGACGGCCGGAGCGTTCCGGGGGGGACCCGGGACGGGACCTTTCGCGACCTGCCCGGGCTGCTCGAGCCCGGTGACCTCCTGGTGGTCAACGACACCCGGGTGATCCCGGCGCGCCTCCGGGGGCGCAAGGAGTCGGGAGGCCGGGCGGAGGTGCTGCTCCTCGCGCGGGAGGGGCCGGACCGCTGGGAGGCCCTCGTGCGCTCCGCGAAGCCGTCCCGGCCCGGGACCCGGGTGCGGCTGGGGGAGGGCGCCGCCGCCGTGGAGGTCCTGGAAGGCCGGGGCGAGGGGCTGTATCTGGTGCGCCTCGAGGCGGCGGGCGATCCGATGGAAGCCGTCGAGTCCCTGGGGGAGGTGCCGCTGCCCCCCTACATCGGCCGGGCGGCCCCGGACCCCCGGGACCGGGAGTGGTACCAGACGGTCTTCGCCCGACCGGAGGCGAGGGGCTCCGCAGCGGCGCCCACCGCCGGCCTGCACTTCACGCCCCGGGTCCTGGCCGACCTGGAGGCCCGGGGGGTCCGACGGGTCCCGGTAACGCTCCACGTGGGCCTGGGGACGTTCCTCCCGCTGCGGGCCCAGCGGTGGCAGGACCACCGCATGCACCGGGAGTGGTACCAGGTCCCGGAGGCGACCGCTGCGGCCGTGAACCGGGCCCTGGAGGAGGGGCGGCGGGTGGTGGCGGTGGGCACCACGGTGACCCGGGTGCTGGAGCACTGCGGGGCCGGGGGGCGGGTGGAGCCCGGCTCCGGGTGGACCCGGCTGTTCCTCCGGCCCGGCCACGACTTCCGGGTCGTCCAGGGCCTGGTCACGAATTTCCACCTCCCGGAGACCACCCTCCTCCTGCTCGTCTGCGCCTTCGGCGGCACGGAGCGGGTGCTCGAGGCTTACCGCCACGCCGTGGAGGCGGGCTACCGGTTCTACTCCTACGGCGACGCCATGGTGATCCTGTGACGGAGGGGGGAGCCTCGTTTCGCCCGTCCTTTGCGCTCCTCTCCCAGGACCCCTCGGGGGCCCGGCGGGGACGGCTGCGCCTCCTGCGCGGCACGGTGGAGACGCCGGCCTTCATGCCGGTGGGGACCCTGGGCACCGTCAAGGCCATGACCCCCGAGGAGCTTCGGGGCCTCGGGGCGGAGATCCTCCTGGCCAACACCTATCACCTCTACCTGCGCCCGGGCCACGAGGTCGTCCGGGAGCTCGGGGGTCTCCACCGGTTCATGAACTGGCCCGGACCCGTGCTGACCGACTCCGGCGGGTTTCAGGTGTTCAGCCTCGCGCCCCTGCGCAAGATCTCCGAGGAGGGGGTGGTCTTCCGCAGCCACCTGGACGGGTCGAGGCACCTGCTCACGCCCGAAGGCGTGGTAGGCATCCAGGAGGCCCTGGGCTCCGACGTCATGATGGTGCTCGACGAGTGCCCGCCCCACCCGAGCACCCGGCAGTACCTCGAGAGCTCCCTGGAGCTCTCCAACCGCTGGGCCCTGCGCTCCCTCGCGGCCCGGAGCCGGCCGGAGCTCGGGCTCTTCGCCATCCTCCAGGGGGGCATGGAGCCCGACCTGCGGCGCCGCGCCGCCGAGGTCCTCCGGGAGCACCCCTTCGACGGCTACGCCGTGGGGGGCCTCTCGGTGGGGGAGGGCCGGGAGGTGATGCTCGAGACCCTGGGCGCCGCCGTCCCCCACCTCCCGTCGGACAAGCCCCGGTACCTCATGGGGGTGGGGACGCCCCTGGACATCGCGGAGGCCGTGGGGCGGGGTGTGGACCTCTTCGACTGCGTGCTCCCCACGCGCAACGCGCGCAATGGAATGCTCTTTACTTCACAGGGGAGAGTTGCTATAAAGCACGCTCGTTTCGAGCGGGACCCCAGGCCCTTGGACGAGGCTTGTGGCTGCTATACCTGCCGCCATTACTCCCGTGCCTACCTGCGGCATCTCTACCAGTCGCGAGAGATCCTGGCCTCCCGCCTGAATACCCTGCACAACCTCTACTACTACCAAGCACTGATGCGCCGCATCCGGTCGGCCGTGGAGTCCGGCAGCTACGCCCGATTTTTGGCCGCGTTCCGGGAGACGGAGGCCCGAGCGGCCCCAGCGTGAACCTCGAAGGCAACAGGAGGAGACCCGATGCTTCCCTTCTTTCCCGATGTCGCCCACGCGATGGGCTCCCAGGGCGGCGACGCCGGCCAGACCTTCATGGGGCTGCTGCCCCTGATCGCGATGTTCGCGATCTTCTACTTCCTGCTCATCCGGCCCCAGCAGAAGCGTGCCAAGGACCACAAGGCCATGATCGAATCCCTGCGGCGCGGGGACGAGGTGGTGACCTCCGGGGGGATCCACGGCAGGGTGACCGGGGTCACCGACGACATCGTCACCCTGGAGGTGGCCAAGGACATCAAGATCCGGGTCCAGAAGCCGGCGGTGGGCAACGTCCTGAAGCGGGGCGCGGAGTAGGGACCCGCAGCACCTTCCTTGCCCGCCGGGCCTTCCGGCGGGCTTCGTGCGTCTGCGCTCGGGCGGACTCGGCAGCCCGGCGGGCGTGAGGAGCTGGTTTCCATGAACGTGAGTCTCAAGTGGCGGGCGACGCTGGTGGCCGCCTTCGCCGTGCTCGGGTTGCTGTTCCTCGCCCCGACCCTGCTCGGCCCGGAGGCGAGGCTCCCCGGCTTCCTGCCCCAGGAGCGGCTCCACCTGGGCCTGGACCTTCAGGGGGGGATGCACCTCGTCCTCGAGGTCGAGACGCGGCGGGCCCTGGAGAACTCCCTGGAGCGCGTTGCAGGGGAGCTGCGGGAGAGCTTTCGGGAGCAGCGGCTCCGGGTGCGCAGCGTCGAAGCCCGGGGCGCCGAGATCCGGGTGACCGCCCGCGACGGCGAGGCCGTGGAGGCGGTGCTCGACCTGCTGCGCCGGGAGTACCCGGGCCTCGAGGTGCGGGGCCGCGAGGAGGTAGAGGCCGCGGTCACCCTCCGGGTGACCTTCACGGGGGAGGAAGCGGCGCGCATCGAGGAGTACGCCGTGGCCCAGGGGATCGAGACGATCCGCAACCGGGTCGACGAGTTCGGCGTCTCCGAGCCCGCCATCGTCCCCCAGGGGGACAAGCGGATCCTCATCCAGCTCCCCGGCATCCGGGACCCGGATCGCGCCATCCAGCTCATCGGGAAGACCGCCCAGCTCGAGTTCCGGCTGCTGGACGAGACCATGACGCCGGACCAGGCGCTCCGAGAGGGGGTGCCGTCGGGGTCCGAGCTCCTCAACGAGCAGGAGCTCGACCCCCTCACGCGGCAGGTGGTCCGCCGGGTGCCCCACCTGGTGCAGAAGCGGGTGCTCATGACCGGGGACGTGATCACCGACGCCCGGGTCCAGATCGACCCCCAGTTCAACGAGCCCTACGTGACGCTCCAGTTCGACGCCCGGGGGGCGAGGGTGTTCGAGCGGGTCACGGCGGAGAACGTGAACCGGCGCCTCGCCATCGTGCTCGACGGGGTGGTCCAGTCCGCCCCCGTGATCCGCGAGCGCATTTCCGGGGGGCGGGCCCAGATCACCGGGCGCTTCACGATCAACGAGGCCAGGGACCTGACCATCGCCTTGCGCTCCGGCAGCCTGCCCGCGCCGGTGACGATCCTGGAGCGCCGCACCGTCGGGCCCTCCCTGGGGCGCGACTCCATCCGGGCCGGGCTCACCGCCCTGGCCGTGGGCGGCACCTTGGTGCTGTGCTTCATGGTGCTCTACTACCGCACCGCGGGGCTGGTGGCCAACATGGCCCTGGTGCTGAACCTCATCCTCATCGCCGGGGCACTCGCCGCCTTCCGCGCCACGCTGACCCTGCCGGGGATCGCGGGCATCGTCCTGACCATCGGCATGGCGGTGGATGCCAACGTGCTCATCTTCGAGAGGATCCGGGAGGAGCTGCGGCTCGGGAAGACCCCGGCCAGCGCCGTGGAGGGGGGCTACGCCAAGGCCCTGAGCACCATCCTCGACGCGAACGTGACCACCTTCATCGCGGCCGCGGTCCTGTGGCAGTACGGCACCGGTCCGATCAAGGGGTTCGCCGTGACCCTGTCCATCGGAATCCTCGCCAGCATGTTCACGGCCATCATCGGCACGCGGGTAGCCTTCGACGGGATGCTTCGCCGGACGGCCGCGCGCCGCCTGAGCATCGGCTAGCGGGAAGGGAAGGCCATGGAGCTGATTCGTCCGGACACCAACTTCGACTTCCTGGGCAAGACGAAGATCTTCTGCTGGGTGAGCCTGGCCCTGGTCGCCGTCGCGGTGGTCAGCCTCGTCGCCCACGGGGGCCCCCGCTACGGCATCGACTTCGCGGGGGGCACCCTCATCCAGCTCCGGTTCGAGAGGCCGGTCTCCACCCAGGAGATCCGGGGAGCCCTGACCGAGGTGGTGGCGGGCAGCCCGGTGGTGCAGTCCTTCGGGGACGACGACGAGTACATCATCCAGCTCGAGGAGAGCTCCGAGGAGCTCGAGGGGCTCTCCCGCCGCGTGCGGGACTCGCTGGCCGCGACGCTGGGGCACGAGACCATCGAGATCCGCCGGGTGGAGATGGTGGGCCCGAAGGTGGGCAAGGACCTCCGGGAGAAGGGCCTGCTGGCGGTGCTGTTCTCCATGGGGGCCATCCTGCTCTACATCTGGTGGCGCTTCGAGCTGCGCTTCGGGGTGGCCGCCATCGTGGCCACCTTCCACGACGTGCTCATCACCATCGGGGCCTTCTCCCTCTTCGACAAGCAGTTCGACCTGACCACTCTGGCCGCGCTCCTCACCATCGTGGGGTACTCCCTGAACGACACCATCGTCGTCTTCGACCGGATCCGGGAGAACGTCAAGAAGGCGGGGGGCAAGGGCGACCTCAAGCGGATCATGAACCGCAGCGTCAACGAGACGCTGAGCCGGACGATCCTCACTTCCGGCACGACGCTTCTGGTCGTCGCCGCGCTCTTCGTGTTCGGGGGAGGGGTGATCCACGACTTCGCCTTCGCCCTCTTGGTGGGCATCCTGGTGGGTACCTACTCGTCCATCTACGTGGCGAGCCCGCTGGTGCTCTGGCTGGAGCAGCGGGGCCACCGGCGCGGCAAGGTGGTCCGCGCGGCGGCCTGACCGTGCACCGCCGCTGGGTCCTGCGAGAGCCGGCCGCCGAGGCCCGGGGGAGCATTTCCCGGGCCTCGGGCGTTTCGGGTCTCGCGGCTTCCGTGCTCGCCGCCCGGGGCATCGTCGAGCCCGAGGCCGTCGGCGCCTTCCTCCACCCCTCCCTCGCCAACCTCCCGGATCCCTCCCTCCTTCCCGGCATGGACGCGGCCGTCGGGCGTCTCGCCCGCGCCGCCGAGGCCGGGGAGACCGTTTGGGTGTACACGGACTACGACGTGGACGGGGTGACCGCGGCGGCGGTGCTCGGGGAATTCCTGCGGGCCTGTCGGATCCCGGTGCGGGTCCGGCTCCCCCGCAGGGACCGGGAGGGGTACGGCCTGCACCCCAGCGCCCTGCGGGAGATTGCCGAGGAGGGGGGGACCCTCGTGGTGACGGCGGACTGCGGCGTCAACGCCGTGGAAGCGGGGCGGGCGGCCCGGGAGCTGGGAATCGACCTGGTGGTCACCGACCACCACAGCCCCGGGGACGCGCTCCCCGAGGCGGTGGCGGTGGTCAACCCCAAGCTCCCCGCCTCGTCCTACCCGGACCCCTCCATTGCCGGGGTCGGCGTGGCCTGGAATCTCGCGGCGGCGCTGCGGCGGAGGCTTCGGGAGGCAGGGCACTTCGGGTCGGGGGGGGAGCCCGACCTGCGGGAGGCCCTGGGGCTGGTGGCGCTGGGCACGGTGGCCGACATGGCCCCCCTGCGGGACGTGAACCGCGTCCTGGTGTCCTGGGGCCTCCGGGCCCTGAACCGGAGCCCCCGGGCCGGCATCCGGGCGCTCCGGGAAGTGGCAAGGGTCAAGGGGGAGCTGCGTGCCGGGCACCTCGGTTTCCAACTCGGCCCCCGGCTCAACGCCGCGGGCCGGATGGAGGGTCCCCAAGAGGCCCTGGATCTGCTGCAGACCGGGGACCCCGACCGGGCCCGCGCCCTGGCGCAGAGGCTGGACCGCCTGAACCAGGAGCGCCGGGAGGAGGAGCGGGGGATCCTGGGACAGGCGGTGGAACGGGTGGAGGCCGAAGGTTGGCACCCCGGGCGGTGGAGCCTCGCCGTGGAGTCGGAAGGGTGGCACGCCGGGGTGGTCGGCATCGTCGCCTCGCGGCTCGTGGAGCGCTATCACCGGCCGGCCGTCGTCCTCTCGGTGGACGGCGGGAGCGCCAAGGGCTCCGCCCGGTCGGTGCGCGGCCTGCACCTCTGCGAGGTTCTGGCCGAGTGCGGCGGGCTGCTGGACCGGTTCGGGGGCCACGCCGCCGCCGCCGGTCTGTCCCTGCCGGCGGAGCGGGTGCCGGAGTTTCGGGAGTGCTTCGAGGCGGCGGTGCGGGCGCGCCTGTCCGAGGAGGATCTGGCCCCGGTGCTCACCCTGGACGCCGAACCCGCGTTCTCGGAGCTCACGGTGGAAGCGGTGCGGGAGCTGAGCCGGCTGGAGCCCTTCGGTGTGGGCAACCCGACCCCCGTCCTTCTCTCCCGGCGGGTCCGGCTCCTGGACGTCCGGCCCTTGGGCCGCGATGGCGCTCACGCGAAGCTCCGGCTGGAGCAGGGGGGGGTGCGCTGCGAAGCCCTCGCGTGGCGCAAGGCCCGGGAGCTCGGCCATGCGCGCCCCGGCCAGTGGGTGGATGTGGCCCACACGCCCCAGGTCAACGAGTGGAACGGCGTCGAGCGGGTGCAACTCGTGGTGGAGGGGATGCGGCCGGCGCCCAGCGGGTAGCGGCTTGGAGAAGAATAGGGGGAGCTTCCGGGATTTCTGTGGGTGCGAGGAACCATCGTGGTCTCGCGCAGATGTAGGCGCAGAGGCGCAGGGAAAGCCAAAGAATTCCTCCGCGTCCCAGCGTCCCTGCGCGAGATCGTTCTTGCCCTTGATTGACCCACTGAGTTTCCGGAAGGGCCGAATAGGGAGCCTCCCTCCGTCGCGACGAAGGGAGGCTCCGAACACGGCTCGGCCCGGACCCCACGCCTTCCGGCGCGAGGCCCGGGCCGAATTCCCGTCAGCAGCCGAGAGCTGCCGCTACTTCACTTCCACGAACTCCGCCCGGCGGTTGAGCGCCCAGGCTTCCTCGTTGTGCCGCGGATCCAGGGGCCGCTCCTTCCCGTAGCTCACGACCCGCAGCCGGTCCGCCGAAACCCCCAGGTCGACCAGGTACTGCATGGCCGCCTTCGCGCGATTCTCGCCCAGGGCGAGGTTGTACTCCACGGTCCCGCGCTCGTCGCAGTGCCCTTCGATCTCCAGCTTCGCGCCGGGGTTCGCCTTCAGGAAGTCGGCATTGCCCTGGAGGATCTCCCGGGCGGCCGGCGTGATGGTGTAGCGGTCGAAGTCGAAGTGGATGCGCCGCAGGACCGGTGCCGGCGGTGCCGGCGGGGGCGGCGGCGGTGCCGGCGGGGGCGGCGTGACGACCGGGGCCGGCCTGGGCTCCTCCGGCCTCGGCGCGGGCGGGGGCGGCGGGGGCGGCTCCTCGGCGGCGACGGCCGGGGCGGCCTTCCCGAAGAGGTACGAGAGCCCCGCGGTGAAGGCCCAGTTGGCCTTGGTGCTGTCGAAGCTCAGGGGCTGGCGGGCGTCGAGCCGCAGCGCCAGGTTCTCGGTCATGAGCACCTTCAGCCCGGCGCCGTAGTCCACCAGGAACTTCGGGGAGCTGTTCCCGGACTTGTCGTAGGAGATGGCCCCCGCCCCGGCGGCGAGGTACGGGATCCAGCGCCCTTCGGGGTTGAAGTGATACAGGCCGTCCAGGTGCCCCAGGAGCGGGGTCACGTTGGAGCCGGATTCATCCTCCGAGGCCACCCCCGCGAAGGAGAGCTCCGCGCCCCAGGAGCGGGTGAGCCACTGGCCGATCCGGGCCCCGAAGACCGGGCCGTTGTCGAGGTCCAGGGAGTTGTCGAAGATGAACGCTCCCCCGAACAGGGAGAGCTCCGTGGCCCCCTTCTGGTTCGCCGAGGCGGGAACGGGGCTCACGGCCAGCAGGGCGGCCGCCAGGGTCAACCCCAGGGCGGCGGTAAACTTCCTCAACATGGGAATCCTCCTTCTCTCGCGGAGCGTCACAGGTGGGTCGCCTTCGGATGGCCGCTCATTCTACCCGGGGTGCAGGAGAGGTCAAGGAGATCCGCTTTCGTGGATCCACCGACCGGCACGTGCTCGGGGTCGGGGTCGGGGAGCCCCTCCGCTCCGCCCCACGATGTGGTGGTGGATGCCGGCGGCGACCACGCCTTGACGGCCAAGTAGGAAGCGGTATTATCTCGTAGAACCTCGGACGACGAGGGCTGGAGGGAGAGGGACGCGATGTACGCGGAGCGACCCCCTGAAGAGAACCTCGAGGAGCGGCTGCGCCGCTTCCAGGAGGCTTGCAGGGCCCGGGGCCTGAAAATGACGCACCAGCGGTGGGAGGTCTTCCGGGAGGTGGCTGCCACGGCCGGGCACCCGACGGTGGAGGAGATCTACGGGCGCCTCCGGGACCGCCTGCCCACCCTCTCCCTCGACACGGTCTACCGGACCTTGGCCACCTTCGAGGAGCTCGGCTTGATTGCCCGCCTGCAGGTCCTCGACACCGTGGGCCGGTACGACGGGAACCTGTCGCGTCACCACCACCTGGTCTGCACCCGCTGCCGGGCCATCGAGGATTTCGTCTGGCCTGCCTTCGACGAGCTGGAGGCGCCGCCGACGGCGGCCGAGTGGGGGGAGGAGGCCGGGCGGCAGGTGCAGATCTGGGGCATCTGCCGGGGGTGCCGGTCCCGGGGCTAGCTCGGCGGGTCCGCCCTCCCTTCCGAACCGTTCGACCGCCGGCCGCCGGGGCCGGCAGTGCATCCCTTCAGACGACCAGAGGAGGAGACATGATGAGTGACGAGACCAAGTGCCCGGTGACGGGAAGAACCGGCAGCACAACCGCAGGCAGGGGCGCTTCGAACCGCGACTGGTGGCCGAACCAGCTCAACCTGGGCATCCTGCACCAGCACGCACCGGCCTCGAACCCCCTGGGCCCCGATTTCAACTACGCCGAGGAATTCAAGAAGCTCGACCTCGCCGCCCTGAAGAAGGACCTGTGCGCGCTGATGACCGACTCGCGGGAGTGGTGGCCGGCCGACTGGGGCCACTACGGCGGCCTGATGATCCGCATGGCCTGGCACAGCGCCGGCACGTACCGCACCGGCGACGGGCGCGGCGGCGGCGGCACCGGCAACCAGCGCTTCGCGCCGGTCAACAGTTGGCCCGACAACGCCAACCTCGACAAGGCGCGCCGGCTGCTCTGGCCGATCAAGCAGAAGTACGGCAACAAGGTCTCCTGGGCCGACCTGATGATCCTTGCGGGCAACTGCGCGCTGGAGTCGATGGGCTTCAAGACCTTCGGCTTCGGCGGCGGCCGGGTGGACATCTGGCAGCCGGAAGAGGACATCTACTGGGGCTCCGAAGCCGAATGGCTGGGCGACAAACGCTACAGCGGCGACCGCGATCTCGAAAACCCCCTAGCCGCCGTGCAGATGGGCCTGATCTACGTGAACCCCGAAGGCCCCAACGGCAACCCCGACCCGGTGGCCTCGGGCCGCGACGTGCGGGAAACCTTCGGCCGCATGGGGATGAACGACGAAGAGACCGTCGCGCTGGTCGCCGGCGGCCACACCTTCGGCAAGTGCCACGGCGCCGGCGACCCAGCGCTGGTGGGGCCGGAGCCCGAAGCCGCCCCCCTCGAAGAGCAGGGGCTGGGCTGGATCAGCCGCTTCGGCACCGGCAAGGGCGGGGATGCCATCACCAGTGGTATCGAAGGCGCCTGGAAGCCCAACCCTACCCGGTGGGACATGGGCTACTTGAACACCCTCTTCAAGTACGAGTGGGAGCTCGTCAAGAGCCCGGCCGGCGCCCATCAGTGGCTGGCCAAGGACGTCAAGGACGAGGACCTGATTCCGGACGCCCACGACCCCTCGAAGAAGCGCCGGCCCATGATGACCACGGCGGACCTGTCCCTGCGGTTCGACCCGATCTACGAGCCCATCGCGCGCCGCTTCCACGACGATCCGGAGGCCTTCGCGGACGCGTTCGCGCGCTCCTGGTTCAAGCTGACCCACCGCGACATGGGCCCAAAGGTCCGCTACCTCGGCCCCGAGGTCCCGGCCGAAGATCTGATCTGGCAGGACCCGCTCCCCGCCGTCGATCACCCCCTGATCGACGCCCGGGACGTCGCCGACCTCAAGGCAAAGATCCTGGCTTCCGGCCTCTCGACCGCGGAGCTCGTCTCCACGGCCTGGGCCTCGGCCTCCACTTTCCGCGGCTCGGACAAGCGCGGCGGGGCCAACGGGGCGCGCATCCGCCTGGCGCCCCAGAAGGACTGGGGCGTCAACCAGCCGGCCCAGCTGGCCAAGGTGCTCGGCGTGCTCGAAAGCATCCAGCGGGCCTTCAACGGCGCCCAGACCGGGGGCAAGGCAGTCTCCCTGGCGGACCTCATCGTGCTCGCCGGCTGCGCGGCGGTCGAAGCGGCGGCCCAGGCCGGCGGCCACGCGGTGGAGGTGCCCTTCACCCCGGGCCGCGCGGACGCCTCACAGGAGCAGACCGACGTGCAATCCTTTGCCCTGCTCGAGCCCGAGGCCGACGGCTTCCGCAACTACCGGTCGAAGGCTTTCGCCGTCTCGGCCGAAGAGATGCTGGTGGACAAGGCGCACCTCCTCACCCTGAGCGCACCGGAGATGACGGTGCTCGTCGGCGGCCTGCGCGTGCTGGGCGCCAACGTCAACGGCTCGCAGCACGGGGTCTTCACGAAGCGTTCCGGGGCACTCACCAACGACTTCTTCGTCAACCTGCTCGACATGGACACCGTGTGGAAGCCCGCGACCGATGCCGGGGACACCTTCGAGGGGCGCCACCGCAGGACCGGCGAGCTCCGGTGGACCGGCACCCGCGTGGACCTGGTCTTCGGCTCCCACTCCCAGCTGCGGGCCGTGGCCGAGGTCTACGCGCAGGACGACGCCGCGGAGAAGTTCGTGCGCGACTTCGCCGCGGCCTGGACCAAGGTCATGAACCTGGACCGCTTCGACCTCGCGTGATCGCAATCAGAACGGGTCCTGCGGGACTCGAGGCTGTCTCGAGTTCCCTCTTCCCCCAGGGACATCGGCGCGGACCTACGCCTCCCTCCCCTTCAAGGGGAGGGGCAGGGTGGGGATGGGGCTTCGAGGTCGTCTTCGAATTCCAGTCGTTAGAGGCCCCACCCTCACCCCAGCCCTCTCCCTGAGGGAGAGGGAGCTTGGGGGACTGCGCTGCTCTTCCTAGGGCGGCGCCTCTGCCCTTGGGAGGAGAAGGGGCCGTCGGCGCGGGCCTACGCCCCCTCGCCTTCACGGGGCGGGTGGGGGGGCGGACCGGCAGAGGGGGCAGCCCTGTAAGCTGAGGGGCTTCTCGAGGCCGCAGGAGGCCAGGAGGGCCTCGTCCCGGAAGATCTCGGCGGTGGGGCCGTCGGCCGCCACCTTCCCCTCCCGGATCACGATGGTGCGGCGGCAGAGCTCGAGCACCAGGTCGAGGTCGTGGGTGGCGATGATCTTGGTGTGCTCGAAGGACTGGAGCAGGCGGATCAGCCGGCGCCGGGCTCCCGGGTCGAGGTTCGACGAGGGCTCGTCCATCACGAGGATGTCGGGGCTCATGGAGAGCACGGTGGCGATGGCCACGGCCCGCTTCTCCCCCCCGGAGAGGCGATACGGCGGCCGCTCCCGGAGGGCGAGGGCGCCCACCCTCTCCAGGGCCCCGGCCACACGCTCCTCCACTTCCTCGGGCGGCAGGCCCAGGTTCAGGGGGCCGAAGGCGACGTCGTCGTTGACGGTGGGCATGAAGAGCTGGTCGTCCGGGTCCTGGAAGACCATGCCGACGGTCCTGCGCACCTCGGGGATGGTCTCCTTCGTGAGGGGGAAGTCGCCGATCCGGACCCGGCCCGCCTGGGGGGTGAGGTAGCCGTTGAGGTGCAGGAGCAGAGTGGATTTGCCCGCGCCGTTCGCCCCCACCACGGCCACCGCCTCCCCGTGCACGACCCGGAAGGACAGACCGCGCAGCGCCCGGGTTCCGTCGGGGTACTGGTAGGCGAGCTCTTCGACCTCGACGATGTGGTGGCTCATCCCCAGAGGCCCTCCACCAGGCTGCCCAGGAGGTGGGGGACGTTGACCAGGCGCAGGGCGACGAACGCCGCGCACCACCCCCCGGCAAAGGCCGCCTCGGGGAGCCCGAGCCGCAGGCGCCCGAGGCCTCGGATCTCCCCCGTGAACCCCCGGCACCGCATGGCCAGGTGGATGCGCTGGGCCCGGTCCAGGGTGCGCAGGAGCAGATGGCCCACCAGGCTGCCGTAGACCCTCATCCCCGTTCCGCGCCTTCCGAAGGAGCGCAGGGCCCGGGCCCGGACCAGGCGCAGCGCCTCCTCCCCCAGGACGAAGAGATAGCGGTACAGGAAGAGGAGCTGCACGGTGAGGACCTGGGGGGTGCCCAGGCGCTGGAGGGCCCCGCAAAGCCCCTGGAAGCTGGTAGTCGCGATGAGGATCAGGGCAGTGCCCACCGTGAGGGTGAAGCGAAGCTGGATGGAGAGGAAGGAGACCCACCCGCCGCTCACCTCGAAGGACCCCAAGTGCAGCAGGGTCTCCCGGTCGAGGAAGGGGTTGAAGATGCCCACGAGCAGGGCGAAGGGGGCCACGGCCAGGAGGCGTTTGCCCACGTAGCCGAAGGGGATCCGCCCGGCGCTCCCCAGGGCGATCGGGTACAGGAAGAAGGGCAGCAGGGCCGAGACCTCGTACTTCCCGAAGGAGACCACCGACACCAGGAAGGCCAGGGTCGTCAGGAGCTTGACCCGGGGGTCGAGCCGGTGGACCGGCGTGTCCTGCCGGGCCAAGCGGTCGAGGCGGCCGATGTCGAAGAAGGAGGCGTCAATGGGCGCCACGGCACCCCCTCAGGCCAGGTCCTTGCCCGTGGTGGAGGTGACGAGCTTGCCGTGCTTGACCCCCTTGGTGCCGATCAGCTCGTCGGCCAGCCGCCGCACCTCGGCGGTCCTGCCCCGCACGACCACCACCTCCAGGCAGTGGTGGGCGTCCAGGTGCACGTGGAGGGCCGAGACGATGGAGCCGTGGTGGCTGTGCTGCTGCTCGGTGAGCTTGTCCGAGAGGTCCCGGGTGTGGTGGTCGTACACCAGGGTCACCGTGCCGACGATCTCCTCGTCGGACCGGGACCACTGGTCCTCGACCAGGGCGTTGCGGATCAGGTCCCGCACGGCCTCGGAGCGGTTGACATACCCCTTCCGGCCGATCAGCTCGTCGAAGCGCTGGAGGAGGCGGTCGTCGATGGAGATGCCGAAGCGAACGATCTCTGCCACGGTGTGCCTCCCCCTGAGGGCGGACGGTGCTGCCCTGTGTAGACCAGACGGCGGAAGGGGTCAAGAGGGGGGAGGCCGGCGGCGCGCCTTCTTGGGGAGCGCCCACCCGGAAGGCCGGCCCCCGGCCTTCGGGGGTTTCGCTTTCCTCGCCCGGTCGGGCTTTCGTTCGCCTTCCCCGGCGGCCGGCCGGATCTTCACCGGGCGGCCCCGCAACGTGCTCCGGGCCATGCGCTGCAGGACCTGGGCCTGGTAGCGCAGGGGCACCTCCACGAAGGTGAAGCTCTCGTAGACGTCGATGGTCCCGATCTCCCGCCCCGGGACCCCCGCCTCGTTGGCGATGGCGCCCACCACGTCGGCGGGGCGGACCCCGGCACGGCTCCCGGCGGCGAGGAAGAGCCGCACCATGCCCTCCTCGGCTCGGGGTACCTCCTCGGGCTCCGGCTCCACCCCGACCTCCAACGGCTTGTCCCCCAGGGCCACCCGGGCCGCGGCCGCCGCCACCTCCGCCAGGTCGAACCCCCCCTCCAGGGCGAGCTCCTCCACCAGGTTGAGGTAGACGTCGAGCTCCCCCTGGCGCAGCACGTCCCGCAGGCGGTCCTTGAAGAGGGAGACGGTGCGGGCGGCCACGTCGGCCCGGGTGGGCAGGCGCATGGCCGTGAGGCGCCGGCCGGTGTAACGCTCGATCTCCCGCATCATCCGCTGCTCCCGGGGGGTGACGAAGAGCACGGCGACCCCGGCCCTCCCCGCCCGGCCCGTGCGGCCGATCCGGTGCACGTAGGCCTCCACGTCGTAGGGGATGTCGTAGTTGACCACGTGGGTGATGTGGCCCACGTCGAGCCCGCGGGCCGCCACGTCGGTCGCCACCACCACCTCCACCTTGCGGGCGCGCAACCGGCGCACCAAGGCCTCCCGCTGTATCTGGCTCAGGTCCCCGTGGAGCGCCTCGGCGGCCCAACCCCTGGCCTCGAGCTTCTGGGCGAGCTCGGCCGCCCCGGTCTTCGTGCGGGTAAAGACCAGGACCGCTTCGCTGGGCTCGGCCCCCAGGATCCGGGTCAGGGCATCGACCTTCTGGCCCTCGGAGAGATTCAGGTACCGCTGCTCCACTGCGGGGACCGTCAGGGCCCGCTGGGAGAGCTCCACCGCGACGGGGTCCCGGAGGTGCGCGCGGGCGATCCGGCGGATCTGGGGGGGCATGGTCGCGGAGAAGAGCGCGGTCTGGCGGGAGGCCGGGGACTGGGACAGGATCCACTCCACGTCTTCCAGGAACCCCATGCGCAACATCTCGTCGGCTTCGTCCAGCACCAGCAGGCGCAGGCCTTCCAGGCGCAGGCTCCCCCGGCGCAGGTGGTCCATCACCCGGCCCGGCGTGCCGACCACCACCTGGGCGCCCCGCTGGAGCCCCCGCAGCTGGTTGGGGTAGGGCTGGCCGCCGTAGATCGGGAGGACGGCCAGCCGCCCCAGGTGGCGGGAGTACGTGTGCACGGCCTCGGCCACCTGGAGGGCGAGCTCACGGGTGGGCACGAGCACCAGCCCCTGGACCCTGCCGAGCCCGAGGTCCACCGCTTGCAGCAGCGGCAGGGCGAAGGCGGCGGTCTTCCCGGTCCCGGTCTGTGCCTGCCCGATCAGGTCCCGCCCCGCGAGGAGGGGAGGGATGGTGGCCGACTGGATCGGGGTCGGAGCCTCGTACCCCACGTCGGAGAGGGCCCGCAAGAGAGCCTCGCTCAGGCCGAGCTGCTCGAAGGTGGCTTCCCCGGGCGGGTTTGCGACGGTCATGGGACCTCGGAATCGAAGGGCGCCGGGCTCTCGGGTACGAGACGAAGCCGCCCGCGCCCCCGACGGGGCGGGGCGGCTTGCAGCCGTCCCGAAGCGGGCGAGAAGCCGGAATCCACCAACATCTTTGGGCGGGGCCGGGGAGCCCCGGAGCGCAGGCGCGGGCCGCATCGACCGAGGAGTGAAACCTGGTGGAAACCGGTGACGCTCGGCGCACCGGTTTCCCCTGGGAACCCCCTTCGAAACGCCGCGGATTGCGCGGCGGAGAGCAGGAAGTCCCCGGCCCCGCTCACCGGCCGGATGGCGGAACCAGGGGAGCCGGCCTACTCGACCTCGATCGTGACCTTCTCCAGCTTCAGGGGCTCCTTGGTCCGGCCGCTCTGGGAGCCGGCGGCCTCCAGGGCCTTGAGGGTGTCCATCCCCTCCACCACCTCCCCGTAGATGGTGTGCTTTCCGTCGAGCCAGGGGGTGGGGACGAAGGTGAGGAAGAACTGGCTCCCGTCGGTGTTGGGCCCGCGGTTCGCCATGGAGAGCAGCCCCGGGCGGTCGTGTTTGACGTTCGGGCTGAACTCGCCGCCGTACTCGTAGCCGGGGCCGCCGGTGCCCGTGCCCAGGGGGCACCCGCCCTGGGCCATGAAGCCGGTGATGACCCGGTGGAAGGCGAGGTCGTCGTAGAACCCGAGCTGGGTCAGGTAGAGGAAGCTCGTGACGTGCATGGGCGCCACCTCGGGCATCATGCGGATCCGGATGGGGCCCTTGGTCGTGACCATGCGGACGTAGTACTTGCGGGCCGGGTCGAAGGACACCGCCTGCGGCTTGGGCAGGGAGGTCTTCCAGTTGGGCTTCGACGTGTCGACGCCGGCCTTCTGGACCAGTTCCTGGATGGCTTTCATGGCGGGATCCTCCTTGGCTGCTCCGGCATCCTGGGCGTCGCAGACGGTGAGGAACCCGAACACGAGCGCGATGGCGGAAAGGGTGGTCGTGGCGAGCAGAAGGCGGCGGTTCATGGGGTCCTCCGGGGGGGGCGGGACGAGAAACGGGGGCGTTCCGATCGGGCAGGGATGATACCCGCATCCCGGGGCTCACCACAACCGCCCGCACACCGCCCGCACCCCGCCCGCACCCCGGGATCCGCCCCCCGACACGTGCCCGGGGCCGGGGAGCCCCTGCGGGGCGTTGAAGGGGGGAGCGGAGTCGGGCACACTGCGGTCCCATGAGCGAGCGCCTGGACATCCCCCACGGTCGCGGCGGCCGGCCGAGCCCCCCGTGAGCCCCCCCCGCGCCGACTCCCCGGCCGCAGGGGGCCCGTCGGAGGAGTGGCTCGAGCCCCCTCGGCCCACCGGTCCCGCGGATTTCTCCTGCGCCCTCGTGTATCCCAACCGCCACGCCGTGGGCATGGCGAACCTCGGGTTCCAGGCCGTCTTCGGCCTCCTGGGGGGCCTCCCGGGGTCCGTGTGCCACCGGGCCTTCGCGGATCAGCCGCGGACCCTGGAAGCCGGCCGGTCCCTGGGCGAGTACGACGCCGTTGCCCTGAGCCTGTCCTTCGAGGGGGACTACCCGGAGGCCCTCGCCCTCCTGGAACGGGGGGGCGTTCCCCTGCGCACCGCGGACCGGACGAAGGACCACCCCTTCGTCTTCGCCGGGGGCGTGGGGGTCAGCCTCAATCCCGAACCCCTGGCGCCCTTCCTGGACGCCGTGTACGTCGGGGAGGCCGAGGCCGGGCTCGGGGCGCTCCACGCCTTTTTCCGGGCCCACCGGGACCTGCCCCGGCCCGAGCTCCTGGGCGAGCTGGCCCGGGCGCGGCTGCCGGGGGTCTACGTGCCCTCGCGGTACGTGGCTCCCCCGGAAGGAGGGCCTCCCCGGCCGCTGGGTCCGGAGCCCCCCACCGTGGACCGGGTCTGGGCGCCGCTTCCCTGGGACCCGGCCCGGACCCGGGTGCGCGCCGCCGTCGATGCCTTCGGGGGGGCGTACCTCCTGGAGGTGAGCCGGGGCTGCCCCCACGCTTGCCGGTTCTGCGCGGCGGGGTACGCGACGCGGCCTGCCCGCTTCCTGCCTTTCGAGGTCCTCGAGCCCCGCGCCCGCTTCGGTGCCCGGAGGACGGGCCGCGTGGGCCTGGTGGGGGCCGCGGTCTCCGACCACCCCGACCTGGGCCGGCTCGCGCGGGCGATCCTGGACGAGGGCGCGGGGTTCACGGTCTCCTCCTTCCGGGCGGAGAACCTGGACCCCGGGGTCCTCGACCTCCTGGTCCGGGGTGGGCTCCAGACCCTCACGGTGGCCCTGGAGGCCGGCACGGAGCGCCTGCGCCGCCTCCTGGGCAAGGGGCTCTCCGAGCAGAACTTGCTGGAGGCGGCGCGTCTCGCCGGGGAGGCGGGTATCAAGAACCTGCGCGTCTACGCGATGGTGGGCCTGCCCACCGAGACCGACGAAGACGTGGCTGCCGTCGCCCGGGCGGCCGTCCGGGCGCGGGCCGCCCTCGGCGGGGGCTCGGTTACCGTGAGCGCCGCCCCCTTCGTGCCGAAGCCCCACACCCCGCTCCAGTGGGAGCCCATGGCCCCCGAGGCGGTGCTGCGGTCCCGCTTGCGGCTCCTCCAGAGCCTCTGCGGGCGGGAGAAGGGGGTCCGCGCCGTGGGGGAGACCCCCAAGTGGGCCCGGGTCCAGGGCCTCCTGTCCCGGGGGGGCCGGGAGGTCGCCGACCTCCTCGAGGCCGCCGTCCGCACCGGCGACTGGCGGGCCGCCCTGCGGT
>JAWSUI010000051.1:0-25269 GCA_033551855.1 Deferrisomatales bacterium
GCGGTAGCCCCCCAGCTCAGCCCGAAGTGGCGCATGCTGCCGGAGACCCCCGTGGGCATCGCCTCGAACTGGTCCGAGCGCCACGCCGCCTACGCCGCCGGGCTCGGCACCTTCAGTCTGAACGACGCCCTCATCACGCCGAAGGGCATCGCGCACCGCGTCGGCAGCGTGGTCACCGACCTGGTGGTGCCGCCGAGCGCGCGGCCCTACCCGGAGCGCCGCCACAACTGCCTCTTCTTCCGCGAGGGCACCTGCGGCACGTGCGTCACGCGATGCCCCGCCGGCGCCCTGTCGGAGGCGGGGCACGACAAGGCGAAGTGCCGGCAGTACGTGTACGGAACGGTCATGGAGGAGCTCGGAACCGCCCTGGGCGTCCCGGAGGCCGGGTGCGGGCTGTGCCAGACCGCGGTGCCCTGCGAGAGCCGGATTCCGAAGGGGAAGGGCGATGGATCCGGCGGCCAGGGACGCGCCGCGCATTTTTCCTATTGACAGTAACGTAACGGTATGCTCTTCTCTACCAAGGGAGGACGCCATGACTGAACGAACCGCGCATCTGCTCCAGATCGGCGAGGTGGCCCGCCAGGCCGGGGTCACGGTGCGGACGATTCGCTACTACTTGGAAGAGGGCTTCCTCGAAGCCGCGGAGCGAAGCCCCGGCGGGTTCTATCTCTTCGAAGACCAGGCGGTGGAGACCGCCCGCTACGTCCAGAGCCTCAACGACCTGGGATTTCCCCTGAAGGAGATCAAGGCGCTGCTCCAGATCCGCCGGGACAAAGCGACCGGCGACGAGGCCCACGGGCCCGTGCTCCAGCGGCTCGCCGAGCAGCGCAAGCGCCTGGTCCAGCGGATCCAGGAGTCCTCGCGGCTCTTGGGAGAGCTGGACGAGGCCATCGACCTTGTGGGGCAGTGCCGGGGCTGCCGGAAGAAGCCGAACCGGAAGAACTGCCGTTCCTGCGAGGCGATCGCCAAGTGGAAGGACCTGCCTCTGCCCTATGCGGCGATCCTGTGAAGCCGCCGGCAGCACCCCGAACGGGCCCCCGTGGGGCCCCTGGACACGGACCATGACACTGCCCCCTGGAATCTGGGTGACCGCGCTGCGAACCTCGCTTGTGGTGGGTACCGCCCTGACCGCGATCAACCACGGGGCCGCCCTCGCGGCCGCCCCGCCCACGGGGGTGCGCCTCCTCCAACTGGCGCTGTGCTACGCCGTGCCCTTTGGGGTGTCCGTCCATTCCCAGCTCTCCTTGAGCCGGCGCGCCGAAGGTGGTTGCTTTCCCCGGCCGGAGGCGGCGACAACGGCCGTTTCCGAGTCCCGGCGGAGGGCGCGAGGGGGCGCCGTGGCGCCGCTGGGCGAGGGCTGATGCACCGGGGCCTCTGGCCGCCCCGGGGGAAGAGCAGGCGGGGAGGAAGCGTTCTGGTGCTCCGGGCTGCGCCTCCCGCGAGCTGCGCGGCGTGAGGGCTCCGGGCGGCGAGAGGATGCATTGGGCCACAGACAATACAGTAACGGAACCGTGCCCGACGAGAGGAGACCGCCATGCCTGCTGCGATGAGTTCCCTGGAACGAGTGGCTACCGCCGTCCAATTGAAGGAGCCGGACCGGGTGCCGGTGATCCCGGTGCTCATGATTCGTGCCCTGCGGGCTGCGGGCCTTCAGGCTACGCGGGAGACGCTGCACGACCCGGAAACCATGGCCGAGGCCAAGCTCGAGGCTTTTCGCCGGTTCGGCGGCGACGCCCTGGTCGCGGGCACCGGGCTCAACGTGGAGGCTGAAGCCCTCGGGTGCGAGATGGAGTACCAGGAGGAGGAGATCCCCGTGGTGGTCCGGCGTCCCCTGGAGGACGCGCCCGCGTTCGACCGCATAGCCGAGCTGGGCCTGGACAAAGGCCGGGTCCGGGCGGTGGCCGAAGAGGTGGAGATCCTCAACCGGGAGTGGGGCACTCGGGCCGTGGTGGGGGTCTGCTGCAGCGGGCCCTTCTCCACGGCCATGGAGCTGCGGGGCCTGGCCGCCGGGGTACAGGACATGGCGGCCGACCCCGCCTACGCGGGGCGTCTCCTCGATTGGGTCACGGATCAGATCATCCGGTACGTCGACCTCCTGATCGACCACGGCGCGCTGGCGATCAACATGCTCGATCCCCTGTGCAGCAGCGACGTCATCTCTCCTCAGACCTACCGCGACTGGGTGCTGCCCCGGCACCGGCGGGTGATGGAGCACGTGCGCTCCCGGCAGCGGGTTCCCATCGTGCACGTCTGCACGCACACGGGGCCCATCTGGGCCGACCTGGCCGCGACCGGTGCCTTGGCCTTCCACGGCGATATCCGCCCGAGCCTGGAGGCGTGCAAACGAGAGATCGGCGGACGCCTGTGCCTGATCGGTAACGTCGACCCCGTGGAGGTCCTCCTCTACGGCGACCCCGGCCAGGTGACCGAGGCGGCCCAGGCGTGCATCCGCGCGGCGGGCCCGGGCGGCGGCTTCGTCCTCGCCGCCGGCTGCGACACGGGCTACGACGTGCCCGACGAGAACCTCCACGCCCTGGTGGAGGCGGCCCGGCGCAGCACCTATCCCCTGACGTAACCCCCGAGGAGGAGCGACATGAACATCACCGAGCTGGCCCGGTCCCTGGAGGACCTGAAGGACGCCGAGACCCTGAATCTGACCCGTGAGGTGCTGGCGGAGGGTCATCCCCCAAAGGAGGTTCTGCTCCGGGGCCTGTGCGCCGGGATGGACCGCGTGGGCGAGCGGTACGCCCGCAGGGAATACTTCGTGCCCGATATGCTGCGGGCCTCCCAGATCTTCAACCAAGCCCTGGCGATCCTCGAGCCGCTCCTGGCCCGGGAGCCTGCGGAGCCCTTTGCCCGGGGGGCCATCGGGGTGGTGAAGGGCAACACCCAGGACAACGGCAAGAACATTGTGAGGATCCTGCTGCGGGCCAACGGGGCGGAGGTGGAGGACCTCGGCAAGTCGGTGCCAGCGGAGAAGTTCGTGGACGCGGCGCGCGGCGGCGCCGACTTCGTCGGAATCTCGGTGATGACGAGTGGCGGCGTCGGCCAGGCGCGGAAGGTGGTCGAGGCGCTGGCGGCCGAGGGTCTGCGCCACCGGGTCAAGGTGCTGGTGGGCGGGGCCGCGGTGAACGAACGAACCGCCGCGGACCTCGTCGGCGCGGACGGCTACGCCGCGGACGCGGCGGCCGCCGTGGCCCTGGTGCGCCGGTGGTTCGCAGGCGAAGGGGCAGATCATGTCTGACTGTGCCAAGATCCAGGTGGGGGAGCACTGGCTCGGCGGCGCGGTGGGGGAGCACCCCACGGCGATCATCGGGACCATCTTCTCCGGGGCCCAGCGTTTTCTGGAGGATCCCGAAGAAGGCCGGTTCGGGGCCCCGGAAGCCCTGCGCCAGATCGAGCGGGGGGCGACTGCCTGCCGCAGGACCGCCGTCCCCTACCTGCTGGACGTGGTGGCCGAGACGCCGCGGGCGATGGAGCGGGAGCTGTCCTTCGTCGTCGCGGAAACCAGCCTGCCGTTCCTGATCGACGCGAGCGACGAAGCGGTGCGCTTGGCCGGCTTGCGCGCGGCCGACCGGCTCGGTGCGCTGGGACGCACCGTCTACAACTCGATAGGGCCGGACGCCCCGGACGAAGAGCTGGAGCTGCTGGCGCGGCTCCGGCCCGCGGCCATCGTCGTCTCCACCATGGACCCGGCCAACTTCGGCGCCGCCTCGGCGCTGGAGGTGCTCCGAGAGGTCGAGGCCCGCCTCTCACCGGCGCTTCACGGCAGGCTGCTGCTCGACGTGGGCTTCCTGGACGAGGCGTCGCCGGGCGTATCCTGCCGGGCGGCACAGGAGCTCCGCCGCTCTGCGGGGCTGCCCGTGGGGGGTGCCCCGTGCAACGGCCTCCAGATGTGGGAAGACCTCAAGACCCTGGGGGAGGGTGCCTTCGTGGCGGCCCTGGCCGCGACCCTCGGGTACTGCGCGGCCTTCGGCCTCGACTTCCTGTTCGCCGGCCCGCTCCGGCGCATCCCAGACGTCGCCCCGGCCCTGGCGGCCGCCGGCGTGTACAACCGGTATGCCCTGGTGAGCGAAACCGGGCGGCGCGACCTCTCCGGCGAACACCCCATCCGCGCCCTGTTTGGCGCGACTCCCTGAAGACCGATGGATCGTTCCACACAACCCAAGGAGAAAGACGCATGAACGTACTTGGCATCTCCGGCTCCCCCGTCCCCAACAGCAACACGGACCGCGCCGTGCAGGCAGTGCTCGGCGCCACGGGCCTCGACAGCGAGTTCATCAAGCTCACCCGCCTGCAGGTGGCCCCCTGCCGGGCCTGTCTGGGTTGCGTGAAGACCAACCGGTGTGTCATTCCCGACGACGGCATCGATCTGGCAGAGAAGGTGAAGGCCGCCGACGCGGTGGTCGTGGGTTGCTACACCCCCTATTCCACCATCGACTCCCGGACCAAGGCGTTCTTGGAGCGCCTCTACCCCCTGCGCCACCAGTACGGGTTCCTGCACGGAAAGCCCGTGGCCGCGGTGGTGACCTCAGCCATCCCCCCTGCTACGCAGGGAATGCCTCCGGCCGGGGACATGGGGGTGAATGCCGTCCGCTTCTTTGCGCTCGAAGAGGGCATGAACTTCGTGGGCGCCGTGACCCAGATCGGGAACGTGCCGTGCTTCCGGTGCGGCTCCGAGAGCGATTGCGAGACCTCGGGGCTCAAGATGATCCACGGCCCCCTGGCGACCCTGGACTCGGTGGGGGCCAACTGTTTCGAGGAATCCGAGGTGGCCCGGGCCGCGGCGGAGGCCCTGGGGAGGACCATCCGGGAGGCGTTGGGGGCGCGGTAGCGGTCCGCGGCTTCGCCGAGGACATCAATGCGTTCGGCCGGGAGGCGCGACCCCGGCGGCACGGCGGGGCGAATCCGCAAAGGAGCCACACCGGGAGTACGGTTGGGCCGTGCCGGCCCGCTCAGCCTCCGCAGCCACCCAGGGCCTGCCGGGCGATCGCTTCGGGCGGCGCCGGCAGAAGGGGCGCCAGGCTGCGCACCAGCTCCCGGGTCCACGCCTCGCTGCGGCCCAGGCGCCGGACGAACTCGGCGTCCTCGGGGTAGCGGGAGCGCAGCGAGGCGAAGCGGGCGTCGAGGGTCGTGGGGCGCTCGCCCTCCACCAGGAAGTCGGCCAGGGGGACGAGGGCTTCCCTGGGGCTCCGGGGCAGGCGCTCGCCGTCCCGGAAGCCCATCACGCCGCTTCCCGGGTTCCCGTCGGCGAAGACGAAGATGCTGTCCACGGCCAGCGCCTCCACGAGCCTCGCCGTGCCGGAAGAGGGGCCACGTGCATCCCCTCGGCGATGGCCGGCGAGGATGCGTCGGTCACGATGTAGCGCCTGCCCGAGTAGCACTCGTGGAGGCTCTGTTGCGATCCGTGTGGGTTCGCGTAGCCGCTGAACTCGGGAATACGGCTGGTTCACCCGTAGGGGCGCACCGCGTGCGCCCGCCCTCGGGCCCACCCCGAACCCTCCGGGCGCACGCTGTGCGCCCCTACGCGCCCGGACCCCGGGGTTGGTTTCCCCGTGGGTCGACCCACACGATCCGGAAGAGACCAGAGACGGGGACGTCCTTTTCTAATTGAGTTTCCGGCCGCGCTTCGGCACTCGGAAGACCCCACAACGAGTCGATCGCCGCACCCGTACACGGTCGGATCGCGAGGCGGCCCTGGCGTCGAGGCGGCGGTGGGGTTGAAGGCCGTTCGGAGCCCAGTTTGACAGCGACTGCTGACATGGCAGCGGAAACCGTAGGCATTCCGGTGCCTTGAGCGCATGGGCGATTTGGGCCGTGTATGTAGGGGGTCAGGTGACCCAATGGATCGCGGGTGGATTCTTGATCGCTAGGGATTTCAGGCGGTTGTGTGCTGCAGGGCGGGGTTCGGTGACCTGCCGGACGGTGCCGTGGGCGCTCGACAATTGAGCAAGTTTGATGTGCTTGAGGTCGTCGCGGATGTTGCGCCAGGTGTCCTGGCAGGCGTGCTCGGCGGCCCGCTCCAGGAGCAGGGCGAGCACGGTCAGGAAAAGAAGAAAGGTGACAGGCCGCCGTAGAAGCTGCCTGCCCCTTTTCGTGCTTCTTCTCGGGGCCCTGCAGGATGTCGGGTCACGGGGACCCGGCCGGCGTCAGCCGGGCCGGCTCCTCCAGGATCTCGAGGATCTCCCGGCAGCAGTACACCCGGTCGCGCCGTGCCTCCGAGGTGGGGGCGAGGATCGAGAGGGAAACGAGCTTCTCCACCGCCCGCTGGGCCGTGGTGTAGGCGACGCCCAACCGCTCGGCGGCGCGGGTGACGGTCCAGAAGGGGTTCTCCGCCAGGCGATCCACCAGGGCGGTCACCACCCTGGAAGGGCTCCCTGCGGCCGCCAGCCGCCACCCGGTGAGAAGGCCGTTGATCCGCTCGGCGCGGCTGAGGGCGTCTTCGGCCTGGCGGGCCACGCCGTTCAGGAAGTGGGCGAGCCACTCGGGCCACGCACCGCGCGCACTGACGTCCAGGAGCCGCGCATAGTACTCCTGGCGCGTGGCCTCGAAGAAGGCGCTGAGATAGAGGAGCGGCGTCGGCAGGATCCCACGCTCGACGAGGAGCAAGGTAACGAGGACCCTCCCGATGCGCCCGTTCCCGTCCAGGAACGGGTGGATCGCCTCGAACTGATAGTGGCACAGGGCCACGTGGACGAGCGGGGGCAACGTCCGATCGTGCAGGAATGCCTCCCAGGCTCCCAACGCCGACGGGAGCTCGGCCGGCGGCGGCGGGACGTAGAAGGCGTTGGCCAAGGTGCAGCCGGCGGGCCCGATCCAGTTCTGAGAGCGGCGAAACTCCCCCGGGGTGGCGTGGTGCCCCCGTACTCCCTCCGTGAGATGGGCGTGGAGCTCGCGCACCAGGCGCAGCGAGAGCGGCAGGCTCCGCAGGCGCTCGATGCCGAACTCCAGCGCCGACACGCAGTTCCCGACCTCGTGGAGATCCTCGGGCGCCCGCTCCACGGCCGCACCCGCCTCTGCCGCGAGGAGCTCTCCCAGGGTGGCCCGGGTGCCCTCGATCCGGCTCGAGAGCACCGCCTCCCGCCGCAGGAAGGACCGGAGCAACAAGTGGCGGTTGGGCAGTCGCCCCCCCTCTCCGGCGAGCCTCCCGATCGCACGATCGGCGTCCGACAGCGCCCGAACCAAGCCGAGACTCCACTCCAGGGATGGCGGCAGCGGATCGGGAACGAAGGCGGTGTGCCCCTCCGGGCATGGGATCGTTCGCCCGGGGCGTTTCCGAGTGGTCACGGTCGGGCTCCTTCTTTGCGCACGCGAGAACAGCGAGCGGATCTATTTGCGAAAAAAACAATATCGACAATAGACTTCCGAGGCAAGGGCTCGTCGTCCACGCGATGTTCCACACCGATCACCGCACGCTACGCCGCGAGGAGGGTGGGGGGATGTTGGGGGGCATCTAGCCGAAGCCACATCAGTGAATGGTCGAATTGTCGGCATGAACGGATCTGGTTCGATTCCCCCGCACCGGGATGCCGGGCGTCTTTGTTTGTTCCGGATTGGGGTCACGCTCGCGCCGTGGCCGGGCCCCCCGCCGGAGCGCGCGCCCGCCTGCAAGCCCTCGCGGGCAACCAGCCCGCCGAGATCCGCCGGGTCACCGGTGCGCCTGCCTGGGCGGCCTCCACCGCCCACACGGGCGACGTGCCGGTCTGCCGCGGGATTCCGACGACATGCCGGCATCGGAACGGACGTCAGGGGTGGGGTGGGGCGCAGCCCCTGGCGCGCCGTCGTCTTCGGCGGACTGCCGAAAGTCCCCTCGGCGAGGACGTCCTCCCCTACCGGGCCTTCACTCGACGGCGATGGTGCATGGGTGGCCCAGAAAGGCGGGAGAGCTCGCAACGATTCCGGCAAAGACCTTCGTGTCCGGGAGGGAAATATCCCCTTCGAGCTTGAATTCTACGCTGGTGGAGTTGCACAGCTTGAGGCCGCAGCGGACGTCGCTGCAACAGCACATGCGAAGCGCATGCGCGGCATCCTCCTTGATGAAGAAGACTTCTCCCAGTGGAATCACGTGGCGATGGGAGATCCTCACGTGCCGAGCCATGATTGCCTCCTTGCGACCGGAGGAACTTGCTGGAACGCCCGTGCTCGGGCGTTCCTTCTTGCGGCATGGGCGGCCCCTTGGGGCAACCTTTGCTGCCGTGACTCCCTCTGTCGGGCCCCGAGATCGGGGTACGATAGAGCAACGGTCCTATTCTTATGGTTTGCAAGGATCGTGCCGTCTCCGTGGACGGGCGGCAGACTTCGTGCAACCAGTCCTAGAAGGGGCTCTGCGAAGGGGCACGTCCGAGGCTGCAGAAGGCCCCATGGTCCGCGGGGTGGGCGCCGGACGCGAAGTTTCTTGCCACATCTGGGAAACGGTTTCTCACCGCGCCGGCAGGGGACTCTCGGGTACGGGCGGTCCCGTCGGGGGGGATCGGAGGGCTGGGGGCCTCGGGGCGCCGGGAGCTGCCGGTCGGAAGGGGCGGGCCTGCCCGGCCGCTTCCCGGGTCAGCGGGAACGACGGGGGCTCTCGGCCTTTCCTGCGCCCGCCTGGGCCACTTTTCCCGGGATGCCGGCATCGAGGCTGCCGCGGCTCTCGGGCCGCCGCGGGATCGGCATCTGCCGCGCCTTCGATCTTGCTGCACCCGGCTGGGCCGAAAGACGCCGCGCGCAGGCCCCGCCAGGGGCGACAGGGCGGGCGCAACCCGGCAGGCAGGCAGGCGGACGGCCGTTCGATGAACCCGGAGCCCTCGAAAGCAAGCTCGCCGCCGCGGCGCACTCCGGACGGCTGGAGGCCGGAGACGATCCCGGCTACCCGGCATCGTCTGCCGCACGAATCGGCCCCACCCCGTCGTTTCCCGAATGACCAGAGTGTCAGAGGTGGTAGTCCCCCGACGCCTCCGGCTGGTAGAGAACATCCTCGACGCGAATCCGCCTTCTGCCCGCTGGGACCGGCCACTCGATGGTGTCGCCGACGCGATATCCGAGTAGAGCGGTCCCAACCGGAGACAGAATGGAAATCCGGCCGGCATCGATGTCGGCCTGCCGAGGGAAGACCAGCGTCAGTACGGACTCCTCCCCGCTGTCCAAATCGACGATGCGCACGCGCGAGTTCATCGTAACCACGCCGGATGGGATCTGCTCGGGGCTGACCACCGTGGCGCGAGAAAGCTCTTCCTCGAGCTCGTCCAGGTGCCCCCGATCCCGGTCGGCCGGCTGTTCGGCCGAGGCCTCGAGCAGGTTCTCGAGGCGCCGCAGGTCGTGTTCGGTGATCTGGATCGTTCGCTCCCGCATGGACCCACTCTTTCTGCCGGAGATGAAGCCGGCAACAATTTCTTGAGGCTCATCCGGGAAACGTCCGGGTTGGTTTGCCCACTCCGGCGGCCGATGCCGGACGTCCCGACGCGTGCGAGCCTCGGGGTCCCCCGGAACGCCCGAAGGGATCACAGGCCCCGACGGTCGTATGGTCATCCAGAGGCCGTCCGCCTGGGCCGCCGGATCCACCCGGCCGCCCTCGGGTGCGGCAACCCGTCATTCCCTGGAAGAGTCCCATTTGGTTCGTACCTTGCGAGCCCGACGAAGTCAAGCCGACCGGCCCTTGGCCCGTCGGTCTCCCGGCCTGGAGCCTGGATCCCGCCGAGGAGCTCCTTCTTCGTCCGGATGCCTTTCCGAATCGGAAGCCGTGTCAGCGACTCCCCCTCGATCCCGATCGAGAGGTCCCACTCCGCCGGGCACACCACGGCGCTCGCTCCGCGGCCGGCCATCCCCCCTCGTCAACCTTGGGGACGCGGGCTTCGGGGGGGCCGCCGCGAGATCGCCGCCGGCGTGCAGTCCGTCGATGCGCGGACGGACAGTGCTGTACGGGCTGAGATGCCAGTGGGAGAGTGGCGGGTCAGCCGCAGGAGGTATCCGGTCGGTCCGGAGCCACCTGCGCTGCACCGTGCTCTATTCGAGCACCGTTCCCTTGCCGGTCTTCCGGTACTCGAGCTCGACGTGTTTGACGAAGGCCAATCTCCCCTCGGAGTCTGGGAACAACCCGCGGGAAGCGCACCAGCCGACGAACGTCTCGGGGTCGATGTCCGCACGAAGGGCGATGGTACCGCTCTCCCGGATCAGCTCGCGCTGCCGTTCCACCAGCGTCTGCCAGTCCTCGAAGCGGGCCGGCAGGTTCTCCGGGTCGAGAAACACCTTGCGGGCCCTCTGATACGTCGGCTCGTCCCGGAACCAGGCCACTCCCATGACTTCACTCATGACGGCACTCCCTTTCGCAGTCTCCTGTGGAGTTTCTGGGCACGTTGCTCCGAGCTGGGGGTGCTTCGTCCCTCCGTGCCCGGGTCTCAGGGGGCAGCGCGCGGCGGAAGGGGGCGCCCGCGTCGTGCCCCGCCGGGTCCGCGGACGCCGACAGCTTGCACGGGTCGGGTCCTACATTTCAAGATCGAGGGGGAAGTCTGCGGGGCGGTTCCCCGAGGGCCCTGCACGGGGGCCGTGGAAGCGACTTGCTGAGAGGGGAGACGGTGGACGAGGAGGAAACCGTGTGCGGCCAGGACCCATGGGCCGTAACGGCCGAGGGAGGCCCGCCGGGGAGCGCGGACCGCCCTTGCGGTTCCGGCGATTTCGGGTAGGCACGAAAGACACACGTCCCTCCCAGGTCTTTTCAGGCAAGGCTGCACGGGGAAAGGGAGGTAGGGCCATGATCGGGGCCGTCGTCGGCGACATCGTGGGGAGCCCCTACGAGCGCCACAATCTGAAGAGCACGGACTTTCCCCTCTTCGGGCCGGGCTCGCGGTTCACCGACGACACGGTGATGTCCTGCGCGACCGCCGAGGCGCTGCTCACCGACGGAGACTACGCTGCGGCTTACCGCCGCTGGTTCGCCGCCTACCCCGACCGCGGGTATGGGCCGCGGTTCGCCTGGTGGGCGGCCCGGGAGGGGCGCCCGGCCCCGTGGAGCTGCGGCAATGGGTCTGCCATGCGGGTGGCCCCCGTCGGTTGGGCCTTCGACGACCTGGAGGGGGTGCTCCGGGAGGCCCGGCGCAGCGCCGAGGTGAGCCACCCCCACCCGGAGGGGATCCAAGGGGCCGAGGCCGTGGCCGCGGCGGTGTACCTGGCCCGCACGGGGGCGTCGCCGGGGGACGTGCGGGAGCTCGTGACCCGGCGCTTCGGGTACCGACTGGACCGGACGGTGGACGAGATCCGGCCGGGCTACCGCTTCGACGCTACCTGCCAGGGTTCGGTCCCCGAGGCGCTCATCGCCGCGTTGGGGTCCACGTCTTTCGAGGATGCCCTGCGCCGGGCCGTGTCCCTGGGTGGCGACAGCGACACCATTGCGTGCGTGGCGGGGGCGGTGGCGGAGGGTCTGCATGGCGGGGTGCCGACTTGGATTGCCGAAGAGGCCCGCCGCCGACTGGACGACCGGCTGCGGGGCGTGCTGGACGCCTTTCGGGCCCGCTTCGCGCCCGCGGCCGCCACCGGGGCCGGGAGCCCGGGTGAGCACGGTGGGCCGGCGCCGTGAACCCCCGCCGGGGGGGAGGGCCGTCTGGAGTGCCCCGCCCCTTCCCGCACGGCGAGACCACCCGTGTTCGCCCGTGCCCTATGCGAGCACCGTTCCCTTGCAGGTCTTCCGGTACTCGAGCTCCACGTGTTTCACGAAGGCCGGCCTTCCCTCCGAGTTCGGGAACAACCCCCGGGACGCGCACCAGCCGACGAAGGTCTCCGGATCGATGCCGGCGCGGAGGGGGAGGGTCCCGCTCTTCCGGATCAGCTCGCACTGCCGTGCGGCCAGCGCCTGCCAGTCCTCGAACCAGGCCACTCCCCTGACGTCGCTCATGACGGACACTCCCCTTTCGCGCTCCCGCCCGGGACAGGGCCCGGGCCGCCGGGTGCAGGGCGCGGTCGAAGAGGGCCCCTGCGTCGCTCCCCGGAGGGACCGATGTCGGCGGCAGCTTGCACGGACGGCCCGCCGAAGATCAAGGCGAAGCGCGGAGGTTTGCAGGGGGCGTCCCTCCTGGCAACGGCGGACGGGCTTGCACGGGGCGCGCCGGCGCGCCCCTCGCTGAGGGGCGGGAGGCGGCGCTTCGGGTCACCGGGAGAAAGCCCCGCGCCGTGGGCCACGGTGGGGCCGCGCGCGAAGAGGCCCGGGTCTGCGGACCCGGGCCTCTCTCCGGCCTACGGGCGGTACGCGGGGTTATCGAACGGGGATGCGGGCCGCCTGGCGCTCGCGGATCCCTGCGGCGGCCCCCTTCACCGCGCCCACGGCCATCAGGATGGCGGGCACCACCTGGGCGGCGACGATCAGGGCGCAGAAGCCGAGGAACGCCCACACGAAGATCCCGCTGTGATCGACCCGGGTGCCGGTGGCGGCCAGGGCGGTGGCGGCGTTGGCGATGGTGGCGATCGTTGCGATGGCGGCGGCTCTGGTCGTGGTCTTCATGGCGTTCTCCTTCTGATCTGCACCGGGGTCCGGTGTCGGTTGGGCTGTGTGGTGCGCTCTCGCCCTCTGTACAGAGCAGGAGGCGTGCCGACTGTGAAGGAAAGGACAAGAAAGCGCGCAGAAATCTTGTAACCATCAGATATTGCGTCGAAACATTCTCTTTCGCCGAGAGCAGTTCTGCCCCCTCCCGGGCGGTGCAGACCCTCCGAGTGTATGTTTTCACAATGCGCCCAGAGGCCCGGGGGGCAGAGGCCGAGGCGCTTGGGGCTCCGATGGCCGCGTGTTTCCGGCCTTTCGTGGGGAGGCGGGGTCTCAGGGTACCGATATACCGACTGCGCCTTTCGGGTATAGTCGGCCGTGCACCGCGAATAGTTGCAGTCTTTGATGGGATACGGCCCCGACAACGACCGGCCCTGTCCCCCCGCCGCACCCGGGTTATACTGGCGCGGCGAGGTGCCTGCGGGTGTCCGGTAGACCGCCCGGCGGGGCCCCGAGGGGGCCCCGCCGGGACTGCTGCGGGAGGAATGACCATGAAGTGCCTTCCGGCTCTCCTGACGGTCGCGATGGTGTCCGGGTGCGCTGCCGTGACACCGGAGACCGGGCGTGAGGTGGCGTCCCCTCCCCTGCCGGTCCCGACGGAAGTGGCGGAAGGAGCCAGGCGGGAGGTGGTTGTGGAGAAGCCGGACCCTGCTGCTCCTGGCGAGCTTGGCGTCACGGACCGCCAGGAGGCGGATATGACCTCCGTGCTGGCACGGAAGGGAATCCCGACAAGGGTCGAAAACAGGGAGGGGTTGACCGTCTGGGTCTACGAAGTCGACGGCGGCGTGGAGTACTTCTATTTCCGCAAAGGCTCGGTTTCCGGACACGAGGTCGTCCCGGGGAAGTGAGGTCCCGGGGGGCCCCGCCACGTTCTCTGGTTTCGCAGCCGAGTCCTCAACCGCTTCTTCCCCGGCTCTCACGCCCGGGGGGGACTCCCGCGCGCCGGCGCGGCGGGCAACCCGCGGCCGGGCTCGGAGGGGACCGGCCTGCGGAGGGAGCCCGCCGAGGGCGCACGCCCCTGGCCTTCCCTCCTACGCCCGCCGCAGCTCGCGAAGCCTTATCTCGATCGGCTCGGCCTCCTCCTGCCGGCCCAGCTCTCGGAGCCGGCGCTTGAGCTCCTCGAGCTCCCTCTCCAACTCCGGCAGCACGTCGCGTTGCAGGGTCTCCCGGGCCTCCCGGCCGACGCGGGCCATCTCTTCGGCCAGGCGCTCGACCTCCCGGCTCAGCTCTCGGACCCCCTCGGACTCCGGTAGTTGCCGGAGTCGGTCGAAGAAATCCCTCACCTGGTGCCCCATCAACTCGCCGAAGAGCTCCGCCGGAGTCGATCCCCGCACCACCGCCCCGCTTTCCAGGGGCCCCCCTCCCTTCCCGAGCGACACGAGCTCCAGGCGCCGCCCGGGGCCGTCGGGGCGGTCCGAGACCAGGAAGCGCCCCTGGTCGGTCACGGCCGTGCGGAACCGCTCCTCCACCACCGCCTTCACCTCGAAGGCCCCCGCCGGGATGTAGCGGACGTCGCGGACCCGGCCGATGGGGTTCTCCCCCCAGACGACGTCGTCCCCCGGGCGCAGCCCCCTGGCGTTCTCGAAGGTGACGGTGAAGCGCAGGTCGCGGCCGCACCCCGCCAGGGCGAGGATGAGGAGGACCGCCAAGGCCGTGCGCAGACCTTTCATCGCGCTCCTCCTGCCCCGTTCGCCCCCCGCCGGCCGGTCCGCGTCCCGGGCTCCCCGCGCGGTTCCTCAGGCTGCGGCGGCGCCGCCCTTCACGGGGATGAGGTGGACGTCGCGCTGCGGGAAGGGGATCGCGATCCCTTCCGCGTCGAAGCGCTCCTTGATGGTGCGGTTGAGGTCGAACAGGGTGGGCCAGTAGTCGCCGGAGGCCACCCAGGGGCGCACCGCGAAGTCGATGCTGCTCTCGCCGAGCTGGAGGACGCCGATCGTGGGCTCCGGGTCCGCGAGCACGCGCTGGTCCTTTTTCAGAATGTCTTCCAGCACGGCCTTGACCTTTCCGAGGTCGTCTCCGTAGCTGACCCCCACCACCAGGTCGACGCGCCGGGTGTCCTTGGCCGAGAAGTTGGTGATGTTGCCGTTGGTGATCTGGTTGTTGGGGATGATGATCTGCTTGTTGTCGGGGGTGCGCAGCTTGGTCGTGAAGAGCTCGATCTCCTCGACGATGCCCATGGTGCCCGCGGCGTCGATGAAGTCCCCCACCTTGAAGGGCTTGAAGATGATCATGAGGATGCCGGCCGCGAAGTTGGCGAGGGACCCCTGCAGCGCCAGGCCCACGGCCAGGCCGGCCGCGCCGAGGATGGCGATGAAGGAGGTGGTCTGGATGCCGAGCTGGTTCAGGGCGGCGATGACCACGATCACCATGAGCAGGGCGTAGGTGAGGTTGGCGGCAAAGGACACCAGCGTCTCCTCCACCTTGCCCCGGCGCAAGGCGGCGCGCAGCGAGTTGCGCACCACGCGCGCGGCGATCCGCCCGATCACGAAGATCGCGACCGCCATCACGGCCGTCAACCCCCAGAACTGCACCGCCTCCAACAGCCTGTCCGCCGAGAATTCCATCCCGTCTCCTCCAGTTCGTTTGGGCGCTGCACCCCGGGGCGCGGGCTCCGCTGGGGCCTCTTGCCGCCCCCGGGCGGGGCCTTTCGGCCTCGCCCCGGGGCCTGCGCGAGCATAGCACGGGCGGGGAGAGGGACAACCTGACGGCGCGCTAGGACTTCTTGGCGGTCTTGGCGAAGAACGTGCCGTACGTGCGCTCCGTGTGGTCGCTCTGGCAGCGGGGGCAGCGGTGGCGGGGCCGCTCCTCGAGCTCACGGAGGGTCAGAAAGACCGTGAAGTCCTGTCCGCAGTCCAGGCAGCGGTACTCGTAGGCGGGCACGGTGGGCTCCTTGCTCCTGAAGGGGGGACGGGACCTGCTTTGTCGCGGTGCGTGGGATGATATCACCAGCCTTGGCGCCCACCAGGGGCCTTCTCTTCGCCGGCGTCCGAGGGGCAGCGGTTCCGGCCCCCCTTCCCGGCGCCGGGGTCACTTCCCTCCCGGGTTCCGTCCGGGAGCCGTCCCGGCCTCTCCCCGGTGGCCCCCACCCGCCGGCCACGCCTTGCCCGGTGCCGGCCCGTGCGTTATCCCTGTCGCCGTCGGAAATCCGAGGACGCCGGGCCGGTCCTGCCCGGACGAGGAGGGGAGAAGATGGTCCACGTCATCGCAACGGTGAGGCTCCACCCCGGGAAGCGGGAGGCGTTCCTCGAGGTCTTCCGAGGGGTCGTGCCCGCCGTGCGGGCGGAGGAGGGCTGCGTGGAGTACGGCCCCACGGCGGACGTGGACCCCGGGCTGCCGGGGCTGTCTCCCCCCGAGGCGGATGTGGTGACGGTCGTCGAGAAGTGGCGGGACGTGGAGTGTCTGTCCCGCCACTTGAGGGCCCCCCACGTCCTCGCCTACCGTGACCGGGTGAAAGACTGGGTGGCGGCGTCCAGCATACGGGTGACCGAGCCCGTGTAGGCAAGTCGGGCCCTGGCGCGACGGAGGGACGTCCGGGTTTCCCCGACCCGGGACCTTCCCGGGAAGGCGCCGCGCCGGCGGCATTGCCTGGGGCCGCGGGCGGGGTATGCTTCCGGGGCACGCGGCCCGTCCCGGGGCTCGTGGACCGGGGAGGCGTCGTCCCATGGACCGGAGCCGCGAGGCAGAGTTCTACCCCGAGGATCCGCTGGCCGAGCTGCACGAGGTGCGCCCCCTGCGGGCGCACCTCGAGGCGATCCACCGTTCGGTGCGCCGGCAGCTCCCCTTCGTGGACGGGGTCGCCGTGGCGGCCTACGACCCGAAGGTGGGAGTGTTCAAGACCTTTCTGGCGAGCAGCGGCGACGACGGCACCCTGCGGCACTACGAGGCTCTGAGGGAGGACGCGCCATCCCTGACCCGGCTCCTCGACCTGGGGAGGCCGCGGGTCATCAACGACCTGGAGGTCTTCTCCGCCGGGACCCACGAGCACACCCGGCGCCTCGGGGCCCAGGGCTACCGGGCGAGCTGCACCTTTCCCCTGACGGCGCAGGGCGAGCCCTTCGGGTGTGTGTTCTTCAACAGCTGCCGGCCGGGATGCTTCACCCCGGCAGCCGTCGAGCTCCTGGCCGTCTACGCCCACCTGGTCGGCCGGGTGGTGGGGAGCGAGCTCGGGTCGGTGCGCACCCTCCTCGCCGCCCTGCGGACGGCGAGCCAGATGGTCCACTACCGGGACCCCGAAACCGGCGGACACATGGAGCGGATGGCGCGGTTCTCGCGGCTCATCGCCCGGGAGCTGGCCCGCTCCGGGGCCTGGCCCCTGGACGACGAGCTCATCGAGCACGTGTTCGCGTTCGCACCCCTCCACGACATCGGAAAGATCGCTATCCCGGACGACGTCCTCCTCAAGCCGGGGGGCCTGGAGGAAGCGGAGTGGGAGGTGATGAAGACCCACGCGGCCACGGGGCGGCGCATGGTGGACGCGATCCTGGAGAACTTTGGGCTGGAGTGGCTCGAGCACGCCGACGTGCTGCGGCAGATCGCGGAGCACCACCACGAGACGGTGGACGGCCAGGGGTACCCCCACGGGCTGAAGCGGGAGGAGATCCCCATCGAAGCGCGCATCGTCGCCGTGGCCGACGTCTTCGACGCGCTCACCAGCCACCGGCCCTACAAACCGGCTTGGGGAAACGACGAGGCGTTTGCCCACCTGCGCCGATTGGCCCGGGACAAGCTCGACGCCCAGTGTGTCGAAGCCCTCACGGCGAACCGCGCCGAGGTGGAGGCGATCCAGCGGACCTTTCGGGAGCCGGCCGGGGAGGCGGGAGCCCGGTCAGGGCTTCCGGGGGGAGGGTGCCGCAGCGGCGATCCGGTAGCCGATCCCCTCGAGCGCAATCGACCGCACGGCCCATCCCTGACCCGTCAGGGCACGCACCACGTTCTCCCGGGACGTGTCGGTATCGACCAGGATTTCCAACTCCCCCGCCGCCCCGGAGCGGATCCGCCCCAGCGTCAGGAGAACCGGTTTGGGGCAGGATAGACCCCGAGCATCGACGAGCTCAGCCATGGTGCTCCTCCCGGGCCGGAGACGGAGGGCTCACGTCGCCTCTTCCCGCATCGTGAGGCCGACGAGCCCGCAGAAGGCGAGCCCCACGGCGACGGCGACCGCACCGTGGGCACCGACGCCCTGGGGCGAGCTCGCCAACCCGAAGTTGTGAGCAAAGGCGGCCCCCGCGATCATTCCCAGGGCGAAGACCGCGGCGTCGCCGTCGCCTTCGCCGGCGAGGAAGAGCTGCCGCCCCGGGCAACCCCCGGCCAGGGCGAAGGCCAGCCCGGCCAGGGCCATCCCGGCGAAGTTCCAGAGGCCCTGGGAGTGGGCCACCGGCTGGCCGTCGAAGCCCGGTCGGAACTGCCCCAGGGTGAGGTTGGTGGCCAGGGCCGCCACCGCCAGGGCGAGGACACCCCAGAAGAGGTGAGGCTCTCGGAAGGCCAGCAGGTCGCGAAAGGCCCCCATCGTGCAGAAGCGGCTGCGCTGGGCCAGGAAGCCCACGAGGAGGCCCACGGCGAGGGAGGCGGCCAGGGGCGCGTGCAGGGCGCCCGGGCCCTTCACGCTGTACCAGAGCACCCCCGCCCGGGCCTGGCCGGCGACCTGGGGGTCGAGGAGGAGCAGGGTCAGGGCGCCCGCCGCCAGGAGGGGCAGGAGCAGCCCCGCCGACAGGTAGGTGGGCCGAGCGCGCCCCAGGTCGTACCCGCGGCGCAGGAAGAGCGTGCCGACCCAGATCCCCGCCACCAGGCCCGCGAGACCCAAGATCGCGTTCCCGTCGCCCCCGGCCAGGCGAAGCAGGGCCCGCCAGGGGCAGCCGAGGAACACCAGGGCGCCCACCATGGCGAAGACCCCCAGGAAGAAGCGCACCACCGGGGCGGACCCGGCCCGGCTTCGGAGCTCCCGGAAGAGGGCGGCGGCGGCCAGGGACCCGAGGACGAAACCGATGAGCTCCGGTCGCAGGTACTGGACGACCTCGGCCCGATGGAGGCCGACGGCCCCGGCCGCGTCCCGCTCGAAGCAGGCCACGCACACCCCCATGTTTCCCGGGTTGCCCAGCCACTGGAGCAGGGGGGCGAGCACTCCGATGGTGGCGCCGACCCCGACGATGCCCCACCGGCTCGCCAACGCGTTGCGAAACGATGCCACGGCATACCTCCCCCGGGCAGGGCCGATCCCGGCGGCCGTTCCCCGATGAAGACAGGACAATGGGCTTCTTATCTTCGAGACCCCGCCCCCGCGGCAAATCGGTTCTGCCGATCCCAGGCTCCTCGGCCATCGCCTCCGGCCGCGGGTGTCGGTAGGGCGACCGTGGGGTCCGGCCGCCCTACCGCTGTGGGGGGCGGGGGCCCGGACCCGTGCCGGGGGGCGAGCCGGGGGTACGGGGAGAGGCTTGAGGCGCGAGAGCACCGCAGGAGAACGCGGCAGCGGGATCGCCTGCCGCAAGCGATCGGATGTCGGCCCACACATCCGCCCACAAATCGGCTTGACCCCTGTGGTCGCCCGTGCTACCGAAGCAAGCCGGGGCGGAGAGGGGGACCCCCCAGCGGGACGCCCCGTGTTTCCGCCCAGCGCCCCGGGGCGGCGGAGCACACCTTCCTTCCGGCCGGCGGCCGCCCAGTGAAAGCCGATGGACTACGCAGATCACGAGGAATGGCTTCGCGCCCACTGCCCCGAGAAGGTGGTCAGCGCAGAGGACGTGATGGCCCGGATCCGGCGGGGGAGCCGGGTCTTCCTGGGCACCGGGTGCGGCGAGCCTCAGCACCTGATCCGCACGATGGCCCGCTCCCCGGACCTGCACGACATCATGCTCTACCAGATGCTCTCCTTGACCCTCGCCGAGTTCGTGGACGACGAGCGCTTCACCCGGGACTTCTTCCTGAAGCTCTTCTTCATCAGCAGCCGGATGCGCAAGGCGGCCTTCGAGGGAAAGATCGACTACCTGCCGGCGTACCTCTCCCAGATCCCCCGGCTGTTCAAGAGCCAGCAGATCGGTCTGGACGCGGCGCTGATCCAGGTGAGCCCCCCGGACCGCTTCGGGTACTGCAGTCTCGGGGTCTCGGTGGACGTCACCAAGGCCGCCATGGAGAGCGCCCCGTTCGTGGCGGCGCAGGTCAACCCCCGGATGCCCCGGACCTGGGGCGACAGCGTGGTGCACGTGGACGACCTGGATTGCCTGGTGCCCCACGACGAGCCCCTCGTCACGTCCATTCCACCGGAGCAGGAACCCGAGGTCCTGAACCGGATCGGGCACTACGTCTCCCGGCTGGTGGGGGACGGGGCGACCATCCAGATCGGCTTCGGGCGCCTGCCCTACGCGGTGCTGGGCCACCTGGGCCAGAAGAAGGACCTGGGCGTCCACACCCAGCTCATCACGGACGCCTTCCTCCCCCTCATCGAGAACCACGCCATCACGAACCGGAAGAAGACGCTCCTGCCCGGCAAGTGCGTCGCGTCGCTTTGCATGGGCACGGAAAAGCTCTACCGCTTCGTGGACGACAACCCCCTGTTCGAATTCCGCCCCTCGGATTTCGTGAACGACCCCACGGTGATCGCGCGCAACGACCGAATGGTCTCGATCAGCTCCGCCCTGGAGGTGGACCTGACCGGCCAGGTGTGCATGGACTCGGTCGGATACATGTTCTACAGCGGCATAGGGGACCAGGTGGACTTCCTGCGCGGCAGCGCGATGTCGAAGGGAGGGTTCTCGATCATTGCCCTGCCCTCCACGGCCAAGGGCGGGACGGTGTCGCGGATCGTGTCCCACCTGAGCGAGGGGGCCGGGGTGGCGACCACCCGGGGCGACGTGAATTTCGTGGTGACCGAGTACGGGATCGCGGAGCTCCAGGGCAAGAGCATCTACCAGCGGGTCATGGAGCTCGCCCAGATCGCCCACCCGAAGTTCCGTGAAGAGCTGATCCGCGTCGCCCGTGCCCGGCATTACATCTTCTCGGACCAGCTGCCCCCTTCGACGGAGGACCTGCTGTTCCTGGAGGGTTACAAGAGCACCCTGCACCTGCGCAACGGCACGGCCGTCGCGTTTCGGCCGCTCCTGCCTTCCGACGAATTCGCTTTCCGCAGCTTCTTCTACTCGCTGCAGGCGAAGACCATCTACAATCGCTTTTTCCGGAAGATCACCCTCTTCACCCACAATCTGGCCCAGGAGCAGTGGGCGAACCTGGACTACCGGAGGAACCTGTCCCTCATCGGAGTCGCGCACGTGGGCGGGCACCAGGAGATCGTGGCGATCGCGACCTATGCGCTGGGCGACGACGATCGTGCCGACGTGGCCTTCGTGGTGCGCGAGGACTACCAAGGCCAGGGTATCGCCAGCTATCTCCTGCAGCGCCTGCGCGCCATCGCGGAGCAGAACGGCATCCGTGGTTTTACGGCGAACGTGCTCCAGGAGAACAAGTCCATGATCCACGTCTTCCAGAAGCACTACCCCAATGCCCGGCTCACCGTGGACGCCGGGCCGGACATCCTGATCGAGATGGATTTCGAGGAACCGGACGCGGCCCCGGTTGGAGCGGACGGGCAGTAGCTCCCGGAGCCCTTCCCGGTGGCAGTGGTCCGCCGGGCCGGCAGGCTCCGAACGAAGTGCTGTGCCTTTGAGTGTGGTCTTCTGTACTATCGCCTGCAGACCGGGGTCCCGCCGAGGACGCCCGAGAGGCGGAAACGTTCGAAAGGGAGGAACCCCATGGTGGACAAGATCGACAAGATCCTCTTCGCGACCGACCTGAGTGAGAACTCGCGGCACGCGTTCCGCTACGCCGCCGGCGAGGCCATCCGGCACGGCGCGAGCCTGGTCCTGATCCACGTCATCGAGAAAGTCTCGGGCGAAGCCGAACGGCTGATCGAGAACCTCCTCGGCGAGGAGAAATGGCGCGAGATGCAGGACACACACCAGCGGACGGCCCGGGACGTCATCATCGGGAAGAAGACCGACTACGACATGCTGCGCCAGGCGCTCGCCGAGTTCTGCGCCACCGCCGGGCCCGACGATTCCCGGTGCTCGTTCGAAACGAACGAGATCCTCGTGAAGCGGGGCAACGTGGCGGAGCAGGTCCTCAAGACCGCCCGCGAGATGAACTGCGGTCTCATCGTGATCGGGTCGCACAAGGGCCTGCTGGGCAGGACCTCGGTCGGCAGCGTCGCCAAGAGCGTCCTGCACGAGAGCACGGTCCCGGTGCTCGTCGTCCCGCCGCCGCCTGCCGCCTGACGCGACGCCGGGGAAGGACTCCCCTCGGGGGCGTGGGGGTTCGGAGAGCCCGCCGTCGCCCCCGAGGGGAGCATCGGCCCGAAAGGGCCCGAAGGGCCGAAAAAGACTCTTGCGCGGTGCAGGTCGCTGTGCTAGCCTCCCGCTTCTTCTTTGGGGAGCCTTGCTCCCCTACGGCTCCGCTGCCCCGGCCGATTCGGGCATGAGCCGCCGAGAGGGTCTCGCCGTTTCGGCCGCGCCGTACGCTGCAGTCGCACCGATGGTGCCGCGGTTCCTGAAGGCCCGATCCGGGCGCGCCCGGGAGTCTCTCTCCCGGGGGTGCGCCCTTGTTGCTGTCGCAAACCGTATTGGGGAATTCGAGGAGAGTGCCGATGCCCACGATCAACCAGCTCGTCCGAAAGGGCCGGGAGGCGGTCCGGAGGAAGACCAAGTCCCCTGCCATGGAGGGCTGCCCCCAGCGGCGAGGCGTGTGCACCCGCGTCTACACGACGACGCCCAAGAAGCCGAACTCCGCGCTGCGTAAGGTGGCCCGCGTGCGGCTCACCACCGGCAAGGAGGTGACGGTCTACATCCCGGGGGAGGGGCACAACCTCCAGGAGCACTCGGTGGTGCTGGTGCGAGGAGGCCGCGTGAAGGACCTCCCGGGCGTGCGGTACCACATCGTGCGCGGCACCCTGGACTCGGTCGGGGTGCAGAACCGCCGGCAAGCCCGCTCGAAGTACGGCGCCAAGAAGCCCAAGTAGCCCCACGCAGGAGTTAGAGCCATGGCTTTTCGCAAGAAGGAGCCCCGCACCGTGCGACCGGTGCCCGTCCGGGCCCGGAGGTTCCGGAAGGTGGCAGACGCTCGGTACGGCGACGAGATCCTGGGCAAGCTCATCAACAAGGTGATGTGGGACGGCAAGAAGAGCACGGCGGAGACGATCGTCTACGGCGCCTTGGAACTGGTGGAGTCGAAGACGAGCCAGGGCGGCCTGGAGGTCTTCCACACGGCGCTGGAGAACATCAAGCCCCTGCTCGAGGTAAAGTCTCGCCGGGTGGGCGGCTCGACCTACCAGGTGCCGGTGGAGGTCAGCCCGAAGCGCCGCCTCTCCCTGGGGATCCGGTGGCTGGTGGAGTACGCCCGGGCGCGGGGGGAGAAGACGATGCGGGAACGCCTGGCAGGTGAGATTCTCGACGCCCAGCAGAGCCGTGGCGGCGCCGTGAAGAAGCGCGAGGACACGCTCCGCATGGCGGAGGCCAACAAGGCGTTCGCCCACTTCCGGTGGTAGGGGGGGGCGCGGCCGCTCCGCTCCGCGCGGGATCGGTGCCCAGGGCGACGCCGGTCGAGAAGTACCGAAACATCGGGATCGCTGCCCACATCGATGCGGGCAAGACCACCACGACGGAGCGAGTGCTTTTCTACACCGGCGTGAGCCGGAGGCTCGGCGAGGTCCACGAGGGCACCGCCGTCATGGACTGGATGGAGCAGGAGCAGGAGCGCGGGATCACCATCACCGCCGCGGCCACCACCTGCTTCTGGAACGGGCATCGGATCAACATCATCGACACGCCCGGGCACGTGGACTTCACCGTCGAGGTGGAGCGAAGCCTGCGGGTGCTCGACGGGGCGGTGGCGGTGTTCTGCGGCGTGGCGGGCGTGGAGCCGCAGTCCGAGGCGGTGTGGCGGCAGGCGGACAAGTACCGCGTCCCTCGGATCGCCTTTGTCAACAAGATGGATCGGCCCGGCGCCGACTTCCCGCGGGTGCTGGAGATGATGCGGGAGCGCCTGGGGGCCCGGCCCCTGGCGGTGCAGCTTCCCTTGGGTGCCGAGGACGGCTTCCGGGGGGTCATCGACCTGGTGGCCGGCCGTGCCACGGTCTGGGACGACGAGAGCCTGGGGGTCCGCTTCGAGGAGGGACCGATTCCCGAGGCCCTCCTCGGGCAGGCCGCAGCGGCCCGGGCGGCGCTGCTGGAGGCCTTGGCGGACGCGGACGACGCCTTCCTGGAGCAGTATCTGGCCCCGGGCGGCCCTACGGAGACGGAGATCCGGGCGGCGCTGCGGCGAGCCACCGTGGGGCACCGGGGGGTGCCGGTGCTGTGCGGTGCGGCGTTCCGCAACAAGGGAATCCAGCCGCTCCTGGACGCGGTGGTCGACTACCTGCCGAGCCCGCTGGACGTTCCCCCTTACGAGGGGTACGAGCCGGAGGGGACGGGGCGGGTCCTGCGGGCGCCTGACGACACCGAGCCCTTTGCGGCTCTGGCGTTCAAGGTGATGACGGACCCCTACGTGGGGCAGCTCACCTTCTTCCGGGTGTACTCGGGTGCGCTCCAGGCCGGCTCGTACGTCCTGAACCCCAAGAGCGGGAAGAAGGAGCGGATCTCCCGCCTCCTGGAGATGCACGCCAACGAGAGGCGAGAGATCGAGACGGTGGCCGCGGGAGACATCGCCGCGGCGGTGGGGCTGAAGAACACGGTGACCGGGGACACCCTGTGCGACCCTCGGGAGCCGGTTATCCTCGAGGCGATGGAGTTCCCGGCGCCGGTGCTGTCGGTGGCGGTGGAGCCGAGGACCCAGGCGGACCAGGACAAGCTGGGGGTAAGCCTGGCCCGGATCGCCTCCGAAGACCCCTCCTTCCGGGTCCGGCTGGACGAGGAGACGGGTCAGACGATCATCTCGGGGATGGGGGAGCTCCACCTGGAGATCATCGTCGATCGCCTCCTGCGGGAGTTCCGGGTCGAGGCCACCGTGGGCAGACCCACGGTATCGTACCGGGAGACGGTGTCCCGGGCCGCGGAGGGGGAAGGGCGCTTCGTGCGGCAGACGGGGGGCCGCGGGCAGTACGGCCACGTGGTGCTGCGGGTCGAGCCCGGCGATCCGGGGGAGCCCCTGGTGTTCGAGAATGCGGTGATCGGTGGAGTGGTTCCCCGGGAGTATGTTCCCGCGATCGCCAAGGGGGTGGCCGAGGCCCTCGACCGTGGGATCCTGGCCGGGCACCCGGTGGTCGGGGTACGGGCCACCCTGCTGGGCGGGTCCCACCACGAGGTGGACAGCTCGGAGATGGCCTTCAAGATCGCCGCCTCCCAGGCCTTCCAGGAGGCGGCGCGCAGGGCCGGGCCGAAGCTCCTGGAGCCCGTCATGGAGGTGGAGATCGTGGCCCCGGAGGAGTTTCTCGGGGAGGTGATCGCCGACCTCGCCGCCCGGAGGGGCAAGGTGCGCGGGACCGGTCACCGGGGCGGCGCCCGGGTGGTGGAGGCGGCGGTTCCCTTGGCAAAGATGTTCGGCTACGCCACGGATCTGCGCTCCCGAACCCAGGGTCGGGCTGCCTTCACGATGCGGTTCGCCCGGTACCAGGAGGTTCCCGAGGGATTCGCCCGCGAGACCCGGTGAGGGCGCGGCGGCGCGGAAAGAACTGGATTGAACCGGCGGAGGGTGCGTGTTAGCATCCCGGGCCTTCGTCCCCGGAGGGTGGCGCTCCGCCGATCCGACAGAGGAGTGGAACGATGGCCAAGGAAACCTTCAAGCGAACCAAG
>JAWSUI010000052.1:0-25017 GCA_033551855.1 Deferrisomatales bacterium
CATCGGGAGCCACACCTGCGTGGAGCTGCTCCAGGCCGGGTGGGAGGTGACCGTGGTCGACAACCTCTCCAACAGCCGGGAGGAGTCGCTCCGCCGGGTCCGGGAGCTCACCGGGCGGGAGCTCTCCTTCGCCAGGGTCGACCTATTGGACCGGGACGGGCTCCGGAAGGTGTTCCGCCGCGCCCCCTTCGACGCGGTCGTCCACTTCGCGGGGCTCAAGGCGGTCGGGGAGTCCGTGACGATCCCCCTGCGCTACTACCACAACAACGTCACGGGAACCCTGGTCCTGTGCGAGGTGATGGCCGAGCACGGGGTGCGCGACCTCGTGTTCAGCTCCTCCGCCACGGTCTACGGGGACCCCCACGCGGTCCCCATCCGCGAGGACTTCCCCCTGGGCGCCACCAACCCCTACGGCCGCTCCAAGCTCATGATCGAGGAGATCCTCCGGGACCTCCACCGGGCCGAGCCCGCCTGGAACATCGCCCTGCTCCGCTACTTCAACCCGGTGGGCGCCCACCCCAGCGGCCGGATCGGAGAGGACCCCAACGGCATCCCCAACAACCTCCTGCCCTACCTGAGCCAGGTGGCCGTGGGGAAGCTCCCGGAGCTCCGCGTCTTCGGGGACGACTACCCCACCCCGGACGGCACGGGGGTGCGCGACTACCTCCACGTGGTGGACCTGGCGGTGGGGCACCTGAGAGCCCTGGAGAAGCTGCGGACGAAGCCCGGGGCGGAGGTCTGGAACCTGGGGACCGGGCGCGGCTACAGCGTCCTCGAGATGGTGGCGGCCTTCGAGAAGGCCGCCGGGCGACGGATCCCCTACCGGGTCGTGGACCGGCGGCCCGGCGACATCGCCGTGTGCTACGCCGACCCCGCCAAGGCCGCCGCGGAGCTCGGCTGGACCGCAACCCGGGGACTCGAGGAGATGGTCGCCGACACCTGGCGCTGGCAGGCCGCCAACCCGGAGGGGTATGGAGGGTGACGCCTCACCAGCCGAACAGCCGGCGCAGGAACCGGCGTTCGGAGAGCTCGGGCACGTCCTCGCGGAGGATCTCGCGGCGCTTGACGGGCGGGGGCGGTTCGTCGGGTGGGGGGGGCTCACCGGCGGGTGCCGGCTCCGGGTCCGGCGCGGTTGCCTCGGGGGAAGGGGCAACCGGCGCCGAGCCCTCCCGGGGAGCCGCGACCCGCTTCCCGGAGTCTGCCCGGTGCCGCCGGATCAGGGTCACGAGCTGGCGGTGGAGGGAGCCCACGGTCTCGAACTCCGCCCGCAGCCCTTCCGCGCCCCCTTCGACGGCGCCCAGGCGGCGCTCCAGTGCCGAGAGTCGCCCCTCCAGCGCGACCAGGGCATCCGCGGTCCCCTGGGGTGTCGGGATCGCCGGGGCCGGCGGCGCCTCGGCGAAGAGTCCGCCCGCACGGCGGGATTCGACCACGTCGTGCACCAGGTCGGCGCCGACGCACGGCACCCGCTCCCCGAAGCCGAAGACGAGGGCGGTGTCGCACAGGATGTTCACGAGCCGCGGCACCCCGCCCGAGTGACGGAAGACCGCCTCCAGCGCCTCGTCGTCGAAGAGCTCCGCCCCGTTGGCGCCGGCCACCCGGAGGCGGTGCCGCACGTACGCCTTCACGTCCTCCAGGCCCATGGGTCCCAGGTGGCAGTGCACCGTCACCCGCTGGAGCACCTGTTCCAGCCCCTTCTCCCGAAGGCGGTCCCGCAGCTCCGGCTGCCCCACCAGGATGATCTGGAGGGGGGTGCGGTCCTCGGAGGCCAGGTTCGAGAGCATCCGGACCTCTTCGATGGTCTGCCGCGGCAGGTTCTGGGCTTCGTCCACGATCAGGACGACCCGGCGCCCCTCGTCGCGCTGCCGGGCCAAGTGGCGCCCCAAGGCCTCGAGGGCCTCGCGCTTGTCCATCCTCCTCACGTTCACGTCGGGGGCGAGGGCACGACACACCTGCTTGAGGAACTGCACCGGGGAGATGACGGTGTTGTCGAGCAGGGCGGTCTGCACCGCCCCGGAGAGCCCCCGGACGAGGAAGCGAATCAGGGTGGTCTTCCCCGAGCCGATCTCCCCGGTGATGACGACCAGCCCCTTGGACTCCTGCGACGCGTACCGCAGGTGCGTGTACACGTCGTCGTGGCCCGGGCTCAGGTAGACGTAGTCCGGGTCGGGGTGGAGCTCGAAGGGCTTGGCTGTGAGCCCGTAGAAGGCTTCGTACATCCGCGCTGATCTCCCCGCAGGCCGCCCAGCGGCCGGCTCCTGCCGAAAAGGCCTGCACTACCGCAGGGGCCCCCTCCACTTGTTCAGGAGAACCCCCAGCACCGGCAGGCCGCCCAGCTGGCCCAGGGCCCTCTGGACGGACCGCCTGGACGTGCGCTCCGCTTCCACCACCAGGAGGACCCCGTGCGCGAGCTCGCCGAGGAGCCGCGCCCCGGGGCCTTCCGAGAGGGCGGGGCCGTCCAGGATCACCAGGGTCTCGGGGTGCGCCGCGTCGAAAGCGGCCAACGGATCCGGAGGGGCCGTGCCGACCCGACCCTCGTCTTGGCCGGGGAGCGGACCCTCCCAGGACGTCAGCCACAGCCCCGGCAGCCCGGAGGCGACCGGGGCCGCCCCGCCCCGGGCCCCTCGCCCCCGGGCGGCATCCCACCCCAGCACACGACCCAGGGAGCCCGGGCCGGGGGCTGCGTCCACCAGCAGCGTGGGCCGCCGGAGCTCCCCGGAGAGGCTCAGGGCCAGGTGCAGCGCCGTGAAGGAGCTTCCCGCCCCGGGGTCCGGGCTCGTCACCAGCAGGCTCCTGCCCCCAACCCGCTCCAAGCGCGCCAGGACCTGTGACCGGAGCCCCCGGAGCTGCTCGAACACCCGCCCGTCCCAGCAGGCGGCCCGGATCTTCTCGGCGACGCCGGGCGCGGACGGCTCGGGGATCGATGCCGCCGCGCCCGGGCTCTCGACTCGACCCTCGACCCCGCCCTCACCCCTGCCCTGGATTCTACCCTCACCGCGGACCTCGACCCCACGGTCAACGCTGCTCCTGCCTCCCACCTCGGCGCGGCTCGTGACGCCACCTTCGACCCCACCCTCACCCCTACCCTCTCCCTGAGGGAGAGGGGGAGAAGGCGCTGTCCTCCTGCCCTCTTCTTCCGCGCGCAGCAGCGCCTTCTTGAGCTTGTTCATCGAGGTCCTGCCGGCAGGAAATTTCCGCCCGGGCCTCCGCCGAGGGCGGAGCGGCGCGCTCGGCAAACGCGCCGTGCCGTTTGGGTTCTCTTCCGCATCGTGTGGGTATCCGCCTCCCCGGTCGCCCTTCCCGGCAGCCGGGGGCCGGGTGAGACCTCCCCGCCGCCGAAGACCCCACGCCTCCCTCCCCTTCCCGAAATAGGGGTGCTGCCTTTCGTTTCCCTCCCCTTCAAGGGGAGGGCAAGGGTGGGGATGGGGTGTCGCAAGGGGGGAGGAGCACCGGGGGGCAAGCGCCGCCCACACAGATCGCGACAGAACCTCAAAAGATCACGCTCCGGGCCACCAGGGCCTGCAGGTCCGGCCAGAGGGTCGCCAGGGGCCCGACGTGGCGGTCCAGCGTCACCCCCAGGGCCGCCAGCCCCCCGGCGCCGGCCAGCGACCAGGCCGCCCGGCGAAGTCCACGCCGGCGCCTCTCTTCGGGCCGCACCCCGTAAGGCAGCACCGCCAGCACGGGCAACCCGGCCAGGGTCCCGAGCCCTTCCGGGGTCTTGACGGAGCGGTCCAGCACGTCCCGCAGCAGCGCCGCCCCCACGGCGAGGACGAGGGACACCAGGAGCCCGACGAGAAAGATCGCGCCGCGGTTGGGCTCCACCCGCTCCACCTCCGCAGCGGCGGTCCCCACCCGCCGGTACCGGACCGACTCGGGCGCGGGGGCCGTCCCTGCCGCCTGGAGACCTTCGGCCCGAGCCCTCACCTCCGCCAGGCGGGCTCTCGCCTCCTCGAGCTCCCGGTTGAGGCGGGCCCACTCCCTCTCGGCATCGGCAGCCGCCATCGCCTGGGGCGACCCCGTGCGGGCCGCCGACGCGGCCGCCTGCTGCCGCAGGCGGGCCGAGTCGTTCCGCAGCGCCCCCCGCTCGCGCTCCAGGGCGTCGAGCTCCCGCTGCACCGTCGCGAGCTCCCCCTCCAGGGCCCCGCGGGCCGGGTTGGGCACCTCCCTCCGCGCGCGCGCCGCAGCCCGGGCCGCGCGCTCGCGCTCCTCTGCCGCCAGGCGCTCTTCCCGCCGGCGGTGCTCGGCGGCCAGGCCCTCCGCCGCGCCCCGGAGCCGGACCACGTCGGGGTGCCGCGGGCCCAGGATGCGCTCGAGCGCCGCGAGCTGGTTCTGCAGGTCCTGTAGCCTGGCGGCCCTCGCCTCGTCCTCCGGGCTCGGGGCAGGCGGGCTCCCCTGCGGGGGAAGCGGCTCCTCCACCACGATCGTCGGGGGGGTTCCGGCGAGCTCCGCCCGCAGCGCCGCCCGACGCTCCTCCAGCCGACCCGCCCGGCGCCCCAGCTCCTCCAGCTCCCGGCCGATCTGCTCGGCCCGGCGCAGCTCCTCCGCCGCCCGCTCAAGCCGCAGGGCCTCGTCGGCCCGCTCCGCTTCGCGCGCCCGCCCGAAGGCAGCCAACTCCGTCTCCAGAGCCGACACCGCCGCCTCCGCCCCCCGCCGCTCCTCCTCGAGACCCGCCCCCGGGGCGGCAGGGGGCCGCGCGTCCGGGCGGCGCTCATTCTCGGCGAGGAAGAGGGCCGCGACCCCCTCCGCCGCCCCGGCCGCGGCCCCGGGGTCCCGGGCCGTGACGGTCACCGAGAAGCCCACCACATCCGCCCGCTCCCCCCCGCCGGCGGTCGCCCGAAGCGCCAGCTTCCGGCCCAGGGCCTCGGCCACCTCGCCGGGGGGGCGTCCTGCCGGGAGCTCGAGCCCCTGGACCACGCGAAGGAGAGCCTCGGAGGAGAGCACCTGCGCCCCCGCCGCCTCCAGCCACGCCGCAGGAGACCCGGCCCCGGCCTGCACCGCGCCCGGAACCTCCGCTTCCAGCCGAGTGGACGCCCGATAGACGGGGGGAGCCAGGAGGGAGGCCCCGGCGGACAGCAGGGCCAGAAGGAAGACGGCGGAGAGCAGCAGCACCCTCCGCCGTCGGATGAACCCGCTCAAGCGTCCTCCTCAGGAAAGACCGTCACACACCTCCTGGGGTCAGGACCCCCCAACCCGCCCCTTGGCAGCATTCCCCCTCCGAGCTCCCCCTTGTCCGTCCCCCTCCCCTTCACAGCATTCTCCCTCCCCTTCAAGGGGAGGGTCGGGGTGGGGATGGGTCTGGATACGGGACCCCATCCCCCTCCCAGCCTCCCCCCTTGCAGGGGGAGGAAGCCGCAGGGAAGGGGTGCGGTGGGAATCAGGTCTGGGATGGAAGCGCTCCGCCCCTCAAAACCGAACGAGCACCCCCAGGCCGACGTCGTGGGTCCGGTACCGGTACGGGAAGCGGCCGTCAAACTTGTTCTTGAAGCGGTCCTCCGACGTGCTGAAGTACCGATACCCCAAGTCGAGGGAAACCACAGGGCTCAGGTGAAACTCGAGACCGCCCCCGAGTTGGTAGGCTCCTTGGAGCCGGTTGTCGTTTGCCACCTTGACGCCTTCGACCTTCGCATCATCGATGAAGGTCCACGCGCCGCCACCTCCAACCAGCCCGTAGGGGCTGACGACCGGCCCCGTGTTCGCAGCCACCACGGCGTTGATCAGGAACCCTGCCACGCGGATGTGCCCCCGGGCATCTCCCGCGGCGGTGCGGTCGAGCTCGTTCTGCCGGTACGAGACCTCTCCCTCCAAGCGGAGCCGCCCATAGCCCCGGTTCCACTCGTGCCCGTGGGCGGCGGCCACGCTCAGGAACCTCTTCACTTCCAGATCCTTGTAATCGTGGGGCACTGTGTAACCGACGCGGCCCGACACGTAGGGCTCGCCGGCCCCGAAGGAGACCGAAGTCACCGCTAGACAGAGAGTCAGAACAACGAGGGCAATCGTTCGAATCACGGCTGATCCTCCCTATGGACGTGCCCGGCACGGGCCATTCCCACCCAGCGATCCATCGCAGGGACAGCCGGTCGGGCCGCCCGCCAGCGAAGACTCCTGCGCTCTCGGCGAGAGCGCCCTGCCCGCTCTCTACTCCACGCCCCACAGGAGCGCCTTGTAGACAAAGCCGCTCCGGCCGCTCTCGTGGCGCACCTCGGCCCAGTCCCCCACGGACCGCAGGACCTGGAACGCCACGCCCTCCTGCGCCCGAAGGACCACCTCGTGGCCCGTGCCCGGCCCCCCGCGCACGTTCACCCCCGCCCGGGTCACGACGGCGCAGCGGCCGCCGCCCACGTCCCCTTGGCGGACCCACCCCCTTCGGCCCCGGTAGTCCGCGACCTCGTAGAAGCGGTCCCTCTCCGCGGCCACCGCAAGCGGGTAGTGGGTCGGCGCCTCCAGCACTACGGAGGAACCCTCCGAGGGGGACATCCGCACCGCCGCCGACTGCCCGGTCACGCACACCACCTGGGCGGAGGCCAGGCTGGTGGAGAGGATCAGGAACCCCATCACCAACACATATCTCATCCCTGCCGCCCTCCCTTTCAGCACTTGCTCGCTCCCCGATCCACTCTCTCCCCCCCTGCTTCAAACCCAATCCCCTCCCCCGCAATCCCCCTCCCCTTCAAGGGGAGGGCCGGGGTGGGGATGGGTCTTCAAACTCGCCTTCGCATTCACGTAGCTACAAGCCCTACCCCACCCTCACCCCATCCCCCTCCCTACTTCCCCCTTGTCCGTCCCCCTCCCCTTCAAGGGGAGGGCCGGGGTGGGGATGGGTCTGGCCCTCCCGGCTTGCCACCCCCCTGTTTGAAACCCCATCCCCCTCCCTGCCTCCCCCTTGAAGGGGGAGGAGGCCGTAGGGGAGAGGAGCTACCTTCCCCCGCCCCCCTCCTTCTGCAGCGCCTCCAGGTTCTCCCTCGCCTGCTCCACGATGAGCTGGCCTAGGCGGTCCAAGTTCTCCTTCGCCCGCACGTAGTAGGCGGGGTTGATCTCCATCGCCCGGTTGAAGGCGGCCTCGGCGTCGGCCCACCGCCCCTGCAGGGTGTAGAGGTAGCCCATGTTGTTCTGGGCCGCGGCCTTGCCCACGGTGCCCTCGAAGAGGGACAGGGCCCTGTCCTCCCTCCCCGTCATTCCGTAGGCCAGCGCCAGGTTGTTGCGCGCCACGGGGTCCGAGCCGTCGAGGGCCACCGCGCGCTCCAGGGGGGCGACGGCGTCAGCGTAGCGCTTCTGCCGCAGGTAGTTAAACCCCAGGTTGTTCCAGGCCCGGGCGGAGTCGGTCTTCTCGGCGGCCAACCGGAAGAGCGGCTCCGCGAACGCCTCTTGCCCGGCGGCCTCGTAGGTAAGCGCCAATTCCTCCAGGATCACCGGATCCTCGGGAGAGAGCTCCACAGCCCGCCGCAGGTGCCGCAGGGACTCGTCGTGCCGGCTCTGGGCCCGGTGCACCCGGCCCAGGCCGATGCGGGCGGGCACGGAATCGGGGGCCACCTCCGCGGCCCGGGCAAAGGCCCCGCGGGCCTCGTCGGTCCGCCCCTGGACCCGCAGCACCTCCCCGAGACCCGAGAGGGCGGGCTCCATTCCGGGTTCCTTGGCCAAGGCCGTGGAGAAGTAGAACTCGGCGACGCCGTAGTTGCCCTGGGCCGCGCTCGCCCTGCCGCTCTCCACGAGCACGTCCACCGGCAGGTCCGCGCTCCGCGGGTGCACGGCCCCCTCGGCCAGGGGCGGCCGGGGAGGCAGCGGCCCGGCGGGCGCCTGCTTTCCTCCCGTCGCGCACCCCGCCGCCAGGAGCAGGGGGAGCGCTAAGGCCCACGCGAAGGCGCCCCTCGGGCGCACCCGGTCTTTGCCCACCGCTACCCCCCGCCGCCCGCAAGCGCGGGAAAAAGGACCCGGTAGATCCGGATGCCCGCCGGCCCCAGCAGCACGATGAGAATCGAGGGAAAGATGAAGACCGCCAGGGGGAAGATCATCTTGACCGCCAGGGTCGCGGCGCGCTCCTCGGCGGACTGGCGCCGCTTGATCCGCATCTCCTCGGCGTGGACCCGCAGGGTCTGGGCGATGCTCGTCCCGAACCGGCTCGCCTGGGCCAGCACCGCCAGCAGGCTGTTGACCTCGGGCACGCCGGTCCGCAGGGCCATGTTCTTGAAGCTCTCCTCCCTGGGCTTCCCGGCCTGGATCTCCAGGTTCGTCAGGAAGAGCTCGTCGCTCAGATCCGGGCAGACGGGCCGGATCTCCTCTCCCACCTTCTTGAGGATCAGGTCGAGCCCGAGCCCGGCCTCCGCGCACACGACCATCAGGTCGAGGGCGTCGGGCAGCCCCCGGCCGATGCGGGCCCTCCGTTGCCCGGCCAGAAACCGCAGACCCCAGAGGGGCAGGTAGTAGCCCGCCGCGGCGAGCGCGAGGCCGACAAAGAGCATCTGGGGGCTCAGGCGGTACGCGAAGGCGGCGACGAGGTACGCGAACAGGGACACCCCGGCGCACAGCCCCCGCAGGGCCAGGAAGCTCCGGTAAGCGCGCTGGGAGCGGAACCCCGCCTGGAAGAGCAGCGTGCGCACCTCGCGCCGGCCCACCTCCCCGGAGGGCTCCGCCACCGCCTGGAGCGGCGCCGTGACCCGGGCGACGAACCCGCCCTGCCCGCCCGGCTCGGGCAGGAGGCGCGACCGGGACTCCGGGGCGGCAACCCCGCCCTCGGGCCGCACGAACCGCTCGAACCGGGCCCGAAAAACCCTCCTCCGAGCCCAGAGAAACGTCAGTGCGCCCACCGCGAGGGCCACGGAGGCAAACACGGCCGCAAGGACCAGGACGTAGTCCGCGTTCTCCAGCAGCCGGTAGAGCTCGTTCAGGAATCTGACCATGGCACCCCTAGAGATCCAAGCGGGCCATCCGCGTCATGATCGCGTACCCGACCACCATCCCCACGAGCCCGGCCGCGACCATGACCTTGCCGATCTCGTCGGTCCACAGGAGCGAGATGTACTCGAAATTGATCACGTAGATGTACAGGAACAGGCCGATGGGCAGGAGGAGGAGCACCACGGCCGAGAAGCGCCCCTCGGCGGTGAGGGCCCGCACCTGCCGGCGGAACTGGAGCCGCTGCCGGATGATCTGGCTGATCTTCGAGAAGACCTCTGTGATGTTCCCGCCGGCCTCCTTGTGGAGCGTCACCGCGATGGAGAAGAACCGCAGGTCGTCCACCGACGTCCGGCGGCAGAGGTTCTCCAGGGCGTCCGGAACCGAGAGGCCGAACTTGATCTGGTCCACCGCGGCCGCGAGCTCGGGGGCGACCGGCTCCCCCAGCTCCTGGCCCGCCATCTCCAGGGCCGAGGTGAAGGCGTGGCCCGAGCGCATGGCCCGCACCACGAAGTCCAGGGCCTCCGGGAGCTGCTCCTCGAAGGCCTTCACGAACTGCGCGTCCGCCCGGACCAGCAGGAGGTAGGGCACCGCCCCCAGGAGGGCGCCGACGACGGACCCCAGGGGCGGCTGCACCGGGAGGAGCGCCCCCAGGAAACCGCCGCCCGCCGCGAGGCCCAGGGAGAGCAGGAGGAACGTGCTCGCGTTCAGGGGAAACCCGGAGCGCAGGAGCAGGCGGTCCAGGCGCCCGCTCCGGGGGAGCCGGTACAGCAGTTTGCCGAGGGGCCCGGCGTTTCGCAGGGCCTCGTCCTTGTATAGGACAAACTTCTCCTCCCCGTGCATCCCCCCGGCCGAGAGGTACATCAGTCGCCGCCGGACGAGCCGCTTCTCCGAGAACCGGCTCTCGACGAGCCACAGATACCCGGCACCCACGGCGCCGGCCGTGAAGAGGAACACCGCCAAATAAAAGAGAAGGACAGCCCCTCCGGACATCCTGTGCTCCTATGAGATCAAGTTCGGCAATTCATGTGCGAAGTTCCATGTTTCAAGTTCTATGTTCTATGTTCGATGTTCGATGTTGAAACCCATCACATGCCGCATGCCCAAAAACCGGATCTGCTCCGCCACTTTAGGCCTCGCCACACTTCCAACACGGCCATCACGCCGCCGTCAACATCGAACGTCAAACAGCCCCCGCCTTCGAACATCGCACATCGAACTGCCCCTAACATCGAACTCCGCCTCACTCGTAGACGCGATTGGCGGCGAAGAGGTCCGCCGGGATCGGGATGCCGGCGAGCTCGAGCTTGTCGCAGAACTTGGGGCGGATGCCGGTGGCCCGGAAGTGGCCGCGGACCTTTCCGGCCGGGTCGATCCCCTTCTTCTCGAAGGTGAAGATCTCCTGGAGGGTGATCACGTCCCCCTCCATGCCCACCACCTCGCTCACCGAGGTGACCTTCCGCGTACCGTCCGTGAGGCGGGCCACCTGGAGGATGATGTCCAGGGCGGAGGCGATCATGAACCGCATCGCATTCTGGGGCAGCTCGAAGCCGGTCATGAGGATCATGGACTCGAGGCGGATCAGGGAATCCCGGGGGGTGTTGGCGTGGATCGTTCCCAGGGACCCCTCGTGGCCCGTGTTCATGGCCTGGAGCATGTCGAAGGCCTCGGCGCCGCGAACCTCGCCCAGGACGATCCGGTCGGGCCGCATCCGCAGGCTGTTGCGCACCAGGTCGCGCTGGGCGACCATCCCGACGCCCTCGATGTTCGGGGGCCGGGTCTCGAGGCGCACCACGTGGGGCTGCTGGAGCTGGAGCTCCGCCGAGTCCTCGATGGTCACGATCCGCTCCTGGGCGGGGATGAACCCCGAGAGGACGTTGAGGAGCGTGGTCTTTCCGGCGCCGGTGCCGCCGGAGATGAGGGTGTTGAGCTTCGCCTTCACGCACCCGGCCAAGAACTCGGCGATCTGGGGGGTCAGGGTCTTGAACCCGACGAGGTCCTTGACCTCGAGCGGGCTCACGGAGAACCGCCGAATCGAGAGGACGGGGCCGTCGATGGCCAGGGGCGGGATGATCACGTTCACCCGGGAGCCGTCCGGGAGCCGGGCGTCCACCATGGGCGACGACTCGTCCACCCGCCGCCCGACCCGCGAGACGATCCGGTCGATCACGTTCATCAGGTGCTTGTCGTCCCGAAACCGCGCCCCGGTCTTCTCCAGCAGCCCGAAGCGCTCCACGTACACGTTCCGGTACGTGTTGCACAGGATGTCGGAGACCGTGGGGTCCTTCAGGAAGGGCTCCAGGGGTCCGTACCCCTTGAGCTCATCGACGATCTCGCCGACCAGGGCGGCGGTCTCCTCCCGGTTGAGCAGGACCCGGTCCTCGTCCAGGAGGCGGACCACGAGGTCGGCGATCTCGGGTTCCACCTGCTGCACGCTCATGGCGTCGAGGGCCGGCAGGTGGATCTCCTCCACGATGCGGGCGTGGATCTTGTGCTTGATGTCGTAGAAGAAATCGTCCCGCTTCCGCTGAAACGGCCCGGGGGCCGTGGGCCGGGGCACCTGCGGCATCGCCTCCTCCGGATTCTTCTTTGCAAACATCGCTCGTAGCGCCACAGCAGCCTCCAATCGCTTGTCCGTCGTACGTTGTCCGTTGCCCGTTGTCCGCTTTCCGTTGCGGGTCTGCCAGGGGAAGCCCTCAGTCCTCAGTCCTCAGTCCCCCGTCCTCCGGCCCCCCAGTCCCCAGTCCCCAGTCCCCAGTCCCCGGTCCTCCGCCCTTACACCGCCCTCCCCAGGAAACCCTTCACACCCCGGTAGCCGCTCTTGGCTTCCGACTGCGCCGCGAGCCGCTCCACGAACTCCCGGATGCTCCGCCCGAAGAGGGAACCCGGCTTGCCCTGGACCAGCGGAACCCCCTGATTGATGGAGTGGATGACGTCGCCGAAATCGTTGGGGAAGAGCCAGAAGAGCCTGCGGCCGAGGGTCTTCTCGATCTCGCTCACCGAGGGCACCCCGCCCTTGATGTAGCGGTTCGCCACGACCTCGATCCTTCGCGGAGGAATCTTCAGGCGCTGGATGAGCTGGACCAGCCGGGAGGCGTTCCGCACCCCCGGCACGGAGAGGTCCGTCACCACGAAGATGCGGTCCGACGCGTGAAAGGCCTCCACCGAGCCCTCGTCCACCTGCATGGACTTGCAGTCCACGATCACGTGGTCGTAGAGGCTCTTGGCGACCTCGAGGATCTTCCCCACGTGGTGCCCGTGGACCCTCTCCCCCTCCTCGGGCTCCGCCGGGGCCCCCAGGAAGTGGAGCCCGGTCGAGTGCTTGACCATCGCGCCCCGGAGGAAGGCGAAGTCGAGGCGGTTGAAGTGGCGGCAAAGGTCCCCGATGGTGGTCTGGGGCACCAGGTCGAGGAGGACCCCGCTGTCCCCGGCGTGGAGGGTGTTGTCGATCAGGGCCACGGTCCCCTCGCCCCGCACCGCGAGGGCCGTGGCGGCGTTCACCGCGATCACCGTGGCCCCGAGCCCCCCCTTGGCGCTCACGAAGCTGTAGACCTTCCCCTGGGCCGTCCCCAACACCCCCGCGAGGCTCTCGCGCACCTTCTCGACGGCCTGCTGGAGCCGCTCTGCGCTCACGGGCTCCAGGAAGTACTCCACAGCGCCGGCCTTCATCACCTCGACGATGTGCTCGGGCCGCTGCTCGGGCGACACCACGAAGATCGCAGCCGCCGGAAGCTGGTTCCGCACGTTCCCCATACGCTCCAGCACGTCCCCCTGCTCCGGCACGTCCTGGAGGATGACCACGTCGGCCGGCCCGGGAGGTGCGGACCCGTTCGTGGAGTTGCCCACGACCTGCAAGCCGGGCATCCGGGCGAGATCGCTCCCGATCTGCCGGGCGACGCTCTTGTCGGGAATGTTCAGCGCGATGCGAATGTCCTGGGGCATGGGGCTCATCTTCCGTTCTGGGGTCAATTCGGCCGGCGCGTCATCGCACAAGCACGGGGATGCGGGCCAGCACGCCGAAGTTCGCCCCGCCTGTGTTCCCCGCCGGCTCGTGGACCTCGCAGCTGGGGAGGAAGTACATCGTCTTCTGGAGGTCGCTGGCACTCAAGGTCCCCACCGAGACGTCGTTGTAGGTCCGAAGCCCGAACGCGTCGGCAAACTCGCCCCAGCACTCCTGCCGCTCGGCGCTCGTGAGGGCGTTGATGTCCTCCGGGCTGCCCAGAGCCTTCCAACTGGAGCACACCCAACTCGTTCCCCCCGCGCTCATCTGGAGCGGGATGTCGGTCCACTGGGGATCGGCACCGGACTGTTTGATCCAGACGATGTCCAGGGTCACGGCGCCCACCACCTCGGAGCAGGTTCCCGGGTTGTTCCCCGGGCAGTCGATCACCGGAAGGGTCAGACCCCAAGGCTGCGTGGGATACCCTCGCCAGTCCTTGCTCACGTCAGCCCCAAGCCAGCAGTCGCGCAGGTCACGGTAGACGTTGTCCTGCATCCCTCCCTGGGTTCCGATCCCGTCGCCCATGGCGATCGACTCCAGGTTCCCCGCGGAGCAGACCAGGGGCCGGACCGACTGCGCCGAGGCCGTCTGGCATGGCTGGGAGAAGTTCGTCCACGCCCCGGTGTTGTGGGTCGTCCCTCCCCCGCTGTTGATCATCCGCCCCGTGGAACAGTTGTAGTTGCCGTCCCCGTCGACGAGGGCCTGCTTGCAGATGGCGATGGGCTGGTCGGCCTCGCCGGGCCCGAGACTGCCGGCGAACCCGATGTACCCTACCGCCTCGGCCGTGAGCGCGAAGCTCTGGAAACCGAAGATCCGGGAGAAGAAGGCGGCGGCGGGGGCGTTCTCCCTCCGCGTCACCACTCGGATGGCGTTGATGAACTCGGAGGCCCCGTCCAGATCCTCGTCGGAGACTCCCCAAAGCTCCACCGGCAGCAGGGAATCGTTCGGCGTGAACGTGCGCGTAGCGAAAGTCCAGTGCCCCCGCTGGACGTCTCCCTCGTTTCCGTCACCGACATCCGGGCTCCAGTGGACCTCCACGGGTTCCGCGCCGGCGGCGGCCAGGGCGTTGTTGGCCGTCGCCGCGTCGAAAGCGATCTGGTTCGCCCCCGGGTTCACGGAGGTCCCCTCTTCGTTGTACAGAAAACGCGCACCGGCGAGGGCCCCGGCGTCCGCCGCGTTCTGGAGCTCGTTGCGGACCACGTAGAGGTACCCGAGGTCCACGGCCAGGGCGGCCATGCCGATGAAGACGACCAGCAGGATCGCCACCAGGACCAGCACGGCCCCCTTCTCCTTGGGCCTCCCCTGGTGCTCTCTGAACTGCGCCATGACGTCGCTCCCCATCGTCATTCCGCCCGCATCACCGTAACGGCAGTCAGGTTCACGGTGCCGAAGATGTCCGTCACGAGGTTCGGGATCACCAGGAAGCTGTAGGGGTAGACCACGGTCACCGTAAGGGGATCTCCCGCCGCAAGAGTGGTCGGAGCCGGGTTCACCGTCACCGCCACCGACGCCGGCCCCCCGAAGGTGACCAGGAAGTCCGCGCAGTAGTCCTCCACCACGTCCCGGATCTGGTTCGGGTCCTCACCCGTCCTCGCCGGGGACTGGAACACGATCCCTGCCCGCGCGCCCTCCCGGCTCGCGTTCGTGATCATGGCCCGGTTGTAGAGCAGGAAGCCGAACTCGATGATCCCGAAGACGAGGACGAGGAGCAGCGGCAGGACGATCGCGAACTCGACCATCGCTGCGCCCTTCTGTCCTCGTCTCTTCGCGGCTCGGCCCATGGCTTTCCTCATCGGTTTCTAGGACCCCGGGCTTGACTGCGTCACCCCGAGTCCAACTCCCACCCCTTCACGTTTACCGCCCCCCAACCCCATCCCCCTCCCAGCCTCCCCCTTCGCCCCATTCTCCCTCCCCTTCAAGGGGAGGGTTGGGGTGGGGATGGGTCTGGAGGTTTGGGGTGCCTCCCCCTTCGCCCCATTCTCCCTCCCCTTCAAGGGGAGGGTTGGGGTGGGGATGGGTCTGGAGGTTTGGGATGCCTCCCCTTTACTCCCCCAACACCCCAAGGGTCATCACCGGTGCCTGGGCGGGCTTTTCGGAGAAGGTCTGGTTGTGCACCCCCATCACACCTTCGGCGTTGACCCCTTCCAGGCCCTCGGGGGTCCGGTCGGCATAACGGTAGTCCGGGTAGGCGACCTGGAGGTCCCAGGAGTGCTGCTGGGCCTGGCCGTACTCCTGGTCCACGTAGTAAGCCTGGTGAAAGGCGGGGTGATCCACGTGGGCGCAGCCTGCCCCAACCAGGAAGGCGGCGGCCGCGACACAGAGCATCAGTTTCCTCATGGCGGTGCTCCTCCCTCTTCTATTGGGGCTGCCGGTGCCCGAAGTCGCCCTCGAGACCGCCCGCCTTGGTCTGCGGAACCTGCTGGAAGCGGTGGCTGCTCAGGCCCGACACCGGCTCGGCCGACCGCTCGCCCTCGAGCCTCCCCTCCAGGTAGAACTCGAACCAGTCCGGGGGCCGCAGGTTCTCCCCGGGGAAGCGGAGTGCGCCCTCGCGGTTCGGCTTGACGATGTGGGGGGTGACCGCGATCAGGAGGTCGGTCTTCTCCTGGCGGTACGACTGGCTCCGGAAGAGGGAACCCAGGATCGGGATGTCCCCGAGGCCCGGCACCTTCCGCAGCTCCTGGCGCAGGTTGTCCTGCAACAGGCCCGCCAGGGCCAGGGTCTGCCCGTCGTAGAGCTGCACGGTGGTCTCGAGTCGCCGGGTGCTGAGGTTCGGCACGATGAAGTTGGCACCCAGGATCCCGGCCGGGATGGTGCTCGCGGAGGCGATGTCGCTGACCGTGGGGGCGACCCGCAGGCTGATCTTCCCGTCCTTGAGCACGATCGGCGTGAAGCGCAGCGCCACGCCGAAGTCCTTCCACTCTATGGTGATCTGGTTGTTGTCCTGGGCAACCGGGACAGGGAACTCGCCCCCGGCGAGGAAGCTCGCCTCCTGGCCGCTCTGGGTGACGAGCCGCGGCTCGGCGAGCGTGCGGGCCAGCCCCTCGCGCTCCAGGAGCTGCAGGGCCGCCGTGAAGTTCCCGATGTTCACGAAGATGTTCGCGGCGTTCCCCGCGAAGTTGAGCAGAAGCGAGCCGGAGCCCTGGACCAGTGCGTTGGTGTCGAAATCTTGCAGGATTCCACGGGTCCCATCCGTGAGCCTTGCCGGCACACCCCTGACCGTTACCGGGTCCAGGGCGTTGCCGGGACCCACCCTCCCCGTCACGGACCCGCTCAGGCCCCGGAACCCGACCCCAAGCTGAGACTCCTTGCCGGAATCCCTCACCACCTCGGCGAACTTGACCTCCAGCATGACCTGCTGGATGCCTCCCACCCGCAGGAGGTTCGTGATGCCGCTGCCGGATGTCCCGGTGCCGTCCTTGCCCTTGTCGGCCTCCTGCGCGATCTGTGGCAGGTAGGTCCGGGTCAGGCGAAGTACCTGCTCCACCACCTCAGGGCCGGAGACCGTGCCGGCGAGCACCACCCCGGTCTCGGAGGCGTAGACCTCGATCTCCTCGTCCGGGAAGAGCTGGTGGAGCTTCTCCTTGAGGGCGGTCAGATCCAGGGCGACCACCACGTCGAGGAGGGTGCGGCCCCCGTTGCTGCCCTCGTTGCCCTCCTCCCAGAGGATGACGCTGGTGTACCCCACCTTCTTGCCGTAGACGTAGAGCTCGCGGGGCGAGAGGACGACCACGTCCGCGATCTCCGCGGCGGCGATGGAGGCCCGCCGCACCGGGTACGGCATCTGGAGGACCTCGGCTCCCCCCACCTTGAGCTCCAGGGTCCGCCGCGGCACGTCGGCCGCCTCGGCGAGAGCCCCGAGGAGGAGCACGGCCCCCAGGGCCAGAGCGCTGCCCGCCACCTTGAGACACCGGCATCTCTTCATTGCGACGTCCTCACTGGAAAGACAATGGAACGAAAAAGGGGAAACGGACGTACATTCATTAACAGGTCCTCACTGCGCCATCCGCTCCTCTGAGTCTGCGCTCTTGAACCGCACGCTCTCCGCCTGGGCGCCTCGGATGACCTCCACGGTGTGGGGGCTGGGCGCCGGGGCGCGGACCCGGGCCTGCAGGGTCGGCACCGCCGCGCGGCGCACGGGGGCGGGGGCTGGTGCGGGCTTGGGTGCCTCGGCCACGGCCGCCGGCTCGGGCTTCACGTCCTCCGCCGGGTTTCGGAGCACCAGGTGGATGGGGCCCTCGTGGGTCTGCAGGGCCAGCTTTTCGGCCTGGTCCGGTGCCACGGCCAGGGTGACGGTCTTCACCACCTTGGGCTTGCCCTCTTCGGTGAAGGTCTCCTGGGCGATGGCCAGGACCTCGATGCGCTCCAGAATCGTCTGGACCTTCCGGTTCCGGGCCTGGTCCTCCGTCACCGCGATCACGTCCACGAAGGTGTTGGGGAGCACGAACCCGCTCACCCCCACCACGTCGTCCACCCGGATGGACATGGCCCGTTGCCCCGGCTGGAGGGTGGCGACGAGCCCAGCGCCCGAGCCCGGGGCCGCGAGCTCGCTGGAGAGCACCGGGTGGCCGGCCCGGAGCCGGTTCACCACGACGCGGCCCTCCAGGGGCTCCACCTGGTGGAACGCGCCCCGGGGCACCGCGGCCGCCGGCCACTCGGCCACGGCCAGGGACCCCGCGGTGAGCCGGCTGCCCACCTCCAGCTCCCGCGCGGCGATCACCACCTTGGCGGAAGGTACAGAGTCCCCCCCCCGCACGACCACGGCCGGCACCTCGGTCCGGCTCGCCAGGAAGCGGTTGGCCAGGAACACCGCCGCGACCCCCGAGAGGACCGCCAGCACGAGGGCCAGGAACGCACCGTATTTCATGTCTGCTCTCCTCTGGGGAAACCTACCTCACGCGACGATGCCACCGCGGGAAAAATCCAAAAACTTGTCTCACGCAACGACGCAACGGCGCAACGTTACAAACCCAAATCGAACCAGTTTGTGTCTCCCTTTGCGCCTTTGCGTCTCTGCGCGAGAACGCCCTTCCCTGAACCCCATCCCCCTCCCAGCCTCATTCGGAGAATCTGCCCATCCCCCGCCCAGTACCCCATCCCCCTCCCAGCCTCCCCCCGCCCTTCAGCCCCCCTCCCCTTCAAGGGGAGGGCCGGGGTGGGGATGGGTCTGGGGACCCGTCCTGGCTCACCTCCCTGCTTTCAACCCTTCCCCGTCCAGAGTTCCCCATCCCCCTCCCAGCCTCCCCCTTGAAGGGGGAGGGGCGTTAGACGAGCCCGCCCCACCACACGTACGCGGAGAAGCCGTAGGCGATCGCGGCGGCATAGGGGAAGCGGATCCGCTCCGACGACGTCGGCCGCAGGCACCGGGGGTCGCGGCTCACGGCGTAGGCCGCCACCGCGTTCTTCCACTCCCGCGTCTTCGCCTTGAGATTGTGGGCCAAGGCGTAGTGAATCACCGCCAAAACGCCCCCGGCCAATGCCGTGTACAAGAACACCCAAAGGATCGGCACCGGTCCCAGCAGCGCCCCCAGGCCCGCCATAGCCTTCACGTCACCGCCACCCATGCCGCCCATGAGATAGGGGACGAGGAGGACGGAGAGACCGATCAGGGCGCCCAGGACCCCTTCGCCGAGACCTCCCCAACCTCCGAGGACCGCGTTGTACACCAACCCCAGGGCCAGGAGCCCCAGGGTGAGAACGTTGGGGATACGAGAGCTCCGGGTGTCGATTACGCAGGCCACGACCAGGAACCCGCAGCCCAGCGCCACCCGGGGGTCGGCTCCCCACGTTACTAGGACGAGCAGGGCGAGGACCGCGGCAGAGAGACCGACGGCATATCGTGCTGGAGCATTTCCTCGCATGCCCATGGGCATATCGCCAGTCCCGTCAGACATTGGCCCACTAGGGGAATGCTGTGTTAGCGGAGTTGAACGCTGCCAGAATCTTGGGGCCTATGAGCAGGAGCGCCGCAACGGCTGCGATCGAGATCAGCGACGCCAAGATCGCGTACTCCACAAGCGCTGCGCCCCCATCGGCCCGCATCAGGCTCTTCATCCTAGCTGCCAGATGCCTCATGTGCCGGTCCCCTGTCGTCTAAGAACTCGTATGCCAGCATGGTCCTGGTTGACGAGTATGAGCAGGGAGATGATTGCAGGTGCGAATCTCTCTAAATACATGATTATCGTGTCCAGTATTATTCCTACAATCATCTCCCTGCTTCCTCAGATACTATCAACTTCGCGTGTCCACCGGCAAGACTGTGGACTGCCCATGGTTACGGGGTGGTCATTCTTGTATTGACGTCAGTGAACGTAGTCTTAATCGTATTGCCCAGAGTCTGGATGATCACAATGGCCACAACGGAGAGCAGCGCTACCAGGATCGCATACTCCACCATCGTCGCGCCCTCGTCGTCCCGCACCAGGCTCTTCATCTTCTCGATCAGCTTTCTCATCTCGTTTCCTCCTGTGGTTGTGACTTGTTTGTGGTTGACTTGCCGTCGCCCGGAACTGTCCAGATTTTCCTCGGTATCCCTCTCCTCCTCTCACGTTGCCCGGTCTGCCCTGCCTCCCGCCCCGAGCGACGTCCGGGTGCCGGGGTTCCGGGGAAATGGTCCCTTGCCGGGACGTTGGTGCCTTGTGTGCCTATTGCCCTCCGAGCCCTTGCCGAAGACTCTCTTCGGCACGCTGCCTCGTCGGGATGAATACCGGATCGAGCACGATCGTCCTAAAGCCGCCTCCCTTGCCCTATCCTTCTCCAGCCAGCCCCCTTTCTTACCCCATCCCCCCTTACCCATCCCCCTCTACCCCATCCCCCTCCCAGCCTCCCCCTTGAAGGGGGAGGGGCGTACGGTCGGGGGTTAAGCTGGGTTAAGCTTGGGGGGAGTCCTCGTGGCGGGTGAAGTAGATCCCCGCCGCCCTCTCCAGGGCCGCCCGGTCGATCCGGGGCGGCCGGCGCTCGTAGGCGCTCACCGCCGCGATGATGTTCACGATGTCCCTGGGGTAGCAGGCGCGAAGCTCGCCGCTGCCGCGCTCGACGCAGAGGTCCCGCAAAGCGGTCTCGGCGTCGGGGTCGCAGTCCAAGTCCCTCTCCCGGACCACCCGCCGGAAGATCTCCCCGAAGGTCTCGGCGGAGACCGGCTCCACGTAGATCTTGTTGGGGATCCGGCGGAAGAAAGCCTCGTCGGCGAGGCTCGACGGCTCGAGGTTCGTCGCGAAGACCACCGTCATCTCGAAGGGGATCTCGAACTTGGTGCCGTAGCGCAGCGACAGGTAGTCGACCCGGCGGTCCAGGGGGACGATCCACCGGTTGAGCAGGTACCGCGGGGAGACCACCTGCCGGCCGAAGTCGTCGATGACGAGGATGCCGTTGTTGGCCTTCATCTGGAGTGGCGCGGCGTAGATGCGGGTGGCTTCGTCCACCTGGAGCTCGAGCATGGTCGACTCGAGCTCGCCGCCCGCGACGACCGAGGGGCGGCGGCACACGACCCAGCGGCGGTCGCGGCTCCCGGTGCCGGTGCCGGCGTCCGAAGCGGGGTCCGGGGCGGCACGGCGGTGCACCACCGGGTCGTAGACGACGATGATCTGGCCGTCCACGGTGACCGCGTGGGGCACGGCCACGACGTCGCCCATGACCCGGAGGAACCTCTCGGCGAGGCTCGTCTTGCCGTTGCCGGTGGGGCCGTAGAGGAAGATCGAGCCCTGAGAGACGAGGGCCGGCCCGAGTTGGTCGAGAAGCCCGTCGGTGAGCACCAGGTCGGAGAAGGCGGCCCGCAGGGTCTCCCGGTCGAGCGTGACCTTCGCAGCCTGGGCCCTCACGGCGGCCTGGTAGGTCTTGAGGGAGACCGGGCACGGCCCCGCGTAGTGGCACACCAGCATACGGTCGGCAGCCAAAGCCCGGCCCGCCCCGGTGAGGACGAACCGGTAGTCGCTGCCGTCGATGCCCTTGACCTGGACGAGCTGCTGGGCCCGGAGCAGCTCGAAGACCTCGCGGGCCACCGGGAAGGAGAGCATGAGGGACCGGCACAGGCCGGTCAGGCTTGCTTCGCCCTGGAGGTACAGCCGGCGCAGGACCAGGTCGGAGAGGAGCCCCTCCGACACGTCCATCTCCGCCAGGCTCTGGGGGGGTGCGGGGCAGTAGGCGGGCACCGGGTGTTGCCCGGTGAGCTCCGCCAGCGCCTCGACCTTCCACTTCCCCATGTTCCGTCCTCTCCGGTACCCAATGGCCCGTTGGCTCGCCTGTCCGTATGCAGCGAGCGTGCCAAATGGGTAAGCGCTACAGAAAAACCGGTCGGCCGGCAGGATCCGGGAAGCTTCCTCGCAGACTTTACGGGGGCGCGCAACGGGTAGGGCACGGTGGCCGAACGCGCCGTATTCCTTGACAAAACACCCGGACCCACGCCTCAGCGACGCGTTCCTTCCAGGCGGGAACCATCATTCCTCGAACGCATTGGCGAGGCGTCGCTGCCTTCGCGCAAACCGTGCTCCGGACCTCCCACCCGTACGGAATCCGAGGAGCATGGGGGGTCGTGGTGCACCCGAGAGTGCCATTGTGTGTAACTTCTTGCCCACTCCCCTCCCGAACGTTCTGGGGCAGAGGAATTCTCTTCTCTTCTGCGCTGCCGGGCCGGGCGGGGCCGCATAGATGCAGTCCCCCGCCCTTCCCGTGTGGGTTCCTCGAACCGTGCGAGATCACGGCCCGAGCACCTCTCGCACGACGGCTCGCACCCGGGAGAGGTCGAAGGGTTTGGGAAGGAGCTCGTAGGCCTCCCGCGCGACGAGGGCGGTCTGGGCCTCGTCCAGGTGGCTCGCGGTGACAATGGCTACGCGGGTGTCGGGGAAGCGCCGCCGGATCTCCGTCAGGCACTCGAGCCCATCCATCCCGGGGAGGCGCACGTCGAGAAAGCAGAGCTGGAAGGGGGACGCTTCGAGGGCGGCGAGCGCCTCCTCGGCGGAGGCGGCGCAGCGGACCTCGTCGGCATTCTTGTCGAGGGCTCGTTTCAGGGAGATCCGTACCAACTCCTCATCGTCGACGATGAGGACCCGTTTGGGCATGGCCACCCCCCTTTCCCACTACGGGATTCCCGGCCGGACGTCTCCTGCACCCACCGCAGCGGTGAACCTACCGGAATTGTTCCAATCTTGAAAGGAAAATCTGCCGACCGGGAAATCTGCGCGCGGCACGAGGGCTTCAGCCCCCTTCCTTGCCCTCGATCCAGCGGCCCATGGCGGCAGAAGCGCACCGCCCCAGGCTTCCCTCCCCTTCAAGGGGAGGGCGAGGGTGGGGATGGGTCGCCGTGCGGGGGCAGAGCAAAGAGGGGACGGGTGCCGCCCCCACAGATCGCAACAGAACCCCGGAAGGCCCTCGACCCGTCACCCCCCTTCTTTGCCCTCGATCCAGCGGCCCATGGCCGGGAGGACCGCGCGGCCCCACTCGTCGGAGACGCGCAGGGCGGCGAACTCGGCGAACAGGGCGTCGATCACGGCCAGGCACTCGCGGACGTACCCCAGGCGGACGAGGGCGGTGGCGTGCCAGTCGTCCCCCTGCTCGGAGAGCACTTTGGGGACGGCGACCCCCGGCAGGTCGAAGGTGTCGCCCCGGAGGACCAGCCGGTACTCCCGGTCGTCGCGCAGGAGGCCGAGCCGGGCCTCCTGGAGCTTCTTGCCCACCTTGAGGGCGGCGGCCGCCTCGCCGGACTTGGAGACGTCGCCCTCCTTGAGGATGTTCTGCTTGCTCTCGGTGTCCAGGCTGCCGAGGACCATCCGGTCCTCGATCCACAGCGTCACCGGGCCCAGACCCGCCACGTCCAGGACCCCGTCCGCCTCCTCCACCCGGAACCACAGCCAGGTCAGGAACTCGTCTCCCCAGAAGGCCTTCTCGTCGAGCGCCTTGAGCACGTCCATCACGCAGCTCCCTCCGGCTCCGGCCGGAAGACCGACGGCACGACCCGGTCGGCGACCTCGTCCTTTCCCTCCCCCAGGGCGCGCAGGGCGAGGAGGTAGGGGAACAGGGGCCGGAGCTTCACGGCGAAGGTCTTCTCGAACAGGGAGCGGAAGGCCTCGTTGACCCGCTCCCCGGTGCTCCAGAAGAGGACCTCGGCCCGGTCGAGGTCCCAGGAGAGGTCGATGCCCTGGCAGGAGGGGATCACCCTCTCGAGGAGGCGCTTGCGCACGATGGTCTCGATCTCGTCGCGCTCGGCCCGGGTCAGGTCCTCGCGCCCGGAGCGGAGCTTCCACTCGCTCTGGAGCTTGCGGCACTCCTGCTTGAGGAATCGCGGGGGGATCCGCTTGGTGTCCACGCGCAGGGTGAGGTTGACCGTGTTCTCGACGAGCCACCGGTCGAGGTGCAGGCTGGGGTCGAACCAGTCGTCCACGGGGACCCACCCGAGCACCTCCTCCCGGTCGTCTCCCGGTGCGAAATCCTGGAAGGCGTGCTTCTGGATCGCCGCCTCGTAGGCGTCTCGAAAGCCCGGGGGGATTTCCCCAAGGACCTGGTACCGCCGCAGCCGAATGGCCCCGCTCAGAATACCCACGTCGCTCCTCCTCTTGTACACCGTCGAACCTGTCATCCTATCACCTGTGGGAGCGGGCTCCCGGCCGGGACCTCCATGGCCTCTCACCCTGCGGGACCGGGCTCCCGCCCGCGACGGCCTTCGCGCCCAGGAGGGCGCTCCCACAAGAAACTCCAGGCAGCAGAGCACCGTGCACCCCTCACTCCGGCTGCTGGGGCTCGTCGGGTCTGACGAGGGAGATCCTCACCTGGGACGGAGAGATCCCGCGCACCTCGATCCCGGGGGGGTGGTCCACCCGGTCCGGGTTGACCTGGAAGGTGCGTCGTCCGAGCTGGGCGAGGAAGGCGTCGATGCGCACCTGGATCATGTCGGGCGGACCGAGGTAGACCGCCCCTCGCGGGCCGCTCACGGTGACGTTGACCCGCTCGGGCTCCACGCTCTCCAAGAGGTAGCCCACCGGGAGGTTCTCCACGACCACGGGGGCCTGGCGGACCATCTCCACGGTGCTCGACCCCGGCACCAGCAGGAACCAGAGCCCCACCGCCAGGGTCAGGGCCACCGCGCCGTAGGGCCAGACCGGGCCGAAGAACCTCCTCCAGCCCTCGGCGGTGGGAACCTCCACGGTGCCCGCGCCGAACTCCCTCAGGACCTCCTGGAGCTCGTCGGGCTGCCGGATCCTCTGCAGCGCCCCGTCCCGGGCGACCGAGACCGTCCCCCTCTCCTCCGAGACCACCACGCACAGGGCATCGGTTCGCTCCGAGAGCCCCAGCGCCGCCGCGTGGCGCGTCCCGCCGGGTCCCAGCTCCCCCTGGTTCGTCGAGAGGGGAAGGTGGCACCCGAAGAGGGCCACCCTCTGGCCGGCCATGACGACCGCGCCGTCGTGGCCCGGTGAGCCGGGGTCGAAGAGGCTCAGAAGGAGGGACTCGCTCAGGTGCCCGTCCAAGGGGACGCCGCCTTCCAGGTGGCGCTCCAGCGGCTCCTTGCCGGGCAGGACCAGGAGCGCGCCGGTGCGCTCCTCGGCCATGCGCCACACTGCGGCGGCCAGGATCCCGGCGGCCGGGGCGGTCCCCAGAGGCCCCCGGCGGCCCGCCCCCCAGGCGCCGATCTGCTCGAGCAGCCGGCGGAGGTCCTCCTGGAAGACGACCACGATCAGGATGAGGAGCACCGCCGAGAAGCCCTGGAAGATCCACGCGGTGAGGTTGAAGTGGACCTGCCGGGCCACGAGGTAGACCACCGCCAGGATCGCGAGCCCGAGGAACGCGAAGAAGGCCCGGGTCCTGCGCAGCCAGACGAGGACGCCCCAGAAGATCAGCGCGGCCAGCGCGATGTCGGCGACGTCGCGCCAGTAGCCGAGGAAGTGAAGGGTCTGCATGGGCGGGCTCTCCGGGTTGCACCCTCTTGTACTCGAACGCGACCCGGGGGGCAAGAAGGCCGGGGGCCCTGGATCCACCACCTGGAACGTGCTCGGGGTCGGGGAGCCCCTCCGCTTCGCCCCGCAGTCCACGATATCCGGACGAGGCGTCGGCGAGGAAGCGGGTACGCCCCGCTTCACCCGTTTCTGCGGGCTTGGCCCATCGGTCGAGGCGGTACGGGGCTGCGCTCCACGGCTCCCCGACCCCGCCCGAAG
>JAWSUI010000053.1:0-24754 GCA_033551855.1 Deferrisomatales bacterium
TCTATTTATGAAACATCTAGATCTTTACACCGAACAGGGCACAGAAGTGTGGTGAGGGAGACGCAAGGGACGGAGAAGGGGAAGCGAGTCGACTGTCACTCTCCGGCCCGCTGCAGCAGCAGCCGTTGGATCTCGTCCGAGATCCATAGGCCGGACTTCTTGAGGGCACCGAGTGCTTCGGTGACGGACGGAATCAAGCCGCGTCGCTTTGCCAAAACGAGCACGGCTCCGGTTCCGAGAACCGGGATCCCCAATGCGCGTGAGCACCTTCGGGCCTCCCCATCGTCGACGATCGCCCGGAACCCCGGATGGTCGAGAGCAAAGGTCAGGACCTCCGACTCTCCCGGGCCGAGATCCCACCCGGCGATCTGGGGCGGTACACGGTCCACCCTTACCCGGTCGACCCAGCGCGCCCCGGGAAGCAGCCGTGCGGCGGGATCGGCCTCGGGCCCAGCCAGGATCTCGCTCCAGACAACCTCGGGGATGGCGACCCGTGTCCACAGCTCCGCCAGAACGTGCTCCAAACCGCCTCGGCAAAGGCAGATCAGCGGCGATGCATTGGCGACCACAAGGTCAATCGACATCCCGGAGCTCCTCAGCGAGCTCTTCCTCGGAGTACTGGAAGGGAGACACCCGGAAGCGAGACAGGAGTTCCAGGAACTCTGCCCGGGAGACCCCGGCGATCTCGGCCCCCTTGCCCTGGGAGATCCACCCCATCTCGTACCACTTCACGGCCGCGGCCGAACGCATTTCCTGCGCGAACTCGTTCGGGTCTTTGCGCAGCGCACTGAAGACCGTTTCCGGGAATTGCATGGTGACCGTGGTCATGGGGCACCTCTGTCCGCGAGCCGCAATGTCAACGGGCGCCAGCACGCTGTCGGCACGCCGAAGGGGCTGGAACGTCCACCTTGGCAGCCAGGGTACCACACCTTGGTCTATCGTACCGCGCCTCTGGCGAGGCACGCCTGGTTCCCGAATGGCGGATGTCTAGGCTGACGAGCAAGGAAGGAGGCCAGCGAATGGAACGGTTGGCGCCACGAACCACGGTCAAGACGGTGGCGGCAGCGATCGGACTCCTCCTCCTCACCGCTCCTTCCATTGCCGGCGAAGGAAAGCCCTTCGGGGGGAGCGGCGGTCCGACATCGGTCGCCGTCCCTGAAGCGGCCACCGATTCCCTCAGGGACCTTATTCGCCGCATGGAGACGCGCGGGCAGCCGGTACGAGTGGAGAGCCTTCGAAACGTCCATGACATCGAGGCGAGAGAAAAGGCCGACGACGTCTCGAGACGATTGCACTCCACCGAGGAACTCGACCGACTGGGCGCTGAAAACGCCCGGCTGCAACAAGAGGTGTTCGGTGAGTTCCTGGGACAGAAAGTATGGGACAGAAAGCGGGAGTCAGCGTCTTTGGACGGTCTGCCCCCGACCGACCGAATCTATCTGTTCATCTCCGAGAGCGTCCCTCTCGAGACCCTGCGGAACTACGCCCGGGACGTCGCTGACCTCGGGGACCCGAGGATCGTCATGGTCCTGCGCGGCTTCGTCGGCGGCATGCGGCACGTCCTCCCCACGCGACGCTTCGTTCTGGACGTCCTCCGGAAGGACCTCGCCTGCAATCCCGAGGCTGCGAGCGACTGTGAACTCTACCCGGTCAGCCTGGTAATCGATCCGCTGCTGTTTCGGCGGTACGACATACAGGCTGTCCCAGCGGTAGCCTATGCCCAAGATGTCGAGACGGCTACGTCTGTCACGGGGGAAGAATCGCGGAAGGGCGCATCCCAGGGTCTTTGGTGGCGGATCTCAGGGGACGTCGAGCTTGGTGAGTTGCTGCGGCGAATTCAGTCGCACGCCGAAGGCGACGCGCTTATCTCCTTCTTGCGTCGGATCCTGTGAGGGCGCACTACGTCATGGGATGAGCTCAGAAAAGCACAAATTTCTGAATCTGGGATATCCGGTTCGCTCCAGCGACCACTAGATGTTGTGGTCGGCGGGCATAACACCGTCGTCGAAGTTCTCTTCCTCGGCGGTGGAGCTTGACGCCTTGAGGCTCCTCGCGGGAACAGGGTCCACCATGGCCGCTTGCTGGACGAGTCGATAGAACAGTTTGCCGCGACTGCGCGATGTGCGGCGATTGAATCGAAACGTGAACTCATCCAAATAGTAGTCCAGATGCGTGGGCCGGACCGCCCCCTGGTACGTGCCCAGCAACCAGCGCTTCAAGAGAGAGGCTACCAAGTGGGGCAGCAAGAGATCTTCCGGCGTGACGACGATTCGATCGTAGCCGAGCGTCGGCAGCGAGGTGTAGCCGGACCAATCGTCCGTCTTCACCGTGCTGCGGGGCGAAACCGCCTCGGCAACGAAATCTCCCAAACTGTCGCCGGCGGCATCGGGAAGTTGCTTGAGGCGGATTCTGCCAATGCCTTCCGGTCCCTTGTCCTCCGCCGCGATCGCAACCACGGTCTTTCCCGCGGCGCCCCGACCCCGTTTGCCCGTCGCCCTCTTGCGTCCGACATAGGTTTCGTCGACTTGTATGCATCCACACAGTTGATCACGGCCAGGTCGGACCATCGCACAACGCAACTTGTGCAGCCACTGCCATGCGGTCTCGTACCTGCTCAACCCCAGGACGCGCTGCAGTCCCAACGCGTTCGCCCCATACTTCTGACTGGTGATGTGCCACATCGCTCGGAACCAGAGGACCAGGGGCTTGCGAGACCCGTGGAAGATCGTCCCAGCAGTAACCGACGTCTGAGTGCCACACCGTCTGCAGTGCAATCGCGCACGGTTGGTTTTCCAGGCCTCGGTACCGTTGCATCGCGGGCACACGAACCCGCTCGGCCACCGCAACGTCGCCAGGTACTCAAGGCACGCCGGTTCGTTCGCGAACCGCACCTCGAACTCGCCGAGCGAGCGGGGGTAGTCCTCGTCCATGAGTTCGAGATACTACATCTTGGGGTCACTTGACTCAACCGGATACCCCAGATTTCTGAAAAGCCAATGTTGTTCTTTGACCCAGACGGTTCAACTCTAGCGTGAAATCCCTTTTCGCATACCTTTCGGATCACCCTTGAGTAGAAGCCGAGATCCGAGGACATTCATGAGCTTCTTCCTATGTCGGCCCCACACGGCCCCCCGCTTTTGGTCTTCGTCGAACCCGAAGATCACCAGCCTCGGCTCCGGGTCAAGGGAAAATTGGACTACCCCTGATTCCACTTGCTTGGCGAGACCTTTCAAGTCTTCAGGGGCCCCCTCAAGCCGAGCGAGTTCAGAGCAAACCGTCCTATATGCTTCCTCGACACGAGAGCGCTTCGCGGACAACAACTCCTTGTACTTCTCGATCTGTTGGAGGACCATCGGAGTACCATCGCCATTCGCCCGAAGTTCTCCGTTTCCAAAATGCTTTGCCTCGTAAAAGACAAGGTTGACTCTTCCCTGTGCCGGGACGAGAGCAGCGAAGTCGATCCGTTGCGCACCGGGGCGGCTCGCATCATCGACTGCATCATCCTCATCCGTAATGCCGATTTCGACGTCGATGACATTCCAGTTGCTTCTCAGAATCTCATGGACGCCGCTCTTCTCGACTCCCGCATAGGGCTCGGTGGCCCTCTTCAGCAATGTTGGATCTGTGAGGCTCTGAAGGAAGTAGTCCGCCCCGAGTGCAGTTCCAACAAGATTGTCGTTTATGCATGTTACGTAGGGTGACGCATCAGGCTTCACGAGGTATTTGTAATGTATGCATCCGGAAAGATCGGTCCCAGACGGACAGTTCAAACGAACAAGACTGTTCCCTTTGTAGTACAAGTTCAGATACCGATTCCGAATTCCAAGGTAGATGTCTGGGTCGTCGAGCATGGACGACCACCAGGTCTTCTGTTGATACGCTCTGTTCAGAACGTTAACGAAATCAGGTCCCAAACCTCTCGCAAAGTCTCCCATTGTCGTCGTCTCCTTGTAGTTCTTGAATTATCAAGCGTCGAATTCACAACCATCATCCGCTATCACTACGTTTTCAATATGTCGGCCGAACTCCTCCGAGTGCTCTGTATGGATGGGGACAACGATTGTCGGTTCCAAAGCCTTCGAGAAACGTCTCAGGTCCTCCACGGTCGCATGTCCGCTGGTATGCGCGTAGACGAAATTGACTGCCTCGTCGTTCATGAATGCACGCATGTCGCTCGCGCCGACGTACTCTTCATCGGAGCAATCGAGATAGCCCTTCCATTGAGAGTAGATGACACTGGCTCGCCCCCGCTCCAGGTGCCGGCGGATGGTCCGACCGGACGACATCTTGGATACCCAGAGGAAGCGCTCCGGGTGGGCCTCCAGTTCCTCCACCTTGATGCGGGCCGGGCCGAAAAGCCGCGGGATGAACGTCCTCAGTTCGTCGGCCTCTTTGATTCTCGCGTATTGCCCAGGAGATACGTAGACCCTTATCCCGTCCCAATCCAGGTTGGGAACCGACCCGGAGACCTGCCGCATCCGATCGAGTACCCAGGCGGTGTAGGCGTCGATCACAAGAGACCGCCCCGTCTTCTTGCAAGCTCGGAATGCGGAGACGATTCGGTCGATGTTCTGGGACGAGCAAACGAGGAAGGCCGGCACCGCATGTTCACGGAGGACTTGGACGATCGGGTCTTCGACACTGGCTTCCGTCGGGAACTCACCGTTATCCCTGCCGAGCATCGTTCCTTCCAGGAGAAGCAGGTCGATCGGCTTCGGGGGCCTCTCGATCATGCGATCGAAGAGCTTGCGCTTACGCCCAGTGGCCCGGAAATCCCCGCTGTAGAAGAGACGCTTTCCCTGCACCTCAATCAGGAAGGCGTGAGCCTCGGGGCTCGAGTGGTCAACCAGAAAAGGATGGATGCGGAACGGCCCGACCTCGAAGGGCACCCAGGAGGTGAAGTGGCGAATGTCGTTTCGGAGCGTCCTCTTCCCGAGGAACAGGCGGGTGGAGTCGACGAGGTCCTGGGCCAGCGGGGTCATGTAGACGGGCACGGACGGCGGGAGGCGGTCGACGAGCCCGTAGTGGTCCAAGTGAGGGTGGCTGACGAGAACGGCGTCTGGCCGAAGCGAATCCACGTCGACCGACGTGGTTTGCCGGCTCAGGGGAAGGCCCAAATCGAGAAAGAGAGAGGCACCTTCTGACTTGAGCTCGATGCAGGTCCCGCCGATCTCTCGGGACCCCCGGTGGATGATCACTCCGATCTGGCTTCTCCCCACCTGTCTTCCTCCCACCAGTCGTCGATCTCCTCGATCGAGTGATCCCGGCACACGAAAGAGTCCAACCTGGAGCCGGCAGCGCATCTGCCGCACACCGGTCTCCCACGGAGGTCGCAAGTCCCACCCAATTCGTTGCCGAACGGGGGAGAGAGCCGTTCGGCTGGTGGATCGGCACGCCGTATTCGGCGCAGAAGAACCCGGAGTACTTGGCTGTTGCAACAAGTGATAAGTTCGTGTGACATTTCGGGCGCATGGCACCCAGGCTTCTCGTACCGTCATTCCGGCGCAGGCCGGAATCCAGGCCTCCCGGAGTTCTGGACCCCGGCCTCCGCCGGGGTGACGGCAAAATCACACGAACTTCTGCATCACGGTACTAGATTCCGTCCGGGCCCGGCAGCGTGCTGTCCCCGCCAGTGGTCATACTCGGCTTGAGTGTGTTGCCGGCAAATCAACGAGTCACCGGCGCAGCCGATCGCGCAGAACACGCACACCGGTCGCCCACAAAGCTCGCACCCCCAGCCGAGGTTTCCGGGAGCTCCTGCGGTCCCCGTTTGTCTCAACGGATTACCACACTCAGCGCAAGCCACCTCCTCATCTACTACGCTTGTATCGGCACCAGTGCTCATCGACATCACCTCGTGCGGTCGGGATGCAGGCCAGGGAGCGGCTCAGGCAGACTCCCCTCAACTGTATATTCACGCCAAATACCAAATTGTTTAGGAGAAAAGTTTCACACGGCCGCCGCTCGGGCACAGATTGGCCGCGACCTGTCCAGCGGCCTGTGGCGGAGGCGCACAGCACCATTGCACCGAGGGACTTCGAATGGTATTTTTTGAGGTACGTTTGGAGGGACAGTGGATGGCTAGAATTCCGGAGATTATCCCCGTGACGGACCTGCGGCACAACGCCGCGGAGGTGCTCGAGGGGCTTCGGGCCTCGGGTGAACCGCTCGTCATCACTCAGCGGGGAAGGGCGGCTGCCGTGATGCTCAGCGTCGAGGCCTTCGAGCGGGTCGAGCACGAGCGAGAGCTGCTGCGCCTGCTGGCCCGGGGTGAGAAGGAGATCGCCGAGGGCCGCGGGCACGACCTGGACGCCGTTCTCGCGGAAGCAGACGCCCTGCTCGAACGAGAGCCGTGAAGGTCCGGTTCACACCGGCGGCTCGCGCTCAGTTCCTCTCCGCCCTGGACTACATCCGGCGAGACGACCCGGCTGCGGCCAGGGGGATGCGCCAAAGGGCCGAGCAGGTATTGCGGAGGCTCGAGACGTTCCCGGAGTCCGGGCGAACGCTGCCCGAGTTCCCGGACCTACCCTACCGCGAGGTGATCGTCTCACCGTACCGGTGCTTCTACCGGGTCGAAGGGGAGACTGTCTGGATCGTAGCGGTGTGGCACGGCGCGCAACTCCCGAAGGGGCCATCGGGTTGAACTGCTCCTTTCACACGACCGAGGTATACTCACTCGCCAAGTGAGGTTGTCTCCGCCAGACCGGAAAGGGGGAAAAGATGATGAGCCGAAAGACTGAACGAGTCCTGAAGGCGGTCCTGTTCGGCGTGATCGCGGCAATCGTTGGCGCAACGTTCTACTTCGCCGGTCCGCCGCTCGGCGTCCCGATCGGGGGCATTTCTCTGCTTCTGCTGTGGGCGGTCTTCGTGGAGCGCACCCGGCGTTGCCCCCGTGAGGACGACGCCGTCGACATGATGGTGAGCCATCCCGCCTGGAAACACTGGGAAGGCAACATCTGGCACAAGCGGGGATGAATCCGAGCCGTCAGACCTGCCGTGCCGTCTCCGGAGCGCTCCTCCGTGGTCCGAACCCGCCGGAGTGGGCGGCATAGGCGCCCTTCGCCTCCAGGAGCTTGTCTTTCGGGAGGTGGAGGGTGAAGGCGTGGGTCATGAGGTACGCGCCGGGATCGTCGACGCAGACGATTACCGTCCCAGTTGCGACCAGGTGACCGAAGGCGTCCTCCGGGATCTCGATGACCAGGTTGTCCTTCACGCCCAGGTAGTAGCAGCTCCCGGGCGGGAAGACGTAGATATCGATGTCCTCCTCCTGTAGCTTCCGGTACTCCCTCCGGAAGGCCTCCGGATCGCCGCTCACGAAGACTTGGAGCCCCGTCTCCACGAGAAGAGCGTTGTGCGCGAGCTGAAGGCACGGTTCGCGGTCGGTCGGTTTGGTGCTCATCGTGGGCTCCTCTTCGGGTCAGGGCGATCCAAGGCTTGGCGGCAGGCCGCCTCGGATCGGCAGGTCGGTCGGAGTGAACGACGGGGCGTCCCGCGAGCCGACCCCGATGGAGGCCGAGGAGCGGTAGCCGCCGAGGGACCGGCTCCCTGCCGGGGGGCCTATCCTCCCTCCCAGAGTCAATCTCCCCATCAGGCCCAACGCTTCGTCTATGGACTTGCCGGCGATCGAGAATCCGGTAGCCCAGTCACGCCCCAACCATCTGTCTATGTTCCCCGTCGTGAGCGACCCCTCGGTGGTCACCCCGGCATGGAGAGTGTGCCGGTTGTCGAAGTCTTCGGAGACCGCCCCGAAGCGGCTCTGGCGGAAGAGCTCGAACTGGGTGATCGGGGTGCGCTGGATAGTAGTGACGCCGGCCAGCGGATCGCCCGTGGTCTCGGTGAGGACCCGCTCCCGGTGCCCGGCCATGACGTCGCCGGTTCGGGGGTGGCGGTACTCGACCCGGTGGCCGTCGAGGTCCGTGACCTCCCGGTAGTCCTGCTCCCGGCGGAAGTCCCCGATCTCGGTCCGGTCCCCCTTCTGCAAGACGTCTCCTTCCACGTACTCGTCCCCTACCCGGGCCGAGTCGCCGACCCGGAAGTGATCTCCTTCCACGTGGTCCGTGCCCTTCCGGGTCCGGGCCGAGTCCACCTCGGAGGTGGTGACGCCGCGGCTGGTCTCCAGGAAGGCGAGGTCGTAGTTCCGGTCGAGGACCCAGCTCGCGCTCTCGCCCGCGGCCACCTGCTGGCTTCGGCCCTGGGCGCCGAGCATCTCGTTGAAGGCGGCGGCCATCTCCGGAGTCAGGGCGCCGTGCCCGAGGCGGTAGCCCATGGCCTGGAGCTCCTCCAGGGGGACGCCGAGCCGCTCGGCCATGGCCCGCTTCTCGCCTTCCTGGAGGATGTTCTGCTGGTTCCCGAAGAGCTGGGCGGCGGCGATCCGCGCGGTGCCCCACTTCCGTTGGGTCAGGGCGTCGCCGGCCTGTCGGGCCGCACCGGCGCCGGCGCTGCGCTCCACGAGCTCGTCGTCGGTGAGACCCATATCTCCGGCGGTCCGGGTCACGGTCCGCGCGCCATAAAAGGACCGCTGTGCGGCCAGGCGCCCTGTCCGGCGACCGAGCTCCTGGTCCGAGATGTTCCGCTGATCCCTCCATGCGAAGTCGGCCACGTCGCCCTCGTAGGCGGTCTCGCCCTTCCGGCGGGCACGATCGGTCGCGTCCTCGGGCGTGAGGCCCAGGGTGCCCTCGTGAGCAGTCGACGACGCGGTCCCTTTGGCTTTGGCGTCCCGGTACCGGTCCGGTCCCCCGGCCGCCTGCACGCCTCGGATCTTCCCGCCCAGCCGGGCCGCGCTGAACGTCGCGCCCGAGCGCTCCAGCGCAACTCGTCCGCCATGAAGGGGTCCCTCCACGTCCCGGGCCTCGTGATGGGCCACCCCCTCGATCGTCGAGCCCCGAGCGATGCCCCGGCTCCCGGCGCGCACGTCGTACCCGGTGTTTCCGAAGCCGGCGGCCCGTCCCGCCACCGTCCCCGCCTGCATCCGCGTCCCGGTGAAGGAGGTCGCGAAGGCGTCCTCGGGCCCGTCGTAGCCGAGGTTGGAGCCCAGGCCGGAGAAGCGGGCGTTGACCCCGGAGCCCACGACGTTGGTGAAGGTGTGCTTTCCTCCATTGTCCCAAGCCCGACTCGCGACGGCGGCGTGGCCCACCGTGTCCAGGGTGTGGGCCCGGCCCTCCGGGGTGAGGGCGGCCTGGCCGGCTGAGGCTCCCTGGTGCTGGACCGGCTGGATCAGGTGGGAGGCGAGCGTGGCCAGGGCGTGGCCCCCGAAGCCGACGAGAGTGCTCGCGATCACCGAGGCGAGGACCGCGCCGGTCATGCGGATGAGGCCGTAGAGGGCGAGCGTCTTGGTGGTGACGTCCGGGAAGTTCAGCCAGGTGGCGAGCCCGAGCCCGCTCTGGCGGACCATCTCGAAGTACTGGTCGGCATACTCCAGGGCGAAGCTGTGGGCCACAGCGTCGGTCACGCCCCAGGCGGCGAGGAAGACGAAGAGCCCGAGAAAGAGCGAGAGCACCCGCTTGAAGAACGGCGAGGGGAGGAAGAGCGCCAGGAAGGGGAGCATCCCCACCGTCACCGAGGTCATCACCGCCCGGACGACCGGGATCCACTCGTTGGCCACAACCCCGACCCCGAAGAGAGAGCTTCCCAGGTTCTTGTTCGTCTGGATGGAGACCGCCACCGAGGGCGCTCCCTCCTTCACGAACTCGAAGAGCTGTCGGGCGATGGTCCCCTGCTGGGAGACCCGTTCCGGGGTGATCCCGGCGATCGCGGCATACTCGGCCAGGGTGTTCGTCACCAGGGACCGGTACCGGGCGAGTTCGGCCGCGCTCGTCGGGTCGAAGCCGGCGTTGGCCGCGGCCCGCCGGATGTCCTCGGCGTAGTTCCCCGCATCGGCGAACCAGGCCCGGAGCTCCGCCCACGCGTCCGCGCAGGTGAGCGCGGTGCCGTTGGGGGTCGCGGCGTCGAAGTGGAGGCAGTAGACCGAGGGGCTCGCCGCCTGGGCGAGCTGGGGCAGGAAGTCCGTGGTGTTGTTGACCAGGTCCTCGATCCGGAGCGTCGTCCCGGGGCGGACGAGCTCGAAGGAGAGGCACTTCTCCACGTACTCCCCGAGGTTCTGGGTGAGGTAGGTGTCCTTGACGCCGCGCTGAAGGGTCTCCTGCACTCCGTAGAACCCGAGGCCTCCTGCTCCGTCCTTGTAGCCCACGCCGGCCGGCGCGGTGGCGTCCACGACGTCGACGAGGATGCGCTCCACCTTGTTCAGCGCCCCGGCGGTCAGGACGATCGCGTCTGGGATGCCGTCGATCCGGTCGAACCGGTTCTTCACCGGGTCGTAAACCGTGAGCGACCCCGTGGAAACGAAGAGACCGAGATAGAGCGCCACGCCGACCAGGATCGGGCCGGCCCACGCGAAGGGCGAAGCGTGGAACCCGACGAAGGCCCGGGCGTAGTGGGCCACCCCGGCGAAGACGATCCCGGCCCCGCAGACGATGGCGAAGAGCTTCGCGAAGTCGTCGGCCCCGAAGATGAGCGCGATCCGGCGAAAGGCCAGGGTCACCGCCTCGAACCCGTTGTAGGTGTAGTACTCCAGGTCCACGGCGAGCGCGGTTTCTGAGAGGAGCAGGACGAAGACAAAGGCAAAACCGAGTGCAAGGCCTTTGGACAGGATTACAGGATGGACCGGATGCTTGTGTTCTTGGGGTGTCACGTGTTCGGCTGTGGGACGGTCGCTCACTGCCAAAGTCTGAGTGCTGTGGTTCACCGCTCGTCCCCTCAATGAAGAACCTTCGTGGAGCCCCGGACCAATCCTGAAAATCCTGTCATCCCGTCCAGAAAAAGGTTTTCCCGTTACTTCGGCGACTCGGTCCGGGCCGCGGTGGCCTTGCCCACCCGGGAAGAGGCCTCCCCCCGGAGCTGGTCCTCCATCCCCCGGAGGTGTTCCACCACCCGGTAGATCGCCTCGAGCTCCTGGGCCGCGGCGGCGTAGGAGCGCTGGAGGCCCTCGTACTGGTCCCGGATGCGCCGGCGCAGGAGGTCGATGTCCCCGGCGACGCGCTCGCTCACGAACTGGATCGCGCAGCGGTGCGGCGGTTCCCCGGCCACCGGGCCCCGCTGCTTCTCGATGAGCTCCGTGACCGTGTCGAGGATGATCTCCCCCCGGCGGTAGAGGTCCACCAGGAGCTGAAGGGCATAGGCCTTGGCCGCGAGGTCGGCGAGGCTCGCGATGACCGGCGCCTCCTGACCCGTGCCCACTGCCGCCTTGAGGACGTGGAGGAGCGGCAGCGGCGACTGGTTGATGAAGGCCTGTTGGGCGGCGGTGAGAGGCGCCTTGACCCGGATGGCGTCGGCCACGTCCTGCATCTGGGTGTGGACGTAGTCCCGCAGGTTCGCGTTGGCATCGGTGATGGCGGCGCAGACAAACGTCTGGTTCATCTGCCAGGCGGCACCTTCCACCATGGCATCCAACCGTCGCCCGTCGTTCTGGGGGCACGGGGGCTCGGCGGAGACGAGGTAGCCGCCTCCGGCCCCACGGATCTGGATGTCCCCCACGAAGCCCCGCACCAGGGCCACGAAGTCGGAGTCGAGCCCCAGGCCGTCGACCCCGAGGACCTGGAGCACCGAGCCGTCCCGGAGGATCTCCTTCAGCGCGTCCGGGCAGCCCTCCCGGATGCCCGCCACCGCTGCGTCGGTCTCCGGAGTCCCGCCGCTCATCCGGCCGCTCCCGTCGGCGATCACCTCCTTGGTCTTCTGGTAGAAGTCGGCCATGCCGCTCTCGGTCATGTACTGCTGGACCGCATTCGTCACGCCCCGCTCGTGGCCCTGGAGCGCCTCGCTACCCACGGTGACGAGCGCCTGGGCGGTCTTGCAGTCGTCGAGCTGGATGGCGTTCAGCCGGTCGGCCAGGGCCTCCAGGTCCTTCACCGTCTGGGCGGCCTGGGGGCTCAGCGCCTGGAGCGCCAGGTCGAAGGCCGCGGCCGGCGCCGAGGAGAGAATGTTCTGGAGCTTCGTCACAAGGTAGTCGAAGTCGAGGAAGGAGAACCCGCCCATGAAGACGTCGATCCCCCCGCAGCCCACGCGGAACCGGGGGAGCTCCACCGTCATCGGGTAGTCCGCGGTGCTCGGCCACCGAGCCGAGAAGGAGCCCACGGTGTAGTAGCCCCGGGTCTGACCGGCAAAATATCCGGGGGAGGACTCGATCCGCGAGGTGAGCCAGTCGTCGACCCAGCCGCAGGGGCCCGGAGTCGGCAAGCCGGCAAGGCCGATGGCGAGAAGGGCGGGCAGCAGTCTGCGATGCATGGCATGCTCCTGGACCGGGGTGACTCCGGGTCCGCTGGTCAGCGAATTGGCAGGTCGGCTGGTCGGCTCGGGGCTCCGGAGGGAAACCCTCGAACTCCGGTGCCCAAGACAGCCGCTGGGTCGAAGCCGCCGCCCCGTTGGTAGTCGAAGAGCCACAGATCCTCCTCGGTGACCGTGCCCGACAGGAGCCGGACGCCCCGGAAGAGGTTCCTCTCCAGCGCGGAGAGCCCGACGACGCCGACCCCGACGGGGAGAGTCGCGTCGGCGCCCCGCTGGACGAGAAGCAGCGTCGGCGTGGTGGAGACGCGGAAGAACTCTGCCGCCCGGGGTTCCCGGTCGACGTCGATCCGCTTGATCTCCCAGCCGTGTTTCGCGGTGAAGTAGCGGAGGACGCCGTCCTGCTCGACGCAGAAGGGACAACCGGGAGAGGTGAAGTAGAGGAGCGCGAAGTCCTCCCGGGCGGCGGACAGCGTCGCGTCGATCTCCGCCCCCTCCACCTGTCGCCGGGCCCGCATGCCGGGGTTCACGCTGGGGGCGTCCCGGAGGGTGGAGACCTCGGGGTGCTTGAGGCTCACCAGCGACGCCACACTCGCAAAGCGGGCGGCCCGCAGTCGCGCGATGGTCTCCAGCCGCTTGTACTCCAGGACCTTCTCCTCCGTGGGCTGCTGGAGGGCGCCCTTGAAGACCGTGTCCAGGAGGACCCGGAACTCGTCCGGATGGAGGGTCCAGAGCTCGTCGGGTGAGTAGGCGTCCAGGGACCATGGGGCTGGGGCCTCGTGGGGCAACTCTTCCACTGGGTCACGTTGCTCCGCGGGGTCTTGGTACCAGAACCATCCCTGCTGCCGGGTCTCGTAGTAGGAGGGCGCGTCGGTCTGCTGGCCACAGATGCCGACAGAGGGAAGAAGGGCAAGGGCGGCCATGAGGAGGCCAAAAGTCTTGGACAGGATCTCAGGTCTTCTGGGAGAAAACAGGGTCACGGCCAGAGAACCTACCTTTCTTTGACAGGATGACAGGATCGACATGATCGAAGACTGATCCTGGGCATCGAAGACCGATCTCGCCTATCCATGCTCCACCACTGATGAGTGGCCTTTCCGACACGTCGAACAGCTGGCAGCAAGATGGTGCGAATAAGGATCCAGAGCCGATCACAGAGCCACGATTGACAGAATTCTCACAATCCAGTCCATCCTGTAATCCCGTCCAATAAGCATTTTCGTCTCAGAAGAGCGGATACGCACGGTTCAGCACCTCTTCCACGTCCACGAACCCGAAGTAGTGAGAGTCCCAACTCCGCGGGTGGTGCCCCACCACGAAGAGCTTCCCCTCGGGGACCACACCGTCGAAGCCAAAGAGCGGGAGCGGGTTCCCTTTCGAGTCCCGAGATAGAGCCCGGCCGAGGTAGTCGTCATTGCAGTAGACATCCCCCACGGCATCGACCCAAAGCCGGTCCCCCGGCCCGCACCCCACCTCCTTGAGCAGGCTCACGGGCCCAGAGGAACCGCTCCACGGGTGGACCCGCTCGAAGCGAACGTACTCCCCACGCCCGATCTCCCCGGCAACACCACGGTCCCGCAGGAAGAAGACCCGCGAACGCAGCGAGTCGGTCGTCGTCACGCAGAGGTGCGGCGGCAGCCAGAGCACGACGGGGAGGCCCATGGCCCCGAGGAGAAGGGCCTGACAGAACCGCCGCTGGGACTTCCTGGACGCTGCCGGCCCTGGGCACAGCGGCCAGTCAGCTCGCTTCTTTCGTCCGTCGGATCGCGCCATGGGGATTCCTCCGCCGGACAGCGCGGGGAAGATTCGTCCCTTCACTTTGTATTTCGTGCGAGGTGGAACACGGTGGGGGAGAAACCCGGGGGAAACAGTGCGTCGGGCGCCATTGGGGCCTGCACGCCAGGGCCGGGGTAGAAGTCGCGCAATGTGTCCAGAAGGTTCGCCAAACCGGCGTAGATCGGCTTGCCGACCCCGCGGCGGTGCGGTAGAAGACGCGGCATCGCTTTCTGATCTTCCGCGCACAAGGAGGGCACCATGAACAAGGCGGACCTGGTGGGCAGGATCGCGGACGAAGCGGGCGTCAACCGGATGACGCCGGAGAAGGCCCTGGGTGGGGCGCTGGACGCCATCGGGTCGGCCCTCGCCGCCGGGGAGAGGGTCTCGTTGGCCGGCTTCGGCACCTTCAGTGTGAGCCAGCGCGAAGCCCGCGAAGGCCGCAACCCCGCCACGGGGGAGAAGATGCGCATCCCGGCCCGGAAGGCGGTGAAGTTCAAGGCGGGATCGAAGCTCGCGGACCGAGTGAAGTAACCGGTCCGAGGGGCGACAGTCCCGAGGATCTCTCCCTCCGGTCGAGCCCGCTTATGCGCCCGACGCTTGGAAGAGGGCGATATCGCGCGCCTTGAGCCACCCGCCTTCCCCCTCCCAACTCGTCTGGGCGAGGACGGGAATCCGTCGGCGCACCTCGGGAGACTGGCCGCTCTTGCGATAGGCGGGAAGGCACCGGCCGAGGGCCTCCGATGCCCAGAGTAGCCTGTAGGTGTGGGCCAGTCGGATCGCCCGGCCGAAGCCTCGTCCTTCGCGAATCTCGGCCAGAGCGCCCAGGAAGAACCCATACGGGGCGCGCCCCTCCCGGGGCTCCAGCCTCGTCAAGAAGTCCTCCAGGAGGTGGCCGATCTCCTCCTTCAACGCGGGCCGGTAGAGGGGCGGGATGTAGAGGCAGTCTCCGATCGGTAGGCCGCCCCGCAGGCGGACCCGCGCGGCCGCTTCGAGAAGCCGGCGTCGCCGGTCCGCGTAGCGAAAGCCGGTTCCCCAGGTCGGACGGCTCGGGTCCAGCCCGGCCTCTTTCCAGAGGATCTGGAGGAGGCTCGAAAGCTCGCCGCGGGCGGTCTCGTCGGGCTCCACCCGCGGGGCGTCGATGAGGCGGTAGCGGGGGAGGGAGATGTTCAGGACGAGTCCGTCCGGGAGCCGCTCCACGGGGGAGCGGGCCGGTCTCGCGTCCCCCGTAATCGGCGGCCGGCGCAGGGGACAACCGGGGGCGTGGCGCTCCCAGTCGCCGCGGTGGAGCGGGTAGAGGTAGAAGGTGTCCGTGGGCACCGCCCGGTGGACCACCCCGAGGGGGATGCCTTCGGGGCGGCAGAGGCAGCGGACGGGCTCCGAGCGGCCCCGGTACGACGCCAGGAAGCGGATGCGCCGGGCCACCGAGCGGGTGACGTCCCGGTACCAGACGGTGCTCCCGTCGGGAAGAGCCAGCAGGGCGTCGGTCGTCGGGTCTTCGTTCATGGTTCATGCCTCCCGGGGGCCCCCGTCAGTGCGACAGGCCTGGGTCGTCGGGCTCCAGGCCGCGGCTCTCGTCACGATCGTCGTCGCGGTCGATGCCATCGTGGAGGGTCTCCTCGTTTCGGGTCTGGCGGTCCCTGGCCTCGTCCACCTCCTCTTTCTCCTGCTGGTCTTCGTCTCCCTTGTCTCCTTCGCGCCGAGCGGCGGAAGCGCGGGGACCGACGATCTCCTCGCTGCCCCACTCGCGCTCGGTCGGCTCGAAGGGCCGGGCCTTCTCCTTACCGTCCTCCGCGTCCGCGCGGTCGTCCGCCACGGGGCTCTTGGAAGTCGAGGCACCCTTGCCTCGCCGGGCTGTCGTGGCGCCCTTCTTCGCCACGTCGCCCAGGCGGAGGTCCTCACGCAGCAGGAACGCGGGGCCGCGCACGGGATGGTCCTGGAACCGAAGGCGCGTCTTGGTCAGGGGCAGCCCACCGACCTTGAGGTACGCGGTGAGGTCCGGGAGCCCCATGAGCTCCGAGGGAAGGACCAGGGTCTCGCGCTTTCGCCGTCGGGCCAGGGACACTCCGTCCCGGAACTCCGAGGGGCCCATGGAGTAGGTCTCCTCGGTCTCCAGGTTTTCGGTGTCGCCGATCTTCTCGGAGACGAACTTTGCCGTGTCCGGGTCGGCCACCGAGAAGAGGACGCTGTTCCCGCAGGCGTTCACGATCGCCTGGCGGAGGTCCTTCGAGTAGATCTTGTCGATCTGCCCCACGTCCTGGATGCCCACCCACACGCTCCCGCCCTTGGACCGGGAAAGGGTCAGGAGCTTCACGATCGTGGAGAGCCGCTGGAGGGTCCCGAACTCGTCCAGGAGGAAGAAGACCCGGCGGCTGAGGTTGTCGGGCATGGCCAGGAGCTTCCGGCCCAGGAGGTCGATGAAGAGGCTCAGGATGGGCCGCAGGGTGTCCTGGATGTCGGAGTAGTTGGTGACGAAGATCCAGCCTTTGTCACCCTTGGGGTTGTTCAGCCACTCCACCACCGAGAAGTCCCCGTCCACCCCGGCCAGGTACTCGAAGGGCTGGGCGTACTGCATGACCACGGAGTGGACGCTCAGGGCCTGCTTGCTCGAGGCGTCCTGGATGTAGGTGTGGCCCCGCTCGCCCCCCTTGGTCTCCTTGAGCCACCGGGCGATGAAGCGCACGTCCGAGCGAAGGGCGGCCCACAGGGATCGGTTGTCCCGCTGGTTCGTCTGGTAGAGGTGGTGGAGGAGCCCGCTGAATACCCCTCGCGCCGCGTCGTTCCAGAAGGGGTCGGCGTGGAAGGCAGGGGGGATGAGGCTCGCCGCCAGGGCGTCCACGTCCATGAGCGTCGCGATGTCGTTGAAGAGGTTCCAGCCCACGCAGCGCTCGTCCAGGGGGTTGAAGAGGACGTCCCGCTTGGGGTCGTAGAACCGGGCCGTGTAGTCCCCCTTGAAGTCGTAGATCACCCCCCGATCGCCCCGCTCCATGGCCCGCTCGATCACCCGGCTCAGGAGCACGGTCTTCCCCACCCCGGGTCGCCCCACGGTGAGCACGTGCTTGACCTCCGCCTCGACCGGAAGCCGGATGTCCCCGAGAGGGAGGTCCACGGCTACACGGGCCTTCTTCAAGGCTCCCCGGAACGTCTCTGCGTCCACGAACTGCGAGCCCCGCACGAACTCCGGCCCGGCCTGCTTCCGGGCCCGCCGTTGGAACCACTTCACCAGGAGCGGAACGGCCAGGTACACGCTGCAGGTGAGGAGGAAGAGGACGAGCATCCAGGCCGCGTACTGGGCGATGTAGGGCTGGAGGTAGAGGGCGAGCTCCTGGGCGGTCATCCGGTAGGGGGCGCCGTTGTAGTGGAAGGTCATCTCGTGCCCCGGCTGCCACAGGGTCCAGACCCTGGCCACTACCCAGTTCCAGAAGACCTGCCCGTCCATCTCGCCGAGGAAGGTCCGCACCGCGAGGACGAAGAGGAAGAGCTGGACCGCCCCCAGGATGAGGGTGAGCACCCAGTACATCTTGAGGCGCATCTTGAAGTCGTTGAACCAGGTCTCGAAGCCCCGGTAGCTCTCATCTCTACGCATCGCCCTCCTCCGTCAGCTTCGCCAGGATCTGGCGGGTGGTGGCCTCCACCTTCTCGTGGAACCGGCGGTACTGGGCCGTGTCGGGGAGCGAGAGGTTCGCGAGCCCGTCCAGGAAGACCACGGAGCGCACCAGCCAGGGGCGAAGCCGCTCCACCACGGTCTCCTGGTCCGCCTCCTCCAGGGCCTTGTGGGTGCGCGCCACGGCGGCGTAGACCCGGTCGATCCGGGCCCCCAGGTCGTCCTTCGCCGGGTCCCCGGCGAGGGCCTTCGTGACGAGTACATGGAGGTCCTGAACCTGCTGGAGGAACTTGGGGTCGAGGCCGTTCGGATGGTCCAACCCGTGCACCACCAGGTCGTGGGCCAGGGTGGACACCGGGACTCCCGCGGCCCGGGCCCGTTGGGCCAGCTCCGAGTGGGCCCGGTCGTCCAGACGGATGGTCAGCTTGCAGGGGCGAACCGTACCGTGGGTCATGGGTTGCGTCCTCCCGCACTGCCGCTGGCGCACCAAGGTTGGGTTTCCGGGCGAATCTCTCTGGTCTGCGCATTCCTGCTGGCGCGCGCTGGCGCAATACCGAACGTCTTTTCGGGCACTTGCAGTGACGGGCGCCAGCGCGCCTCGCCGCCGGCAGGCGGCGTGGGGTGTGAGAACCAGGCCAAGGTCCCCCGCGATGGTGGGGAACCCCTCCTGCCGCCCCGTCCCGCCACCGGCCGCCGGGCGAGCCGAAGACCAGAAGCCACCCGGCGACGAACCCCGTCAGGGGCGACCAGGCAAGCCCCGGCAACGCCGATGGGGGAGTGGGAAAGCGCACCTCTACGCACCGCCATCGGTCCGCTCCAGCCGGTCCCCGAAGAGCCCGCCGGTCACCTCGGCAGGCCGTTCGCCGACACCCCGTTCCGACTTCGAAGGAGACGCGCCTTGCGAGCCGCCCGGCTCCCCCGACCGGTGCACTGCGGCCGTCTTCTCCGGCGATTCCCCAAAGACTTCGGCCGAGGTCTCGATCACGTACCGGAGCTCCACTCCTGCCCACCCGCTCTTCCAGAACCGGCGGAGCAGCGCGCCCGCGTTCCGGTCCTCCTTGGCTTCCCGCTCCCTGCGGATACGGTCCGCTTCCTCCCGGATGCGCCGGGCCTCTTCCTCCATCTGCTGGGCTCGGTTCAGGAGCTGCTGGGGGTCTCGCTTTCGTGCCATGGCCTGCCTCCTCTCGGGGTGTGGGTGGGTCAGCGACTGCGCTCCAGCTCCCGATCCCGCTCGCGGACTCGGGGCGGCTTGATGTCCTGGGTTTCACGGGTCTTGGGTGCCGCCGAAGCAGGTCCATCCGGGCGCAGACCCTCCTTCCGGAAGTCCCGGCCCCAGTCGCGCCAAGCGGCGAAGGCCCGCTCGATCCGGTCGTCCAGGTGGTCCAGGTGGTCCAGGGTGGAGGTCTTCTCTCGGGGGTGTCGGACGAGCTCGCGCAGGCGCTCCCGGTCGTCGGTGAACACATAGACGTCGTGCCGGGCCCGGGTCGCGGCGACGTAGAAGGAGTTCCTCTGGATGCGCCCGCGGCGGGTGTCCGCGTACCAGATCACCGCCGAGGTGGTGGCGCCCTGGCTCTTGTACTCGGTGACCGCATAGGCGTGAGTGAGGTAGTTGTACCGGTACCGGGCGTCCCCCTTGGTGCGCTCCTCCGGGTCGGTGAGGCGAAAGCGCACCTCGCGTCCTTTCTCCGTCTTGACCACCAGGTTGCCCCGTTCGTCCAGGAGCTTCACCGTGCCCTGGAGACCGTTCTGCACCCGGAGCTTCTCGTCGTTCTTGAGGAACACCACCCGGTCCCCGGGGGCGAAGGAGCGCTCGGCGATCCGGTAGACCGCGAGCTTGTCGTAGTGACGGAAGAGGGGGATCTCGTGGGTCTTCCCGCTGGCCTCCACCCGGACCCGGTTCCGGTCCCGATCGACCCCCACCACCTCGGCATGGGTGCCGGCCTCGAGGCCGCCTCCCACGTCCCCCAGAAGGAGCACCCGTTGCCCCACCTCGTAGGAGCTCGCGAGCGCCGTCTCCTCCGGTCCGGCGCCGGTGGGTTCCTGCACCTGAAAGGACCGGCCGGCCTCCAACTGCCCCCGAGAGACGAGCGCGCTGCGGATGCGCTCATTGAGCTCCATCCGGTCGGCGTTGGTGGCGCTGAGGAGGAGGACGTCGCGTTTCCCGTCCCGCAGAGACAGGTACCCCTCGACGACCGCCCCGAGGCGCTCGTCCCGGTCCCCGATCTGCCGCAGAGATTCCCGGTCCCGGAGCTCCCGGAGGGCCCGGTCGGTGTCCCCTCCGGAGAGCGCCCCCACCACTGCCCGCGCATGCTCGGTCTCCTGGCGGACCACCTCGGTCAGGTGCACCGTGTTCACTCCGGAGCGCTCCTGGAGGAGAGCGTGGTTTCTCCCCGCGGCGATGGAAGGGAACTGCTTCGTGTCCCCCACGAGGACCGCCTTCCAGTCCCGCTCTCTGCTCAACGTGAGGAGCCGATGGAAGTGCCGGCTCCCGGCCATGGACGCCTCGTCGACGACGAGGAGGCTCCCCGACGGAAGGTCCTGGGCCCGGGCCGAGTGGAGAAACGAGTCGAGGGTCTTCGAGGGGATGCCGGCGCCCTCGGCGAGCTCCTGGGCGGCCTTCCCGGTGAACCCCAGACCCAGCACCCGGACGCCCCGCTCCGCGGCCACTTCCCGGACCAGCGCGAGGGCGGTGGTCTTCCCCGTGCCAGCGTCCCCCTGGACCAGGTTCACCCGGTCGGGGGAAGTGAGGATGGTCCGTACGGCGTCGACCTGCCCCCGGGTGAAGCGCCACCCCTGGGCTGCCTCCCTCTCCGCCACGAGGCCAGCCACCAGGACGTCCGTGGCGATGGGTGCCCACGTGCCCTTGGCGCCCTGGGCAAGCCCCAGGATCTCGGCCTCCATGGACTGCATCTCGGGCGTCGTGAAGGCTTCGCGGGGGAGCGTGCGACCCGAGCGTCCCGGAACATGCACGGTGCCCAGGAAGGGGAGTTGACCCTCCCGCGAGAGATCGGTCAGCGCCTGGTCGAGCTCCCGGAACCCGGCCGCGCCCCGGGAGATCCGGGCCGCCAGGTCCAGAATTTCTTCCCGCGTGAAGACCGACTCGGCCTCCGTGCGGATCCGGGCCGCGGTGAGCACCCACTCCCGGGCGCTCTGCGTCTCCCGCTCGAGTTCCTTCCGTCCCTCGCGCAGCGCCTCGTCCCGGAGCCCCTCTAGGGTGTGGCCCATCTCCCGGAGCGTGCCGGTCCAGTGCTCCAGGAGGACCTCCCGCGGGACCTTCCCCTTGGGGAGCCGGGTGTCCCGGTTGGCGATCTCCCGGAGGGCGGTCTCGCCGGCCTTCGGGAAGTCTCCGGCGGCCCGGAGTTCCTCGGCCCGCTCCAGGATCTGCTGACGCCGCTTGGAGAACTCCCCGAGCACCTCGCCCGGCACCCCGCGGACCTCCCAGAGGAAGGAGCCCGGCTCGGTCATCTCGATCCCGTAGCCGAGCTCCCGGATGTCTCGGGCAAGCTCGGCCCGGTAGAACCGGCCCAGCGCGAGCTGGTCCCGGTAGAGGGCGTCATTGTGGTGGGCCCGCCAGGTGCCGTCCTCTTTCTGGGTGAGGTTCACGACGAAGGCGTGGGTGTGAAGCTGGGGGTCCGGCAGGACTTCGCCGCCGGACGCGCGGGAGACCATGTGGGTGAACTTGGCGACCGCCAGGTTGCCGGTGACAATCACCTCCCGGCTACCATCCTCCTGCTCCCGGGCCTGGCCGTGGTGGCGCTCCACGTAGTCGACGACCGCAGAGACCGCGGCCTCGTGGGCCTCCTTGATCCGGCCGTCGGCCAGGGCCAGGATCGAGACGCTCTTGGGTGCCGAGAAGGTGAGGTCCACCCCGCCCCGGCGCTTGCCCGCACCGGTCTCCCGGTCGGTCAGCTCGTCGACCAGAGCCTCGCCGTTTCGCGGATCGTGGCCCCGGAGGACTGCCTTGAAGTCGTCGTTGGCAACCTCCCCTGTAAGGCCCAGGGCCTCGGCGGCCTTCCCCTGCCACTCTCCCTTCTCCGAGAGGTAGTAGTCGTCGCTCTTGAAGTAGTGGCCGGCCTTTCCCACCGACATGGGGCGGGACACCGTGACCATGGGGTTTCCTCCCGCGGATCCTGAGGATGCCGGAATGGGCCGAGGGATCACGATCCCTCATCTAGGTATTCGCGGGGTGTGGAACACGGAGGTGGGGAAGGCCGGAGAGGTCCTACGCCTGGAGCCAGGAAGTTCAGGCCGTGGCTCTGCCCAGGGCGGGCGGGGAATCAGGTCGACACGGAAGGTTTGCGCAGCAATCCTGGAGCACCGATCAGGGGCATAGGGTCAACCGCGGGCCCGACGTGAAGGGACTTGACGTCGGGCCCGCCACCTCAGGACAAAGCAGTCTCTGAGTCTACCGAAAACCCTTGACCATTTCCTCGAATACAGGCATCGGGATTAGGAAGCGTATGTGCGCTAGCGATTTCCCCTAACTGGGGTATCGGGTTGGCTCAAGTGGGCGCTACATCTTGTGGTCGCTCGTCCGCTGGAAATAGTCAGGCTCGGCAAGCCCTCCCGAGGGCGCTCGACACGGGCAAAAAGACCTTAGGGCCAACATCTCGTGATCGTTAACGATCTCGCAGGGCCGCGAAGCGCCCCAAGTGACTTTGACGGAGACCGGAGCCGCAACATCTTGTGGTCACTTGAGCCAACCCGATACCCCAGTTCCCCTATTCGGCCAGTCTGCGAAAAGGGGCCCTCCTGCAAACCGCATCAGAGCGCGTGGGGATCGTTCGGGAAGCCAACCCCTCCCAGGACGGGTTAGGCGTCGCTTGGGCGCCGTAGCCTGCTAGGCAGGGACGGCCCCCAGCAGCACTTCCCAGCATCTTCGGCGAGCAGACGGCCGAGCGCGGTTCTGACATCAAGGCAACAAGTCTGCATTTAAATATTGACATTGTCAGAAATGACCGGCACCCTGTCCTCGAAGCGAGGAGATTCATGCCGGACCTCGACATCATCGCCATTAATGTGCCAAGGGGATGGCGCCGGCCCTGCCGCCTGCTCGAGGCCGGTGCAGACCACAGAGAGATCGCTCGCCCCTTGCTTGGCGCTCTCAGCGCCGCCGTCCGTGCAGCCAACGGGTTTCCGCACTTGGAGCGCTCAAGGAACCTTATCGAAGCTGTAAGGGCTGGAAATCTCACGCTGTTTGAGGCTCTCTCGACGGTAAGAAGCAGGGACTTGCTGGCTCCAGGCTACCTCGGCTTTCTCGCCCAAAAGGCCACGGGGGAGCTAATCGTTGCCGCCTCCAGCGGTCGCATGCAGGGAGACGTCACTCGGGCACTCGTCGAGCGCTACTTCGAGAAGGTCCTAGACGCTTGCTTCTTCAGCCGGCTCCCCATCGTGTTCCCGCGTCTTGCTTCGCCAGCAGAGCTGGACCGCCTGCGCGATCGATGCCGGCAAGAAGTTGGAGAGCCCCTGGCGCGAATGGCTGAGATGCTCTGCAATGATCCGGGGGCGAACCGGTTTCGCGCAGCGCCGGTCCGAAGCCGAATCCGACACGCAACGAAGGAGCTGCTGGAGCGCCCGTTGCTTTGAGAGGATCCGATGGTGGCTTCAGATCCAAGCCCGAGTTACCACTATGCAATTACGCCGGACGGAAGGATTAGCGCTCAGCAGTCTGGTGCCGAGAGGGAACTCGAGCATTTCTACCATGTCGACGATCACTCGATTGCGGAGGCCGTCTCGAAGGTGCTCCCTGAGTCCCTCGCGGATCTGATCGATGTCGCAATAGGGGTTTATGCCGCAGATCGGCTGGCGCGCCGCCCCGCTTTCGTACAAACGGAAGTTAGCGGGTGGCGTCGGCGACTCCATGTGTCGGTGCCCGTCAGAAACCCCGATCTTTGGCGTGGGGAAAGCCTCGGATTGGCACTCCAAGAGGCACTCCTGTTCATAACGGATGACGAATGGAGCTTCGAGTTCGTCCCGAGATATGGCACCAGTCGCCGCCGTTCGGAGGTCCAGGGCCATCTCTTTGCGGATCGGCTCCCGGATGACACCATGGTTTCGCTCTTCAGCGGCGGCTTGGACTCGCTTGTTGGCCTGGCGGGAGACGTACTTGATCTACGCCCATCGATGCTTCTCCTCGTCTGCGCACAGACGAACGACAGAATCCGTCCCGTCCAGCAGCGACTTATCCGGGAGATCTCAAAGAGGAAGAACCAAGCATGTCGCAGAGTCGGAGTCCGCTTCGGCTTCCACAGACGAGCGAAGGGGCGCTACGGGAGGGATGAGCGAACCCAGCGCACTCGCGCCTTCTCCTTTCTCGCTCTCGGCGCGGTGATGGCGAGGCACGTGGGCTTGGACAGCGCCCGAGTCTACGAGAACGGTGTTGGAGCCATCAACCTCCCATATACCGATGCGCAGGTCGGCGCCCAGAGCAGCCGCGCCTCCAACCCCTTAGCGCTGCACCTCGTCGAGCAGGTGATCGGGCAAGCAACCGGCCGAGCCTTTAGCTTCGAATTGCCCCTAGGCTTCACCACGAAGGCGACCGCCTGCAGGAGGCTCGCCGACGTGGGGCTAGCGGACCTCGTAGCTCAGAGCATCTCCTGCGACGGGTTTCCACAGAGAATCTCTGGAAGAGTCCAATGTGGAGTCTGCACCTCTTGTGTCTTGCGACGGCAGTCTCTGTTCCAGAGCGGTTTAGCCGGACAGGACCCTGGCGAGAAGTACGTGTACGATCTTCTGGACAGCAACAGACTTCCTCCTTCCAAGAAGCTGATCGAGCTTCGGGCCATGCAACATCAGGTCAAGACGCAGCAATTCCCGGCCCCTTACTGGCGGCCGCAAGGCTGAGGAGTGTTTCGTAAACACGTGTTCCTCCGAAGCGGCCATCCTTAACAGGATCCTTGATTTATGAGCCGGTGCATTTTTCGCGGGACATTTCCTCTCGGATTTCGTATGCTCTGCTTCCATGAAACCGCTGCGCTCCCAGCCAGCCTCCGTCGGTCCCCGCATCCGCAAGGACCTCTGTGCGGACGCGCTGCTGCGCACGCTGAAGACCGAGTTTTCGCAGGTTGCGGACTGGCGCGCCGGCGAGGTCGATATCTCGATGGC
>JAWSUI010000054.1:0-24720 GCA_033551855.1 Deferrisomatales bacterium
AAGGCGGCCGCACGGTCGGGGCGGGTGTCGTCACCGCCATCAACGAGTAGCGGCCTCCAGAGCGAGAATTCTGACATGAGAGACCAGATCACGCTGTCGTGCACCGAGTGCAAGCAGCGGAACTACATGAGCACCAAGAACAAGAAGACGACTCCCGGAAAGCTGGAGCTCAAGAAGTTCTGTCGGTTCTGCGGGCGGCACACCCCGCACAAAGAGACGAAGTAGTCTGAGGGACAATCGCAGGCCAGTAGCTCGAACTGGTAGAGCACCGGACTCCAAATCCGGGGGTTGGGGGTTCGAATCCCTCCTGGCCTGCCAGTCTCTCGCGAGGGACCGATGATCGAATTCTTCGAAAAGGCGAAGACGTTCTGGCGCGAGGCCAAGGTCGAGATCAAGAAGGTCACGTGGCCCGACCGGAAGGTGACCGGTGCGTCCACGATCGTCGTGCTGGTGGTGGTGGCGATCGTGAGCCTGTACCTGGGCCTGGCCGACGCCCTCCTGAACTACGTGTACAAGCTGGTCTTGCGCTAGCCCGCCCCTTCTCCGCAGAAGACCGATCCACCCGCCCTCCTCACAGGTGACCAGAGATGGCGAAGCAGTGGTATGTCGTCCACACGTATTCCGGCTACGAGAACCGCGCCAAGGCGGGTCTCGAGCAGCGGGTGAAGGAGCTGGGCAAGGAAGAGTCCTTCGGCCAGATCCTGGTGCCCTCGGAAAAGGTGGTGGAGGTGGTGAAGGGGGAGAAGCGCACTTCGTCCCGCAAGTTCTTCCCGGGGTACATCCTGGTCCAGATGGAGCTCACCGACGAGACCTGGTACCTCGTGAAGAACACGCCGCGGGTGACGGGGTTCGTCGGGGGCACCACCAACCCGACGCCGATCTCCGACGAGGAGGTCCAGAAGATCATCGGCCAGATGGAGGAAGGCCGCGCCCACCCGAAGCCGAAGTTCGAGTTCAGCAAGGGGGAGCGGGTCAAGGTCATCGAAGGGCCGTTCTCGAACTTCAACGGCCTGGTGGAGGACGTGAACCCGGACAAGGGCAAGCTGCGGGTCCTCGTCAGCATCTTCGGCCGGTCCACGCCCGTGGAGCTCGAGTTCTTCCAGGTGGAGAAGACCTAGCGTTTCCTGCCGGTCGGCAGCCCGGCCGAGGGCCGGCGACCCGGAACGAACAACCTCACAGGAGTCTCGGACATGGCCAAGAAGATCACGGCCCTCATCAAGCTCCAGATCCCCGCCGGGCAGGCCAACCCCTCCCCGCCCGTGGGCCCTGCCCTCGGGCAGCACGGCGTGAACATCATGGAGTTCTGCAAGGCGTTCAACGCCCGGACCAAGGACGGCAACGGGATCGTCACCCCGGTGGAGATCACGGTCTACGGCGACCGCTCCTTCACCTTCGTGACCAAGACCCCTCCGGCCGCGGTGCTCCTGAAGATCGCCACCGGCATCGAGAAGGGGTCCGGAGAGCCCAACAAAAAGAAGGTGGGAAAGGTCACCCGGGCCCAGGTGAAGGAGATCGCCCAACAGAAGCTCCAGGACCTGAACACCACGGACGTGGAGGCCGCGATGCGCACGGTGGAAGGCGCCGCCCGCAGCATGGGCCTCGACGTCGTCGATTAGCACACCACTGGCAGCGGGAGGGCCAGGGGGCCGGCCGCCCCCGGATGGCCCGACAGGACCGCAGCAGGGAGAGACCGATATGGCCAAGCGCGGGAAGAAGTTCGCGGAGGCACTGGGGAAGGTCGACCGCCTGAAGAAGTACACCCTCGAGGAGGCGGTTGCCCTCGTCCCGTCCACGGGGTGGGGCAAGTTCGACGAGAGCGTGGACCTCGCCGTGAACCTGGGAGTGAACCCGGCCCACGCGGACCAGATGGTGCGCGGCACGGTCGTCCTCCCCCACGGCACCGGCAAGGGGGTTCGGGTCCTCGTCTTCGCCAAAGGCGAGAAGGAGAAGGAGGCCCGGGAAGCCGGAGCCGATTTCGTGGGCGCCGACGACCTGGTGGCGAAGATCCAGGGGGGCTGGCTCGACTTCGACAAGGCGGTCGCCACCCCGGACCTGATGGGACTGGTCGGGCGGCTGGGCCGCGTCCTGGGCCCCCGGGGCCTCATGCCCAACCCCAAGACCAACACCGTCACCCTGGACGTGGCCACGGCCGTGCGCGAGCTCAAGGCCGGCCGGGTGGAGTACCGGGTGGACAAGGCGGGGATCGTCCACGTGCCGGTCGGGCGAAAGTCCTTCGCCAACGACCAACTCCGCGAGAACGTCCGGGTGGTGCTCGACAGCCTCCTCAAGGCCAAGCCGGCCTCGGCCAAGGGCACCTACGTCAAGGCCGTCGCCCTGTCGACCACCATGGGCCCGGGTGTCAAGGTGGACACCGTGGAGTTCCGGGCCTAGCCCGGCTGGAGTGGAGCCGGAGGGCCCGCGCAGAATCGGAGGACAGCGGCCCCCGCCCTGCCCCGCGGCCCTCCGCAGGGAAACACACCGCAGGAAGGATCACCTTCCAGGCCGTACGAAGACCGCAGGTGCCTCTGTTCCGCAGGGAGGCTTAATCTCCTGCCGAGTCGGCCGGGGGGATGGGTGGGCGCCCCATTCCTCGATCGGCGGCCGGAAGCGTCAACCGCAACCGATGCGAGAGAGGAAAGGGGGTCGTAAGCGCGCGTGAACAAGACGGAAAAACAAGCCACCGTTACGGAGCTTCGCGAGAAGTTCCAAGGGGCCCAAGCGGCCATCGTGACCGAGTACCGGGGCCTGACCGTCGCCAAGGTCAACGAGCTTCGGAGATCGCTGGAGAACGAAGGGGCCGTCTACCGGGTGGTGAAGAACACCCTTGCCCGGCTGGCCCTGGAGGGCACCGAGTACGAGGTTCTCCACGGCGAGTTCAGCGGCCCCGTGGCCGTGACCTGGGCCTACCGCGACCCCGTGGCGGCCGCCAAGGTCCTGACCCGGTTCGCCAAGGACACGCCGGTCCTGACCGTTCGCTCCGGCGCCTTGGGGGGCAAGCTCCTCACCGCCGCCGACGTCGAGGCTCTCGCCAAGCTGCCGAGCCGCGAGCAGCTCCTCGGCCAACTGCTGAGCGTGCTGGTCGGACCCATGCGCAACCTCGTGGGCGTGCTCTCGGGCGTGCCCCGGAGCTTCGTCCAGGTGCTCCACGCGATCGAGGAGAAGAAGGCCGCCTGACCGGCGGTCCCCACTCCCAAACCCAACCCATACCCATTCCGTCAGGAGGCACAATCGCCATGGCCATCAGCAAGGAAGATGTCGTCCAGTTCATCGAGAACATGACCGTCCTGGAGCTCTCTCAGCTCGTGAAGGAGCTCGAGGAGAAGTTCGGCGTCACGGCGGCGGCGCCCGTCGCTTTCGCCGCCATGCCCGGGGCGGGAGCCGAGGCCGCGGCCCCGGTGGAGGAGAAGACCGAGTTCGACGTCAAGCTGACCGACACCGGGGCGCAGAAGATCCAGGTCATCAAGGTGGTCCGGGCCCTGACCGGGCTGGGGCTGAAGGAGGCCAAGGACCTGGTGGACGGCGCGCCGAGCATGGTGAAGGAAGCCGTGAGCAAGGACGAGGCCGAAGACGTCAAGAAGAAGATCGAAGAGGCCGGTGGGAAGGTCGAGATCATCTGAGTTTCGCCCCGCGGCGGCCGGAACGGACCTCGGTTCCTGCGCCCTCGTCGTCCAGGGGTGCACGGAGGGGTATGCCCTTCGTGCGCCCCGTTTTCCGTTTCTCCCTCCCGGACTCCCCGTGCCCCGTTCCGGCAGGTACCCGGCCGCGGCGCCGGTTGCGCTCTGACCCAGAAGGAGACGAGACCCCATGGCAAACCCTGTGGCCGACACCCGCAGGCTTCGGCGCAAGTTCAACAAGATCGAGACGGTCGTCGCGATCCCGAACCTGATCGAAGTCCAGAAGGCGTCCTACGAGCGGTTCCTGCAGACCGACGTGCCCCCCGAGATCCGGGAGAGCTTCGGTCTCCAGAAGGTGTTCCACAGCGTCTTCCCCATCCGGGACTTCGGGGAGACGGCTTCCCTGGAGTTCGTCCGCTACGAGCTGGGCGAGCCCAAGTACGGCGTGGACGAGTGCGTCCAACGGGGCATGACCTACGCCCGGCCGATCAAGATCACGGTTCGTCTGGTCGTGTGGGACGTGGATGAGACCGCGGGCACCCGGAGCATCCGGGACGTGAAGGAGCAGGAGGTCTACTTCGGGGAAATCCCGGTGATGACCGCCCACGGCACCTTCATCGTCAACGGCACCGAGCGGGTGATCGTCAACCAGCTCCACCGGTCCCCAGGGGTCTTCTACAGCCACGACGAGGGGAAGAAGCACTCCAGCGGCAAGTTCCTGTACTCCGCCCGGGTCATCCCCTACCGCGGCTCGTGGCTGGACTTCGAGTTCAACCACAAGGACCTGGTCTTCGTCCGGATCGACCGGCGGCGCAAGCTCCACGCCACCGTGCTCCTCAAGGCCCTGGGGTACTCCCACCAGGAGATCCTCGACCTGTTCTACGACAAGCTCGCGGTGCGGATCGACTGGGAGTCCGGGAAGGCCGACAAGGAGCTCCGGGTGGACCTCCTCAAGGACAGCCGCGCCACCGAGGACCTGGTGCACCCCGAGACCGGCGCCGTGCTGGTCAAGAAGCAGCGCAAGATCAGCGGGGCGAAGCTCAAGCAGCTCCAACGGAGCAACGCCGCAGCCCTTCCGGTGACCCTCGAGGACCTGGAGGGCCAGCTCGTCGCGGAGGACCTGGTAGACCCCGAGACGGGCGAGGTGCTGGCCGAGAGCGGCCACGAGATCTCCCACGGTCTTCTGGAGCGGCTGCGGGAGAAGGGGATCGGGGACCTCCGGGTGCTGTTCATCGACAACCTGAGGGTGGGTCCCTACGTTCGCGACACCCTCCTCGACGACAAGGTCGACGGCAAGGACGAGGCGATCATCGAGATCTACCGGCGCATGCGCCCGGGCGACCCGCCGACCCTGGACACCGCCACCAAGTTCTTCCAAAACCTCTTCTTCAACCCGGAGCGGTACGACATCTCCGAGGTGGGGCGCCTCAAGCTCAACCACAAGCTAAAGATCTCCGCCCCCCTCGACCAGCAGGTGCTCACCCGGGAGGACATCCTCGCGGTGATCCGCTACCTCGTGGGGCTGAAGAACGGCCAAGGGACCATCGACGACATCGACCACCTGGGCAACCGCCGCGTGCGCAGCGTGGGCGAGCTCCTCGAGAACCGGTACCGGGTCGGTCTGGTGCGCATGGAGCGGGCCGTCAAGGAGCGGATGAGCCTTCAGGAGGTGGAGGCCCTCATGCCCCACGACCTGATCAACTCCAAGCCGGTCACGGCGGTGGTGAAGGAGTTCTTCGGCTCGGGGCAGCTCTCCCAGTTCATGGACCAGACGAACCCCCTCGCGGAGACCACCCACAAGCGGCGGCTCTCGGCGCTGGGGCCCGGGGGGCTCACCCGGGAGCGCGCGGGCTTCGAGGTGCGCGACGTCCACCCCACCCACTACGGGCGCATCTGCCCCATCGAGACCCCGGAGGGCCCGAACATCGGCCTCATCGTGAGCCTCTCGATCTACGCCCGCGTCAACGAGTTCGGCTTCATCGAGACGCCCTACCGGAAGGTCGCGGACCGGGTGGTGGCCGAGGAGACCACCTACCTGACGGCGCTGGACGAGGAGGAGCACACGATCGCCCAGGCGAACGCCCCGCTCGACGCCGGCCACCGCTTCGTCAACCCCATGGTCAACGCCCGGAAGAACGGGGACCCCTTCCTGGTCTCCGCCGACGATGTGGACCTCATGGACGTCTCGCCGAAGCAACTGGTGAGCGTCGCGGCGGCCCTCATCCCCTTCCTGGAGCACGACGACGCCAACCGGGCCCTCATGGGCTCGAACATGCAGCGCCAGGCCGTGCCGCTGCTCCGGACCGAGGCCCCGCTCGTGGGCACGGGCATCGAGGGAGTGGTGGCCCGGGACTCCGGCGTCACGGTGGTGGCGCGGCGGGACGGGACGGTCGAGAGCGTGGACTCGTCCCGCATCGTGGTCCGCTACCAGGAACAGGAGGGGCAGGACGTCCACACCGGCGTGGAGGTCTACGGGCTGACGAAGTTCCAGCGCTCGAACCAGAACACCTGCCTCAACCAGCGGCCCATCGTCGATGTGGGGGATCGGGTCAAGGCCGGCGACGTCCTGGCCGACGGCCCCGCCACGTCCCTGGGGGAGCTGGCCCTGGGCAAGAACGTGATGGTCGCCTTCATGAGCTGGGGGGGCTACAACTTCGAGGACTCCATCATCATCTCGGAACGCCTTCTCGAGAAGGACACCTTCACCTCGATCCACATCGAGGAATTCGAGTGCGTAGCCCGGGACACCAAGCTCGGCAAGGAGGAGATCACCCCCGACATCCCCAACGTCGGTGACCGGAAGCTCAGGGACCTGGACGAGACCGGCATCGTGCGCATCGGCGCCGAGGTGATCCCGGGGGACATCCTGGTCGGCAAGGTCACCCCCAAGGGCGAGACCCAGCTCTCCCCCGAGGAGAAGCTCCTCCGGGCGATCTTCGGGGAGAAGGCCGGAGACGTGAAGGACACGAGTCTTCGAGTACCCCCCGGGGTCGAGGGGATCGTGGTGGACGCCAAGGTCTTCAGCCGCAAGGGCGGCGATGAGGGGGAAGAGGTGTTCGAGGAGCGGGAGGCCGACCGGCTCCGCAAGGAGATGGGAGACGACATCTCCATCCTGCGCAGCGCTACCCACAACTCCATCCGCCAGCTCCTGGTGGGCCAGAAGGTCGCCATCGACCTGGTGGACCTGGAGGGTGCGGTGGTGGTGCAGGAGGGCACCACGATCACAGACGAGGCGCTGGCCCGGGTGCCCCGGGAGGCCTGGGGCGAGATCCCCCTCCTCGACGCCCCCCAGCGGGAGGACAAGCTCTTCGAGCTCGTGGAGCGCACCGACGAGCAGGTGGCCGAGGTCCGCAAGCGCTACGAGGAGCGGATCGAGCGGCTGCGCGAGGGCGACGACCTCCCCCCGGGCGTGATCAAGATGGTCAAGGTGTACGTCGCCATCAAGCGGCGGCTCTCGGTGGGCGACAAGATGGCGGGCCGCCACGGAAACAAGGGGGTCATCTCCAAGATCGTGCCGATCGAGGACATGCCCTACCTGCCCGACGGCACCCCGGTGGACATCATCCTGAACCCCCTGGGGGTCCCCTCCCGGATGAACGTGGGCCAGGTGCTCGAGACCCACCTGGGGTGGGCGGCTCGGGGGCTGGGCCAGCAGATCGAGCAGGTGCTCCGCTCGAAATACTCCCCCAAGGCCCTCCGCAAGAAGCTCAAGGAGTACTACGCAGACCGGGAGAGCCGGGCCCAGATCGACCACGCCTCCGACGAGGTGGTGCTGGAGTTGGCCCGCCAGGCGGCCCGGGACGGGGTGTACATGGACAGCCCCGTCTTCGACGGCGCCGAGGAGGAGGAGATCTGGCCGCTCCTCAAGGAAGCGGGGCTTCCGGAGATCGGGCAGACCGTGCTCCACGACGGGAAGAGCGGGGACGCGTTCCACAAGAAGGTCACCGTGGGCGTCATGTACATGCTCAAACTCCACCACCTGGTCGACGACAAGATCCACGCCCGCTCCATCGGGCCCTACAGCCTGGTCACCCAGCAGCCCCTGGGGGGCAAGGCCCAGTTCGGCGGCCAGCGCCTGGGCGAGATGGAGGTGTGGGCGCTGGAGGCCTACGGGGCCGCCCACATCCTGCAGGAGATGCTCACGGTCAAGTCGGACGACGTGGCCGGGCGGACGCGCATCTACGAGTCCATCGTGAAGGGCAAGAACGTGCTCGAGCCGGGCCTGCCGGAGTCCTTCAACGTCCTCATCAAGGAGATGCAGGCCCTGGCCCTCAACGTGGAGCTGCTCGAAGAGGAAGAGGGCAAGGGGTAGCCCTGCCCGTCGCCGGCCTACCGGCCCTCCAACGGACAACGGGCAACGAACGACGCGCAAAACACGGGACATCCCCCAGAGGAGGCTAGGCCCTTGCAGAGCATCGACAAGTTCTTCGAACCGCCCAAGGACCCGCTGCACTTCAACGCCGTCAAGGTGTCCATCGCGGGCCCCGACAAGGTCCACGAGTGGTCCCACGGCGAGGTGAAGAAGCCGGAGACCATCAACTACCGAACCTTCAAGCCGGAGTCCGACGGCCTGTTCTGCGCCAAGATCTTCGGACCCGTGAAGGACTACGAGTGCAACTGCGGCAAGTACAAGCGCATGAAGCACCGGGGCGTCGTCTGCGAGAAGTGCGGCGTCGAGGTGATCCGCTCCTCCGTGCGCCGGGAGCGCATGGGCCACATCGAGCTCGCCACCCCGGTGGCCCACGTGTGGTTCCTGCGCAGCCTGCCGTCGCGCATCGGCAGCCTGATGGGAATGAAGCTCAAGGACCTGGAACGGGTGCTCTACTACGAGTCCTACATCCTGGTGGACCCGGGCAGCACCGGGCTCGAGCAGGGCGAGCTGATCACGGAGGAGAAGTACCGGGAGCTCGTCCAGCAGCACGGGAGCGACTTCAAGGCGGGCATGGGGGCGGAGGCCATCCGCGACATCATGGCGGGCCTCAACATCCCCGTGCTCTCCGAGGAGCTCCGCCGGGAGATGGTCGCCGCCACGAGCAAGGCCAAGCGGAAGAAGTACGCCAAGCGCCTCAAGGTGATCAACGCCTTCAAGAGCTCCGGCAACCGGCCCCAGCACATGATCCTCGAGGTCGTGCCGGTGCTGCCCCCGGACCTTCGGCCCCTCGTGCCCCTGGAGGGCGGACGCTTCGCCACCAGCGACCTCAATGACCTGTACCGGCGGGTCATCAACCGCAACAACCGACTCAAGCGCCTCCTGGACCTCAAGGCGCCCGACATCATCATCAAGAACGAAAAGCGCATGCTCCAGGAGGCCGTCGACGCCCTGTTCGACAACGGCCGCCGGGGGAGGACCATCACCGGCCCGAACCGCCGCCCACTGAAGAGCCTCTCGGACATGCTCAAAGGCAAGCAGGGCCGGTTCCGCCAGAACCTGCTGGGCAAGCGGGTCGACTATTCCGGCCGGAGCGTCATCGTCGTCGGGCCCGAGCTCAAGCTGCACCAGTGCGGCCTGCCCAAGATCATGGCCCTGGAGCTCTTCAAGCCGTTCATCTTCAACAAGCTCGAGGAGAGGGGGCTCGCCACCACCATCAAGAGCGCGAAGAAGATGGTGGAGCGCCAGGAGGAAGTGGTCTGGGACATCCTGGAGGAGGTGACCAAGGAGCACCCGGTCATGCTCAACCGCGCCCCGACCCTTCACCGGCTGGGGATCCAGGCCTTCGAGCCGATCCTCATCGAGGGCAAGGCGATCCAGCTCCACCCGCTGGTCTGCACCGCCTACAACGCGGACTTCGACGGCGACCAGATGGCCGTCCACGTGCCGCTGACCGTGGAGGCCCAGATCGAGGCCCGGGTGCTCATGATGAGCACCAACAACATCCTGAGCCCGGCCAACGGGAAGGCCGTGATCGTCCCGAGCCAGGACATCGTGCTCGGCGGCTACTATCTCACCCTCGCGCTCAACGGCCGCAAGGGCGAGGGCATGGTGTTCTCCAGCCCCACGGAGGTGCGCATCGCCTACGACCAGGGCATGGTGGACGTCCACGCCAAGGTCCGGGTCCGGATGGACGGCCAACTCGTGGAGACGACCCCGGGGCGCGTCGTCCTCTACGAGATCGTGCCCCGCGAGATCCCCTTCGACGAGGTCAACAAGGTGATGAAGAAGAGCGCCCTCGGGCGCCTCATCGACATCTCCTTCCGCCGGGCCGGGGGCAAGGCCACGGTGATCCTGGCCGACCGCCTCAAGGACCTGTGCTACCGCACCGCCACCATGGCGGGCGTGTCCATCGCCATCAACGACATGGTGATCCCGGAGGCGAAGAAGGACATCGTGGACAAGTCCTTCCGCGAGGTCGCCGGCATCCAGAAGCAGTACGAGGACGGCGTCATCACCGACGGCGAGCGCTACAACAAGGTGGTCGACATCTGGGCCAACGCCGCCGACGCGGTGGCCCAGCAGATGATGAAGGGGCTGGAGTTCAAGGACGCGGCGGTCGCCGGCCCCGACGACGCCCAGGAGCTCAACTCCATTTTCATCATGGCCGACTCGGGGGCGCGGGGCTCGACCCAGCAGATGCGGCAGCTCGCCGGGATGCGCGGCCTGATGGCCAAACCCTCCGGCGAGATCATCGAGACCCCCATCACCGCCAACTTCCGCGAAGGCCTCACGGTGCTCCAGTACTTCATCTCCACCCACGGGGCGCGCAAGGGCCTGGCGGACACCGCGCTGAAGACCGCGAACTCCGGCTACCTCACCCGGCGCCTGGTGGACGTCGCCCAGGACGTGGTGATCACCCAGCAGGACTGCGGGACCCTGGACGGCATCTACGTCTCCCCCCTCGTGGAGGGCGGCGAGGTGGTCGAGCGCCTCAGGGACCGCATCCTCGGCCGCACCACGCTGGTGGACGTGCGCGACCCCTACAGCGACGAGGTCATCGTCCCCGCCGACACCGAGATCGACGAGCACCTCGCCGACCGGGTCGAGGACGCGGGGGTGGAGCAGGTGCTCATCCGAAGCGGGCTCACCTGCCAGGCGAAGAACGGCCTATGCGCCGAGTGCTACGGGCGCGACCTGGCCCGGGGCCGCAAGGTCAACCTCGGCGAGGCCGTCGGCATCATCGCCGCCCAGTCCATCGGCGAGCCCGGCACCCAGCTCACCATGCGGACGTTCCACATCGGCGGCACGGCCTCGAAGCGGGTGGAGCAGTCCACCCTGGAGGCCCGCAACCAGGGCACCGTGCGCTATCTGCACCTCCAGACGGTCACCACCGCCGACGGCCGCATCGTCGCCATGAACCGCAACGGCGAGCTCGCGGTCCTCGACGCCGAGGGGCGCGAGCGCGAGAAGTACCCGGTGGTGTACGGGGCCAACCTCAAGGCCCCCGACGGGGGCGCCGTGCTGGCCGGCCAGCTCCTGGCCGAGTGGGACCCCTACACCAACCCCATGCTCACCGAGGCCACGGGCCGGATCAAGTTCGGCGACGTCCTCGAGGGCGTGACCATGCGGGAGCAGGTCGACGAGGTCACGGGCATGTCCCGCAAGGTGGTCGTGGAGAGCCGGGGGGCGGACTACCGGCCCCGGGTCTCGATCAAGGGTCTCGAGACCGGCGAGACCCTGGCCCGCTACATCCTCCCCGTGGGAGCGAACATCGCCGTGGAGGAGGGCCGGGAGGTCTCGGCCGGCGACGTCATCGCCAAGATCCCGCGAGAGACCACGAAGACCAAGGACATCACCGGCGGCCTCCCCCGGGTGGACGAGCTCTTCGAGGCCCGCAAGCCCAAGGACTTCGCCCTCATCTCCGAGATCGACGGCGTCGTGACCTTCGGCAAGGACACCCGGGGCAAGCGCAAGATCGTGGTGACCCCGGAAATGGGCGAGGCCAAGATCTACCTCATCCCCCGGGGCAAGCACGTCTCGGTGCGGGAGGACGACCTGGTCAAGGCCGGCGAGCCCCTGATGGACGGCGCCACCAACCCCCACGAGGTGCTCAAGGTCCTCGGCGAGAAGGAGCTCATGAAGTACCTGGTGGATGAGATCCAGGAGGTCTACCGGCTCCAGGGCGTGGACATCAACGACAAGCACATCGAGGTCATCGTCCGGCAGATGCTGCGCCGGGTCGAGATCAAGGAGATGGGCGACACCGACTTCCTGCTCAAGGAGCAGGTCGAGCGCCAGATCTTCGAGGCGGAGAACCAGAAGGTGATGGCGAAGGACGGCGAGCCCGCCATCGGCGTCCCCATGCTCCTGGGCATCACCAAGGCCAGCCTCTCCACCGAGAGCTTCATCTCGGCCGCGAGCTTCCAGGAGACCACCAAGGTGCTCACCCAGGCCTCCATCGAGGGCAAGGTGGACTACCTGCGGGGCCTCAAGGAGAACGTGATCATGGGCCGGCTCATCCCGGCGGGCACCGGGCTCGGCCGCTACCAGCGCAGCCAGATCGAGGTCCACGACGAGGGCGTCGTGTGGGAGCCCGTGGTCAAGCCCCGGGAGTCGGCCCTCTCCGACGACGAGCTCGCCGAGGAGCTCGGCGCCCTGGGGGTCGATACGGGCGAGGACGAGGAGCTCGAGGAAGTGGAGGCGGTCGAGGAGGTGGAGGAGTAGCGCGCCGCCACGGGCCCTTCCGGCGACCTTTGGTGTGCCCGCGAGGAAGTTCTTGCCGCTTGAGAGCGGGAAACACTTGACCCGGAACCGGGATCTATGACCCTCTTGAGAGGCCGTTAGGCAGGGAGTACGCTCGTCGCTCGGCAACGGAAGTGTACCGATCGTCTGGAGGGGGGGTTTCGCGTGAGCGTCCCGCCGGTGAAGATCTCGGAGGAGGGGATCGATCCGGCATCGTCCAACACGCAGTACCGGAGGAGGAAGAGATGAGGAAGCTCGAGTGGCTCAAGCTCGCGATGGTCGGCCTGGTGGCCGCACCCCTGGCCCTGACGGGCTGCGGCAGCGACGGAAGTGACGGCGCCCAGGGCCCTCCGGGTCCCCCGGGCCCCTCGGGCACGGATGCCCCCGTGACCGCTACCGCCGCCGCTGACACCTGCGTCGTCTGCCACGGCGACGCGTCGGTCTTCTCGGCACGGGAGAACCACGACGCCTATCTGCCCAGGGCAGCCAACTGGACGGTCCGAGAGGTGCTCGTCACCCCCGCCACCGTGGACGATCCCGCCTTCGTGGACATCACGGTGTCGATCGACGATCAAGATCAGAATCTGGCCTACACAACCGTCGTCAACGTCCGCGCGCTCCGCATGGTCGACGGTGTTCGGACCAGCACCAACAACGCCGTTGCGGCTGCAAATGCGACCGTAGATCTCAATGAGGACGGCGACCACGTCATCACCCTGCCGATCGATCTCGCAACCTTGCCGGGCTGGACCCCGGAGCAGGACGTGACCTGGCGCGTGCGGCTGAACTCCGGGGTGACCTACCCGGAAGCCGCGGTCATCGCCTACCAGAACGTGCGCGTCATGACCCCGGTCCGCGACCAGGGCTGCGTCAACTGCCACGGGCCCAATATCTTCGTCAACGCCATGGGTGGGTATGACAGCGTGGCGACCGGTGCCGACGGCAATCGTCGTGCGATGGGTAATCGTACCTACCACTTCTCCGCGTACGGCGTGGAATCCTGCGTCATGTGCCACGGCAACGCGGACGGTGCCCATGGAGACCGCCTGTTGTACTATGCGCACGGCATCCACCAGTCGAACAAGGTCAACAAGATCAACAACGAAGCCGGCAGCCTCGAGGTGAAGGAAGGTTGGTTCTTCTCGGTCCGCTACCCCGGCGACAACCAGAACTGCAGCGCCTGCCACATGACCGATGCCGACCTGGCTGCCGTGCTGGCCGAGCCGGTCACCCGTCCCTTCTGCGGCAGCTGCCACGGTGAGGTCGGCGGCCGGGTGGTCGAAGCCGACAACGTCACGATCGATTGGGACAGCTTCACCTGGAGCACCCCTGGCAACGAGACCCTCCACCGCAGCCTGGGGGCGCTGGTCGATTGCCAGACCTGCCACGACGGCACGGTCTCCCCTCGCACCGTCGTCGGCGACTTCCACCTCGGGTTCAACCCCGAGATGAGGGCGGCCGAGAACATCGAGATGGAGATCACCGCCGTCGAGGCGGCCGGCCTCGGCGCCCCGATCCAGTTCCACTGGGAAGCGCGGCGGAGTGACGCCAGCCTGTACGATGCCTGCAACGCGACCGTGGGCCCGGATGCGCCCGTCTTCCTCGGCCAGTTCTCGGTCCGAATTGCGTACTACCAGGGCGACGACATCGCCAACGTCGGCGTCGGCTCCTACGGCCAGCCGGGCGCCACCACCAACCTGACCGCCGAAAACACCGTCTGCGATGTGGACGGGCGGGCGACCACCACCGTCAACCTGCACACCGGGGCCGTGGCCGAGCGGGCCCAGATCACCTTCGACGGGCGTCCCCGCATCGACATTCAGGGGTTCGCCAACCAGCAGGCCCGGGTCCCGGTGCCCGCCTTCTCCTTCCTGATCGCCGACGGCACCCCGGCGCCGCGCCGCCAGATCGTCGACACCAACAAGTGCATCGGCTGCCATCGGGGCAACATGTACCGTCACGGCGGCGGGCGGAACGACAACATCGAGTCCTGCATCGCCTGCCACAACCCCTCCGCGACCGATCAGGGCGTCAGAGTGGGTCTCGGCATCGACGCCTCGAACGCCTATGACCGCAAGAATGCGGAAAGCTTCAGCATGGCGTACAACATGCACGCGGTGCACGGCGTGGGCGAGCGCGACGCCTTCTACCTCGTCTACCGCAACCGCGGCCTCTACGGCTACGGCAGCCACAACACCCCCCTGCCGCCCAACTGGCCGTTGGACAGCGAGGGGAACCCGGCGGCCTATGCTCCGGGCCTTGAGGTGTTCGGCAGCAATCCGCCTGCCAACATCACCCACTACTTGAAGAAGGTGAACTTCCCCAATCGCCTCAACAACTGTCTGGCCTGTCACATCGAAGGCGCCTACGGCATTCCGGACCAGAGCAAGGCGCTGGCCATCAGCATCGAGTCCGGTGACGACGGGGCGAGCCAGCTCGACGACACCCTGATCTCACCGGCCACCGGCGCCTGCATGGCCTGCCACCAGGCCGGTGACCCCGCTGTGCAGGCGGCCCTGCGCAATCACGCCTACCAGTTCAGCTGGCGCCCCAGCGTCATCGAAGGGGGCAAGGAAGCGGTCCTCGAGGCGGCGCAGTAACCTCCCGAAGGGATTCACCTGATCGACCTGCTGTTGCATGGGGCGGGGGAGCGCAAGCTCCCCCGCCTTTTTTCCAGTTCGCTTCCGGATCGGGTGGGTCGACCCGCTGTGTCCCCCTGGAGACAAAGAATTGCCGGCCGCCAAGAAGTCCCACCTTCCCGGATGCCTCCATCGGTGGTATGGTTCTTTCCGTTTGGTGCCCTGTGCCCCCCTTTCGACGCGAGACACCTGGTTCGGTGGTTGGTCCCCCGTCTGCCATCCACTTCCACCGGCCAGGAACGACCCGTGCCGCTCAGAGGACCGCTCGGGAAGGCACTGCTCAGAGGCCCGCCGGTGTAGACCTCGGTGGAGGGGGTCGGTCCGGCATTTCCAACAGGCAGTACGCTAGGAGGAAGAGATGAGGAAAGGCAAGTGGCTCAAACTCGTGATGGTAGGCCTGCTCGCCGCACCCCTGGCCCTGATGGGCTGCGCGGATGACGGCAGCGATGGGCGGCCGGGCGCGGACGGCAGGGACGGCCAGGACGGCCGCGACGCGCCCGTCGTGGCGGTCGAGACGTGTTTCGTGTGCCACGACCCGGGAAGATCCGCGGATCTCCTCGACCGCCACGCGGTCACCGGGGAGGTTTCCTACACCGTTGTTGCCGAACCAGCGGCGGATGGGGACGACGTCATCGTGTCCTTCAACATACTGGTCGACGGCGTTCCGGACGATGCCTTTGTCCGGGTGACCCGTGCGACCATCTTCCAGGGGGTGGACGGCGTCTACACCCGGTATGACTTCCGGGACGGCGCCACGATCGATACCATCACGGATGGCGTCTACGCGCTGCGGATCGCCCCGGTTGTTGCAGACCCCCCCATGCCGAACCCTGCGGAGTTCGTTGGCACGGATTCCCGCTACTACTTCCGGCTGCAGACGGGCGTCGGCGTGACCCCCGCCCGGCGGGCCAGCGTGTCGGCCGACGACGCCGCCTACGTCCGCCCCGCCCTGGCGAGCAAGCAGGCCTGCATCAACTGCCACGGCACCTTCACGGCCCTCGACAGCCACCACTTCAATCCGTTCGACGTCGATAACTGCGTGGCCTGCCACAGCGCGGTCAACCCGTCCGACGACCTGAGCCTCGTCTACCTGGCCCACGGCATCCACAACTCCCACAACATGCCGAGCGGCCACTTCGTGATCGGCGAAGACGAGTGGTCCGTCACGTACCCGACCTACATGCAGAACTGCAGCGTCTGCCACGACACCGACGCGGGCCTGGCAGCCGCCACGGACACCCCGCCGACCTTCGACCTGTGCATGAGCTGCCACGAAGACTGGACGGGATTCGGCGATTCCGACTTCTCCGGCTTCAACCACGCCGCCTTTACCGCTGAGACGAACTGCGTCGGCTGCCACGACGGCACGGTCTCCCAGAAGACCACGGCGGCGGACTTCCACAACGGGCTCTTCACCGGGCGTAACGGCCTGATCTGGGACGGCATGGACCAGTCGGTCGAGCAGGGCAAGGCCATCGCCATGGAGATCACCGAAGTCGCCGCCGCCGGCTCCGAGGGCGCGTTGTCGGTCACCTGGCGGGCGTACAACCCGATCACCGACGAGGCCTACGACGCCTGCAACACCGACTTCGCCCTCGGCCCGGTGTTCTTCGGGGCCACCGCCGACTCCGAGCCGGGCGTCATCGCCGCGGGTCTGAGTATCCTGCGCGCCTACGCCCAGGGTGACGACTGGGTGAACACCGACGTCGGCACCGTTCCCGGCCAGCCCGCCGGGACCGTCGCCGTGACTGCCGACACCACCACGTGCGTGGGCGGCGTGGCCACGACGGTGGGAACCTTGAATGCGACCACGGCCACTCGGGCCCGGGTCGCCATCCAGGGCCGGCCTCAGGTCCGGTTCGAGCCTGCGGGCCAGGTCATCCTGGTCCGCTCCCCCGCCCCCACGTATGACTTCCTCGTGGCGGACGGAGCTCCGGCCGCAGCGCGCCGTCAGATCGCGGACACGACCAAGTGCCTGGCATGCCACTCGGGATCCCTCTACAATCACAGCTCCACAGGCACCGGCAGCCGCATCGACAACGTCGAGCTCTGCGTCATGTGCCACAACGCGGCGTCGAACGAGAAGAACGTTCGCGAGGGGTACGGGGTCAGTGCCGCGGAGGCCTACGATGGAAAGACCGGTGAAACCTATGACCTCCGCTACATGCTCCATGCCATCCACTCTGCCGGGGAGACCGGAGCACCGTACGTCCTGTATCGGAACTTCGGCAACGTGAACGGGATCTTCGCGTGGGCAAAGGACGAGAGCGCGCTTGGGCCCAACTGGCCCGGAACCGGCCTGCAGACCGTCTTCGGCTCCGACCCGGCAGCGCAGCGGAACCACAATTTCCACGCCCCGACCTACCCGCAGTTCCTGAACAACTGTCAGGCCTGCCACTTCCCCGGCGCGTACCTCGTGCCCGACCAGGGCATGGCGGTCGCCCTGACCGTGGAGGCCGGTGAGGCCCCGTACGGCAACCAGCTCGACGACACCCTGATGGGGCCGGCGGCAGCGTCCTGCATGAGCTGTCACCAGTCCGACAACCAGGCCGACCAGACCGGCCTGCGTGCCCACGCCTTCCAGAACGGCTGGGTGCCGACCGTCTTCCCGAACGGTCGGGAAGACGTGCTGAACCCGTAGCCGTCACGCACAGCAACCTTGGGATTCGGGCGGGCCATTCGGCCCGCCCGTTTTTTTCTGCACGACGCACCACCTTGTCCGGCCCTGTCTTCCCGAACCCCTCAAACGGTGGTATGGTGCAGCCCGTTTGGCGCCCTGTGCCCCCCTCCTTCGGGGCTCGGGATAACCGTTTCGGCGGACTGTCCCCTTATCCCCCTCCACCGGACCAGGAGTGACCCATGCAGCTCAGAGGACCGCTCAGGAAGGCACTGCTGCTCTGTCTGGCCGCGTCGCTGCCCCTCGGGGCGGCGCGGCCCGCCCGGACCGCCGAGCTCCAGGTCGAGTCGAACACCCTGGTGCGCTACTTCGAGCGGGACACGCGCAAGGGGGACGACAAGAAGGTGCTGCCGGTCTACGAGTACCTGCGGGTGGCGGCGGGCGAGCTGGAGGACAAGGGGCTCTCGGTCCACCTGTACGGCTGGGGCCGCTACGACCTGGCCGACAGCGACTACTTCAGCGACCGCTCCCAGGGGGAGCTCCTCTACGGCTACCTCCAGTACACGCGCCACGAGGCCAACTTCGCCGCACGGCTCGGCCGTCTGTACGTGTTCGAGGGCGTGGCCAACGAGTCGATCGATGGGCTGACCCTCCGGGGCGACATCGGGCCGGGCTTCACCCTCTCGGCATACGGCGGCCTGCCCGTGGCGCTCGAGACCGTGGACGGCCGCAGCGGCGACCGGATCTGGGGGGGCCGGCTGAACCACCGCTGGGGGTACTGGTACGACGTAGGCCTCTCCTACAAGCGGGTCGACAACGACGGCGACCGCCAGGAGCAGGTCCTCGGGGTGGATTCGTCGGTGACCCTGCCCTGGCCGATCCTGCTCTCCGGTTTCTCCGCGCGCAACCTGGAGACCGACCAGTGGCAGGAGCACGCCTATGACGCTCGGATCAACCTGGGGCAGTTCGTGCTGCGCCCCGCCTTCGAGCGGTTCGTCTACGGCGCCTACTTCGACACGGGTGCGAACACCGGCGGGCCGTTCCGCTTCCTGAAGGACTCCAACGAGAGGGTGACCGTCATCGGGGCGGACGTCACCTGGTACCCCAAGGACGGCATCGAGCTGCAGCTCAAGGGCAAGAGCTACGACTACCGGGAGCGGGACGACGACGCCTGGTACTTCGCCGCCCTGGCCGCCCTGCGCGTGCAGCGCAACGCCCAGGTGGGCGCCGAGGTGGGCATCATGGACGGCGACACCGACGACACCCGCTACAGCCTGTGGCGGGCCTGGTTCTACTGCGACCAGCGGCCCACCTTCTACAGCGGCGACGTGGTCTACGTCCGCTACGACGCGGACATCCTGGGGGAGGATCGCTCCCTCTTCGCCTCCCTGGGCGCAGGCCGGCGCTTCCTCGGGGACGCGTTGGAGGTGAAGCTCTCCGGCGACTACAGCGCGGACCCGTACTTCGACCGGGACGTGAGGGGGATGCTGGCGGTCAAGTACCTCTTCTCCAAATAGGCGACGCACCGAAGAGCAGGCTCGACCGAGAACGCAGATCCGGCCGCGGGCGCGAGAGCCCGGGCCCTTCCTCTGGGGAGCAAGACCATGCCCGAACGCACGCTCAAGACGATCCTCGCGCTCCTGCTCGTGGCGGGCCTCGTGGCCGCCTGCGCCACCTTGCCCCGGCGTTACACCCTGCCGGACGTGCACCCGTATCCCCTGGACAAGGGCCGGACCGACTGCCTCGAGTGCCACGATCGGGCCGACGACCAGGTGGTCTACGCGAACTTCGTCCACACGCCGGACTGGACCAACCAGCACCGCGGCCCCGCCTACCAGGGTGAGGCGGTGTGCGCCATGTGCCACACCCAGAGCTTCTGCAACGACTGCCACGTGACCCGGAGCGAGCTCAAGCCCTCCATCAAGAACCAGACCGACACCTACCTGCGGACCCCTCACCGGGGGGACTATCTCTCGCGCCATCGGATCGACGGGCGCCTGAACCCGACCTCGTGCTTCCGGTGCCACGGAAACCCCAAGGCCTCCAAGACCTGCGCCCCCTGCCACGGCTAGGACAGGCCCCAAGGAGAGGACTGCGATGAAGAGCTCGCTTCTTTGGACGTCGCTGGTCGCCCTGGCCTTTCTGGGGGCGGCCTGTTCGGACCAGAACGCGCCGGTGAATCAAGCCCACCCCGACAGGTGGGCCCTCGACCACAGGGCCGATCCGAGCGCCCGCGGCGCGGCGGAGAGCTGCCGGGGCTGTCACGGCGCCGACCTGGCGGGCGGGGGCGTAGGCGTGGCCTGCCTCGACTGCCACATGGAAGGCCCCCCCTTCCTGAGGCACCCCGAGGACTACATCCTCACCCACGGCGCAGAGATCAGCCCCCCCGGGGCGGCGGATGCCTGCAGGGGCTGCCACGGGCCGGACTTGGGCGGGGGCATTTCGGAGCTCGCCTGCTCCGATTGCCACACGGCGGGCAACCCCCTCCTGGCGCAGAATCGGCCCTGCGTGTCGTGCCACCACGTGCCCCCCAGCGAGCCGTCGGCAGCCCTCGCGGACCGGCCCAACCGCGCCGGCGCCCACGTCCCCCACACCGGGCTGACGGGCGCCGCCGGCTGCAGCGGCTGCCACGACGGAGCGGGGGCGGGGACCCTGGCCCACTGGGACCCCTTCCCGCCCGCGGACGTCGCCATCCTGAGCCCGACCTATCAGGGCAACCGGGGCAACGCGCTGTACGACTTCGACCCGGCATCCGGGACCGGCACGTGCACCAACGTGAGCTGCCACGGCGGACAGACCACCCCGCCCTGGGAGGGCGGGGCCCTGGTCGTCGCCCAGGACTGTCAGGCGTGCCACGAGGCAGGGCCCGAAGCGGGTTCCCCGGAGGCAAACAGCTACTTCTCCGGCACCCACCCGCTCCACGTCATCCTTGCCCCGATCCTGGGATTCTCGCCCCCCTGCGCAGCGTGTCACGACCCCGTCCGGTTGGAAGAGGGCGGCCACTTCGCAGATCTGGCGACGCCGGAGTTCGAGGGCGACCCTGCCGGCAGCCTGCGCGACGAGCTCGGCTACGTGGCGCCGACCTGCACCGTTGGATCGGCGAACCCGCAGTTCGCAGCATGCCACCCCGGCCAAACACGAACCTGGTAACGGGATCGGCCAGGGACGACGCCGGCGGGGGTTGGGGACCGTCGCAGCGGTGGTTCGCGACGGTAGGGAGTTGCCGTCACCGGGCGGGCGGCCTTTGGGCCGCCCGCATCCGTTCCCGGCCTCCCTGTCGTGCTCCCCCTGACCGTCGGGGAGTTTGACGTGCACGACCAGACGTCGGCGGCGGCACCCCTCCTGACGGCCCGCTCCCTCCGCGTGGAGCGGGCGGGGCGGTTGGTGGTGCACCCGGCTTCCCTGGACCTGCACGTCGGCGAGGTGCTCTGGCTCCAGGGCCCCTCGGGCTCGGGCAAGTCCACCCTGCTCCGGGCCCTGGCCCGCCTGGTGCCGTGGTCGGGGGAGCTCGCCTTGGCCGGCCGCCGCGCCGCCCGGCTGTCGCCGCGGGAGTGGCGCGCCCAGGTGGCCCTGCTCCCCTCCCCTCCCGTCCCCCTGGCAGAGACCCTGGCCGAGGACCTCCTGGCGCCCTGGCAGCTTCGCGCCCGGCGGGGCAGGGAAGCCCCGTCCCCCGAGACCCTCGCCCGGGAGCTCGAGGCCCTGGGGCTGGGGGGCCTGGCCCTCGACCGCCCCACCCGGGAGCTCAGCCTCGGCCAGCTCGCGCGGGTCGCCTTCCTGCGCACGGTCCTATCGGGGCCCAAGGTGCTCCTCCTGGACGAGCCGGCGGCGAACCTCGACCCGGCCTCGGCCGAGCTCCTGGCCGCCCGCGCCTTCCGGCACGCGGAGGCCGGGGGCGCGGTCTTCGCCGCGGGACACACGACGCCATGGGAGGGGGTGCACCGGCTGCTTCGAATGGCACATGGGGGGCTCGAAACCATCGACGCCGCAATTTGACATGCGCCAAACGCCCACGGTACGGTTGCGAGGCAGACTTTCGCTGGTCCGGGGCGCTGAGGCGCCCCAGCTCCCGTGAGATATCGGAAGGACCGAGAGCCGGGAAGGGCTCCTCGGCTCATGACGGAAGGAACAGGCATGCGCGCGGTCAAGACACACGGTTGCGTAACAGCCGATCATCGACTCGTGGTCAGCGTCCCCAAGGGGGTCGAACCCGGCCCCGTCGAGGTGATCGTGCTGCAGGAGTCCGACGCCGGGGATCGCGACCAAGCTTTCCGCCGTACCGACCACCCCGCCTTCGGCATCTGGGCAGATAGGGCGGAGGCCGCCGACCCGGTGGACCTCTCGGCTCGCCTCAGAGAGGAGGTGGAAACACGTCGTGATCGCCGTGACGGGTAGCCGCTGGCTCCTGGATACGTCGATTCTCGTTGACGTCTTTCGAGGCCATGAATCAGCGAAGCTGTGGGTAGACTCCATTGCGCCGCCCCAGCGATTCCTCTCGGTCGTTACGGCGGCCGAGCTCTTGGCGGGATGCCGGAACCGCCAAGAACAGCGAGCGGTGGAGCGAGAGATCGGACTGTATCGTATCGTCTGGCTCGACGAATCCATTTCGAGGAAATCCTTCGAGCTCTATCGAACGTTCCACCTGAGTCACGGGGCCGGATTCCTCGACTGTCTCATCGCGGCAACGGGAATCACCCACGGTTTCTTGATCGCCACGCTGAACCTCAAGCACTTCGAGCCGCTGAGCGGGGTCAAAGCCCGCGTGCCGTACTGACTCTGGTGCCCCAGAGCGCCTCCCGAGCCGTGAAGGCGAGCTCATGACCGGCGCCATCCCCATCGGCCCGTGGGAGCTGATGCTGGCCTCCGGGTTCCTGGTGGCCGCCGCGGGGCTCTCCCTGGCCCTCTCCCTGGGGATGGTGCGCTCCCTCCTCTGGTCCGCCGCCCGAGCCTACGTTCAGCTCATCGCCCTCGGCTTCGTCCTCCAGTGGGTGTTCCGCACCTCGAACCCGTGGGTGGTCGCCGGCCTCCTGGCCCTCATGATGCTCTTCGGGGCCCAGACCCTGCTGGCCCGGGTCGTGGGGCGCCCGCCGGGGCTTTTCCCCCGGAGCCTCGGGGCGATCGCCTCCTCCGGGCTCCTGGTGACCTTCGCGGTGACCGCCCTGGTGGTGGGCGTGGAGCCCTGGTACGAGCCCCGGTACGTGATCCCCATCGCCGGGATGGTCGTCGGGAACTCGATGAACGGCATGGCGCTCTGCCTGGACCGCCTGTTCGGAGACCTGCGCTCCCGCTCCGCCCAGATCGAGGCCCTGCTGGCCCTGGGGGCGACCCCCTGGGAGGCGGTGCGGCCCAGCGCCCGGGCGGCCTTCCGGGCCGGCCTCATCCCCACCCTCAACTCCATGAGCGCCGCGGGGGTGGTCTTCATCCCCGGGATGATGACCGGCCAGGTGCTCTCCGGCACCGACCCCCGGGTGGCCGCCGCCTACCAGATCGTGGTGCTCCTCATGATCTCCGCCGCTACCGCCCTGGGGGCGGCGGTCGCGGTGCTCGGAGGCTACCGGAAGGCCTTCGACGCCGAGGACCGGTTCTCCCTGGCGTCAGCGGTGCCGCGGGAGGGTTGACGCGGGGGCGGGGATCAGGCTCCCTTTTCCAGGGCCTTCACGACCCGATGGGCGACGAGGCCCGTGAGCGTGCCCGCTAGGACGGCCAGGGCGCCGAGGAGGGGGAGGAGCGACCAGAGGGCCGGCGTGCGGAGCAGCAGGGCGGCCAGGAGGAGCTGCGCGAGGACGTTGCCCTGGGCGCCGAGGACGCTCACCCCGACGAAACCCAGGGGTGGGGACGCCCGAAGGGCGGCGGCCATGATCCCGAGCGCGGCCCCCGTGCCGGCCAGGGAGAGGAGGAAGGCAGGGGACAGGAGCCGCCCGGCCAGGAGGCTCCCCACCAGCACCTTGCCCGCCGCGACCCACAGGCCCTCCCGGCCGCCCCAGCGGTGGAGCGTCACCAGGACCACGGCGTTGCCGAGCCCGAGGCGGAACCACGGGACCGGGCTCGGGACCAGGGACTCCGCCGCCTGGACCGCGCCGGCCAAGGCGATCAGGAGGCCCAGCCGTGCGAGGCGGCGGGTCTGGGGCTCCGCCCCGGCGGTCCCCCCCGGGTCCACGTTCCTGCCCGCCTCCATCCGCCTGCCAACCTCCCCATCCCCGGGTCCCCCGTGGGAGCGCCCTCCCGGCCGCCACCCCTTCGCGGGCTGGAGCCCGCTCCCACCAGGGAGCCAGTCCGCGCCGGGCCTCGTGGGAGGGCCCTCCCAAGCGCGAACCGGGCCGCAGGCCCGGCCGCGTTCTAGCGCCCGACGGCGTCCACCCCCCCCTCGTCTGCCCCGACGACCCGCAGGGCGACGCGGTTGGGAAGGCAGGCCACCACCTGCCCGGGCCGCGTCACGGGACCCGCTGCGACGCAGAGCTTGTCGGGGCAGGGGCTGTCCTCCACCCGCACGGCGCCGGCATCCAGCCGGACCCTCGTGGTTCCCAGCGGACCGTCCACGGCCAGCTCTCGAGAACCCGCCAGGGGCTCGGTGCGGACTCCCGACACCGAGACCACTTGCACCGCGGCCGGCGTTTTCGTGCCCCAGGCCGGCCAGAGATACACGTGCAGGGCCAGGAGGCCGACCAGGAGCAGCCCGTCCAGCACCGTGAACGCCCGCCGCCTCACCGGGGGGACGCCTCCGGCACCCTGCGCCGGAACCCCGACGTCTCCCCCACCGAGCCCTCCGCACCCACCACCAGCCCCTCCGCCTCGGGCTCGGCTTCGAGGAGGGCCAGCCCCTCCTCGGGCCCCAGCACGAAGACCGCGGTCGCCAGGGCATCGGCGGTCAGGGCGTCAGGCGCCCACACGGTGACGGCCTGGCAGCCACGGGCCGGCCGGCCCGTGCGGGGGTCGAAGACGTGCGCCGCGCGCTCGTAGTCGCCGGAGGTGACGAGGGCGCCCTCGGAGGGGCTCACCACCCGAAGGAACGAGCCGGGCTCCCGGGGGTGCTGGATCCCCACCCTCCAGGCCGAGGGCCCCTTGGCGCCGGCCACGAAGAGGTCGCCCCCGGCGTCGACGATGAAGTCCCGGGCCCCCCGGCCCCGGAGGGCGGCGACGGCCCGGTCGACCCCATACCCCTTGGCGATGCCGCCCAGGTCGAGGGCGGCGCCCCCCAGGTCGAGCCGGTGCCCCTCGGGCTCCCAGGCCAGGCGCTCCCAC
>JAWSUI010000055.1:0-24487 GCA_033551855.1 Deferrisomatales bacterium
CCTGTCTCAAACCTGAACAGGACGTTTCGGGGAGGCAGCGGGAATTGCTGCACCTACACTCATGCCATGCGCAAACAAGGTCGAGTTGCTCAGGATGCCCTGCTATGCCGTCCCTCGTTAAATGGCGAGCCCCTATGGCAAATCAAGTCTCCCTAAATGTAGCTTGTTAAAGCATGTTCTCGTTAATAACAAATCTGGTCTTTCCTTGCTCGTGAGGAATCTCATTAACGTATTTTAGTTGAAATGGGAGTCCCTGCAAACGTTCTTCCAGCGTTCTTCCAACGTTGACAACTTCATTACGTGATTCGGAATGGTGTGAATTCAAAACGACACGCAACTCAACTCTTAAGTCGCGGTACTGGTAAACCTGGAAACCAGAAACTGCCTCCGGGTAATCATCGAAAATCGTTGTCAGATAGTCACCTGCAATAACCCCGTTAGGTAATGTGAAACAATCTGTCACTCTACCCCTGACTGTCTCTATCCTTGGAGAATGGTTTTCGCATAAACAATCACCCGATACATATGCGGAGCGGTCACCAAGCGCATACCGAATGATTGGAAAGCGATAGTCAATCGCATTTGTGATCAGAATATCCCCAACTTGCCCAAGCCTACACCGGTTTTGATTCTCATCCACTATCTCAATTCTCCGTATGCTATGGAATGCGTGCAGGCCCTCTTGTGCTTGACATTCCATGGCAAGCCACGGGACTTCACAGCAACCATATTGATCATACACTTTACACTTAAAAGTGCGCTCCATCGCAGCACGTTGAAATTCAGCCAAGGGAGAGGACGTGGCTATAATAGCTTTTAAGGTTGGGAGCACGAGATCTGCATCTGATAAAAACTTCGAAAACTCGTAGATCCCACCGCCATAGCCATAGATGTACGTCGCTTTGGAATGTTTCAGGTCAGGATAAAAACGTTGCATGGTCTCCGATGTAATGGTCTTGGCGTCCAGGTAAGCTGTTTTCGTCAAATTATACAGACAAGCAATATTGTATTTCCAGTCAAATTTTGGCAAGATGCGCCCAACTACGCCGTGATTGTCCGCCAGTGATACTCCCAAATCGCAAACCCTGTGCCAGCCGAGCGCTTTCCCCGGCAAACCTGGATCCCTGTAAAAGCGGACCGGCTCTCCAGTGCTGCCTCCTGTTGCACTCGTAGCAAGATTGTCAAGACTATCATCCTGCCGAATCATTTCATGCGCGTGGTTCCTTACTTCGTGTTTGGTAAGTATCGGTAACCGGGCGAACGCCGCATCATCCTTGATATCCCCAACTTCTATCCCGGCAGAGGTATACTTCTTCATATAGAACGGTATGGTCGTGATTGCATAGCGTGCCAGTTGCAGGCACCGTCGCGTATTTATTGACTGCAACTCGTCCGCTGAAATCTTCGCTTCATCGGCCAAGGTTCTTAACCAATGCCGCGCCATTGGATGTCGAAACGATAGTTTCTTGCAGAAATACAAATCCTTGATGCTCATGCCGCTAACGCTCCGCGATGAAACGGATGCCGATCGACAAATCTCTGCAATGGATTCCCGGACAGCCAGACGCCGGCCCCTGGATATTTCCGCAGTTCATTGCCCGGCGTCTAATGCCGATGCCACAGAGGAGTTGGACTCCGTGGTAATGTATGTCAATTTGTAAACCACTGCTGTATAAATCCAAAAGATATATCTGGGTGTTGCGACGTTGCCTGCAAGCATGGCAACCGCATAGCCGCAAAATCCGGCTAGATATCCAGCATAGACCAATAGAGCGAAGCGGTTTGGTGAAGACCGAAGCTGCCTAAGCAGATGTGAGAAAATCCTTGAAAGCAGAAATACAAATATCGACAATCCAATCAAGCCTTGCTCGACCATGTATGTAAGATATGCGTTATGCGCACTGAACCCCAGTTGAAATCGTTTGGTGTTGAGGGGTAAAAAAGTGTTCTGGCCATGACCATAGATTGGACTGTCCAAGAACAGAAGCAGCCCGTTCTTCCATATCTGTGTGCGCCCAGAGGTATATTCATAAACATCTTCAGCACCTTGTGGATTTAGCCGTTCCGCAAAGACTCCCTTGACCTGGGACGGCAGCGCCACAACGGCAACGCTGGCGATAATGGAAAGGGAAACAATACCGACTATGATAAGCCGAGTTGGATACATTTTTCGAACGATAATGAGATAGGTAAACATAGCAAATACAAAGGAAATAACACCACTTCTGGAGCCGGTCCTGAGAAGACTTATCATCGATACGGCAAACAATACCCAAGCTGCACCACGAATCCAACTTCTTTGACCGAGCAATCCGAGACTGAATAGCAATGGCATGAACATAACGAGATATACCGCATAAACGTTTACGTTGCCAAATCCTCCGATCCGCCACCCTGCACTTCGGACGCCGGGGAGTTCAATATTACCGAGCGCAGCGACAAGAGGGGTAATCGTTGTAGCTGCCAATAAAACAAGGAGGCCTGCCAGGGACAAGTAACAGGTTGATTCCTTGTTGAGAGTATTGAATACGGCAAGGAAGACGAGAAGTGGAATTGACCAATTTATGAGATCAAGAGATTCCTTCAAGAGTGACGTTGGAATCTCCCCAATAACCAGTTTGATTAAGATGGATGTAAAGGCCATAAATGTAGTGAGCACAATGGGTGTGTGTAGATTGTTAGACAGGAAGAGTTTGTGTCTCCTTCCAGCTTCCAGAAGCCAAGCCACCAGAACGAAATACATGGACATATTCGTGAGACTAAAGCCACGTATGTCGGAGAACGAAATGCGATATACATTTTCAGCCCAGAAGGCAAATAGCAAGAAATATATCAGGAGGGCTTTCATTAGCTGGTTCGCCTTGTTGTAATGCTCAAAGGTGGTGGAGTGGGAAGTAGTAAAGCTTGAATGATGTTTGCGTAGCGCTCACCGAGCTGTTTCCATTGGAAGGCTGCGGTTTCTGCGAAGCTGTAACCGCTTGTCTTTCTGAGAATCGTAGAAAGTGCATCCTTGGTCGAGATGGGGGCGTCAATAATGCCGAGCTCTCCGCAATGGACGTGTTCCATGAACGCAGCGACCGCAGAATTCCGGGGAGCGATCGCCAGTATGGGCCGTTGAGCGGCCAAGTAATCGAAGAGCTTGTACGGAAGCGCGTAGGTCACGTCTTCTCCGGAGAGTAAGAACAGAATATCTGCTCCTTTCATGTAGCGCAGAATGGTTGTGTGATCGACTTTTGAATGTTCCCGTATGAGGTGTTCTTGATCTAGCTCGCGAAGGAGGTTGCGATCCTCGACGGAGAGCGTTCCGAAGATGTGGATGCGGACGCTGTCTGCGGAGACCGAGCCTTCTCGGATGAGCTCGTCGAGCGGTTTGAGGAGCAGGCCCAGCTTTCGGTCCCCGTAGAAGGTGCCCGCATAGAGCAGGTTGACCTTCCCTGCGTCGAGGTAGAGGGGCTCGAGCTCTGCCGTCGGGTGATAGCCGTTGGTGATGACGTGGAGGGGGGCGCGGGTGTAGGGGCCGAGGATTCGCTGGAAGTGACGGCGCATGTCTTCCGTGACGAACACGATCGCGGAGGCGCTTCGGACAACCCGCTTTTCGAGCCATCGGGTGAGGGGTGTGGTGCGGTTGACTCCGCGCCGCGTCGGCCAGTCGTATCCCGACAAGGGGTCGCGGTAATCGATGATGAGTCGGGCTCCGGTGAAACGGCTCAGAAGAGCCCCCATCAACACGGAGGTGAAATAAGGGGTCGTCGCGATGACGACGCCGACCTTGTGTCTTCGGATGAGTCGGTACCCTGTGAAGAGACCGGTCAAGAGCCAGCTCACGTAAGGGTCCGGAATGCCGATGTACCTCTGAAGGAGCCGCAAATAGATCTTCTTGACCGTGGAGTCGGGAGTCACGGGGTAGGGAAGAGGGAGACGAGATCGGTACACGTGCTTCAGGCAGGGTAGGCTTGTGTCCAGCTTTGTGGAATCTCTCTGTGCCAGCGTGAGGACACGGACGTCGAGCCCTTGCCTGTGCAACTCTTCCGACAGAAACGTGAATCGCTTGGCTCCCACGACGTCGTTGGGTGCGTAAGCGGAGGAGATCACGAGAACCCCGTTTCCGAGAGACTGCATGCGTTTGCGCCTGTTCACGTTTCGATGGCCTGAGCGGTCTCACCGCCGGATCAGGCTGATGACTTCCCGCAAGAGGACCCGGTTCGCCACCAGCGTGGTGCAGAGATAAGCGGTCACGCCCGTAGCGACCCCCAGAAGCAGAGTCACCACGGGCTCCATTGTTGCCGCGGCCAAGCCGAGGCGGGAGAGGGCTACCACGGCATACATCGCGGCGCCCGTGAGAACGGAGGGGAAGACCGCGGCGAAGTAGTCGCGATAGGCCACGCCGAGGACCGGCAGGGACCTCCGGAGCATGATCCCGAAGTAGACCGGGTACGCGCACACCCAGGCGAGAGCCACCCCCGTCACCCCCCAGCGCGTGCCCGCGAGGAAGGCGGCGGGCATGATCGCCATGGCGAAAAGCAGGTTGACGACGTTGACGCCGGGCCTGCCGATGCCCAGCAGCGCCGGTGTGTTGATGGCGTTCAGTTTCCGGAGGGGCACGACCAGCGCGAGCAGTTGCAGCGGCACGACGGCGTGGCTCCACTTGTCGCCGAGGATCACGGGGACGGCGTCGGGGGCGATCGCGGAGATGCCGAAGAACACGGGAAACGAGAAGAAGCTCATCAGCCGGGCGGCCTTGCAGTAATGGGATCGGAAGGCCCGCCGGTCCCCCTGGACCTTCGAGTAGGCGGAAAAACCGACTTCGTTCAGGACGCCGCCGAGCCTGTCCACCGCCGTCGAAGCCAATTTCTTCGCCACCGAGTAGACGCCGAGGACCTCGTTGCCGAGCACCCGGCCGACGATCAACACGTCCGACTGGGTGTACAAGTACCAGAGGATGCGGTCGGCGGTCAGGAGCCCGCCGAAGGTCGCCTGCCGGCGCATGCCGTGAAGGGAGAACCGCGGGCGCACCCAGACGCGGGACGCGAGATAGGTGCCGATCACCTCGGCGACGCCCCCGCCCAGGATCCCGAAGACCAGGGCCCAGACGCCGTGCCCGAGGAGCGCGAACGTAAGCGTGGTGAGGCTTCCCGCGAGCATCCCCGCGAGGTCGACCAGGGATTTTCGGCGAAAGAGCATCTCGCGCCGCAGCATGGCCCGCGGGACCACGAGGAGCGCGATGAGGGGAAGCCGAAGGGCGAGCACCCGGACGATGGGGACGACCCGGGGCTCGCCGAAGAACGCCCCCACGAGCGGGGCGGCGGCGAAGAGGGCCCCGTAGAGGCCGAGGTTCACGAGGAGGAGGAGGCCGAAGACCTGCTCCATCTCCCTCCGGCCGAGGTCTCGCTGCTGCACGAGTGCCGCCCCCAGGCCCATCTCGTTGAGCAGCACGATGAGCCCGAGGACCACGCTGGCCATCGCCATCAGGCCGTAGTCCCGGGGGTCGAGGATGCGGATGACGACCAGGCCGCTGGCCGCGGCAAATGCCTGGCCCACCATCCGCGCCGAGACGAGCCACTTGAGGGAAGAAACGACCTGCCTACCGATCACGCTCTAGATCTCCATCTCGTCCGGCCTTCGTCCTGCCGCCGGGAACCGTCGGGGCCCGATCGCCGGCCCTTCCGGAAACTCAGTGGGTCAATCAAGGGCAAGAACGATCTCGCGCAGAGCCGCTGGGACGCGGAGGAATTCTTTGTCTTTCCCGGCGCCTCTGCGCCTCCGCGCGAGAACACGATGGTTCCTCGCACCCATAGAAAACCCGGAAGCTCCCGATCGCCAGCCGGGCAGGGCGCAGGGGCCGCACCGGGACGCCGCCCCCCGGATCGCGAGGTGCCGGCTCTCGGGCACCGCCGAAGAACGGCTCATGGGGAGCCGAGCCGCGGGGTCGGGGACTCGGATTCTCCGCCCCCCCGGCTTTCGGGGCAAGCTCCCCGGCTTCCCCCCCGCCGGAGCGTGGCCTCCAGCGTGTTGGCGTCGATCAGGAACTTCGCCGCCCAGTTCAGGTACTGGTACCTCCCGTACGCTCCGTCCACGGGAAACGAGCCCTTCACCCCGCCGCGGACGTCCGGCGCACCGGTCACGCTCACGGTGCGGCGCACGAGGGCGTTCGCCGCGAAGCCGGCGTCCCGGTACCGGGTTTCCCCGGTGTGGGCGTAGAGGAGGAGCCAACAGTGGGCGATCTGGGCGCTCCCGGTCAAGCAGGACCAGGCGACGGCCGGCTGCCACCGCTCGTCGAGCCTTCCGGGCAGGCGGCCGTGCCTCTCCAGCACCCCCGCGAGCGCGTCGGCGGTGAGGCGCGCCCGGGAGAGCAGCTGCGGATCGCCGTCGTAGGCATAGGCCTCGAGGACGCCGCGGAGCGCGTAGCCGATCGTGTGGGTGAGGGGCCTCTCCGGGTCGTTCAGGCAACAACTGTCGAACCAGCCGTTGCCGCGCTGGTGGGAGAGCGCCCACCGGACGTTGGCCAGGGCGCTCTCGGCGTAGGGTGAGCCCGGCGTCCGGCGGGCTGCCTCGAGGAGGCCCCAGGCCACGTGGGTGTCGTAGGTCTTCGCCCCGGCCTTCACGAAGGGCGACGGGTGGCCGCTCCAGCTGCCGTCGGGGCTCTGGGACCGGACCAGCCACTCGGCCGCCCGCTCCATGGGCTGCCGGTAGACCGCCCAGCGCTTCGCCCCGGCCGCGAGCCCCAGCAGGATTTGGCCCGTGTTGAAGGTGACGGGGACGCGGGGGGTCGAGCCGATGGACCCGCCCTGGAACCCCCCTTCCGGGAACTGGATCGACACCAGCCAGTCGAGCATGCGCCGAGCGCGCCGGATCCATTCGGGATCGCCCCGCGCCTCCCCCTGCTCGAGCATCGTCGGGACGATGTATCCGGTGGTCTCGGGGTAGGACGCGGCCCACCCGTCGATCAGCGAGTAGTGGCGGCTCACGCCTCCGTCGCCGCTCCGGGAACAGTCCTGGGCCCGGCCCAGCCAGCCCAGCGCGGCCTCTACCGCCGCCTCTGCGCCCGGGTCCACCTCCGGGAGCCCTTGCCGGTCGCGGGAGCGCTCCGCCCTGGCCGCCGGGGAGAGCCTTCGCTCGTCGCGCCACCGGCGGAGGGGGCTCAAGAGGGTGTCCTTCATGCGCATGTCCGTATTCCTTCGGGCGTCGGTCCCCGATCCGCCGTGGCGAACTTCCCAGGTCCTCTTGGAGGCGGAGCGGGCCGTCCTCCACTCATGCGAAATATCTGGCATGGATCGCCAACCCCGTCGCGACCCAGGCGGCGGCAGCGGCGATGCGCAGGGGCATGCGATAGCGCTCGGTGAACCGCCCGTAGACGAAGAAGAAGACCTCCTGGGCGAGGAGCAGGTAGAGCAGTGCGACGGTCAGACGGACTCGGAGGCCCCTTGATTCCCGAAACTTCGGACCGTACTTCTCGCCCGCGGCAGCAAAAGCGCGGTCGATCCTCTCCCTCTCGGCGGACACCTCCGGGCCGGGACGCAGTTCGACGGTCTGGTCTGCCTCGGCGAGGTTTCCCCCGGACAGCGTGAGCTCGTTCCCGGCACGGGTGAACCGCAGCGGACCCCCGTCCTGCCCCACGACGAGCCCCCAGTCGCTCGGCCCTGCCCAGTGTTCCATTGCAACGTTCGGGGGCACCTCGGCGGGTGAGCCGACATCGTGGAGCCAGAAGACCACGGCGGACCACGACCCGGAGGAGCGCTGGTCCACGCGCACGGCGAATGCCGGTCGAGCCTTGTTGTGAGCATCGATGGCCCAGCCGGCAGCCGGGTCGAGCGAGCCTCGGTGCACGCTCCAACCGTGGCCGTCGGAGCCGAGAAACCACGCTGCCGCACCAACGGGGCCTTCCGCCGCCAGTAGGCGAAGCGGCTGGTCGGCGGGGCCACCGCTCAGCTCCATCTGGGGATCGAAGGTCCAAAGCGTCTCGACCGGTCGCGCAACCGGGTCCTCGAACGAGTCGACGATCACCCAGAATCCTTCGGAGAGGGTTATGACTTGTCGGCGGACGCGGAACCCGTCGCGGTTCTCCCGCTGGACCTCGACCGCGGAGGCCAGCGGGGAGGAAGCGTGGCCGAGCACGGATGAGGCTCGGTCGCTGTCACGGGCTTCGCCCTGGAGGTGGGGGGCGTTGGAGCCGCCCCAGGAAAGGGCCCACGCCCGCCCTGGCGGTGGGCCCCCATAGGGCCAGTATCCGGTGCCGGTGAGCCACTCGACCCCACCGGCCCAGGCATTGACGCTGAGCTCGTCCGCCTGTTGGTGCCCGTAACCGGGGAAATGCGACCAGTTGACCACCGTCTGTGCCCCCGCCGCCCCGGGCGCGCCAAGACCCGGCACACTCTGCCACCACGCGGCAAAACCCCCGACGGGACAGAGCGTGAAGGGATCTGCCGGGGCCCACTCTCGCTGTCGGACCGGCCGATCGGCCTCTCCCAGCCGGTTTACCTGGGTCACAGTCGTTCCTCCCGCGGCCACCCTGACCTTCGTGTCGCCCAGCCGCGGCAGAGACCCGTCGGGGCGGATCAGCGCGGCGTGGAGCGCCTTCGCCTTCTCGTACCGGACCTGCCAGTTGGCGGGGATGGGCATCCCCGCCAGGGTCATGTAACGAAACGCCGTGGTCATCCTCTCCAGCCCGGAGTGGTGGTACTCCGCGGAGTGCTCTAGAACGGCCCCGTCGGGAGCCACGAGGTATTCCATCTGCTCGGCCAGACGCTCTCTCGCGAGTGCCGGGTAGAGCTCGAACGGCGGAAGTGCCGGGAAGCTGAGCGCCAGGTGGAAGAGTGCGAGGGTCTGGAACGTTCCGTGGTTGGTGGCAAACGTGTAGTGCTTCGGGTGCGCCAGCATGTTTCCCGTTCGGGCAACGAGCTTCAGGAACTGCTCGGCGTCCGCGTCGCGAAAGGCGGGGTGCCCCCGGTAGAGCCGCCAGAAGTTGGCGAGCGCGATGACCCGGGCGGCGACGGCGTGGTCGTTCCAGATGAATCCTCTCGGGATCCAGAGCGAGCGTTCGAACCGGTACCAGTCCAGAAAGAAATCCCGGGCGGCCAACAGGTAGGCGTCGTCCCCGGTCCGCTCGAAGGCGTCGAGGAGAATGCCCGGCAGCAGGAAGCTCGCGTACCGGAGCTGCCAGACCCCGGGCCCCGACACCAGGTCGCCGGGCTCGAAGGGGACCCCTATCGGCCGAGGTTCCCAGCCGGGCAGGGAGAATTCGCGGTGGAAGAGACGGTCCGCCGCTGCGAGGAGTTGGTCGGTCTCCAGACCTTCCGTTCGCGGGACCCCGAAGCTGAGCACTTGGAGCTCGGAAAAAAGCTCTTCCGAAGGCTGCTCCCGAGAGGCCGCGATGTCGGCCCGGCTGATCTTGGGCTCCGGGATGCGGTAGTGGACGACCACCGGGGCCCACAGCAGGCCGGCAATCACGAGGCCGGGGGCCGCCAAGGCTAGGGCAGTCCCCTTCGCGAGTCTAACGGGGTGTAGGGTCATTCGTGTCACTTCCCTCGATCTGTTCCCGCAAGAAGCCCAAGGGCGGGGACGAGCCCTCCGGGGAAAGGCGGTACACGTCCAGGTGCTCGTCCACGCTCCGGTACACCCGGTAGGTGCCCAGGTGGGCGGAAGCCGCGCGCTCCCCCTCCGACTGGTTGCGGGAGCGATCCGATTTGGCGATGAGCCAGACGGTGCCTCCGGCCCCCTGGAGGACCTGGAAGAGCTCGTCCTTCGTCCGCAGGAGGGACGCGCCCTCCCAGATGTCCTTCGTCCCCGCGCAGCCCGCGATGCCGAAATAGCGGCGACCGCCCATGTAGAGGTAGTCCAGCCGCTCCAGGTAATAGGGGACACCGTAATCGGTGACCACCACCGCGTCGCCGGCCCGCCGGTTCGCGTTGACGTACTGCGCCGGCCCGCGAAAGTCCCGGCGAGTATAGTACTGATCCGTTTTCCCCCGGGAGTATCCCATCCGGTACGTGACCCGTTCGCTGTCGATCTGTGTGAGGTGCCGGGCCTCGAAGTCCTCGGACACGAGCATGAACCCCGCGGTGAGGCCGACCGCCGCCGCGGCGCCGACCCAGGCCTTCCGGGAGAGCCGGTTCCCCAGGCGGGTCATCGAGACGGCGACCAGCAGGAGGACGACGGGGTACAGGAAGTACGTGTAGCGGGATGTGCTGTACGGGGCCCGCAACACGGCCACCAGGACGCACAGGCCCACGACGGCGGCCGCAAAGAGCAGGTACCCCCGGTCAGCCGAGGTTTCCCCCCGCCTCGCGGCCCACGCGCCGCCCGCGACCACGATCGCCATGAGCACCGTCTGCAGCGGCATGGCGCGCATCCACTGAAGGACGACCTCCTTGTAGACGTCGGGGTACTGGAAGAGGGCGAGGACGGCGTCCTTCCAGCGAACCCCGGTGGCGTTTCCCAGGACCGCGGAGGAGGCGTCCGTGGCCGCCGCGAAGGCCCCCCAAAAGAGGAGACACGCCAGCAGGGAGACCCCGGTCGCCAGAGCCGGCAGCCTCGGGAGCGATTCCAGGGTGTCTCGCCGGGCAAGGCCCGACAGGAGGACGAGGAGGAGCACGGAGAAGAACAGCAGGCCGTAGGCGTTCAGGAGGGCCATGCCCAGGAGCGCGATCGGCAGCGCGGCGAGCGGAAGCCGTCGGGCGGTTTCCTCCGCCCCCAGCGACCAGCGCAGCCAGAGCCCGGCCGCGACCAGGGCGAGCAGCAGCGGCACGAGGAAGGCGAGGAGCCAGGGCAGGCTGCCTCCGAGCTGCGGGAGCAGCAGGGGCGGCAGGTGAACCGGCAGCGCTATCCCCGACGAACCGGTGCTCGGGACCAGGTCCGGGGGCAGGTAGTCCCCGGCACCGAGGCGACGGAAGTTCGTGCTCTGGTAACGGTAGGTCAGGAGCAGGAGGACGGCCGGCACCGCGCCCTCCTTCACGGCAGGTCGGGAACCGCGCAGAAAGAGCGGCAGGAAGCTCAGGAGAACGAGGAAGATCGCAAACTCGGACACAACGACGGAGACGAGCGCCAGCAGGTACATCCACTTGGAAGCCCGTGTGTCACCCAGGATCACGCGGCGGTAGAGGAAATACAGGTGCCAGAGGAAGAGCGTGCCGAAGGGCGCGTACATGCGCGCGAACCGGGCGAACTCCACTTCCCACAGCGCCAGACTGAACAGGAGGAGCGCGATGCACCCCGCAACGGCCCCGGCGAGATGACGACCCAGGAGGAACACCGCCGGCATCGCTGCGAGGTTGGACAGAACCGTGATCAGCCGGAACGCGAGCTCGTGGCTCATCCCGGACAGAAAGAGCGGGGCGGCCAGGTACTGGAGCAGGATGCCCCGAGTGTAGAAGCCGCCGCACTCGAAACGGGGCAGGCCGTGGGCCAGGATCTTCTTGACGGAGGTCGCGAGGTAGTACTCGTCGATCGCGAAGGGAGACGTGCCGAGGCCCTTGAACCGGAAGTAGACGCCGGCCGCCACGCCGACGCCGGTCAGGGCGTACAGGAGGGGCAGATGGCGGCGGTCCGCAAGTTCGCAGAGAGCTGTGCCGTGTCTCATGGGGATATTTCGCTTCGAGTCCGCGCATCCGCGGCTCGGATAAAGTCTCGGGCTCATGATCCCTTGCGGGAATTGCAAACGGCGGGCCATAAGGGGCGCGGGAGCGCGGGAGGATCGCGCTTCGGTCGTATGTGGTACGGTGCGTGCGCGGAGCGCACCGCAGCCCTGGGTGCTGTGTTGGATGCCTCCTTCGGTGGACGCCTTGGCGGACCGCCTCCGTCCCGATCAAAAGATCTGCGGCGACAGCCCGGGCTGGGAAGAATGGAATCTTCGTGCCGAGGAGGGGGGAGGAAGATGCCGGGGGTGGACAAATATTTACCCATATTGGGACCAACGTGGCCCAGTGGCTTCCCATTGCAGCGTCCTGGGTCATTGATTCGCTGCAATACCGTAAGCCCATCTTCCCGGGATGCTTCCGACTTGCGATGCTGGGGCCCGACTTCGGCAGAAGGGAGGGTTCCGATGGCAGGGACACGACATGGGGCGGATCTCTACTAGTCTTTACGAATAATCAAATCCAGAGACCCCTGATAAAAACCCCTGTGGATCTTTGGGCCAACGCGAATCAGATCGGACTCAAAACGTCTTTGACCTGTCAAACTCCACACAGCCAGATTGAGTATGTGCTGATTGCGCAAGAATAGTGGCAAGCTGCTGACAACATCAAGATCCTCTGCTCTCTTCATGGTCAGCTCAAACTCATGGAAGCTCACCCCTCGCCCTCGTCTGAGAAAGTCGAGCTTCGATTCCTCGTTCATTTCGCGATACAGATCGCCAAATGGTTTTCTCGGGCTGAATCTGGAATACGAAAACGCCAGGTCATCTGGTAGCCAGAGATAAAATGGCAAGCGGGAAGTGTGGCCATCATAGTACCACAATCGGTTCGGTGTTCTCATTACGCACCATAGATTTCCCGGGGAAAGCATATCCCAGGTGTTTTTCATTGCGATCATTCTTTCATGGTGAATCATGTGTTCTAGCGCGGCAAAAAATATAATGAAGTCAAAATCATTGCTCTTGCATATCTTGTGCACTTCGGTAGCATTTGCGCAAATGAAGTCGGCACTGACATCATAAACATTGCATCTATCCCTCGCTACATTGAGGCTTGATTCAACAATGTCAACAGCAGTCACCACAGCACCTTGCTCGGCAAGGGCGACTGTTGAGCTGCCCGTGCCACAACCGATTTCCAGGATCTTCGCCCCTTTGAGTGATCTCGCATCATCTAACCATGGGATGACTGTATTGCGAAACTTGTCAACCCTTCGATGAAGGTGAGCTTCCAAATCGGCGCGACCTTGGTCGGAAGATAAGTAATTATTATCATGGCAAGTATCACTCGTTGTGAAATAGTGTTGTCGCAAAGATGCTTCTATCGCACGCATCCCAGAAGGGCTTATATCACGGTAGCGGGCGGAGATTTCTTTTGGGACGCGTGGTTGAGTAAATGATCTTGCGAGTTTCTTGAGTGGAGCCGGGAGCTTTGCAGGTTGGAACATGGATATCCCTGAGCTTGATGTGGGCGGTGAAGTGGGTGACAGAGGAGTATCCCCTTATCGAATTCATGTCGGTCGATCTTGCGGGCACGGAGCCGTGAGGACCTCCTGCGGCGGCTCCCACCCACGAGGAGCCTTGACCCGGACGGGGCACGTGGCATGCAGCAGTCGTACCACGGTTCAACCGGGAGGGGGGGGCCAGGAGCACGGGCCGTGCTTGCCTGAAATGGGGCATCGGCAAAGGTCCGGCGGTTGCCCCGCGTCGGCAGACCGGCGGATCCACGTCTCGTCCTCGCGGGTCTGCAGCGGATTCACGTATCGCCTCTTCGTTTTCCCCCGTGCCGCCGCGGCGCAAGGGGTCACGAGGAGGGGAAGGCGCCGGCGTCACGGAGGTCCTGTGCTCTGGCGGTTCGCCGAGGAGATTCCCTGCCGGTTCCCACCGGGACCGCGCCCGGCGCGTGGCCCTCCGACGAACTGGGTACGGGATACGGGGGTATGAAGAGATGGCACGCGGCGCCCTCCTGCGTGATGCGGCGGTGTGCTGGCTGGCCCGCTGACGTCATCGGGAGCTGGGGAAGAGGTCTTGGAAAGCCTTGGGAAGCGCATGCCAGCCCGTCAAGGGGAGCATGGGGGGACTGAGCTACCGAGGAGAGGGAAAGATTTGCCCACAGTGGGTAGATCGGGTCCACTGGTCCCCTTCGAGGAGGCCCTTCCGGAAACTCAGTGGGTCAATCAAGGGCAAGAGCGATCTCGCGGAAGCCGCTGAAAACGCGGAGGAACTCTTTGTCGTTCCCGGCGCCTCTGCGCCTTCGAAGAGGCACTCCCCGGTCCCGGATCGGATCACGAGAGCGCCGGCACGTCGCCATTCCTCGTCACCCGGCGGCCGCCGCCGGCACGGGTTCCCGCGGCGACTCCCACATCAACTGCGGTTCCTTGCTGTACACCTTATACGTCTCCGTGCAAACCTTGCACTTCCTCGTTCCGAGGGAGCGCTGTTCCTGGTCGTGGCGGACGCCCTTTGCCAGCGGCGAAGCGGTCCGTCGTTTGCACAGCATGACGTCTTCCCCTCCGGAAAAGAGGCGGGGCACGACCTGCAGAATGGGGGAATCACCCCCTTGCGGACGGTGACGGGCGGAGTAGGCTCTCCGCCAGACGCACGGGGCATGCCCGTGTCGGGGAGGAAGAAGGGGTCTGCCGTGAATAGGAAAAGGTTTGCCCATGGCGCGGGTGATGAGACGTCTAAGGATTCTGAGGACCGTCCGGGACGTCTTGGCGAAGTAGGTGTATTTTCAGGGGGTTGCCGAGCTGCGCCCTGAGGTCTTCTGTTGTTGGCACAAGCCTTGCTTCTGGTTAGGTTTCAAGTGCGAGAGAGGACGGCTGCGGACGGGGTCCGCACCACGGCGGACAGCCGAAGAAGGAACCCGGTTGGATCGTCGGTAGCGGGGAGACTCGGAACGAAAGGAAGACCAGGGTGGCACGGACGATTTGCCGAGGGATCGGAAGGAAGGTTTTGCTGGGGTGCGGTGTGGCCTTGCTGGGCGGAGTGCTTGCCGGAGGGGGCGCCTCCGGGGAGTACCGGGGGGAGAGTCCCGCGTCGGTAAGGGTCGCCGGAGAAACTCCGGAGGACGGGTCTGGCCTCGCCGGGTTTTTCGCCTCCTTGCAGGCCGTGGGGAGGATGACCTTACAGGAAGGGATGGGGGACTACCGGGTGACCGGGAGCCCGGAGAGAACCGTGATCTCCGACGAGGGCCCCGGGAAGAGGGCGAGGGCCGGCCTTGGCGGGTCTGCGGCCGCGGCGCCCGATCCCCTCCTGAGTCTCCTCGTGTTGGCCGGCCTCGGGCTCGCGTGCCTTCTGGTGATGAGTCGGGGCAGCCCCGCCGCGGAAAAAGCGGGCGACCGCCCCTGGCTGCTGTCCGAGCTCTCGGTGTGGCCGGGGACTTCCGAGGACGCCGAAGGATCACAGTATGAGGACCTTCGGGGCCCGAGAGGGTTCCACCCGAACCCGCCGAGCTCGTAGGTTTCCGAACGGCCTCCAACGGACACAGAGATGGCTGCCGTCGGGAAGCCGTGGAAAAGGCCGCTTTCGCGACAGTAGTTGCGAAGCGGCCTGTTGCATGTAGAAGAACGAGATCCGGTTTTTTGGACGGGATAACAGGATGGACAGGATGGACAGGATGGAAAGAATTCGAAGGCCACTTCTTTTGCTAATGTTTCGGTCTAAACATCCAGTAGATCCTGCTATCCTGTCAAGAAGGTTTTTGGGGTGAATGGTCCGTGTGGAAGGCTGACTGATTCATGCTGTATCTGACGGCCCTGCTCCTGGCGCTGTTCCTGACCATGCCGCTCATCCCGCTCCTGCGGAGCGCGGCGGCCCGCCTGGGCGCGGTGGACGTGCCCTGCGACCGGAAGGAGCACTGCCGCCCCATGGCGCGGACCGGGGGTCTCGCCATCGCGGTGGGCGCCTGCCTGCCGGCGCTCCTCTGGGCTCCCCCGAGCAGCTTTTTGGGCGGGGTGTTGGGTGGAGCCTCCATCGTCCTGCTCTTCGGGTTCCTCGACGATGTGAAGAACCTCGGGCACCGGGTGAAGTTCGCCGGTCAAATCACGGCGGCCCTGGTGGTGGTACTCTACGGCGGGGTACGCATCGAGAGCCTGGGCGCTTTTCTCCCTGACGCCGCCGTGCTACCGGCCCTGGTGGCCGTGCCCTTGACGGTCGTCGTGATCGTGGGCGTGACCAACGCGATCAACCTGGCCGACGGCCTGGACGGCCTGGCGGGGGGGATCGTGGCGCTCAGCCTGGGTTGCGTGGCCTACCTGGCCTACCAGGCCGGCGACCCCGTGGTGGCGCTCCTCGCGGCCGGGACCGTGGGGGCCATCCTGGGGTTTCTGCGCTTCAACACCTATCCGGCGAACATCTTCATGGGAGACGCCGGGAGCCAGTTCCTCGGGTTCGTCGCCGTGACGCTTTCCCTCCATCTGACTCAGGGGGCCCCGTCGCTGAGCCCCATCCTGCCACTGCTCCTCCTCGGCCTCCCGGTCCTCGACACCCTGACCGTGATGGCCGGCCGCGTCCGGTCCGGCCGGTCGCCGTTCCGGGCAGGCAGGGACCACCTGCACCACCGGTTGCGGAGCCTGGGCTTCTCCCACAGGGAGACCGTGGTAGCCGCCTACGTGTTCCAATCGGCCCTGATCACCGCGGCGTACTTCTTTCAATCCGCTTCGGACCTGGTGCTGGCGGCGGGATACGCGACGGGCTGCGGGGCTCTCCTTTATCTGCTGCGGAGGGCCGAGGGGACGGGTTGGAGCATGGAGCGCTCGACGACCGCCTACCGGGCGCTCAAGACGGCCCTGGACCGCATTCGGGACAGGGGGCTGCTCGTGAAGGGGGCATTCCGAGCCGTGGAGCTGGGGCTGCCGGCCTTCTTCCTCGTCTCGTGGTTCATGCCGAGCACCATCCCGCGGGAGTACGGTTACTTCGCGGCGGGCCTGATGGTTCTGGTCCTGCTGGGCGGGCTGACCCGCCCGAGTTGGGGGCGGTGGTCTCTGCGCCTGGCCGTCTACCTGACGATTCCCGCCGTGATCTACCTCTGCGAGACCCAGGCCGGGGAGTGGGTCAGCGCGGATGCGTGGCGGGTCTACAACCTGGCCCTGGCGCTTCTGGTGGCCCTCATGATCGTCGTGGTGAAGTTCTCGCGGAGGGACGCCTTCCGGAGCTCCCCCATGGACTTCCTGGTCCTGTTCCTCGCGGTGGTGGTGCCGAACTTCTTCGGCGGCCCCCACTGGATGGGCGTGGTCGCCACGAAGATCGTCGCCCTGTTCTTCGGCTACGAGGTCCTCCTGGCGGAGCTCCGCGGCCAGTTGGGCTGGGTGGGGGCCACGACCCTGACCTTCCTCGGCGTGGCGGTCGTGCGGGGGCTGTGGATGTGAGGGGTAGGTTCTATGTTCGAGGTTCTAGGTTCTAGGTTCTAGGTTCAAGCCTCAAGCTTCCAGCGTCCCGCGTCCCGCCTCAAGCGTCGAGCGTCCCGCGTCGAGCGTCCCCGCCTCAAGCGTCCAGCTCGGCCGCTTCAACCTTCCCGCCTCCCGCTTCCAGCGGCAAGCTTCCCGCTTGCCGCGATCTTCTCGAGCTCCCGGGTCTGGCGGGCGGCGAGGAACTGGGAGATCTCCCCCAGCCGCTCGTCCAGGTGGGGCCGCAGGAGCTGGAAGAGCTCGAGCAGCAGGAGCTCCCGGTGCTTGCTGCTCGCGAGTTGCCCGTCGAGCTGGCTCACGGTGGCCTGCAGGGTGCGGACCTGCTCCTCCAGGGTGCCCAGCCGGCCGGCCAGGCCGTTGCTGCTGCGAAGGGTCGCCCCCTCGGCCCCCTGCTCGTCGAGGAGCATCCCCCCGAGCTGCCGCGACGCCGCGACCTGTTCGACCACCTCCCGGCCGATGGTGCGCAGGTCCTCGCCGAACCCGTGGACGAGGGCGGTGTCGCACAGGATGTTGATGAGCCGCGGGATCCCGAAGGAGTGCCGGTAGACGGCCTGCACGCCCTCGGGGGTGAAGAGCTCGGGGTTGCGGCCCCCGGCCACGGCCAGGCGGTGCCGGATGTACCCGGCGGTCTGCTCCTCGGTGAGTCCGTCCAGGTGGTAGTGGACGGTGACCCGCTGGGTGAACTGCCGCAGGCGCCGTTCCTGGAGCTTTCGGCGGAGCTCGGGCTGGCCCACCAGGATGATCTGGAGGAGGCGGTCCCGCTCCCCCTCCACGTTGGAGAGCATCCGGATCTCCTCCAGGGTGCTCACGGGCAGGTTCTGGGCCTCGTCGATGATGAGCACCACGCGGTTGCGGCGGCGGTAGCTCTCCAGGAGGAAGGCGTTGAAGGCGGTCAGGAGGTCGGGCTTGTCGAGGCCGTCCACCTGGAGCTCGAACTCCTGGCAGATCATCTTGAGGAACTGGGCGGGCGGGACGGAGGTATTGTAGATGACCCCCACGTGGATGCGGTTGTGGATCTTCTTGAGCAGGTGGTTGATGAGGGTGGTCTTCCCCGACCCCACCTCCCCGGTGATGACCACGAACCCCTTGTTCTCGACGATGGCGTACTGGAGGTGGGTAAAACAGTCCTTGTGCCCCGGGCTCATATAGAGGTAGGCGGGGTCCGGGTTCAGATCGAAGGGTTTGTGCGAAAAACCATAGAATGTTTCGTACATGTATGATCTGCCTATCTACGGTCTGCCGTCTTCTGTCTTCTGCCCATCGCTAGCAATATCGGGATCGATATCGGGATCGTCGTCGGGGTCGATGTTCGGGTTCGAGCCCCGGCCGGCCGCGATCTTCAACACCGATAGCGATACCGATAGCGATGTCGACCGACCGGGCCGTCCCCCCCGGGGTTCGACCCCCCACCTAGAACATCGAACCTCGAACAGCCCTTCCGCCCTCCGCCCCCCCGGGGTTCGACCCCCCACCTCGAACATCGAACCTAGAACATCGAACCTCGAACAGCCCTTCCGCCCTCCGCCCTCACTCCCCCCCCGGCGCCTTGTTGTACACCATCCCCATGAACGGCTTCCCCTCCAGGAGCTTGATGGAGCGCTGGATGTCGGCCTTCGGCGTCCGCTCGGCCTCGACGACGAGGAGGATGCCGTCGATGTAGCGCGTGAAGACCAGGGGGTCGGCGGTCACGAGGAGCGCCGACGCGTCGAAGATGATGAAGCGCTCCGGGTACCGGTCCTTGAGCTCGGAGACCAGGGCCTCCATCCGGGGCGAGCCCAGGAGCTCTGTCGAGTTGGGGACCCGTGTCCCGGCCGGGAGCAGGGTGAGGCGCTCCACGCCGGGGTTGAACAGCACGTCCGGGATCTCGGCCTGCTGGAGCAGGTAGTCGGAGAGCCCCAGGCAGGAGTCCACGCCCATCAGCCGGTGGATCGAGGGCTTGCGCAGGTCCGCGTCCACCAGGAGCACGGTCCGGTTCACCACCTGGGCGAAGCTGACCGCCAGGTTGACTGCGGTGAAGGTCTTGCCCTCGCCGGGGATGGAGCTGGTGATCAGGAGGCTCCGGCCGCCGACGTCCTGCATCTTCTGCTCGATCTGGGTGCGCAGGATCTTCACCTGGGCCGGGATCTGCCCGTCGTGGGCCAAGCAGGCGATCTTGTTGCGGATCAGGACCTCCGGGTCCACCTTCTCGACCCGGGTCCGGGTGTAGACCGGGTTGATCGCCTCCCGAAGCTCCCGGAGCGGGCCGGCCCGCTTTCCCACGGACAAGACCGGCTCGCGGCCCGCCGGGAAGAAGGCGTCGTCGCCGGCGCCCGGGGAGTCGAACGCCTTGTCGAGGGCCTTTCGGATCTTGCTCATGGCTTGGCGGTCTCCGGCTCCGCGTCCTGCGCGGGCTCGACGTCGAGGGGCAAGTGCTTGGCGAGCTCGGACTGGATGGCGGGCAGCCAGACGTCCTGGACGAGGGTGTCCAGCGGCATGACGCTGCGGTGGACCACGGTGAGGCCCACCCCGCACAGCCCCGCGACCCCCACGGCCCACCCTGCGCGCCGGAGCCGCCGGCGCCGGCGTTCCTCGGCGGTGCGGATCAGGGGGAGGACCGAGAGGACCGGGGCCTGGGTGAGGTCGCCGAGCTCGTCGACGACCTTCACCGAGCGGTCCAGGCTCTCCCGGGCGGCGGCAGCCCCCACGCCTGCGCCCAGACCCAGGGTGAGCCCCAGGAGGACGATGGCCAGACGGTTGGGCTTGTAGGGGTTCTGGGGAACCGAGGGCGCGTCGGCCAGGGTGAACCGCTCGCCGTGCTCGCTCTGCTCCAGCCCCTGCGCGGTCCGCGCCTCCATCAGCTTGGCCGAGATCTCGTCGTAGCGCCGTCGGGCGTTTTGGTGGTCGCGGGTGAGGGCGCTGTACTCCTGTTCGACCAGGGGGGCCTGGCGGATACGCTCCTCGTAGTCTGCGAGATCCCTCTGGGTCTTCCGGATCAGCTCCCGCAGCCCGGAGATCTCCAGGTCTACAGAGGCAATCTGGGTCTGGAGGTCAAGGTACACCGGGTTGTCCGGCTCCTCCACCGGGCGTGCGGCGTCGGTTTCCGCCGCCGTCAGGCCCTCTTGCTCCGCCGCGATCTCGGCGCTGAGGCTCCGGATCTCCCGTGTGAGGCGCTGGATGTCCGGGTGTCTCTGGCCGTACCGGCCCTGGAGGCCTGCCAGGGTGGCGCGAAGCTGGGCCAGGTGCTCGATCTTGGACTCGATCCGGTCCCGCTCCGCCACCTGGGTCTCGAGCTCCGCGATGACCCGACGGACCCGGACCATGTCGGGGTGGGCGTCGGAGAAGCTCGCCTGGAGGGTCGCCAGGTGGAGGCGCTGCTCCCGGAGGCGGTCCACCAACTGCTTTTCGGTGTCCTCGATGGCGACCACCGGGAGGTAGGGCTCCACCCCGGCCAGCCGGGCCCGGAGCAGGAGCCTGCGGTCCTCGAGCGTCTGGATGCGCATCTGGTAGCCGTCCAGGTCCCGGCCGAGGCGCTGAGCCACGTCGATGTTGAATCGGGTATTCTCCGGCAGGATGCCCAGGTTCTCCTTCTTGAATTGGCTGATCCTTCTCTCCAGTTCCTCGATCTGCCGTTGGATCTCCTGCTGCTGCTGCTCGAAGAAGGCGGTGGTGCCGGAGGCCTCCTCGGCTCGGGTCCGAAGATTCTCCGCAAGGTAGTAGTCGGCCAGGACGCTCGCCACCTTCTGGACCGTCTCGGGGTCCTTCCCCTCGTAGGAGATGGTGAACGCCACGGTGGCTTCGCTGGTTCGGCCGATCCGCTGGTCCTTCACGTCGGCGCTGATGGTCTCGAGCTGGATGGCTTTGCGCATCCTCTGGCGGATCTCGTCCCCCGTGTACCGACCCCTCATCTCGGGGTAGAGCCCGAATTGCTCGATCAGGGCCTCGAGGTTCTGGCGGCTCAGGACCCGCTGTGTGATCACGTGGAGGCGCTCCTCCACGTAACTGGTGACCGTGGTCGTGATGTAGCTTCGGGGGATCTGCTGTCCTTCGATGAGGATCGTCGCCTTCGACTGGTAGATCGAGGGCAGGGCCACGGCGGCGACCGCCGCCGCCGCAAAGATCGGCACGAAGCACACCCAGAAGATCCTTTTTCTCCTACGAATGAGCCCCTTTACGCTGACGGTCGTGTGTGTCTCGTTCATGCGGTGCTCCCTGGGATACCTTGTCGTCACCAGTTCCAGCTCGAGAAATCGATCTTGAGCTGGACCCAGGTCTGATTGCGGACCGACACCGGGTCCGGGGACTTCGTGTCGTCGCGGTCGTGGGTGTACCGGTGGGCCGCCTCGAGGGTGATGCTCTCGGTGATGAGGTAGGCCACGGAAGGGGAGAGGTCCACGTACCGGCTCCGGTCGCTCTCGGGGCCCCCGATGGAGCGCGCGAAGGTGAGCCGGCCGGCGGCCCCGGCCGAGAGGCGGGGGGTGATCCGGCGCTGGAAGGTGGCAAGGATGATGTCGGATTCGACCGTCTCTCCCAGGGACGTCACCCGGCTTCCCCGCCGGTAGCCCAGGGTGCTCCGGGTGCGCTCCCGGGTCCAGCGGGCCAGGACGTTTGCGGTGAACCCCCAGGTCGTCACCCGGCGGCTGTCCGGGACGAAGACGACCTGGAAGCCGGTGTCGGCGGTGGGGTCCGAGACCTGGCGGACGAGGAACTCCCGCTCTGAGATGGTGTAGCGGCCGCCCGCGGAGCCCTCGAAGGCGAAGGTCTCGCGCAGGGGCATCCGCCACCCGACCGCCAGGCCGTAGTCGTCGGTACGGTTGTCGGCCGTCTCCCAGTGGGTGTACCTGGGCCGCACCAGGAGGGTGGCTCGGGTCTGGGTCAGCACCCGCTCGTAGGATGCGGTCACGGTGTCCGAGTCCCGGTCCTGGTGGTCGGCCGCCTCGTACCGGGTGCCCGTGTGCCGGTAGGACAGCCCGAACTGGGACCGTTCCGAGACGGCATAGTCGGCGCCGGCGCCCGCCAGGAGCCACTCCCGGTCGGTTCGCACGGCGAGCCGGCCCGTCTCCTCCAGCTCGTCGTCCAGGGCGCTGTCGCGCCGGTACTCCCCCTCCCCGGACAGGGCCCACCGCTGGCTCACCTGGCTGCGCCCCGTGAGGACGTACCGGTGGTGGAGGGTGTCGAGCTCGGGCGCGGCGGCGTAGCGGATGACGTCGAACATGCCCGTGAAGCGCGCCTGGGACCGCGGCGTGGTCGCGGAGAACCCGAGCCTGGGGCTGATGACCGTGATCACGTCGTCGGTCTCGGCGGTGTTGGTGAAGAGGATGTTGTCGTCGTACATCGTCCGCACGTGCAGCTCGGGCTCCCACTTGGTGTCGGCAGCCTGCGCCGGCGCGCAAGGAAAGGCCAGGGCGAGGGCGAGGAGCGCGGCCAGCGCCATCGGCGCCCTGGAGACTATCTTGGTTCTGTTCGGGATCGTGTGGGGTCCCGTCTCCAGCGCCTCCGTAAACCACTCGAAAGAGCTCCGACGGCTCCCCATGCCTCTTTCCCTTTCCCGGGGCATGAGCTCCGACGGTTGCCTCCCCTTGGGAACTACACCCCATCCCCCTCCCAGCCTCCCCCTTGAAGGGGGAGGAGCAAGGGGGGGCAGGTGTCGGCCACAGCCGTCCGCCCACGCAGATCGGACCAGAGCCACGATCTTTGCCGAAGGCGCACGCGGAGTCATGGGACCACCACCACGTCGCCCCGTTCCAACGCCAGATCCGGCTGCTGGGCGCCCCCCCGCCTCATCTGATCGTAGTTGAACGGGATCCGGGTCTCGACCCCGTCCACCCGGCGAAGGATAAAGATCTTGCCGGGGGCGGCGAAAGCATTGAGCCCGCCGGCCATGGAGAGGAGTTGGGTCACCGTGGTTTCCATGGTGATGGGGAACTGGCCGGGCTTCTCCACCTTGCCGATCACGTAGGCCCTCATGCTGTTCGCGCGCAGGAGGAGGACCGTGACCGGCGTATCCGGCACGTAGGCGGCGAGCCGCTCGGTGAAGACCTCCTGCAGGTCCCCGATGGTCAGCCCCCGGGTGTCGATGGTGCCGAGGAGGGGGTACGAGATGAGCCCGTCGGGGGAGATTACCACGTCGCGCGTGAGGGTTTCGTCGCGCCAGACGGAGATCTCGATCTCGTCGCCGGGACCCAGGATGTAGGGGATGTCCTGGGCCGAGGCGGTGGTGCCGGTCAACGGCCACAGCCCCAGCCACAGCCCCAAAACGATCAGCAGCCGGATTCCCTGGACCATCGGTGCGCTCCTGGTGACGAATACGGGGGGATCGCCCCCTCCAGCGAAAGACTCTCAGCGTTCCAGGGGACAAGATCGCAATGCAACTTCTGGGCCGTATCCCGAAACCAGCGCCGGGGGAGGCCAAGAATTCCTCCGCGTCTCAGCGGCGCTGCACGAGATCGTTCTTGCCCTTGATTGACCCACTGAGTTTCCGGAAGGGGCCATCCAAGACCTTGGGTGCTGCCGCGAAAAATGGGTAGTAAAAGTGTCCTTCGGTCACCCTGCATGGCAAAAGTTTTCCCATTTTGGGAGGTGGCCGACGCCGGCCGCCGCGCCGGGGTCCGTGGCCCCCTCCCTCCCTTCCGCCTTCCTGTGTCCACGGCGGAGCAGGGGGGAGGTGTCTCGGGTTCCCTCCGGAGCGCCGTCGGCCGACCTCGGTCCCCTCCGGCACGAAACGTGCTTATTTCCCCAGGGGCCTCCGAGCCGTGCCGCGGCTTGGAGACGAGCTTACCGAAAGTGCGCTTTCACGGCTACAGGGTAGAGGGGTAAGCTCGGGTTCCGGGGGGTACGATGACAAAGGATTGGACCATGAGGAGTTTCGCCCGCCGTTGGACCGTCGCCGCCGGCCTGGCCCTGCTGGCCGTCCTGCTGAGCGCCGGGGTGGCCGCCGCGCTCACGGCGGATGCCGGCGGGGACCAGACGGTGAACGAGGGGGACCTGGTCACCCTGGACGGGAGAGGGTCGACGCAGTCGGAGGGGAGACCCATCCTGAGCTATGCGTGGGCGCAGGTAGACGACGACGGTCCCACGGTGGAGCTCACCGGGGCAAATATGCCCGTCGCGACCTTCACGGCCCCGGAGGTGGATGCCGAAGGGGCAGTGCTGGAGTTCGAGCTCACGGTGACCGACGACCTGGGCGATTCAGACACGGACTCGGTCACCATCACGGTGACCAACGTCGATCGGCCGCCCGTGCTCGCGCCCATCGGCAACCGAACCGTTCCCGAAGGGCAGTTGCTGAGCTTCACCGTCAGTGCCTCCGACCCCGACGGCGACTCCGTGACGATCACCACGTCGGCACTCCCAACCGGTGCGACCTTCGACGGGACGACTTTCAACTGGACGCCGGGCTTCGACCAGGCGGGCAGCTACCAGGTGACCTTCACGGCCACGGCCAACGGGCTCACCGACAGCGAGACGATCACCATCA
>JAWSUI010000056.1:0-24466 GCA_033551855.1 Deferrisomatales bacterium
CACGAGGATTCCGGATGCGGCGCGGGAGCGCACCTACCGTACAGTCCGGCATCGTTCGCCGGAGGGGGCGGGCCCACCCGGTCGTTTACCGGAAGGACCTTTTGTTGCGGCCCGGCAAGGAAGGCAGGCCACCCGCCGCCTTCCGAGCGCCTCCGGCGCCGCCCACCCGACGGCCCCCGAGGGGCGACCCCCAATGGACTACTTCCTGTACCTGTTCCTGAGCGGGCTCACCCGAGGCAGCATCTACGCGCTCATCGCCCTCGGGTACACCATGGTGTATGGGATCATCCAGCTCATCAACTTCGCCCACGGCGAGATCTACATGATCGGGGCGTTCACGGCCCTTATCGCCGCCGGGGTGCTCACCATGTATGGACTGGAAGGCCCGGCGGTGCTGCTGCTGGCCGGCGTGGTCGCCGTGATCTATTCCATGGCCTACGGGTTCACCGTAGAGAAGATCGCCTACAAGCCCCTGCGGCAGGCGCCCCGGCTCTCCCCCCTGATCAGCGCCATCGGGATGTCGATCTTCCTCCAGAACTACGTGCTGCTGGCCCAGACCTCGAACTTCCTCCCCTTTCCCGCCCTGGTGCCCGAGCTCGCCTTCCTCGAGCCGGTGAGCCACCTCATGAGCTCGGCCGAGATCCTCATCCTGGTCACGACGGCTGCGTGCATGGTGGCCCTGACGCTCCTCGTCAAGCACACCCGGATGGGAAAGGCCATGCGGGCCACCGCACAGGACCGGTCGATGGCGCTGCTACTGGGGGTCAACGTCAACCGGGTGATCTCCACCACCTTCGTCATCGGGTCGGCGCTCGCCGCAATCGGGGGGGTGCTGATCGCCTCCCACGTCGGGCAGATCAACTTCTTCATCGGGTTCATCGCGGGGATCAAGGCGTTCACGGCCGCGGTGCTGGGGGGCATCGGCTCCATCCCCGGCGCGGCTCTGGGAGGCCTGGTCCTCGGCCTGACCGAGAGCTTCGCCACGGGCTACGTCTCGAGCGACTACGAAGACGTGTTCGCCTTCGCGCTCCTGGTCCTGATCCTCATCTTCCGGCCCGCCGGCATCCTGGGCCGGGCGACCACCCAGAAGGTCTGATTCGTGGCCTCCCCCGCCGGCACCCTCGGGACAAGATCGACCGCGGTGGTGAGCGAGTTGCGACAGTCGCTGCTGGTTTCGCTGTGGATGGTGTTCCTGACCTTCCCCCTCCTCGCGGTGCGCGTCAACACCATCGACGACGTGGTCGAGTGGCGCTGGCACAACGTGGCCTGGGTGGCGGTGGGCTCCTTCGTTCTCTCCTTTGTCTGGCGGCAGCTCCACGAGCGAAAGCAGCGAGGCCGGCGGAAAGCCCCGGAGGCCGACTCCGGGGAGCGCACGCCCCTCGCCCGGCGCCTCCTCGAGGACCGGCGGGTGATCCTTCCGGCCCTGGCGCTCCTCGGGGCGGCCGCCGCGGCCGCCCCGTTCCTCGCCTCCACCTTCCAGGTCCGCATCCTCATCACGGCGCTCATCTACGTGGTGCTGGGGCTCGGGCTCAACATCGTGGTGGGGCTCGCGGGGCTCCTCGACCTGGGGTACGTGGCGTTCTACGCGGTGGGGGCCTACTCCTACGCTCTGCTGTACTACCACTTCGACATCGGGTTCTGGACCGCCCTCCCCCTCGGGATGCTCTTCGCGGCGATCTTCGGCGTCCTGCTGGGGACCCCGATGCTCCGCCTGCGGGGCGACTACCTGGCCATCGTCACCCTTGGCTTCGGCCAGATCGTCCGCATCGTCCTGGAAAACTGGGGGGAGCTCTCCCGGGGCCCGAGCGGCATCGCGAACATCCCCAAGCCCGGCTTCTTCGGGATGACCCTGAGTCTCCAGCAGTCCACGGTGTACATCTACTACCTGATGCTCGCCCTCCTACTCTTCACCATCTTCGTCGTGAGCCGGCTGCAGAACTCACGCCTGGGGCGCTCGTGGGTCGCCCTTCGCGAGGACGAGATCGCCTGCGAGGCCATGGGCATCCCCCGGATGCGCACCAAGCTCGCCGCGTTCGCGCTCGGCGCCACCTGGGCCGGCTTGGCCGGGGTGGTCTTCGCGGCCAACACGAGCTTCATCAACCCGGCGAGCTTTACGCTGTGGGAGTCGATCATCATCCTCTCCATCGTGGTCTTCGGGGGCATGGGGTCGATCACCGGGGTGGTGCTCGCGGCCTTCATCCTCACCCTGCTCCCCTATTACCTGGCGGAGTTCATGGAGTACCGCATGCTCCTCTTCGGGGCGACCATGGTGTTGATGATGGTCTTCCGGCCCCAGGGGCTGATCACCAACGTGCGGCGGCGCTACGAGTACCACGGCGCCGCCGCACGGAATCGAGGCTGAAGGTGCGCAACCCGAACAGCCCGCCCCGCCGGCGTCGGCTGCGAAAGCCCTGAGATGGAGCGGGTCCTCGACGTCCGCAACCTGTGCATGAGCTTCGGCGGCCTCCGGGCCCTCGAGGCCGTGGACCTCGACGTGCGCCCGAGGGAGATCGCCGCGCTGATCGGGCCCAACGGTGCGGGGAAGACCACCTTCTTCAACTGCATCACGGGGATCTACCCCCCCACCGCCGGCGACATCTTCCTCGAGACCCCGGGCGGGGGCCGCACCCGGCTCAACGGGCTCAAACCCCACCGCGTCACGGAGCGCGGCATGGCCCGCACCTTCCAGAACATCCGCCTCTTCCCCAACATGACCGCCCTGGAGAACGTCATGGTCGGCCGCCACTGCCGCACCGCCGCGGGCATCCTGGGGGCCGTCTTCCGCGGGCCCTCGACCCGCGCAGAGGAACGGGAAACGGCGGAGCGCAGCTACGAGCTCCTGCAGCGGGTGGGACTCGCGTCCTACGTCAACGACCTGGCCAAGAACCTGCCCTACGGCGCTCAACGGCGGCTGGAAATCGCACGGGCCCTGGCCACCGAGCCGGTGCTCCTGCTCCTGGACGAGCCGGCGGCGGGCATGAATCCCCAGGAGACCTCGGATCTCGACGAGCTCATTACCCGGATCCGGGAAGAGTCTGACATCTCCATCCTCCTCATCGAGCACGACATGAAGCTCGTCATGAGCCTGTCGGACCGAATCTTCGTCGTGGAATACGGCCGCAAGATCGCAGAAGGCACGCCGGACGAGATCCGGTACGACCCGGCGGTGATCAAGGCCTACCTGGGGGAGGAGGCGGCCGGCTGAGGGATCGTCGCGGGCAGGCTGAGGTGCGAAGCGCACGCCGGAAGACGGGCGGATCTCCAACCGCGAGGACTCTCATGCGTCGAAGCCTACTGATCCTGGGACTTTTCTGGGCTGCAACCGCCCACGGACCCGCCGAAGCCCAGCTCACGGCGACGGTGCCGAACGACACCTATCGGACCATCCAGGAGGGCATCGACGCGGCCTTCGAGAGCGGCGGGGGGACGATCACGGTGCGGGCGGGCACCTACTCCGACTCGCTCAACCTCCGGGCCGGCGTCACCCTTCGGGGGGAGGAGACCGCCGCCACCATCCTCACGGGAGGGATCACAGCCCAGGGCGGCACCGCTTCGCGGACGCTGCAGCGCTTCACGATCACGGGTAACGAGGTGAGCTTTGCCAACGCCTCGAATCTCGACATCCGGAACAACGTCTTCCACAGCCTGTCCGGGGCGGCCTTGAGACTGCAGAACTGCTCCGGTGCGACCGTGGCCAACAACACCTTCTACGGCAACGCCACGGCGTTGAGCCTCTCCGGCAGCACCGGCCGTGTGGAGGCCAACCTCTTCGCCGGAAACGCGGTTGCGGTGAATCGCGACGCCGGCGCCGTCTCGTTTCCCCACAACTTCTTCGACACGGCCAGCCAGGACCCCACGGAGGAGACCGTGTCCAACCAGGATCCCCTGCTCGTCGACCCCGGCGGCGGGGATTTCCACCTTCGCGCCGGCTCTCCCTGCATCAACGCGGCGGCGACCGCCGAGGGCGGAGACACCGACCAGGGGGCCTACGGCGGTTCGGGGGCCGATCGGCGTCCCTCCGCGGTGGGGGGGCTCGAGGTCGAGCTCCTGGGTCCCGACGGGACGGGCGTGCGCCTGCGGTGGCACCCCAACCTCGCGTACGACATCTCGGAGTACCGGGTCTATTACGGTGCGGACGAATCCTTGGCGGGAACGGGGGCGGACCAGGGGCCCTCCGGCTACGTCGTGCCGGGCCCGCTCAACACGGTGTCGGACCTCACCGGTCTCACCGTCGCGGCAGAATCCCCGGAGACGGTGCAGGGGCTCGAGGGATTTTCCCGGAACCGCGGGGTCTTCCTTCGTTGGGAGGCGGCACCTGGCGCCACAGGGTACCGGGTCCTCTGGGGCCCCGCCGGGGTCGGGCTCGAAAGCTCGGCCGACGTCGGCAACGTCACGTCCCACACGGTGACGGGGCTCGCCAACGGCCAACCGTACCGATTCGCCGTTCGTTCCCTGGGGGGTACGACCCATCACTTCGCAGTGACGGCGCGGGCGAGCACGCCGGCGGGCGCCTTTGAGAGTCGGAGGGCCCAGGTGTTGGCCGTGCCGATCACCGAACTGGAGGGCAACCTCTCGGCCGAGGTGCTCCAGACGCCGGAAGAGACGGTGGGCTTTCCGGAGCTCGCAGACCGCGGAGGCTGCTTCGTCCAGGCGACCTCCGGCGGCCCCCCCCGCACGGGCGCCCTGTGGGTCGGCGCGGTCTTGCTGGCGCTGCTGGGAGCGCTCCTTGCGGGGCCGCGCGGCGCGGTCTGCACGGCCCTCCTCGCCGCGCTCCTCCTTTCCCCGGCCGCCGCCCACGCCGGCCCCGCCCGGTGGAGCGCCGGGGTCAAGGGCGGGATCCTGTTCCCCGGAGAGAGCGGCTGGGGCAGCCACTACGACTCCGACGTGGTCGCGGACTGGAGGCTATCCCTCGGCTACCGCCTCTCTTCCCGCCTGGAAGTCGGACTGGAAGGGGGGTACCGCAAGGCAGAAGGGAAGGTGTCCGAGAGCCGCTCCGGCCAGCCCCTGGGCCGGTCCCTGGACCAGACCCTGACGGTCGTCCCGGCCCAGGCCTATGTCCTCTACGACCTTCGCTGGAGCGACCACCAGTGGGTGGTGCCGTATCTGGGCGGGGGTTACAGCCGGTACTACTACCGCCACGAGGTGGACGAGGGGGAGGATACCCGAGGGCGGCAGCACGGGTACCACCTCCGGGGCGGACTCAACATCCTCTTGAATCCCCTGGACCCGCAAGCAGCCCAGCGGGCGCGCTCCGGCTTCGGGGTCGCGCGGACCTACGCGTGCCTCGAGGGGCAGTACGCCCGGGTGGACGACTTCGGATCGGCCGACGCCGACCTGGGAGGCTGGAGCGTTCTCGCCGGCGTGGCCGTGCACTTCTGATCCCTGCGGCCCCGAGGTGCGAAGTCCCCCAAAGGCACCCGGCAGCGAGCGATGTCGGACCCCACCCCCTTTGGCCCGGCGTCACGCCGCCTGGGCCGAGCGCTCCTCGGTCAGGCGCACCGAAACCGCCCGGCTCACCCCGGGTTCTCCCATCGTCACCCCGTACAGGTGGCGCGCCGCCTCCATGGTCGACTTGTTGTGGGTGATCAGGAAGAACTGGGAAGCGCCCGACAGGGAGCGGAGCAGCTCGCAGAACCGGCCGATGTTCGCCTCGTCCAGCGGTGCGTCGACCTCGTCGAGGATGCAGAAGGGGCTGGGCTTCACCAGAAAGATCGAGAAGATCAGCGCCACCGCGGTGAGGGCCTTTTCGCCCCCGGAGAGCAGGCTGATGTGCTGGGGGCGTTTGCCGGCGGGACGAGCCACGATGTCGATACCGGTCTCGAGCACGTCCTCCGGGTCGGTGAGCACCAGGCGCGCCTCTCCCCCCTGGAAGAGCTGGGGGTAGAGGCCCTGGAAGGTCCGGCTCACCTTCTCGAAGGTCTCGGCGAATCGCTCCCGGGACACCCGGTTGATGCGCTGGATCGCCTGCTTGAGGGAAGCGAGGCTCTCCTCCAGATCGCGCCGCTGGGCCTCGAGGAACTCGTAGCGGTTCTTCCGCTCCTCGTGCTCCTCGATGGCGAGGAGGTTGATCTCACCGAAGGCCTCGAGCTCCGCGCCCAAGGCGCGCACGCGCGTCTCCGCCGCTTCGGGGTCGAACCCTTCGCCGACTCCCGCGCCGGCCTCCGTCTCCAGGTCCCCCCCGAGGCGTTCCCGGAACCGCTCGGAAAGGCTCTCGCAGCGCAACTCCAGGTCCCGCAAGCCCAACTCCGCCTCGCCGTGGCGCTTCTGAAGGGCGTCGACGTCCCTCCGGGCCTGTGAGGCCGACCGCTCCTCGGCCGTGAGCTCCCCGCGGCGCGTGTCGAGACGCTGGCCGAGCTCGGAGACCCGGGCCTCCTGGCGCTCAAGCTCCGTCCGGAGGACCTCGGCTTCCCGAACCACCCGCTCGAGCTCGCCCACCCGGGCCTCCCGCGTGCACTCACACTCCAGGGCCTCTTCCCCGAGCCTCACGACACGGCGCGACACGTTCTCCAAGGACGTGCGGAGCGCGCGGATCCGCTCCCCCAACCCGTCACGGCGCTCCCGGTCCGAGGCCTCGTCCACCTGGAGTCTCGTGAGGTCCTCGTGGGCGGCGCGCACCCGATCCCTCAGGTGAGCCAGGGCTCTCTCCCGGTCCTCGCGTCGCGACGCTTCCTCCTCCTGCAGGCAGAGAAGTCGCGCCTTCTCCACCTCGAGGGCAGCCGCCTCGGTCTCCCACCGTCCGCCCTCGGCCCAGAGGTCGTCGCGCTCGAGCTCCATCGCCTCCCGCCGCTCCTCGAGGCGCTCGCGCCGCTCCCGGAGCTGGGTCAGGTCCTTGGCGGCGTGGACCACCTGGAGCTCGCAGCGGTGCATCTCTTCCCGCGCCGTCTCGAGGCGCGCGGACAAGTCCCGGAACCGGGCGTCGTTCTCGGCGAGCGCGGCCTCCCGGGCCCCCAACTCTACGGCCAGCCCCCGGACCCTCTCCCGCAGCTCCCGAATCTGACGGTTTCGCTGGAGCAGACCGGGACCGGCCGCGCCGGCCGTGCCGCCGGAGATGACCCCCTCGGGGCTCAGGGTCTCCCCCTCGAGGGTCACCAGGGTCGCGCGGATCCCGTTGGCCTCCCACAGGCGCACCGCCTGCTCGAGCGTCTCCACGACGAATACGTCACCCAGGAGGCACCGAGCCAGCCCCTCGTAGGCCGGCGTCACGGTCACCAGGTCGAGCAGGGGCCCCCTCGCCCCGGTCTCTCCCCCCTTCGGGAAGACCGATTCACTGACCTCCCGCAGGGACAGGGGAGCAAAGCTGGATCGACCGGCCCGCTTCTCCTTCAACCGGCGGACCCCCTCGAGACCCCGTTCCGGGCTCTCGACGATCACGTACTGGAGGCGCTCTCCCAGGGCCGCCTCCAGGGCAGCCTCGTACTCCGCAGGGGCCGAGATGGCATCTGCCACTACCCCGTGCACACCGTTTCGCCCACCCGACCGGGCCTCGGCGAGAATGGCCTTGACCCCCGCCCCGTACCACTCCAGGCTGTCCTTGAGCTGCTCCAGCCCCTTGAGGCGAGACTGGTCCGTGTGGAGTTCCCGGCGGGCTTCCTCCACCCCGCGGCGGAGGAGTTCGCTCTCCCCTCGGAGGGACTGGAGCTCCTCCTCCAGCCGAACCCGATCCCCGCGAGCCAGGTCGCGCACCCTCTCCGCGGTGCCCAGCTCCTCTTCGCGGCGGCCCTGTTCCGCCCCGACCTCCCGAAGCCTGGCAGCCACCTCCTCCCCCTGGCGGCCCATCCCCTCGAGGCGGCGGGCCACGTCCTGCCGCTGCCGAAGGGCGTGCTCCAGGCCGTGGCGCACCCGCGTGAGCTCACCGAGAAGGGCCACCTCGGCCCGCGTCTCCTCGTCCAAGCCCCGCTCGGCCGCCTGCTGCAGCGCCAAGGCCTCAGCGTGCTGCGCCGTGAGATCCGTCAGGAGGCGCCCCCGGCCCGCGATCCTCTCCGCGACCCGCTGGAGCTCCTCCTCCAGCGCCTGCGCCTCCCCCTGGAGGTCCCCCCGCCGAGCCTCGAGCTCGCGAGCCTCCTCCCGGGAACCCTGCGCTCGGCGGGCCAGACCCTCCGCCTCCCGCTGGAGGAACTCCACCCGCCCCTCCCGCTGGGTGATCTGGTTCCGGAGGTGATAGACGCCCTTCTGGGCGCTCTCGAAGGCCCGCTCCTCGTCCAGCAGCTGCACGCGCCCCTTCTCCAGGCCCGCCTCCAGGCGCCCGGCCCGAGCCCGGGCCTCCGCCACGGCGGTCTCCAGGTCCCGGACGGCCTGCCGCGCCTCGGCGGATCCCAGCCGGAGCCCGTGCCAGGCCGAGACCGAGAGATCCCGCTCCAGCGCCCTCTTCTCCCCCCGCAGCCGACGGAAGGCCTCGGCCCGTGCCGCCTGCCGCTTGAGGACGTTCATCTCGCGGCGCACCTCCCCGATCACGTCCCCCAGCCGGGCGAGGTTCTGAGCGGTGTGCTCCATCTTGCGCACCGTCTCTTCCTTCCGGCTCCGGTACTTCGTGATCCCGGCCGCCTCCTCGATCAGGAAGCGCCGATCCCTGGGCTTGGCGGAGAGGAGCGTCTCGATCCGGCCCTGCTCGACCACGGAGTACGCGCGGCGGCCCACCCCCGTGTCCATGAAGAGCTCGGTGACATCCCGGAGCCTGCACGGCACCTTGTTGATCAGATATTCGCTCTCTCCCGACCGGTGCAGCCGTCGGGTGACCGCCACCTCGTGAAAGGAGCCGAACCTTTCGGGCAGGTGGCCCTCCACCTCCGCCAGGGTCAGGGTCACCTCGCACAGATTCAACGGCTTGCGCGACTCGCTCCCGGAGAAGATCACGTCCTCCATGGAGTCGCCCCGCAACCCCTTGGCGCTCATCTCTCCCATCACCCAACGAATGGCATCGACAATATTGGACTTCCCGCAGCCGTTGGGCCCGACGATGGCCGTGGTCCCCTCGTGGAAGACCAGCTCGGTGGGCTCGGGGAAAGACTTGAAGCCGAAGAGGGCGAGTTTCTTCAGTTTCATCCGGACCCCAGGCGGGGGGGGGAACGCGCTCGGAGGGATGATAACGGACCCGGGAGGGGAAGTAAAGGGCAAAACACAACCAGATGTGGGCCCCGCATGCCGAGACACTACATATTGTGCCCTCCGCGAAAGAGCCGGAGCCACCTCTCGACCTCTTCGGGGGAGAGGGAAGCCTCGGAGGGTGGGGCTCTGCGCCTACCGGGGGCGGGTTTCAGGCGCGGGAGGAAGTGTTCGGCGCTCTCCACCCGAGCCCCCAGCCGGCGCGCCCTCTCGGCCAGCCCCCGATCCGACGTCACCACCGTCGCGTCCCCGGGGCGGCCCCGGGCGAGCCTTCTCAGGATCTCCTCGTCGGCCGTCCTTCCCCGGGGGGAGAAGACCACCCGGACGCCCCCGAAGGAGCTTTCCTTGGCCGCCCCGGGGCGGTTTCCGTCGAAGACCGCGACCACCCGCTGTCTTCCCCTGCCCTGCAGGGCGGCGAGCCTGCGGAGAAGCTGTTCCCGAGCCTCCTCCTCCGTCTCCAGGGAGAGGTCCGGGGCCCGCCCGATGAGGTTGTGACCATCCACCAGCAGCAACCGCGTCCTCCGGGCCGCCCGATCCCCGTCGCGCCGACTATTTCCCCGCGACCCTTTGCAAGGCCCGGACGAAACCCGGGAGGCTTCGCTCGACCGTCTCGAACGAGCAGCAGTACGCCAGGCGAAAGTGCCCGGGCCCCCCGAAGCCGGTCCCGGGCACGGCCAGGATGTTCTCCTTCTGGAGCTCCTGCACGAAGGCCACGTCGTCCGGGATCGGGCTGCGGGGGAAGAGGTAGAAGGCGCCCTCCGGACGGAGACACCGGTAACCCGCCTCGGTCAGGGCCTCGTAGAGCCGATCCCGGTTCCTGCGGTAGAAGCCCACGTCCACTTTCACCCCCTGGAGCCGCGCCACGACCCGCTGCATCAGGGCCGGTGCGTTCACGAACCCCAGGATGCGATTGGTCAGGGCCAGCGCCCCGAGGAGCAAGTCGACCTCCGGCATGGCGGGGTTTACCGCGATGTACCCGATCCGCTCCCCGGGGAGGCTCAGATCCTTCGAGTACGAAGTGCACACCACCGAGTGGGGAAAGAGCGGAAAGACCCCGGGGACCTCCCATCCGTCGTAGACGATGTTGCGGTAGGGTTCGTCGGAGATCAGGTAGATGACCCGTCCGCTCTCCCGACTTTTCCGGGAGACGAGCTCGCTGAGCGCCTGCAGGCTCTCCCGCGAGTACACCTTCCCGGTGGGGTTGTTGGGAGAGTTCAGGAGCACCACGCGGGTGCGCGGGCTGAACGCTTCCTCGAGCGCCTCGAGCCGCAGATCGAACTCCTCCGAGGTCGGCACCGACTTCAGGACCCCTCGGTGGTTGTCGGCGTAATAGCCGTACTCCACGAAATAGGGCCGTGGGACCACGATCTCGTCACCCGGCTCGAGGATGGCCCGGAACACCGCGTTGAGGGCGCCGCCGGCGCCCACGGTCATGAGCACGTGTTTCCCGGAGACCGCCACGCCCTGATCCTTCGCAACCTGCCCCGCCACGGCCTCCCGCACCTCGGGGTAGCCGGCGTTCGGCATGTAGCCGTGGGCTCCGGGTCGGTCCTCGGCCACGAGCTCCCGCAACACCTTGCGGAAGGCCTCCGGAGGGTCCAGGTTCGGGTTCCCCAGGCTGAAATCGAAGACGTTTTCGGCACCGAACTCCCCCTTGAGGCGAGCTCCCTCCTCGAACATCTTCCGAATCCAGGATGAACCCTCCATCGCCTCCCGAATGCTTCGCGCGACAGGCATCGCGTGCCTCCTCTGCCATGTCCCCGTGGGGAATTGGACTCTAGCAGACGCGGCCCCGGCCGTACAACGTCTGCCTGGCCCCGGGGGCGGCGGGGCTGCAGACCGAGTCCTCCACGGGCCCCCGGAATCCACCGTCAGACTTTCGGGCGGGCGCGGGGAGCCGTGGAGCGCAGCCCCGCACCGCATCCACCGACCCGATGAGGCCGGCGCACGCAGGGGAATCCCGGCCCACCGGTGCCTGCTCGGACACCCCTTCGCACGGCCACGGCTTGCGGGGCTCGGCGCCGGGGTCCTCCGGCCCTGCCGGGAGCCGGGTGGCGAATCCCGCGCCCGGGCACGGTTGACTTTGGTGTCCGCCGAGAATAGCCTATCGACCCGTACGCGCCCTGGGATCGCCCCCCGCACAGCGCGGGGGGCGGCCGGGGCATTTTCTTGAGGAGCGACAATGAAAGTGGAGAACCGCCGTTACGTTACCATCGAGTACTCCCTCTCCCTGGATTCCGGAGAGGTGGTGGATCGGTCCGCAGCGGGCGAACCCCTCGGGTTCATCTGCGGCACGGGGCAGGTCATCGCCGGCCTGGAGAAAGGTTTGGTCGGCTTGGAGGCCGGAGAGGCAGCCAAGGTGGTGGTCGAGCCGCGAGACGGCTACGGCGAGCCGAACCCTGCCCTGATGCGGGAGATCCCCAGGGAGAATTTTCCGCAGGACCTCGACCTCCACGCCGGGATGGGCTTCGAGGCGAAGGGGCCCCACGGGCCCGTGACCTTTCGGGTGCGCGAAGTGAGGCAGAACGAGGTTCTCGCCGACTTCAACCACCCGCTGGCAGGCGAGCGGCTCCACTTCGACGTGAAGATCGCGGACGTTCGAGAACCCCGAGCGGAAGAGCTGGCCGAGCTGCTGCGGGGCGGGTGCGACGAGACGGCGTGCGGAAGCTGCGGCGGGAGCTGCGGCTAAAAGCCCCCGACGGCCGGGAAAGGGTGCCCGCGGGCCTCCTCGGGGGCGGGGCGAACCCACCCGGCCTTTTCCCCGGTGAGCCACAAAAAAAGCCCCGATCCCAGGAGGAGAGGACCGGGGCAAACCCTAGTGTTTGTTCTCGGAAAATATCCTAGGCATCATATCGGACTTTGTCAATCCGCTGACTAGGCAATCTTTCCCGGCCGCCCTGCCGCTGCGGCACACGTCGACCCGGCACAAACCCCGCCGAGCACCGACCGGGTGCAGCCCTCCCTCCCGGCGGCCTGGGCGACCGGCCCACGCGAGCTGCTGGTATCCGCACCTTCCGGGTTCTTCCGGTAAACGACCGGGTGGGCCCGCCCACTCCGGCAGACGAGGCCGGGCTGCACGGTAGGTGTTCTCCCCCGCCGCGTCCGGAATCCTCGCGGCATCGCGACTCCCGAAGCGGCTGCTCACGTCGAGCGGCCGTCCGCCTACGTGGTCGGGCCCACCCGATCGTCCCTGGACACCAGTACCCGGTCATTTCCCGGATGAATTACCTTCCGGGGCACGGCCGGGATGTTCCCGAAGCTCCTTCGGCCTTGAGCGTTCCCCGGGGTCGTGGCATGCTTCAGCCCCCTCCCGGGAGGAACCGTGGACGCCACCCCGCCTCTGCTCACCTCGGTGCACGTCGGCCTCCGGCACGGGCTGTCCTCGGTTCTCATTCTGTCCCGGGTCATGATCCCCGTGTACGTGGCGGTCGATCTGCTGCGCGACACCCCCGCCCTGGGGGCCGTCGCCGGCGCCCTTCAGCCCGCCATGTCGGTCTTCGGCCTCCCGGGCGAGGCCGCCATGGTCCTCGTGGCGGGGTTCTTCATCAATCTGTACGCAGCAATCGGCGCCCTCGTCCCCTTGGGACTCGGCCCACGAGAGGTCACGATCCTGGGGCTGATGCTGGGCCTCGCCCACGGCCTCATCCTGGAGACCGCGATCATCCGCCAGGTCGGTACCCGCTGGCTCTCCCTGGCCCTCGCCCGCCTCCTGCTCAGCGTCGTCGCAGGGGCCGCGGTCCACCGGGTGCTGCCGTGATCCTCCTGGAGTCCCTGGGCAGTGCCTTGCTCACCGTGGGCAAGATCGCCCTCATCATCCTGCCTCTCACCGTGGGCTACCAACTCCTCCGGGACAACCGCTGGCTCTCCCGCCGGGTCGCCCCCTACGGCCGCTCCTTCCGAAGGCTGGGCCTGGGCGACGGAGCCCTGGTGCCCCTGGTGGCCGGGCTGATCCTCGGCATCGTCTACGGCGCCGGCATCCTGATCCAGGAGGCCCGCTCCGGCCGCATGAGCCCGCGGGAGGTCTTCCTCCTGGCGCTCTTCCTGTGCACCTGCCATGCGGTGATCGAAGATACCCTGCTGTTCGTCGTGGTGGGGGGGGATGCCCTGTGGATCCTCGGCCCACGGCTCGTCCTGGCCGTCGGCGTCACCGCCCTGCTCGCCCGGTTCCTCCCCCGGGAACGCGAAACCGCCCCGGACACGGCCCACGGGCGTCCCGATCGGTCTCCTGGAGGTGCCGAGTGAGGGGAACTGCCCGGCGGAGGGTGAGCTTCCCCAACGGGCGCGGCCAGCTCCTGGCCGGTCGCCTCGATCTGCCGGAGGAGGGGGCTCCCTGGGCACACGCCGTCCTGGCGCACTGCTTCACGTGCACGAAGGACCTCAAGGCCCTCTACCACATGGGGGGGGCCCTGGCCGGGGCCGGAGTCGGCGCCCTCCGGGTGGATTTTGCGGGACTCGGGGAGAGTGAGGGGGATTTCGCCGAGACCGGGCTCGCCGCGAACGCGGAGGACGTGGTGAGCGCCGGGCGCTACCTCGAGGACGAGGGCCGGGCGCCGTCCCTGCTGGTGGGGCACTCCCTCGGCGGGGCCGCCGCCCTGCTCGCAGCCCGCCGCCTGCCGTCCGTGCGGGCGGTCGCCGTGATCGCCACCTCCGCAGACGCCGGCCGCCTGCGGGAGTCCATCATCGATTCCCGGGCGTCCGCGGGGCGGGGGAACCGCATCCCGGTAAAGGTGGGACCGCGACACTTCGAGCTGGATCCCACGTTCTTCGAGGAGATGGAGCGGACAGACGTGGCCGGGGCCGCCCGAGACCTGGGCTTGCCCCTCCTGGTCATCCACTCCGCGGACGACCGGCTCGTCCCCGTGGCCGACGGGGAAGCGCTCTTCCAGAGCGCGGGACACCCCAAGGGTTTCGTCTCCCTGACCGGAGTGGACCACCTCCTCTCCGAGGCCGCCGATGCGACCCGGGTGGGCGGCCTCATCGCGGCCTGGGCCCGGCTCCACGTGCCCGACTGAGAGGCGGTTTCCGGCCCGACAGCCGACACCCCTTCGGGCCTCGACCCCGCCCGCGGGGGACGGGGGTCTCCCCGGAGGCGGCGCAGGCGGACTTGGCGACGCCCTTCGGCACGTGCACGGCTCTTCCCCCCCCGCACGGGTTCCCCACGGAGAGGAAAGGGTCCCCGGGATCCTGCGCCGATGGAGGGGAGGCCCCCGGCCCGACCTACCCCGGCTCGACTGGGTTGCCCATGACCTTCGGGTCACCCCAAGGGATGAAACGCCGACCGGTCGCGGGCCGGTCGCCCTCACCCCAGGCCCCTCTCCCGGGGGGAGAGGGGATTCAAGGAAGGTGCGTTTCTTTATAGGCGGAGCCCGGCTACAGCGCCTCCACCAGCATCGCCATCCCCTGCCCGCCGCCAATGCACAGGCTGGCGAGCCCCAACCGGCCCTGGCGCCTGCGGAGCTCGTTCACTAGGGCCAGGACGATCCGCGCACCCGTTGCACCGATGGGGTGCCCGATGGAGATGCCGCTCCCGAGCACGTTGGTCCTGTCCATGTCGAGGCCGAGCTCCCGCATACACACCAGGGCCTGGCACGCAAAGGCCTCGTTGAGCTCCACGAGGTCGATGTCGCCCAAGCTCACCCCGGCCTTCTGCAGGACCTTGTTGACGGCCGGCACCGGCCCCGCGCCCATGTAAGCCGGGTCCAACCCTCCGGAGGCGTGGGCCACGACCCGGGCCAACGGGGCAAGCCCGAGCTCTCGAGCCGTGTCGGCTGCCATGAGCAGCAAGGCGGCCGCGGCGTCGTTGATGCCCGAGGCGTTGCCCGCGGTGACCGTCCCGTCCTTGCGGAAGGCCGGCTTGAGCTGCCCCATCTTCTCGAGGCTCGTGTCCATGGGCCGCTCGTCCAACTCCACCAGCTGCGGGGGGCCCTTCCGCTGGGGGATCGGCACCTGGACGATCTCCTCGGCGCACCGCCCGTCGGCCATGGCCGCGCGGGCGCGCTGGTGGCTCAGCACGCCCAGGGCGTCCTGGTCCTCTCTGCCGATGCCGTACAGGCTCGCCAGGTTCTCCGCGGTGATTCCCATGTGGTAGCCGTAGAAGATCTCCCACAGGCCGTCGTGGACCATCAGGTCGATCATCTCCGTCGCGTTCATCCGTGCGCCCCAGCGGGCAGAGGGCACGGCGTAGGGGATGCGGCTCATGTTCTCCATCCCGCCGGCCACGACCACGTTGGCGTCACCCGACCCGATGGCCTGGGCCGCCAGGGCGATGGCCTTCATCCCGGACGCGCAGACCTTGTTCACCGTGAAGGCGGTGGTCTCCTTCGAGACACCCGCCCGCATCATGGCCTGCCGGGCGACGTTCTGCCCCTGGCCGGCCCCGACCACGTTGCCCATGATGACTTCGTCCACCTGCACCGCCGGGAAGGACGGGTCGTAGTCGTGGGCTGCCTTCTCCAGATCGATCATGCCGCGCCCTGCCAACGCCTTCGGCTCGGCCGCCAGAAGGGCCTCCCCGGCTGCGGGCCGGAGCCGGGCCTTCTGGAGGGCCCCCTTGATCGCCACCGCACCCAGGTCCACCACGGGCACGTCTTTGAAGCTTCCCCCGAAATTCCCAACCGCCGTTCTCGCACCGGAAACGATCACCACTTCGCGCATGGAATTCCTCTCCCTCAAGTGTTCACGGGATACATATCCCCCTTATAGACGAGATTGCGCTGCGCTGCAACACGGCTCGTGTGGCATTCCGCCCCACGCGCCCTTCGGCCCCGGCGCCCGCATGCGCCCCTTCGGGACCCAGCGCTTCCGCCGATGCGCCCGAACGCCTACCCTAGCCGATGTGCAGAGCTTCCGGGTTTTCTGTGGGCGCGAGGAACCATCGTGTTCTCGCGCGGAGGTGCAGAGGCGCCGGGAGCGACAAAGAATTCCTCCGCGCCACCGCGCCTCAGCGCGGCTCTCGGCAGCCTACGCTCCCCGGGACCCGGCCTCCGTGACCCGGGAGCTCCTGTCCCTGGCCCGTCTGGGGGTGACAGACGTGGCCTTCTACGACGACGCTCTCTTGGTGGGGCTCCTGGAACGCGTCGGCCCGGGGCTCGCCGCCGCCTCCCGCGAGGCGCCCGGCATGCGCTGTCACTCCCCCAACGGCCTGCACGCGCGGCTGGTCACGAGCCGGACGGCGGCCCTGCTGGCCAAGCACTTCGCAACTCTCCGGCTGAGCATGGAAACCGTTGACGGGGGTCGGCAGGTGCAGACCGGCGCCAAGGTGCGGAACCAAGACGTGAAGGAGGCCGTGGCCCGCCTCCAGGAGGCGGGCGCACGGCCCGAGTCCATCGGTGTCTATCTGTTGATCGGACTTCCCGGTCAGCCCCTCGAAGAAGTGCGGGAGGGCATCCGCTTCGTCCGCTCCCTCGGGGTGCGCCCTTTCCTGGCGGAGCTCTCACCGATCCCCGGGACTCCGGTGTGGGACGAGCTCCGCTCACGGGGTTCGATTCCCCCGGAGCTCGACCCCCTCCTCACCAACAACACCGTCTTCGTGCGGCGCTTCGGCGGATACCCGCCGGAGGAGCTCGAGGCGGTCCTGCGCTCCGTGCGCGCCGCCCCACCGTGAGCCTCACCCTCTCGCGCCCGAGTCTTCGCAGGGTGGGTCAAGCGCAGCGGACCCACCAGTGGCCGGCAGCCACGACGAAACCCCGGACCCACCCCGACCCTTGTGCACCGGCACGCACTTCTTCCGTGCAGGAGCCCAAGGCCCTCCAACCCCGGCACTATTGTGATACCATGACGACATGCCACGGAAGATCCGCGAGCTCGTCGCAGACCTGAAGGCGTCGGGATTCTCAGACCGCGGGGGGAGGGGCGGCCATAGAAACTTCACCCACCCCCGGTGCTCCAGGCCCGTGACACTCAGCGGGAACCCGGGAGACGACGCCAAGCCTTACCAGGAGCGCCAAGTCGCGCGGGCGATCGAGGAGGTTTGCGCATGAAGAAGGTCAGCGACCGCTATCTGAAGATCGTGGAATGGTCCGAGGAGGACGGCTGCTACGTCGGCACCTGCCCCGAGCTCGTGTACGGGGGCGTCCACGGAGACGACGAGGCCGCCGTTTATGCGGAGCTCTGCCGCGTGGCCGAGGAGGCCGTGGAGCTCTACGGGAAGGACTGCAAGCCGCTTCCCCCCGCGACGGCCGGCAAGGCATACTCGGGCCGGTTCGTCCTGCGCGTTCCCCCCGAAATCCACAGAACGCTCGCCATCCGGGCCCTCCAGCGGGGCAAGAGCCTCAACGCCTACTGCCAGGAGGTCCTCCGCTCCGCCGTCCGCTAGAGGAGGAGGCCGCATCGGCCAAACTGCCGCCATGCTTGCCCGGGCCCCACGCCGGCAGTGCGTTTATGGGGATTCGTGCGCGGACCCCTGTACCACGTGGAATAGCGTTTCCCCCGCGTGCCCACAATACTCTCATGTACCCGCCCCTACTCCTCCTCTTCCTCCTCCCGGGCCAACTCCTCGAACTTGATGTCGATCCCCAGGACGCCCGCCATCTGGTCCCCGGCGTCGTAGATGGGGGCGGACACCGTGATGGTGAGCCGCCCGGTGACCTTGGAGGTGTAGACGTCGGTCAGGGACACCTTGCCCGTCCTCACGGGCTCCGTGAACCACACCCGGTCCGCGTAGTTGTCGTACACCTCGTATTCGGCGTACTTGGCCTTGTCCTCGATCTGGGTGATGTTGCGCGTGATCTTGCGCCCCTCCAGATCGGTCGCGTACACGAACTGGAAGAAGGGGTGCTCCTCGGCCATGTCCCGCATGACCTTTTCCATCCGGGACGGGTCCATCGAGCGGATCTCGGGGTCTTCCACCATCCCCTCGATGATGTGCGTCACCATGTCGAGGACGCGCTTCTTGAGCTTGTCGTACTCGGAGATGAAGAGCTGGGGCATGTACTTGCGCACCTTGCGCTCCATCTCCTCGTTGGACAGGGCCGTAGTGCGCCCGTCGTCGTAGGAGCGCATGACCGAGCGGTGAACCTTGGCCACGCCCGGGTGGCGCTTGTCGATCTTCTGGTCCTCTCCCAGGGCGAAGTGGGTGTTGATCCAGTGGGCGACGCCGGCCACTCCGGACTTGTCGGTGACCGCGATGCCCATGGGGCGGTTGAGGATCTTCCGGGTGTCGAAGATGTTGTAGATCTCTTCGTCCTTGGCGATCCCGTCGATGTGGATGCCCGCACGGGTGGTGTTGAAGTCCGAGCCCACGAAGGGCATGGAGGCCGGGATGTGCATCCCGAGCTCCCGCTCGCAGTAGTTTCGCATCTCGGTGATGACGGTGGCGTCGATGCCGTCGTCGGTTCCCTTGAGCTCCATGTACTCGACGATCAGGCCCTCGAGGGGGGGGTTGCCGGTGCGCTCCCCGAAACCCAGCAGCGTCCCGTTGGCCGCGGCGCACCCGTAGAGCCACGCCGTCGAAGCATTGATGAGGACTTTGTGGAAGTCGTTGTGCCCGTGCCACTCGAGCTGCTCGGGGGGCACGCCCGCGTCGTCGATCATGGCCCGCACCAAGCGCGGCACGCTGCGGGGGAGCGCCGCCCCGGGGTAGGGCACGCCGAAGCCCATCGTGTCGCAGAGGCGGATCTTCACGGGGATGCCGGCCTTCCTGCCCGCCGCCATGAGGGCCCGGGCAAAGGGCACCACGAAGCCGTAGATGTCGGCCCGGGTCACGTCCTCGAAGTGGCATCGGGGTATCACGCCCTGCTCCAGGGCCGCCTCCACCACCCCCATGTAGTCACGGAACGCCTCCCGGCGCTTCTTCCCGAGCTTGAGGTAGATGTGGTAGTCGGAGACGGAGGTGAGGATGCCGGTCTCCCGGATCCCCATGCTCTTCACGAGCTTGAAGTCTTCCTTCACCGCCCGGATCCATGCCGTGATCTCGGGGTAGCGGTAGCCGAGCTCCCGGCACCGCTCCACCGCCTCCCGGTCCCGCTCGGAGTAGAGGAAGAACTCGGTCTGGCGGATGATCCCCTTCGGGCCCCCCAGGTCGTGGAGGAGCTTGAAGAGGGCGACGACCTGGTCCGGGGTGTAGGGCGCCCGGGCCTGCTGCCCGTCCCGGAAGGTGGTGTCGGTGATCCAGATCTCCTCCGGCGGGTCGGGGGTGAGGAGGATCCCGTCGAAGGGGGTGCGGCAGACCTCGGCGTAGGGAAAGATCTCCCGGTACAGGTTTGGCTCGTCGCGCTCGACCACCTCGTCGAGGGGGTAATCGGCGTGGGACTTGCGCAGCAGGCGGGCGCCCCTGGTCTCGGGCATGGCGTCGTTCCTCCGGGTGAAGCGGCTGCCCGGTTCAGGGGCGTACCGCGGGTTCGGATGTCGGGTGCAGCGCGGCGCTCCGTTCCCGGACCAGCTGGGCCAGGGCCCGGACGAAGGAGGGCCGGGTGTTGAGCGACGGGCTGCGCCGGAAGACCTCGAACCCCAGGGACTCGGCCAGCTCCCGGTACTCCACGTCGATCTCGTGCAGGGTCTCGATGTGATCCGAGACGAAGCTCACCGGGACCACCACGACCCGCTTCACCCCTTGTCCCGCCAGGGCGGCGAGCTCGTCTGCCACCGAGGGCTCGAGCCAGCGCACCGGCCCCGTGCGGCTCTGGAAGGCCAGCCGGTAGGGCACGCCGGGCAGGTGCGTCATGACGGCGGCCACCGTGGCCTGCACGTGGCCGAGGTAGGGGTCGCCCCCCTCGATGAGCTTCACGGGCAGGCCGTGGGCGCTGAAGAGCACGGTGGCGCCCTCCAGACCCTCCAGGGCCTCGCGCACGCACGCGGCCAGGGCGGAGACGTAGGGAGGGAAGTCCTCCCAGGAGCGGATCACCTCCCGGGGCAGGCCGTCGAGCCCCTCTTCGGCCAGGGCCCGCTCCATGTCTGCCAGGCTCGACCCGGAGGTGGCACGGCTGAACTGGGGGTAGAGGGGCAGCGCGACGATCGCCCGGGCCCCCGAAGCCTGCACTGCCCGCGCGGCCTCCGCGGCTCGGGGGTGCCAGTAGCGCATGGCCACGGTGACGGCGTAGCCCGGGCCCAGCTCGGCCTCCAGGGCCTTCGCCTGGGCCCGGGTGATCTCCCCCAGGGGGCTCCTTCCGCCGATCGCCCGGTAGTTCTCCGCCGAGCGGGGGGCGCGGCGCTTGGCAATCCACCACGCCAGGGGACGCCGCACGAAAGCCGGGGCCGGCAGGATCGCGGGATCCGAGAAGAGATTGTGCAGGAACGGCCGAACGGCGTCCAGGGAGTCCGGCCCGCCCATGTTGAGCAAGACCACCGCAATCTTCGCCGCCTGGCCCGTCATGCTATTCGCCCTTCCCCTGAACCGGTCCCCGCGCCCTTCCCACCCCCCACCTCAGGTGCAGCCCGCCGCTGCGGAAGGAGTGGACGGCCTCGGGCCTCAGACCCAGCGCCCTCTCCGCCCCCGACGACAGCACCACGGCCCAGCGCCACCGCCGGAGGGAGCCCCGCAGCGCCCTGCCCAGGGCGGCGTAGGCGGCCTCCCGGCCCCCCAGACGGTGTCCATAAGGCGGGTTCGCGGCAACCAGCCCGGAGGGCTCGGGCGGCTCCAACTCGCCCACGTCCGCCACGGCCACCTGGAGGTGATCGGCCACGCCGGCAGCCCGGGCGGCGCCCGCCACCACCTCGGCGACCTTGCCCGTGTGCCAGAGCCGCGAGCGGTGGGAGGCCGCACGGACGTCCAGCGGGCACCCCGAGGGAAGCCACTCCCCCCACGGGATGTTCCCCAGGGCCCGCTCCAGATCCCGGAAGCCCCGGGCCTCGAAGGAGGCCACCCGCACCAGCACCCGGCTCGCCACCCGGCTCCAGAGGTTCGCTCGCCAGGCGTCCCGCCAGGTCCCTGAGAACCCCACGCCCCCCTCGCCCCGCTCCGCCCGCAGCCCCAGGGCTTCCAGCTCGGTTTCCACCAGGTCCTCGAAGCCGGGGGGGAGACGGCGAAGAAGCGGAGAGGAAGGGGGTCACGCGTCAGGGCGCCCTGCCTTCTTCGCGATGTGGGCCATGAGGCCCCCGTCGGCGATCAGCTCCTGCATGAAGGGCGGGATCGGCGCAGCCCGGTACTCCCCGCCGCGGGTGAGGTTGCGGATGACCCCGGCGTCGGCGTCCACCTCCACCTCGTCGCCCTCCCGGATGGCGGCAGCGGCATCCGGGCTTTCGAAGATCGGCAGCCCCATGTTGAACGCGTTGCGGTAGAAGATCCTCGCGAAGCTGGCCCCGATCACGCAGGAGACACCCGCCGCCTTGATGGCGATCGGGGCGTGCTCCCGGCTCGAGCCGCAGCCGAAGTTCTTCCCGGCCACGATCACGTCCCCGGCCGACATCTTCCGCACGAACTCCGGGTCCGCGTCCTCCATGCAGTGCCGGGCGAGCTCCGCCGGGTCGCTGGTGTTGAGGTACCGGGCCGGGATGATGGCGTCCGTGTCCACATCCGCCCCGAAGGTCCAGGCGCGTCCTCGCAACTTCATCCCACCACCTCCTCGGGGCTCGCGATCCGGCCCAAGACCGCGCTCGCCGCGGCCACGGCGGGGTTCGACAGGTAGACCTCGCTCCCGGGGTGCCCCATGCGCCCCACGAAGTTGCGGTTCGTCGTGGCGACCGCCCGCTCGCCCTTGGCGAGAATCCCCATGTGGCCGCCCAGGCAGGGCCCGCAGGTCGGCGTCGAGACCGCCGCCTTCGCGTCGAGGAAGATCTCGATGAGGCCCTCCCGCAGGGCCTGGCGGTAGATCTCTTGGGTCGCGGGAAAGATCACGCAGCGGACGTACTTGGCGACGCGCCGCCCCCGGAGCACCCGGGCCGCCCGGCGCAAGTCCTCGATGCGCCCGTTGGTGCAGGAGCCGATGACCACCTGGTCGATGGGCACCGTCCCCACGTCGTCGATGGAGCGGGTGTTGGACGGCAAGTGGGGAAAGGCCACCTGGGGACGCAGCCGGCTGCAGTCGATCTCCACCACGTCCGCGTACCGGGCGTCGGCGTCGCTCGCGTAGTACACCGGCGGCCGCCTGGCCCGTGAGGCGACGTATTCCCGCGTGACGTCGTCCGGCGCAAAGATCCCGTTCTTGCCCCCGGCCTCGATCGCCATGTTGGCCATGGTCAGGCGGTCGTCCATGCCCAGGCGGTCGATCACCGGGCCGGTGAGCTCCATCGCCCGGTAGAGCGCCCCGTCGACACCGATCTTCCCGATGGTGGCGAGGATGAGGTCCTTCCCCTCCACCCAGGGGCCGAGCGTGCCCGTGTAGACGAAGCGGATGGACTCGGGCACCTTGAACCAGACCTCCCCGGTGACCATGGCCGCCGCCAGGTCCGTGGACCCCACCCCCGTCGAGAACGCCCCCAGGGCGCCGTAGGTGCAGGTGTGGCTGTCGGCCCCGATGACCACGTCGCCGGGCACCACGATCCCCTGCTCGGGCAGGAGGGCGTGCTCGATGCCCATCTCCCCGGTCTCGAAGTAGTGCTCGAGGTCCTGCTCCCGCGCGAACTCCCGCAGCACCTTGCACTGCTCCGCGCTGGCGATGTCCTTGTTGGGTGCGAAGTGGTCTGGCACCAGGACCACCCGGCTGCGGTCGAAGACCCGGCGGGCTCCGGCCCTGCGAAACTCGCGGATGGCGATGGGCGCCGTGATGTCGTTGCCCAGGGCCACGTCCACCCGCACGTTGACGATCTGGCCGGGCTCGACCCGGTCGAGGCCGGCGTGGGCGGCCAAAATCTTCTCGGTGATGGTCATTTCCGTCCTTTCGCGCCCCGTGAAGGGGCACGGGTCGCGGTCCACGGGTCGGCGCCCTCGGCGCAGCCGCCCCGGCCCCCCTACAGGTGAGCGACGAAGGTCTTCTGCTTGCGGTGCTCGATCTTGTTCAGGGCGCGCACGAAGGCCTTCGCCGAAGCCACCACGATGTCGGTGTCCGAGGCCTGCCCGTTGGCGAGCGTGCCGTCCTCCTCGATCCGCACGCTCACCTCGGCCTGGGCGTCCGTCCCGCCGGTGATGGAGTTGATGGAGAAGTTCACCAGCCGCGGCGTGCGGCGGGTGAGCTTCTTGATGACGCTGAACGCCGCGTCCACGGGGCCGTCCCCAAACCCGGCCTCCTGGCGCACCACGCCGTCGATCTCCATCTGGACCGTGGCGGTGGGGACCGTGACCGTGCCGGAGCTCACGTTCAGGTAGACCATCCGGAAGCGGTCCGGGAGCCGGAGGATCCTCTCCGCCACCAGGGCGTCCACGTCCTCGTCGTAGATGGTCTTCTTCTTGTCCGCGAGGGTCTTGAACGCCTCGAAGGCCGTCTCCAGCTGGGAGTCGTCCAGCTGGTACCCCAGCTCCTTCACCTTCTCGCGAAAGGCGTGCCGACCCGAGTGCTTTCCCAGGACCAGCGAATTGGTGGGCACCCCCACGCTCTCCGGGGTGAGGATCTCGTAGGTGCTCTTCTCCTTGAGGACCCCGTCCTGGTGGATCCCCGCCTCGTGGGCGAAGGCGTTGGCACCCACGATGGCCTTGTTGGGCTGGACGGGCAGCCCCGTGACGAGGCTCACCAAGCGGCTCGTCGGGAAGATCTGCTCAGTCACCACCCTCGTCGTAAAGGGCAGGTAGGCGGGGCGGGTCCGCAGCGCCATGACGACCTCCTCTAGGGAGGTGTTCCCCGCCCGTTCCCCGATGCCGTTGATCGTGCACTCCACCTGACGGGCCCCCGCCTGGACCGCCGCCAGGGAGTTCGACACGGCCAGCCCGAGATCGTTGTGGCAGTGTACCGACAGCACCGCCTGGGCGATGTTGGGAACCCGCTCACGGATCGCCCGGATCATGTCCCCGAACTCCGAGGGGATGGCGTAGCCCACGGTGTCCGGGATGTTCACCGTGGCGGCTCCCGCGGCGATCACGGCCTCCACCACGCGGCAGAGGAAGCCCAGGTCGCTGCGGACCGCATCCTCGGCGGAGAACTCCACGTTGCTGGTGTACTTGCAGGCGTGCTTCACCGCCTCCACGGCCTGCTCCAGCACCTGCTCGGGGGAGAGCCGCAGCTTGTGCTGCATGTGGATGGGGCTGGTGGCGATGAAGGTGTGGATGCGGGGGTTCTCCCCTCCCCGCAACGCTTCCCACGCCCGGTCGATGTCGGCCCGGTTGGCCCTCGCCAGGCCCGCCACCTGGAGGCCTCGCACCTTGTCCGCGATGAGCTTGACCGCCTCGAAGTCGCCGGCGGACGAGATGGGGAAGCCCGCTTCGATCACGTCCACCCGCAGCCGCTCGAGCGCCTGGGCGACCCGGAGCTTCTCCTCCGTGTTCATGGAGGCTCCGGGCGACTGCTCGCCGTCTCGCAAGGTGGTGTCGAAAATCATCACGGTGTCCATGGGAGTCCTCCGGACC
>JAWSUI010000057.1:0-24061 GCA_033551855.1 Deferrisomatales bacterium
AAAATAATAGGGCCGTATCCTGGTTACATGCAACTACCTAACCGGACAACACTGACTGTTTGTAGAAACAGACATAGGCAAAACCCCCTAGCCGCAAAGATAAAGGGCTAGGGGGTTTTGTCAATCAAAAATTACCCACGTTTGGTAAACGGCTTGCACCCGCGGGGGCCGGCCTTCTTTGTGGTTCTTGCGGCAAACGACCGGGTGGGCCCGCCCCCTCCGGCAGACGATGCCGGGCAGTACGGTAGGTGCGCCCCCGGGCCGCATTCGGAATCCTCGCGGCATCGCGGGTCTCGAAACGGCTGCTCCCGTCGAGCGGCCGTCCGCCTGCGTGGCCGGGCCCACCCGGCCGTCCCTGGGCACGAGTTCCCGGTCATTTCCCCGATGAACCACTCTTGTCGATGGGCCCGGGGGGCGGCGGAAGGGATCAGAAGATGTCGCCGAAGGTCGAGCGGACCATGCCCTGAAGGCGCTCCGTGGCCTCCAGGGCGTGGCGCAAGAGGTAGCGCTGCTGGATGGGCAGGGCCTGGGGGTCGATGTAGTTGTCGGGGGCTTGGCCCAGGCGAAGTTTCTTGGCTTGGGCCGTCAGGCGGAAGTGGCAGAGGGTGCGGTACGCGGTCTGGACGAACTCGGCCTCGTCGGCGGGGATGGCCCCGGCCTGGGCCAGGGCTTCCAGGCGCTCGGTGGTCCCGGTTTCGGACACCCCGTGACGCAGCGCGAGGATCCGGGCGCACTCCACCACGAAGAGCAGCCCCGAGCGCTTCACGTCCATCTGACCCTTGTGGGGGCCGGAGCGCTCGGTGACGAAGTTCTTGAAGAACGTCAGGGGCACACGGTGGTTGGAGGCCTCTCGGTACAGGCTTCGCAGGAGATGGAAGTTCCGTTGGATGCCCCGGGTGATGAAGGCCCGCAGGTTCTCGGCCAGTCCCGCGTCGCCCCAGATGGGCTCGAAGTCATAGAACAAGGTGGTGTAGCGCACGGCTTTGGAGTCGGGGTTGGCGTACCACCCCTGGACCTGCTCCTTCCACTCGCCGGCCGGCTTTCTCCACACGGGGTTTCGGCTCATCACGTGGCCCGTGCAAAGGGGGAACCCGGCGCGGGCCAGGCCCTCGGAGACCTTGTCTCCCAGGTCCATGAAGTAGGGCTCCACCAGGGCCCAGTCCTCCACCGGATAGTCTGCCAGGATCATGCCGTGGTCCTGGTCGGTGCTGAAGTGGTTCTCGCCCCGGCCGTGGCTCCCCATCACGATGAAACAGAAGGGCAGGGGGAGGCGGCCCCTCCCCTCCTCCTCCATCTCCAGGATCGAGAGCTCCAGAGCCCGCCGGTGAATGTCGCGGTTGATGTGGGAAAGGAGCCGGCTCACCTCCTCCGAGACCACCCCCTCGTCGAGGAGGTCGGCGCAGACCACGAGGCTCTGCTGGTGGGCCTCGCCCAAGTGCTCGAAGGACCGGGCGCCGTCGATGGCCTCCGCCAACTCCAAGGTGGCGTTGGTACCCAGGGCCAGGAGCTCCCGCATGGACAGGACCCCCACCAGCCGGCCTCCCTCCATCACCGGGAGGTGCCGCACGTGCCGGCGGCGCATGAGGCCCAGGGCGTTGTAGAGGTATGCGTCCGAGGGGAGGGTCACCACCGGGGCCGACATCACCTCGGACACCGGGACGCGGTCCGGATCCAGACTGCGGGCGAGGACCCGCTGGATCAGGTCCTTCTCCGTCACGATGCCTTGGATCCCCTCGGGGCCGGCCACGATCACCGAGCTCGCCTCGACCTCCCCCATGTACGTGGCGGCCTCCCGAGCGGTGGCCGAGGGGGGCAAAGTGGTGGCGGGGCTCGTCATCGCCTCGCTCACCCGCCGCCGGAACGGGAACGTCTGGACCCGGGTCAGGGGACCCCTTGCAGACTGGGCCTCGATCTCGTGGAAGAGCTCCCCCACCCTCTGGGCCATGGTGACCGCCAAAACCTGGCCCACCGCAGGGTACTTCTGGACCAGGTCCTGCACTATCGCCACCGGGATTTGAAGAATCTCCCCTGCCGCAAGCACCCGGGCCGAGACGGGGAAGGGGTCGGAAGTGAAGACGGTGAGCCAGCCCACGAACTGCCCCGGCCGGGCCAGGCTCACGGCCCGCTCTTCATCGGGGGGCCCGACCCGGATCTCCGCGGTGGCGGTGAGCAGGTAGAAGACGTGAGGGGGCTGCCCCTCTCCCTGGCGGAAGAGGTATTCCCCGACGGCGGCCTCCCTGCCGACGACCGTTTCCTCGAGCCGGCGCAGGGCTTCTTCGGGGAGCCCGCGCAGGGCGGGGATGCCGTCGAGCAGCCGTTCCACGTCTCCGGTCATTCCCCCTGCCTCCCGCCGCGGCGCATCCAGGCCTCCCCCCGACCGACTCCCGCCACCCCCGGGGCTCGACTCGAGCGTAACGCGGGCACCGGGTTCCGTCAACGCCGGGCCTGGTTCCCGGGGCCACCCGGCCGGGCAGATTCGGCCGGGCACGGCGGCGGGGCAGCCTTCCCTGGAAGGCCTTTTTGAGATATGGTTTGACAGTGACCCGCGGTCTCTGGTTCAAGGCAGGAAACGGAGGGTTGCACGGAGAGGGGAGATGGCCAGGAAGAAGATCCTCGCGGTGGACGACGAGCCCAACATCCTCCTGTCTCTCGAGTACATCCTCGAGCAGGAGGGCTACGACGTGCACGTGGCGCGGGACGGGGAAGAGGCCCTGGAGGTCGCAGAGCGCGTCCGACCCGACCTGATCCTCCTGGACGTGGCCATGCCCCGCCGGGACGGCTATGAGGTGTGCCGCCTCCTGAGGCAGCGCGAGGACCTGACGGGGGTGCGGGTGCTGATGCTCACCGCCAAGGGGCAGCCCCTGGAGCGCAAGAAGGGGCTCGAGGTGGGGGCCGACGTGTACGTCACCAAGCCCTTCAGCGCCGACGACCTGCTCCAGAAGATCCGGGCCGCGCTGCGCGAATGACGGTCGCGCCCCCTCCCCTCTCCGTCCGGCGAAGCCTGCGCACCCGCTTCGTGCTCACCTTTGCCGGGCTGGCGGTGATCCCCTCCCTGGCGGCTCTGGCTGGGCTCTTCTTCCTCGTGCGGTACGACGTGGGCACCCTGCGGGGTGCGGACATGGCCCAGGAGGCGGGGCTGCTGGCCGCTCAGCTCGAGGCCCAGGTCGAGGCGGCCGCCCGCTCGGCGGCGGGGATCGCCAGCCTGCCCGACGTGCGGGGCCACCTCGCCGGAGAGCGACCCTACCCGCTCGCCGACCTCTCTGCCGCTCGCCGACTCGTGCCCGGCCTCCGGCACTTGACCCTCCGGGCGGAGGCGACCCCCGATCCCCGGCTCTCCGACATCGTTACCTGGGGCACCGACGAGACCTTCGAGGTCCGGGTCCCGATCGTGGGTGTGGAGGGCGTTCGAGCGGGAACACTGGAGGTGTCCTTCGATCTGGAGCGCCTGCACCGGGTCCTCGAGTGGTACCGCCGGGGCGAGGCCGGCCGGGCGGTGCTCCTGGGGGAGGGGGGGAGGCTGTTGGCGGGGTTTGCCGATCTTCCCCTGCCGCCTTTGGGCCGGGCGAGCCGAGGATGGGTCAGCTATCGGGTGGGGGGCGAGACCTATTTTGCCGGCATCGCCCCCGTGGATCCCTGGGGCGGGGGGCTTCCGCCGGCCTGGCACCTGGCGGTCATCCAGCCGGGGGCGGAGGTCTATGCCTCCTTCTATACCGTGGCGGGGCAGATCGCCCTGGTCCTGGGCGCCTTCAGCCTGGTGGTGCTGGCCTTGGCGTGGCGCATGGCGGACCAGTTCCTGCGCCCGATCCTGCGGATTCACAACGGGGCCGAGATCATTTCCCGGATCAACCTCGCCCACCGCATTCAGGTGGACACGGGGGACGAGCTCCAGGCCCTGGCAGAAGGGTTCAACCGGATGGCCGAGAGTCTCTCGGGCGCCTACGGGGAGCTCGAGGGCCGGGTCCGGGAGACCACCCGTTCGCTGCAGGAGGAACGCAACCGGCTGGCTGCGGTGCTTCGCACCATGGCCGAGGGTGTGGTCATGGGCAACGAGGACGGAGATGTCGTCCTCATGAACCCGGCCGCCCGTGTCGCGCTGTGCACCGGCCCTTCGGCGGGGATCGGCGGCCCCCTCTGCCACCTTCTCCCCGAGGCCCGCCTCGAGTTCTATCTGCGCCGCCTGCGAAGTCATTCGGAAGGGGGGCGGGACGCGGTCGAGCCGGTGACCTTCCCTCTGTCCCAGGGACCCCTGCTGCGGGGGCTGCTTTCCGCCATCCCGGGCCCCGGGGGCGGCCGGGCGGGGTATCTCGTGGTGTTCCGGGACACCAGCGCCCGGGCGCAGGAAGAGCGCCGCCTCGAGCGGGCGGTGCGGGAGATGCCGGAGCTCCTGCGGGGGCCCACGGCCGCCGCCCGTTCCCTCCTCGAGACCCTCGAGCGCCACCCGGACATGCCCGCCGAGCGCCAGAAGCGATTCCTGGACGGCATCCGGGAAGAGGTCTCCCGCCTGACGGATCGGCTGCGCCTGGCCGAGGACGCGGCCGAGGCGGGCCAGACCCTGCTCCCCGGCGTTCCCTGCGATCCCTCCGAGCTCCTGCGCGAGGCGGCCGCCTCGGTCTCCGGTGCCTTCGTCCAGATCGAGGACGCCGACGAGCGGCTGCCCGCGGTGTCGGTGGAGCCCTTCTCTTGGGTGTCGGCTCTGGCGGCGCTCCTGCGCTGGGCCGGGGCCCGGTCTTCCGGTTGGTCGCCCGTGCGAGCGGCCCTGCGGTGGGAGGACGGGGCGGTGGTGGCCACGTTCCAGGTGGAGGGGGCCCTGGGGTCGGGCACCGCGGAGATCGAGGAGCTCGACGCCGCGCCCCCGGGGGAGGCCCCCGCCTCCCTGGCCGAGGTGGTGCGCCGGAATCGGGGCGAGGTCTGGACGCGGGTAACGGAGGGAGGCTTCGAGGTGCGGCTGGCGCTGCTCCCGGCGACGGAGCCGGCGGCGGAGGCCCGGGTCGAGGGCATCGCGGACGAGCAGCCCGAGTTCTACGACTTCGACCTCTTCCTCCCTCGCCCTTCCACGGAGCCTGCGGAGATGCTCCGCACCTCCCTCGCGAACTTGGAATACGTGGTCTTCGATAGTGAGACCACGGGGCTTCACCCCTCCCAGGGGGACGAGGTGGTGAGCCTGAGCGCGGTCCGGGTCCGCCACGGCAAGGTCCAGCACGCCGACACCTTCCACAGCCTGGTCAACCCGGGTCGGCCCATTCCCCGTGCCTCGATTCGCTTTCACGGCATCGAGGACGCCATGGTGGCCGATGCCCCCGGCATGGCCGAGGTCCTTCCCCTCTTCTACGAGTACGTGGGAGGGTCGGTGCTCGTGGCCCACAACGCGGCCTTCGACAAGAAGTTCCTGGACCTGGCGGCCGGCCGGTTCGGCCTGCCCCTGCTGGAGAACCCGATCCTCGACACCCTGTTCCTCTCCTACGGCCTCCACAAGGACTTCGAGGGGCACAACCTGGACGCCATCGCCGAGCGCTTGGGGATAGAGATGCAGGGACGGCACACCTCCCTCGGGGACGCCCGGGTGACGGCCCTGATCTTCCTGCGGCTGGTCCCGCTGCTCGCGACCCGTGGTATCGAGACCCTGGGTCAGGCCAAGGACTTCTGCGACCGGATGCTGCTCTTGCGCTGGCAGTCTTCCCGCTTCTGACGGAGGCCGCCCCGGCACCCATGGACCGCTCGAACCGAGGCCTGGCCGCCCTGCTGGTCCTGGGAGTCGCGGGGCTCCTGTCCCCCCTGGTGGGGGCCTTCAACCGGCCGGAGGGCGTGGCGGGGCTGCCGCTGCTCCCCCTCTACCTCTTCTCCACCTGGGGGGTCCTGGTCCTGGGGGCCTGGCTCCTGACCCGGAGGAAGAGGTGATCTCCACCTTCTGGGTGGCGTTCCTGGGGGTCGCCTACGTGCTGGGGCTCTTCGCCATCGCCTACGCGGCCGACCGGGCCCGCGCGCGCGGGCGGAGCCCCGTGGACAACCCCTGGGTCTACAGCCTCTCCCTGGCGGTGTACTGCACCTCCTGGACCTTCTACGGGAGCGTGGGGCGGGCCGCGGGCCAGGGTCTCGGGTTCCTTCCCGTCTACCTCGGGCCCACCCTGGTCTTCCTCCTCGCCCCCACGGTGCTCCGGCGCGTCGTGGCCCACGCCCGGGCAGAGGGGGTCACGAGCGTGCCGGACCTGCTCGAGTCCCTGTACGGCAAAGGGCGGCTCCTGGGCGCCCTGGCCACCACGATGCTGGTGATCGGGGTGACCCCCTACATCGGCCTCCAACTCAAGGCGGTGGGGTACACCTTCGATCTCCTCACCGGGCGCCCCCCGGCGGCCACCCTGTGGGACGACGCCGCCCTGTGGGCCGCACTGGGGCTGGGTCTCTTTTCGGTTCTCTTCGGCGCCCGGACCCTTGTGACCACCGAGCGCCACGAGGGGATGGTGGCCGCGGTCGCCTTCGAGAGCGCCGTGAAACTGGGGGTTTTCCTGGTCCTGGGGGTGTACATCGTGTGGGGGATCGGAGGGGGTCTGGGGGCGGTCTTCACCGAGGCCCTGGCCCGGCCCGAGCTCTCCCATCACTTCGTCCTGGGGGAGGGGTCGGGCACGCCCTTCGCCGAATGGGTCAGCGTCAGCATCCTCTCCGCTTGCGCCGTGATCCTGCTGCCCCGGCAGTTCCACATGCTCGCCGTGGAGAACGTGCGCGAAGAGCACCTGCGGCCCGCGGCGTGGATCTTTCCCGCCTACCTCCTCCTCATCAACCTTCTCGTGCTGCCCGTGGCCCTGGTGGGGCTCCTGGCGGGGGAGCCGGGGTCGCCGGACTTCTTCCTCATCTCCATGCCCCTGTCCCGGGGCCGGATCGACCTGGCGTTCCTGGCCTTCGTGGGAGGTTTCTCGGCTGCCACCGGCATGGTGATCGTGGCTTCCGTGGCCTTGGCCACCATGATCCTCCACCACCCGGGAATCGGGCTGCTGGGGCAGTTCTCGGTCTCCCTGGGCAAGTACAACCAGGCGGACTTCAGCCGGCACCTCCTGCTCGCCAAGAGGCTCGTCATCTTTGGGGTGGTCCTTCTGGGCTACGGGTTCAAGCGGTGGATCGGAGACTCCCACACCCTGGTCAACATCGGGCTCCTGTCCTTCTCGGCGGTGACCCAGTTCGCCCCGGCCGTGTTCCTGGGTCTCTACTGGCGGGGAGGGACCCGTGCGGGGGCCCTCACCGGCCTGGTCCTGGGGTTCGCGGTCTGGTCGTACACGCTCCTCCTGCCGAGCGTCGCCGAGTCGGGGTGGGTCGGGGCGGCCATCCTTTTCGAGGGCCCTTGGGGTGTCGAGCTCTTGCGGCCCCAAGCGCTCTTCGGGCTCGCGGGGCTGGACCCTTGGACCCACGCCCTGGTGTGGAGCCTGGTGTTCAACCTGGGGGGCTACGTGACCGCCAGCCTGCTCTCGAAAGCCCGGCCCCGGGCCTCCGAGCTCTCCCCGCGCCAGACCTGGGCCTCGCGCGAGGACCTCGAGGCCCTGATCACCCGGTTCGTGGGCACCGAGAAGGCCCGGGAAGTGTTCGCGGGCCTCCCGGAGCGCGCCTCCCCCCAGGTGCTGGTGGAGACCGCCGAGCGGTGCCTCGCCGGTGCCCTCGGCACCCCTTCGGCCCGCACGGTGATCGAGAGCTTCCTCGCGTGGCCCCGGGATCAGGCGGGGGAGATCCTGGACGTGTTCGGGGGGGTGAGCCGGTCCCTGGAGGAGGGCCGCGGCTCCATGGAGCGCCGGCTGCGGGAGCTCATGGTGCTCCATGAGGCGTCGAGCACCCTCTCCAAGAGCCTCCACATCGACACGGTGCTCGCCGAGGTGCTCCACCTGATCCACCGCGAGTTCGGGTTCGAGTACCTCGGCGTGCGCCTGCTGGACCCCGACGGTATGCTCCGCATCCGCAGCAATGTGGGCCTGGAGCCCGATTACGTCCGGATCTCGGCGGTCCCCCCCTCCGAGGAAACCTACTTCGGGACCTGCTTCCTGCGGGGCGAGCCCGTGGTGCTCGAGGACGCGCGCCACGTGGACAAGCCCGTCTTCTTCCGGCACCTGACCCAGAACGTGCCGGTGACCGCCCTGATCCACGCTCCGATGGTGCACGAGGGGCGCTCCATCGGCGTCCTGACCGGGTACGCGACCCGGGGGCCCATGCACTTCACGGAGGAGTTCGTGAGCCTGTTCGCGGCCCTGGCCAACCAGCTCGCGCTGGCCGTGGCCAACGCGCGCCTCTACGCCGAGGTCTCCGACTACAGCCACGCCATGGAGGAGAAGGTGCGCCACCGCACGGCCGAGCTCGAGGCGGCCAACGCCCGCCTCCGGGAGCTCGACCGGCTCAAGAGCGACTTCCTGTCCACCGTGAGCCACGAGCTGCGCACCCCCCTGACGTCGATCCGCTCCTTCTCCGAGATCCTGCTCCGCTATGACGTGGACAAGCCCGAGCAGCGGCGCAAGTTCATCGCGATCATCCAGGCGGAGGCAGAGCGGCTGTCCCGGATGATCAACGAGCTCCTGGACCTGTCCAAGATCGAGGCCGGCAGGATAGAGCTCAACCCCGAGCCGGTGGGGGTGGAGCAGGCGATCCGCAAGGCCCTGGACGTCGCGCGTCCCCTCCTGGCGGAGAAGGGGGTGCTCGGCCGGCAAGACGTGGAGCGGGGGCTGCCCCTGGTCCACGCCGACTCGGACCGCCTGCAGCAGGTGCTGGCGAATCTGCTCTCCAACGCCGCCAAGTTCGCTCCGGCCGAGAGCGAGGTCCGGGTCTCGGCCCGGCGCCGGGGGGATTTCGCCGTCCTCAGCGTCTCGGACCGGGGCGCGGGCATCCCTGCCGCGCGACTGAACGAGGTGTTCGAGCGCTACCGCCAGGTCCGCGATCCCGAGAAGGCCCACCCCCTGGGCACGGGTCTGGGGTTGTCGATCTCCAAGGAGATCGTCCAGCGCCTGGGCGGCCAGATCTGGGTGGAGAGCGAGCCGGGGGAGGGGACCACCTTCTTTTTCACCCTGCCCCTGGTGCCGGCCTCCACCGCGTCGCACCCCGACGGCACCCCCGGTACCCCCTCCGCGTGAAGCCCGGCGCACCGGGGCGTGCGGGGCCGCTGCTTCCCATGGCCGCGGATCGCGGGGAGGAGCGAAGGGGCTCCCCGGCCCCGCTCGGCTCGGCCGTTCACGCACCTTGACACGCGGTCGGCGAAGTCCGTATGTAGGCTCCCCTCGAGTCCCGCCGGGAGGAGCCCATGGGAAAGGACTATTACGCCACCCTGGGGGTGGCGCGCACGGCCTCGAACGAGGAGATCAAGAAGGCTTACCGCAAGCTTGCCCTCAAGTACCACCCCGACCGGAACCCCGGGGACGAGGGCGCGGAGGAGCGCTTCAAGGCCTGCGCCGAAGCCTACGAGGTGCTGGGAGACCCGGAGAAGCGCCGGCTCTACGACGCCTATGGGGAGGAGGGGCTGAGCGCCCGCGGGGTTCCCCACGGCTTCCGAGGGTTCGAGGACATCTTCTCTACCTTCGGCGACATCTTCGGCGACCTGGGTTTGGGATTCGGTGGGGGTGGCCGGCGGCGGGTGCGCCGGGGGCGGGACCTGCGGCACGAGGTCACGGTCACCCTGGCGGAGGTGGCCCGGGGGGACGTCCGGAAGATCCGGGTCCGCAAGCCCTCGGTCTGCCCCGACTGCGGCGGCCGGGGCGCGGCGTCCGCCGCGGACGTTCGCACCTGCCCGGCCTGTCAGGGGAGGGGCGCCGTGATCCAGGTGCTCCGCCAGGGCTTCACCACCTTCCAGACCACCCGGCCCTGCGGCGAGTGCGGGGGGACGGGCCGTCTCGTCACCCGGCCTTGTGAGGCCTGCCGGGGCGAAGGGATGGTGCGCGCCGAGAAAATCGTGGAGGTGCGCATCCCCGCCGGGGTGGAGGACGGCCAGCAGCTTCGCCTCGACGGGGAGGGAGAGGAGATCCCCGACGGGGTGCCCGGCGACCTCTACGTCGTCCTGCGGGAGGAGGAGCATCCGCTCTTCGAGCGCAGGGGCGCGGACCTCTTTGCCCCCCTTCGGGTGGACCTCCTCCGGGCGGTGGAGGGGGGCACCGTGGAGGTGGAGGGCCCCGGGGGCGACGCCGTGGCCGTGACCCTGGAGCCGGGGGTCCAGGCGGGCGCCGTGAAGGTGATCCGGGGGGGAGGCCTGCCGGTGCTGGGGCGGGGAAGGGCCCGGGGGGACCTCTACCTCCAGGTCTGGGTGACCACGCCCCAGGGGCTCGACCGGGAACGGGTGGCCGCCCTCCGGAAGGTACTGGAGGGCGCCCCCCTGTGCGCGGAGGAGATTCACCACCGGGGCTGGAAGGAGTGGCTCCGGGCCCTCTTCGGCGGCGGCCCGCCCTAGTGCTACAACCCGCGATCGTTTCTCCGCGTGCGTCCGGCGCGAGACCGTCCCTCCGGCGGGCAGGATCCCGGCGCGCCGTGCAGCTCGCGAGGCGGTTTCGAGCGGCCCTTCGGTGCGCCCGGCGCATCGTTCCAAGGCCGCCTGCCCGCTCCCCAGGAAGGCCCCGCGCCCGACTCTGACGCAACTCTCGCGATAGTATTAACGGAAGGTTCTTCCGGCAAACGACCGGGTGGGCCCGCCCCCTCCGGCGGACGATGCCGGACTGTACGGTAGATGGGCTCCCGCGCCGCATCCGGAATCCTCGCGGCATCGCGGCTCCCGAAACGGCTGCTCCCGTCGAGCGGCCGGCCGCCTGCGTGGCCGGGCCCACCCGGTCGCCCCTCGACGCGAGTACCCGGTGATTTCCCGGATGAACCCAAGGGAATGTGGGGGGCCCGGGCGCTACGCGGAGATCCTCCCTCCGGAATTGAGCAGCACCGCCCGCTCGAAGTCGGAGGGGTTGGTTGCGGCGCAGCGGGCGGTCTCGAACTCGATGACGCCCTGGTTGTAGAGGTCCATGAGGTGCTGGTCGAAGGACTGGGTGCCGTAGTTGTCCCGGCCCGCCTCGATCACGTCCTTGATCTCGTGGGTCTTCAACGGGTCCTTGATGCACTCCTCCAGGTGCCGGGTCATCCGAAGGATCTCCAGGGCGGCGACACGGCCCTTCCCCTCCTTGCGGGGGAGCAGCCGCTGGCTGACGGTGGCCTTGAGGTTCTCCGCGAGCCGGATCCGCACCATGTTCTGCTCCTCGGCCGGGAAGACGCTGATGAGGCGCCCCACGGTCTTCGCCGCGTCGGTCGTGTGCACGGTGCTGAAGACCAGATGGCCGGTCTCCGCGGCCTTGAGGGCCGTGTCGATGGTCTCCGTGTCCCGCATCTCCCCCACCAGGATGATGTCCGGGTCCTGCCGCAGGGCGGCCCGAAGCGCGATGTTGAAATTGGGGGTGTCGAGCCCGATCTCCCGCTGGCTCACCGAGCTCCTTCTGTTCCGGTGCACGAACTCGATGGGGTCCTCGATGGTGATGATGTGGGCGCGGGACCGCTCGTTGAGGTGGTCGATCATGGCCGCCAGGGTCGAGGACTTGCCGCTTCCGGTGACCCCGGTGATGAGGACCAGCCCCCGCTCCTCCAGGGCGATGTCCTCCAGGACCCGGGGAAGCCCCAGGCTCTGGAACGTCGGGATCTCCAGGGGGATCACCCGCAGGATCACCGCCAGGGTGTTGCGCTGGCGGTAGATGTTTACCCGGAAGCGTCCCACCCCGCTCAAAGAGTACGAGCCGTCCCACTCCCGGATGTCCTGCGGGGGAACCGGCGGGCTGGCCCCCGCCGTGACCAGTGCGGCGACCGCGGCCGTGTCCTCCGAGGACAGGGGCGGGGTCTTGGCCTCCTGGAGCACGCCGTTCACCCGGAGCAGGATGGGGGTGTTCACCTTGAGGTGGACGTCGCTGGCCTGGGCCTTGAGCGCCCCGGCCAGAATCCTGTGAAACGTCTCTTTCTCCATCGCGCGCTCCCGTCGCCCGGCCCCGGAGGGGCCGCTGGGGGGGGGCGGGCCCCGTCAGTGCAGGGCGCACATCCCGTGGGGGGCCAAGAGGTCCCGGCCGAACCAGCCGGGGATGTCGGCCTGCTCGTGAACCCTCCGGCAGGAGGGGCAGTAGGTGTACCAACGGCATCCCGGCCCTTGGGGACGGGTTACCGCGACCAGCCGGGGGTGGCCGCACTCCAGGCACTCCCCCCGGTGGCGCTCGAGTTGCACTCTCGCCTCCCTGACCGGCACCTCGGCTCTCCTCTCCCCCCTGCGCAGGCCAAAGGATCGGCAGGACTCTCCCTGCCCTTGAGCCCCCGGGTGACGGTGCGCCGCGGACTCGGTATGCTGTTCCCCCGGAGCGCGGGGCCGGGGAGGGAGGAGGGCCGGGGTGGACGATCTGCGGATCTGGAGCCTGGGAGAGTGGGTGCACGCCCTCGCCCGCCGGGACCCCGTGCCGGCGGGCGGTGCCCTCGCTCTGGCGACCCTGGCCGGAGCCTCGGCCCTGGCGGCCAAGGCCGCTCGTCTCTCGGGACGCCCGCCGGAGCCCTGGGAGGAGCGGGCGGCACACTTGCTGGCCGAGGCCGCACGGGACGGGTGGCTGTACGCCGAAGCTGTCCGGGGGGGGGCGGGGGCTGTGCACGCCAGCCTGGAGGCGACCCTAGGGGCCCTGGGGGAGGCGGTGACCCTCTTGGAGGAGTTGGCCCCCCTCTTCCGGGGCCTGGGACCGGCCCTGGCGGCCGACGCTGCCGCGGCCGAGCGCCTGGCCCGGGCGGGGGCCCAGACCCTGTCCCTGAACCTCGCGGCGAACCTGGCGGCGTGGGCGGGCCGGAGCCCGGGGCTCGACCCGCTGGCCCGGCGCTGGTCCGAGCTCAGGGCTCGCCTGGAGGAAGCATGAGCGGATGGGGTTGTCCCCACGAGGAGGGGGGCAGGTGCCGAGAACGGGGGGCGCCCTGTGATCCCGGGGCCCGAGGTTGCGTGCTGGAGGAGAGGCTCCGGCTCACGGGGCTCGGTTCCCCCCCCTCGGGGTCGCAGGACCCGGAGGAGGAAGCACCCGGGAAGCCCGCGGGGGTCGGTCCGGTCCCTGAAGGGTAGGGTCGGCCGCACCCTGCCTGGGAGGAGCAGGGCCTCGAGTGCCCGCGTGGCGCGGCGTCGGGCACGCGCTCCGGAGCCGGACGGCCCTCACGGGAGGTCCCGGGGCCGCGGGACCGTGAAGCGGAAGGTCGTCCCCCCTCCGGGCTCGGACTCCTCCACCCAGATCCTGCCGCCGCGGGTTTCGACAATCTTTCGGCAGATGGCCAGCCCGATCCCGGTTCCGGGATACTCGGAGGCTCCCCAGAGCCTCTCGAACAAGCGGAAGATCCGCTCCCGGTCAGCGGGGTCGATGCCGATGCCGTTGTCCCGGACGGCGAACACCCACTCGCCCGGGTGCTCCTCCACGCCCACGTGCACCCGGGGCGGCTCGCCCCCCCGGAACTTGAGCGCGTTGCCGACCAGGTTCTGGAAGAGTTGGACGAGCTCCGTGGGGTGGCCGGGCACAGCCGGGAGGGGGTCGTGCGTAACCCGGGCGCCACAGGCCTCGATCTCGGCGGCGAGGTTCGCCAGGGCTTCCTCCAGGGCGGTGCCCGCCTCGACGGGGACCGGCTCCTGCCCCCCCCTCCCCACCTTCGAGTAGGAGAGCAGATCGCAGATCAGCGTCTCCATGCGCTCGGCGCCCCGGGCGGCCTGGTCCAGGTACGCGAGCCCGTCCGGGCCCAGCCGGTCCGCGAACCGTCGCCGCAGGAGTTGGAGGTAGCCCAGCACGGCCACGAGGGGGGACTTGAGGTCGTGGGCCGCCGCGGCCGCGTACTGCTCCAGCTCGGTGTTGGACCGGGCGAGCTCCAGGCTCTTCCGGGTGAGGGCGCGCCGGGCCGATTCCCGCTCGGCGAGCAGGGTGCGGCTCCGGTCCGTGACGAACGCGAGCACGGCGAAGACGAGAAACCCCCCCAGGGCGTTCCAGTAGGGGGCCTGGGGCAGCAGGTAGCGGTGACCGCCGAGGTGGTCGGCGGCGAGCCACGTCAGGGCGGCCCAAGCGGCGAGGGCGATCCCGTGCCCCAAGCCGGCCCTCCAGGCCACGAAGTACACGGGGCCCACGTAGAGGATCTCGGCGCTGAGCTCGATCCCGGTCGCGAGATCCACCAACCCGACCACCAGGACCAGCAGCGCCCCCTGGTACAGGCTGCGCCTCCGGGCTGCTGCGCGGGCCGGGGGGTGGCTCTTCGACATCCGAGCGCTCCGAAGACGGAGGGGAAGGAAGCCGGCACTCAACCCAGGAGTATCACGGCAGCCCCGCACGGGCCAAGCACGACGTCGGCCTGGGGCCGCCTCCCGTCGGCCCGGCGCCGTCGCGGGGGGCCTCAGGTCCCGGACGCGGGGTGGCAGGCGGTGCACCCCCGGTCCGAGAAGCCCCGGTGATCGTCCGGGAAGGGGAAGACCCCCTCCGGGCCGTGGCAGTCCCCGCAGCTCTCGTACCCCTCGAGGGGGTGGGGAAGGGGCGCGGCGGCGCCGGGGGAGGCGGGGGGAGGCGCAGAGGGGGCCGGGCCGGGGGCGTGGCAACGGGTGCAGCTCGCGGTGCTCCAGCCCAGGTGCCGGACAGGATAGGGCTTCACCCCTTGGGGGCCGTGGCAGGCGCCGCAGCGCTCCCGCCCCTCGATGGGGTGGGAGACCTCCTGGGCCTGGCTCGCTGCGGTGCCCGCGGAGAGCTCCCAGACCTCCGGTGACTGGACCACCGCGAAGACGACGGCCGCCAGGAGGATGAGCGCCCCCGTCACCGCCGCCAGGTGTCTGGAGTACAGCTCGCGCATGGCTTCTCCCTCAGACGAAGTTGAAGCTCTCGGACTGGCACTGCTCCAGGGGTAGGCCGAGCCGCTCCAGCATCGTCTTCACCGCCATCTGCACGGGTTCCGGGCCGCAGACGAAGTAGTCGCGCTCCAGGCGGTCCGCGGGCAGGTACCGGGCCAGGGTTTCCGCCGAGAGCCGCCCCCTCTCCCCGGTCCACCCCTCCGCGGGCCGGGACAGCACGTGGACCACGTCCAGGTCGAGGCGCAGGCGCAGGTCCTCCAGCTCCTCCCGAAAGGTGGCCTCGGCCAGGTTCCGGCTCTGGTACATCAGCAGCAGGGGCCGGCGGTCGCGCCGGTCGGCGAGGGTGCGCAGGATGCACATGACGGGGGTGATCCCCACCCCCGCGGCGATGAAGACGTAGCCCCTCGCCGGGTGGCGGTCCACCGAGAAGGAGCCGTAGGGGCCGTCCAGGTAGGCCCGGGTCCCCGGGGTCACCGACCCGATGGTGGAGGTGAAGTCCCCCAGCTCCTTGATGGTGATCTGCACGCGGTCCTGCTGGAGGGAGCTGGACGAGAACGAGAAGGGGTGCTCCCGGATCGCGAAGGGGGAGCGGTCGACCTTGAGCCACGCGAACTGCCCGGGCTCGAAGACCATGCCCGGGTGCCCGTCGGGGCGCAGGGTGAGCGTCCAGCTCCTTCCCCGCTCCGGAAGGACCTCGTCCACCACCCAGGGGCGCCGGAGCATGCCCAGCGGCTTGATCAGCCGCACGTAGACCAGGGTGAAGACCCAGGCGGCGACGATCGTCACCCAGAGGCCGACCTTGAGGGGTCCCTGCACGTAGTAGCCCACCCCGGCGATGTGCCCCACCGAGAGCCCCACTGCCGTCACGGAGAGCAGGGCGTGGGAGACCCGCCACGCCTCGTAGCTCAGCCCCACGCGCTCGCGCTCCAGGGAGGCCGCGATGATGACGCCGAAGGCCGCCACGCCGGCCGTGCCCGCCGTGATCCACCAGGGCCCGGTGGCGGGGTTCAGGAGGGCGAGGGTGGCCGGGGCCTGGGCGAGCAGGATGGCCGCGTGGGCCACGATGAGCCCGAAGGCGATCAGGGAGATGCGCCGGTGGAAGTGATACACGACGTCGACCCCGTAGGGCGACGTGATGCGTCGGAAGCGCCCGGTCAGGAAGAACTGGAAGCCCATCATCGACACCCCCGCGAACCCCAGCCCCACCGAGAGCTCGCGCCAGAAGCCCCGCCCCGGCGGCATGGGCCCCACGAACAGGGCGAGCAGGGGCAGGGCCACGAAGGCAAGGTACACCGCGATCCAGAACGTCGCGCGGAGCAGGAACCGTGGGCTCATCGGTCACGGCCTGGGGAAAGGGTCCGGGGACCCTGGGAAGCCTACCAGAGGCGGTGCGGGGGTCAAGCCGCGGGGCCGCCCACGATCCACCGCCTGACACGTGCCCGGGGCCGGGGAGCCCCTCCGCTCCGCCCCGCAATCCGCGGCCATGCGAAGGGGTGTCCCCGCAGGCCCCGGTGCGCCGGGCTTCACCCCCTTGTGGCGGCCTCGGCGGGTCGGTCGAGGAGGTGCGGGGCTGCGCTCCTAGGCTCCCCGGCCCCGCCCGAACATCCGGTGGTGGATCTTGGCCGCCCCGGGGGCGGGTTGGCAATCTCCCCGGGCGTGGTACCTTCGGCCCGGCGGGCGTCCGTTGGTTCTCCGGGGTCGGGGCGCCGGCACGGCGCCGGGGGGAAGGAGCTCCTGATGGGTGATCGGGTCTCGGCGGCTGGGGGTGCCGGGGCGGAACGGCGGTTTTTCCGGACCCCGGGTCGGTACCTGGCCCGGGTGGCGGGGTACGGGCTCGTGTGGTGGGCGCTGGCCGGCGGGGAGGCCTCGTCCTGGGTTCTGGGGGCCCCCGCGGTCGGCGCCGCGGCGGCCCTCGGGCTGCGCCTGTCCCCTCCGGGCACCCCCCCTTGGAGAGCCGGGGGCGTGGCGCGCTTTCTCCCGTACTTCCTGTGGCAGTCCCTGAGGGGCGGCTTCGACGTGGCCCAGCGGGCCCTCGCCCCGGGCCCACCCCTCACGCCGGGCCTTCTGCACCTGCCGTGGCGGCTTCCCGAGGGTCCCGCCCGCGTCCTCTTCGCCAACGCGGTGAGCCTCTCCCCGGGCACCCTGAGCGCCGCGTTGGGCGCCGACGGGCTCACGGTGCACGTGCTCGACCTGGACCGGTCGGTCTCGTCGCACCTGGCGGTCCTGGAAGCGCGGGTCGCGGGGGTCTTCGGCCTGACGCTGCCACCCCCCCTCCCCGGGGAGGCCGGCGGTGGGTGAGCTCCACGTGGGACTGGCTCTCCTGCTCCTCGGGACCCTCGTGGCGGGGACCGCCCGGATTCTCCGGGGTCCCACCCCTCCTGACAGGATGCTGGCGGCCCAGCTCATGGGAACCACGGTCGTGGCGGTGCTCCTGCTCCTGGCCGAGGGCCTCGGGACACGGGCCCTGGCGGACGTGGCGCTGGTCTTCGCCCTCTTGGCGGCCGTGGCCGCCGTTGCCCTGGTGCGCCGGGGCTGGCCACCCCCCCCCGAGGGGTCCGGAGACGGGAGGGGCGGGCAGTGAACCCGGTCTCCGTCCTCTCCCTCGGCCTGCTCCTCGGCGGCGCCTTCTTCTTCGTGGCCGGCACGGTGGGCCTCCTGCGGTTCCCGGATGTGTACACCCGCCTGCACGCCCTGACCAAGGCCGACAATCTGGGGTTGGGGTTCGTGGTCCTGGGCCTCGCGGTGGGGGCGGAGTCCGCTGGGCACGTGGTGCGCCTGCTCCTCACCTGGGCCCTGGTCCTGGTGGCGAGCGCCACCTCGGCCCACCTTGTGGCGCGGGCGGCAGGAGCGAGGGGAGTGCCCCCCTGGACGCGCCCGTGACGACCCTGGCTGCCTTCGATCTCCTCCTGGCGGCCTCCCTGGTCTGGCTCGGCTGGAGGCTGCTGGCCTCCGCAGATCTCTTCGAGGCGGTGGCGGGGTTCGTCGCCCTGGGGTTGCTCATGGCCCTCGCCTGGGCGCGCCTGGATGCGCCGGACGTGGCCCTGGCCGAGGCAGCGATCGGGGCCGGCCTGATGGGGGCGCTCCTGCTCTCGTTTCTCGGGGGCTGGGGGGGGGTGCCCACACCGGCGGGCCCCGGGGCGCCCGGCGCACCGCGGGGGGGGGCGATCCGGGTGCGGTTCCTCCTGGCCGCGGCCCTGGGCCTGGCCGTCGCCTGGGCCCTGGGCACGATTCCTCCCCGGGTACCCGGCCTGCGCGACGTGGTGCTGGCGCGCCTGCCCGAAAGCGGCGCGGAGAACCCCGTGACGGCGGTGCTCCTGGGCTTTAGGGGCTACGACACTCTCCTGGAGGTCGGCGTCCTCCTGCTGGCGGTGGCGGCCGTGTGGTCCCTGGGGCTGCCGGGTGCCGCCCCCGCCCGACTCGCCCCTGCCGGGCCGGTTCTCCTCTCCATGGTCCGCGTCCAGCTCCCCCTGATGATCCTCCTGGGGGCGTACCTGCTCTGGTCCGGCGTGGCCGCCCCGGGGGGTGCCTTCCAGGCGGGGGTGGTGCTCGGGGCGGGGGGGGTGCTCGGCGCCCTGGCCGGCCAGAGACCGCCCTTCCGGGTGGGCAGCCGCCTCGCGCGCCTCGCCCTGGCCGGGGGTCTGGGCGTGTTCGTCGCGCTTGCGGCGGTGCCCCCTCTTGCCGGCCGGCGGGTGCTGGAGGTACCGACCTCCTGGGCCGGGCCCCTCCTCCTCGTCACGGAGACGGCCCTCACCCTCTCGGTGGCCGCAGCTCTGCTGGCTCTCTTCGCCGCGGCCCGGCCGGGGGAGGGAACCCCGCCGTGAGCCCCGGCTTCCTCTACGCCTTTGCGGGGGCCGCCCTCTTCGCCCTGGGCCTGCACGCGGCCTTTTTTCGGCCCCCGTTCCTGCGCCGTCTCATCGGGGTGAACGTCATGGGCAGCGGCGTCTTCCTCGTGCTCGTCGCGGCGGCCCGCCGTGCCCCGGCGGGGCCTCCGGATCCCGTGCCCCACGCCATGGTGCTCACCGGGCTGGTCGTCTCTGTGAGTGCCACAGCCCTGGCGCTGGCCCTGCGGGCCCGGCTCCGGAAGCCGGGGGGCCCCACCGACGCTGCAGGGGGCTGAGGGTGGCCGTGCACCTCCTGGAGGCCGCCCCCTGGGCCTCGGGGGTCGTGCTCCTCCCCCTGGGGGCCGCCGCCCTGGCCTTCGCGGCACCCCGGGCGGGGCGCGGGCTCTCCCTGCTGAACGCCCTGGCCGTCCCGGCCTTCGCGGTCGGCCTGGCGGTGCACGTGGCCCGCCACGGCCCCCAACGCTACAGGATCGGGGGGTGGGGGCCTCCCTTGGGGATCGACTGGCACGCCGACGGCCTCTCGGCCGCGCTCCTCCTGCTGACGGCGGCCGTGGGGTGCGGGGCCACCCTCCACGCCCTGGGCCGTTCCCCCGAAGGGGGTTCCCCGGCGCGAGCGTCCCGCCCCGGGAGCGCCCGGGCCCCGGAGCTGTTCTGGTCGCTGTGGCTCTTCGCCTGGGCGGCCCTCAACAGCCTCTTCCTCTCGGCCGACGCCTTCAACCTGTACGTCTGCCTGGAGCTCCTGGGGCTTGCCGCCGTCGGCCTCGCCGCCCACGGCGGCAAGGCGGAGGCCGTCGCCGCGGCACTGCGGTACCTGTTGGTGAGCCTGGTGGGGTCCTTCTGCTACCTCTTGGGGGTGGCCCTGCTCTATGCGGACCACTCCACCCTGGACCTGGCGTCCCTCGCGGCAAGCGTCCGGCCGGGCCCGGCGACCGCCGCCGCGGCTGCCCTGGTGACCGTGGGACTGCTCCTCAAGGCGGCCGTCTTCCCGCTGCACACCTGGCTGCCCCCCGCACACGGGAACGCGCCCGCCCCGGTGAGCGCGGTGCTCTCCGCCCTGGTGGTGAAGGCCGCCTTCTACCTCTTCCTGCGCTTCTGGCTCCCGGTGCTCGGGCCGGCCGCCCCCGCCGCGGCCGCCCTGGTCCTGGGGCTGCTGGGGGCGGCGGCGGTGGTCTGGGGCTCTCTGCTGGCGCTGACCCAGGAGCGCCTCAAACTCCTGGTGGCCTACTCCACCGTGGCCCAGATCGGGGCCCTGCTCCTCGTGCTGCCCCTGGCCCGGGAGGGGCCCTGGGCCCCGGCGGCCTGGACCGGCGGGGTGTACCTGGCGCTCTCCCACGGCCTGGCCAAGGCCGGGATGTTCCTAGCCGCAGGGAGCCTGGCGGACAGCCTCGGGCACGACCGCACCGACTCCCTGGCCCCGGCCCTCCAGGCCAGGCCCCTGTCCGCCTTCGCCTTCGCCGCGGCGGGGGCGAGCCTCATGGGGCTGCCCCCCAGCGGCGGGTTCGTGGGGAAGTGGCTGCTCCTGGGCGCCGCCCTCGAGAGCGGCCAATGGGGTTGGGCCCTGGTCTTGGGGGGAGGAGGGCTCCTCACGGCCGCCTACTGCTTCCGGGTGCTCTCGGGCGCCTTCACCGCGCAAACCCCGGCGCCGGCGCTCCGGCCGGTGAGCGGCACCGCGGAGTGGGCGGGGCTGGGGCTCTCCCTGGCCTCGCTCCTGCTGGGTTTTCTGGCCCCCTGGGTACTGCCCCTGCTTGCGATCGGGTCCCCCTTTCCGATGCCCTTCGGGCAGTGGGGGTCCCCGTGATCGCCGGTCCCTGGGTCCTGGTGGCCATCGTCCTGAGCTCCCTCGTGCCGGGCGTCGCCATCCTGCTCCTGCCCGAAGAGCGCCAAACGGTGCGCACCGCCCTCAACCTGGCGGGAGCGGGCCTCAAGATCCTGCTCGTGCTCCTGCTGCTCTGGGTCGTCTTCCAGGACCACCACCCGGAGATCCGCGGGCCCCTGCTGCCCGGCCACGACCTGGTACTCCGGGCCGACGCCCTCGGCGTCTTCTTCGTGAGCCTCTCGGCGGGTCTGTGGTTCGTGACCACGGTCTACGCGGTGGGCTACCTGGAGGGCTCCCCGCGGCGCCGGCGGTTCTTCGGCTACTTCAGCCTGTGCGTGACGGCAACGGTCGGGGTGGCCCTGGCGGGGAACCTCCTGACCTTCCTCCTCTTCTACGAGCTCCTGACCCTGTCCACCTACCCCCTCGTGGTGCACCGGGGCACTCCGGAGGCCCTGCGTGCCGGCCGGGTGTACCTGGCCTACACCCTGGCGGGCGGTGCCGCCGTCCTGGTGGGGGTGGTGTGGCTCCACGGGGCGGTGGGGCCCTTCGAGTTCGTCAAGGGCGGGGCGCTCGGGGGGACGGCCGCCGCCCCGGCGGTGCTGGTCGCGGCCTTCGCCCTCCTGGTGGCCGGAGTGGGCGTCAAGGCGGCGGTGGTGCCCCTGCACGGCTGGCTCCCCGTGGCCATGGTGGCGCCGGCGCCGGTGAGCGCCCTCCTGCACGCCGTGGCCGTGGTCAAGGCCGGGGCCTTCGGGATCGTCCGCGTCGTGTACGACGTGTACGGGGTGGAGGTTGCCGCGGACCTCGGCCTCCTGAAGCCCCTCGCCGGTTTGGCGGCCTTCACCATCGTGTACGGCTCGGTGCGGGCCCTCTCCCAGGACGACCTCAAGCGTCGGCTGGCGTTCTCCACCGTGAGCCAGGTCTCCTACATCCTCCTCGGGGTGGCCACCGTGGGGCCGGCGGTGAGCCTGGGGGGGGTGGTGCACCTGGTCCACCAGGGGCTGATGAAGATCACCCTCTTCTTCGGGGCGGGGAACCTGGCCGAGACCCTGGGGATCCACCGGGTGAGCCAGATGGACGGGGTGGGCCGCCGCATGCCCTGGACCATGGCTGCCTTCACCCTGGCGGCCTTCGGCATGATCGGGGTGCCCCCCCTGGCCGGCTTTGTGAGCAAGTGGTATCTGGCCGTCGGGGCCCTGGAGGCCGGGCAGGGGTGGGTGCTCCTCGTCCTCGTCGCGAGCAGCGGCCTCAACGCCGCCTACTTCCTGCCGGTGATCCATGCCGCCTGGTTCCGCCCGGCCCGGCCCGAGCACTGGGCCGACCCCCACCCCCGGGGCCGCCTGGAGACGGGGTGGATGCTCCTGGCGCCGATCTTGGTGACGGCGCTCCTCTCCGTCCTTGTAGGGGTTGCGGCCCACTCCCCGGCGAGCCCGCTGGCCTGGGTGCGGGTCATCGCCGCCCAGGAGGCGGGCCCGTGAGCCCCTGGGGAGCGCTGCTGCCCGCCGCGGTCCTGGCTCCCCTGCTCCTGGCCGCCGGCACCGCCTGGCCGGGTACCCGGGCCGCGGCGCTGCGGCTGGCGCCCTGGGCCGCCGGGCCGGGCCTCCTGGCCGCCCTCATCCTCCCCCAGGGGACGGCGGTCTCGGGGGAGTGGGTCCTCCTCGGGGCGTCCCTCGCGCTGGACGAGACCGGGCGGGTGTTCCTGGGGTTCACCTCCCTTCTTTGGCTCCTGTGCGGGTTCTACGGGCGGAGGTATGTGACGGGAGACCCCCGCCGGGTAGGGTTCTTCGCGGCGTTCCTCCTGGCCATGGCGGGGAACCTGGGACTGTGCGTCGCCGGGGACGTGGTGGGTTTCTACCTGGGCTTTGCCCTCATGACCTTCGCGGCGTACCCCCTCGTCGTCCACGACCGGTCGCCGGCCGCCCTGGCCGCCGGCCGGCTGTACATCGTCCTGGCCGTGGGGGGGGAGCTTCTGCTCTTCGCCGGTTTCGCGCTCCTGGTCGATGCTGCGGGGACCCTGATCCTCCCGGAAGCCGCCGTGCGCCTGGCCGACTCCCCGCGTCGGGGTCTCGTGACCCTGCTGCTCTTCCTGGGGTTCGGGGTCAAGGCAGGGACGGTCCCTCTCCACCTCTGGCTTCCCCTCGCTCACCCGGCGGCGCCGACCCCCGCGAGCGCCGTGCTCAGCGGGGCTATGATCAAGGCGGGGCTGCTGGGGTGGCTCCGATTCCTGCCCCTGGGGGAGGCAGCGCTGCCCGGGCTCGGGCTCGCCGCCGTGGGGGTCGGACTGGCCGGTGCCTTCTACGGCGTGCTCGCCGGGCTTCCCCGTCAGGACCCCAAGGCGGTGCTGGCGTACTCCAGCGTGAGCCAGATGGGGCTGATGACCCTCGTCGTGGGCCTGGGCCTGGCGGCACCCGAGACCTGGCCCGCCGGCTCGGCCGCCGCGTGCGCCTACGCCTTGCACCACGGGCTGGCCAAGGGCGCCCTGTTCCTGGGGGTGGGGGTGGCCCCGGGGCCGGCGGGGTGGGGACGGCCTCGGCTGGCCCTGGCCCTGGGCCTGGGGCTTCCTGCCCTGTCCCTTGCCGGGGCGCCGTTCACCAGCGGCGCTGCGGCCAAAGCGGCCCTCAAGGCGGCCGCCTCCAGCCCCGGCGCGTGGTCCGCCTGGCCTGCCGGGGCCGTCTGGCTCGGGTGGCTCCTGCCTTTGGCGGCTGTCGGGACGACGGTGCTCCTGGCGCGATTCCTCGTCCTCGTGTGGTCGCGGCCTCGGGAGGCCTCCGGGGATCGGCCGTCCCCTGGGGGCCTCGCGGGGCCGTGGGCCCTGCTGGTCCTCGCGTCCGCGTCCGCCGCCTGGGTGGGGCCGGCGGCGGCCCACGGGGCCCCGGACTTCTGGGCCTCCCTGGGCCCGGTCGGGGTCGGGGCGGCGGGGGCCCTGGGGGTGTGTCTCGCGGGAAGACGCTTGGGGCTGCGCCTGCCCGTGGGGCCGGTGGTGGATCTCTCCGGCAGGGCCGCGGGCCTCGCCTCCCGGTGGGGGGCTTTCTCCCGCCGCGCCGCGGGGGCCCTGGACCGGGCCGGGCGTGACCTCGAGGGGCTGGCACTGGGCGTCTCCCGGGGGACCGCTCGCCGGCTCCAGGCGGCCGAGGCCTGCCTCGGCCGCTGGGCCCCCCTGGGAGTCGCCTTCCTCCTGGCGGCCCTGGTACAGTGGGGCCTCTTCCTCTGGCGGGGGGCGGGCGAGGGGTGACGGATTGCGAAGTGGGCCGAGACGGGGGGGTGCCGGGAGAGGCACAGGTGGGACCGGCGCCGGGGGCCCCGGGTTCGGAGGCCCGGCGCAGGGCCCCCGCCGCACCCTCCGCGTGACGGGGCGCGAGGGGGGGCTGCGCCTGGACCTCTTTCTCTCCGCGGCCCTCCCCGAGCTGAGCCGCAAGCAGGCCAAGCGCCTCATCGACGCCCGCCGGGTCTCGGTGGGGGGGCGGATCGAGCCCATGGCCTCCCGCGTGGTCCGGGGCGGCGATGAGGTGGAGGTCGTCCTGGAGCGGGCCGCGCCCCCGGCGGCCCCGCCCGAGCTTCCCGTGCTGTACGAGGATGCCGCGTGCCTGGCGGTGGACAAGCCCCCCGGCC
>JAWSUI010000058.1:0-22627 GCA_033551855.1 Deferrisomatales bacterium
CAGCGTAAAAACTTGACTCGTCTTTCAAGATCTTCACCCCCCAAGGACTTCTAGCGGCCCTTGTAGACCGGCTTCCGCTTCTCCCGGAAGGCCAGCAGCCCCTCCCGGCGGTCCTCCGTGGGGATCGTGATCTCGTAGCAGGTGCTCTCGAAGACCAGGGCGCTCGCGAGATCCATCTCCATCCCCCGGTCGATGGCGCGCTTGGCCAACCGCACGGCCACGGGACCGTTCCTCGTGATGGCTTCGGCCATCGCCCGGGCTTCGTCGAGCAACGAGGCCGCCGGTACCACCTTGTTCGCGAGCCCGATGGCCAAGGCCTCCTGCGCGTCGATCCGGCGAGCGGTGAGAACGAGCTCCTTGGCCTTGGCCTTGCCCACGATCCGGGGGAGTCGCTGGGTGCCCCCGGCACCGGGAATGATCGCCAGGCTGGTCTCGGTCAGGCCGAGGGTGGCGGTGTCGGCCGCGACGCGCAGGTCGGAAGCCAGGGCGAGCTCGGTGCCTCCCCCCAGGGCGACGCCGTTGACCGCCGCGATCACCGGCACCGACAGGTTCTCCACCAGAGTGAACGTGTTGCGGATGGTCTCGATGTAGCGCCGGACCTCGACCTCGGACATGCCGGCCCGTTCCTTGAGGTCGGCCCCGGCGCAGAAGGCCTTTTCCCCCGCGCCGGTGACGATCACGCAGCGCGCCTCGGGGTCGAACTGAACATCTTCCAAGGCGCTGCGCAGATCGCGGAGCATGGCGACATTGACGGAGTTCATGGCCTCTGGGCGGTTGAGCGTCAGGGTGCGGATCCCGCCTTCCCGGTGTACCAGGACCGTGGGCTCGGACATCGTTTCCTCCTCGTCGTCCAAGGGTTGCGGCAGCCCTCAGATTGTCTTGGGCCCCCGGTCATCGGGGCCGCCCCCTGGTTGCGCTTTCCGGAGCACCGCGAGACATTCCCCGGCCGCCTGCGCCAGCGCCTCCCCGTCGATCCCGGTGTCCACCCCGAGGCTGTGGAGCAGGTACACCACGTGCTCGGTGTCCACGTTTCCCCTCGCCCCGGGGGCAAAGGGGCACCCTCCCAGCCCCCCGATGGCGCCGTCGAAACGGCCGACACCGGCGGCCAGGCCCGCCAGGACGTTGGCGGAAGCCACCCCGAAGGTGTCGTGAAGGTGTAACCCCACCCGGTCCAGGGGAAACGCGGGGGCGATCTCCTCCAGCAGCACGGTGACGTCCCGGGGGGACGCACCTCCGTACGTGTCGCAGAGGGTGAGCTCCCGGAAGCCCAGGCGAGCCAGCTCCCTTGCCAGCCCCACGACCCGCCCCCGCGGGACCGCGCCCTCCTCCGGGTCGACCCAGGCCATGGATACCGCGGCTCGGGTCCGGGTCCCTGCCCCCCGGGCCTGCCGGGCCAGGGGGCCGAGCTCTGCCAGCACCCCCTCCACCGGCCGCCCGAGATTGGCCAGGCTGTGGGTCTCGGTGGCGGAGAGGACGCACACGAGGTTGCGCGCCCCTGCCTCCAAGGCGTCTTCGAGCCCGCGCTGGTTGGCGACCAGAACCCACAGGCGATCGGCAAAGGGCCGGAGCCGCTCCAGGACACCGGCGGTATCGGCCATCTGGGGGACCCGCGCGGTGGAGACGAAGCTGCCCGCCTCGACCTCGGGGACCCCGGCCTCCAGCAGGCGCGCCACCCACGCCGCCCGAACCGCTGACGGCAGGGTCGGAGAGACCGCCTGGAGGCCGTCCCGCGCCGAGACGTCCACCACCGTGGCCCGCGTCGGCAGTGCACTTAACACTTTACGTAAGGTGGCAATCATGGCCCGCCGGCATCTGCCGCCCGAAACAAACGACGGTAGGTCACATCTATACCTCAAGGGGACGGGCGGCGTCAACGCCCACGGCACCCTTTTCCCCTTGCGTCGGGCCAGCAGTCGCGGGTTCCCGAGGGGTGACTAGGTCGCCGGGGGGCCTTCGGGCGCTCCCTCGGGCGGCTGCTGACATCTGACGTAAACTGCGAAAAACATTTTGACAGGAAAACTCGAACGGTGTTATACGTCGCCCCCGCATTCTGGCTACCGGGTGCTTGAGAAGGAGTATGCCCATGGAAACCCCGGCCCAGCTCCAGGTGGACGGCATCCATCTGAGCTTCGGCGGCGTCAACGCCCTCATGGATGTCGGCTTCCAAGTCAAACAGGGAGAGATCTTCTCGATCATCGGCCCGAACGGAGCCGGCAAGACGAGCATGCTCAACTGCATCAGCGGGCGCTATACGCCCCAACGCGGGCGGATCGCCTTCGAGGGCACGGAGATCACCGGCAGGCCGCCGGCGCTGCGGTCCCAGCTCGGCATCTCCCGCACCTTCCAGAACATCGCCCTCTTCAAGGGTATGACCGTGCTCGACAACATGCTCATCGGCCGCCACATCCACCTCAAGAGCGGCGTCCTCACCGGGGGCATCTACCTGGGTCCCTGCAAGCGAGAGGAGATCGAGCACCGCAAGTTCGTCGAGGACATCATCGACTTCCTCGAGATCGAGCACATCCGCAAGAAGGTCGTGGGCACCCTGGCCTACGGTCTCCAGAAGCGCGTGGAGCTGGCCCGGGCCCTCTCCCTGGACCCCAAGCTCGTGCTCCTGGACGAGCCCATGGCAGGCATGAATCTGGAGGAAACCGAGGACATGGTGCGCTACGTCCTCGACATCAACAACGAGTGGGGGGTGACGGTGGTCCTGGTAGAGCACGACATGGGCGTCGTCATGGACATCTCCGACCGGGTGGTCGTGCTCGACTTCGGCCAGAAGATCGGCGAGGGCACCCCCGACGAGGTCCAGAAGAACCCGGCGGTCATCCGGGCGTACCTGGGGGACGAGGAATCCGTCTTCCTCGGGCGATAGGGAGGAGCCATCCATGGTCCAGTTGTCCCACGACACGCTTCCCAAGCTCCTGCGCCACAACGCCCTCAAGTACGGCGACGGCAAGGTCGCCCTGCGGGAGAAGGAGTTCGGGATCTGGCAGCCCTTCACCTGGCAGCAGTACTACGAACACGTCAAGTACTTCTGCCTGGGGCTCGTCTCCATGGGCCTCGAGAAGGGCGACACCATCTCCATCATCGGTGACAACCGGCCCGAGTGGGTCTACGCCGAGCTCGCGGCCCAGTGCGCCGGGGCGGTGGGGATCGGCATCTACCAGGATTCGATCCTCAAGGAGGTCTCCTACATCATCAACCACGCGGCCTCCAAGTTCATCGTGGCCGAGGACCAGGAGCAGGTCGACAAGGTCCTCGACATGGGTGACGAGCTCACCACGGTGCGCCACGTCGTCTACACCGACGACCGGGGCATGCGGAAGTACGAAGATTCCCGCCTGATCTTCTTCCCCGAGGTCGAGGAGAAGGGCCGCCAGTACGAGAAGGACCACCCGGGGCTCTTCGATCAGCTCGTGGATGCGACCCAGGCCGACGATCCCGCCCAGATCTGCACCACCTCCGGAACCACGGGGAATCCCAAGCTCGCGGTGCTCTCTCACCGCAACATGCTCTCCATGGCGGCGAACCTGGGGGCGGTCGATCCCAAGCGCGAGGCGGACGAGTTCGTGAGCTTCCTGCCCCTGCCCTGGATCGGTGAGCAGATGATGGGCGTGGCGAGCGCACTCCTCTTCGGCTTCACGGTCAACTTCCCCGAATCCCCCGAGACCGCCACCGACAACATCCGGGAGATCGGACCCCACGTGCTCTTCAGCCCGCCCCGGGTCTGGGAGAACCTGGCCGCCACGGTCCAGGTCAAGATCATGGATGCGTCGTGGATGAAGCAGTTCCTCTACAACCGGTGCCTGCCCATCGGGTACGAGTGGGCGGACCTGAAGTTCCAGAAGAAGGCCCCCAGCGCGCTCCAGAAGCTACGGTACGGCCTCGCCTACCTCCTCGTGTTCCGGGCGCTGAAGGACCGCCTCGGGTTCACGTTCGTGCGCTCGGCCTCCACGGGGGGCGCCGCCCTGGGCCCGGACACGTTCCGCTTCTTCCACGCCTTGGGGGTGAACCTGAAGCAGATCTACGGGCAGACGGAGATCTCGGGCATTTCCTGCATCCACCTGGACGGGGACATCAACTTTGACTCCGTGGGCAAACCCATCCCCGAGACCGAGGTGCGCATCGACAACCCCGACCCCCAGGGGGTGGGGGAGGTGATCTCCCGGAGCCCGGCCCTCTTCCTGGGGTACTACAAGAACGAGGAGGCCACCCGGGAGACGATCGTCGACGGGTGGCTCTACTCCGGGGACGCCGGGTACTTCACCCCGGACGGCCACCTCATCATCATCGACCGGATGAAGGACATCATGACGATGACGAGCGGGGAGCGCTTCAGCCCCCAGTTCATCGAGAACAAGATGAAGTTCAGCCCCTACATCAAGGAGGCCGTCTGCATCGGGCACCAGCGCGACTTCGTGATCGCCATGATCTGCATCGACTTCGGGATCGTCGGCAAGTGGGCTGAGGACCGGCGGATCAACTACACCACCTACACCGATCTTGCCGCGAAGCCGGAGGTGTACGACTTTCTCGAGAAGGAGGTCCGGAAGGTCAACGCCACCCTGGTCGAGTCGCAGAAGGTCAAGAAGTTCATCCTGCTCTACAAGGAGCTCGACGCGGACGACGACGAGCTCACCCGCACTCGGAAGGTCCGGCGGGGCTTCATCGACGAGAAGTACAAGGACATCATCGAGGCGATCTACGCCGGCCAGGACCAGATCCACATCGACACGCTCATCAAGTACCAGGACGGCAAGACTTCGCAGCTCAAGACGACGCTTCCGGTGAGGACGCTCTAAGGCCGAGGAGTGTGAGACCAGAACGGTGACGGTCCGCGACCACACGCTTCCCGTCTTCCGAATCGCCCGTTACGGAGGGAACCGATGGAATTCTATGTTCAACTGATCATCAGCGGGCTCGTCCTGGGCTCCATCTACGCCCTGGTGGCCTTGGGGTTTGCCATCATCTACAAGTCCACGAGCGTCGTGAACTTCGCCCAGGGCGAGTTCCTGATGCTCGGGGCGTATTTTTGCTTCTCGATGGTGGTGCAGTACCGCATCCCGTGGCTGTGGGCCTTCGTCCTGACCCTGATCTTCTCCGTGATCCTGGGGCTTCTGGTCGAGCGGCTGATCCTGCGGCCCATGATCGGTGAGCCGATCATCTCGATCATCATGGTCACGATCGGGCTCTCCTCGGTCCTGAAGAGCGTCGTGACCACGATCTGGGGAACCCAGATCCAGATCTACGACCCGCCGCTGTTCCCGGACGTGCCGGTGGTCATCGCAGGGATCCCCATCAGCCAGGTGTACCTGTGGAGCATGGGGCTGTCGCTCCTGCTCCTGGCCATGTTCGGCCTCTTCTTCAAGTACTCGAAGGCCGGGGTCGCCATGCGGGCGACGGCCTTCTCGAACCAGGTGGCGCTCTCCATGGGGATCAGCGTGAAGAACATCTTCGCGCTGGCCTGGTGCATCGCGGTGGTCGTCTCTTCCATCGGCGGGATTCTCATCGGAAACATCAACGGCATCAACATCTCCCTGGGGCACTTCGGCCTCAAGGTCTTTCCGGCGGTCATCCTCGGGGGGCTCGACTCGATCCTCGGCGCCGCCCTGGGCGGGTTGATCATCGGGGTGCTCGAGAACCTTTCCGACGGCGTGCTGAAGACGATGTTCGGCCTCCAGGGCATCAAGGAGGTCGCCCCCTTCGTGTTCCTGGTGATCATCCTGATGGTGAAGCCCTACGGGCTCTTCGGCACCGAAGAGATCGAGCGCGTGTGACCGGTACCGGTCACCGGACCATCATTACGAACCACGCGTCACGCGCGAGCGGAGCGAGCGAATGAGCGTCCATCACTGCGGGGATTTCAAGCAGACTTACTCCGACGACATGAAGGTCATGCAGACCCGGTTCCTCCAGGTCTGCATCGGGCTCTTCGTCGTCCTCCTGTACGCCTTCCCGTACCTGGGGTCGACCTACCACGTCAGCGTGATGAACAAGATCGGCATCGCGGTCATCGGCGCGGTGGGGATCAACATCGTCACCGGGTTCACGGGGCAGATCTCCTTGGGCCAGGGGGCCTTCCTGGGCGTCGGCGCCTTCGCGTGCTCCTACTTCATGCGGGTTTGGGGCATCTCCTTCTGGTTCGCGATGCCCATGGCGGGACTCGTCACCGCCGGCGTGGGGATGATCTTTGGGAGCCCCAGCCTGCGGCTCAAGGGCCTGTATCTCGCCATCGCCACCCTTGCGGCCCAGTTCATCCTGGAGTATCTGTTCCTCCACGTGGACAAGGTCACCGGGGGGAGCAACGGGGTCATGTTCCCGCCCCCCGAGATCGGGTCCTTCGCCTTCGACAGCGACCGGTCCATGTACTACCTGATCCTGACCGTGGCGATCATGGGGGTGGTCTTCGCGGTGAACCTCTTCCGTTCCAAGGGCGGCCGGGCCTTCGTGGCGGTGCGCGACCACTACCTCTCCGCGGAGATCATGGGGATCCACCTCTTTCGATATCGGCTCCTCTCGTTCGCCATCAGCTCTTTCTACGTGGGGGTCGCCGGGGCCCTGTGGGGTGCCTACACCCAGTACATCACCCCGGAGCACTTCACCATCCACGAGTCGATCCACTACCTGGCCATGATCATCATCGGCGGGCTCGGAAGCGTGCTGGGGGCAATCTACGGGGCGATCTTCATGACGCTTCTGCCGTTCGTCCTCACCGGGATCACGGCGAGCCTCGCCGACTACTTCCCCCAAGCGGGGTACTTCATTCAGAGCCTTCGGGAGGGCGTTTTCGGCCTCATCGTGATCCTCTTCCTGATCTTCGAGCCCGACGGCCTTGCCCACCGGTGGCGGCTCATCAAGGCCTACTGGAAACTCTATCCCTTCAGTTACTGAGGGCAGGAAAGGAGGGGAGCAGGAGCAAGCGGAAGTTGGCGAGCGACCTTGAGGGAGGTGCCTTTGTATGGTTCTGGTTCGGATTTGTCCCGGGAGAGAACGACCCACAAAAGGAGGTACGCAATGAAGCGCATGCACACCCTGCTCGGTCTCGTGGCCGCCGTGGCCCTGGCCGGCACCACCTTCGCCCAAGACATCGTCATCGGCAACCTGGCAGACATCACCGGGGGCACCGGGTCGGTGGGCAAGCCCTACGCCGACGGCGTGAGGGCCTACACCGACTATATCAATGCCCGGGGCGGCATCAACGGGAAGCGGATCCGGCTCCTGCAGGTCGACTACGCCTACAAGATCCCGGAGGCGCTCAACGCCTACAAGAAGTTCAAGGAGTCCGACGGTGCCATCGCGATGCAGGGGTGGGGCACGGGCGACACCGAAGCCCTGGTGGCCCAGGTGAACCGGGACGAGATGCCCTACTACTCGGCATCCTACTCGGCCCACCTCACCGATCCGAAGATCAGCAAGTACAACTTCTTCATCGCGGCCGACTACTCCACCCAGGCCCGGGCGGGGCTCACCTACATCATGAACAACTGGAAGGAGAGCCGAAAGCCCAAGCTGGCCCTGGTCTACCCGGACCATCCCTACGGCAAGGCGCCGATCCCGGCGATCAAGAAGTTCGCCGAGGAGATCGGGTTCGAGCTGGTGGGCGAGGAGAACGTGGCCCTCAACGCGATCGAGGCCACCACCCAGATGCTCAACCTCAAGAAGAACGAGCCCGACTTCGCGTGGCTCGGGGGCACCACCCCCTCGTGCGCGGTGGCCATCAAGGACGCTCGCAAGCTGGGCCTCAAGACCACGTTCCTCGTGAACATCTGGGGCAACGATGAAGACCTCCCGCGCCTCGCTGCCGGCGCCGAGGAAGGGACCCTCGGGCTCCAGGGCGCCGTGACCTACGGGGCCGACGTCCCCGGCATGAAGCCGATCCTCGAGGTGACCAAGGGGGAGCCCCAGATGACCCACTTCATCCGCGGCTGGACCTCCATGCTCGTCATGTGCGAGGCCCTCAAGCGCGCCGACGCGGCGGGTCAACTCAACGGCAGGGGGATCAAGGAAGCCACCGAGACCATCCGCGACTTCGACACCGGCGGGCTGACCGCCCCCATCACGTTCACCCCCGAGGATCATCGGCCCACCATGTCGGCCGTGATCGTCGAGTTCGTCGGGGGCAAGCCGGTTACCCGGGAGACCGTGGTCTTGGAGCGCAAGGCCGAGTGGCTCGGTTTCTGAGCCCCTGAGGGAGGGGGGCGGGAGGGCTGCGGGCCCTCCCGCCCTTCCCGGCGGGCCTCGGGGACACCGGGGCCTGCCGGGAAGGGAATTCCCACCGAGGAGAAGCCATGCTCAGCGTGAACAATGTCGAAGTCGTCTACAACGACGTCATCCTGGTGCTGAAGGGCCTCTCCCTCCAGGCGGAGGAGGGGAAGATCACGACGATCCTGGGCGCCAACGGCGCCGGGAAGTCCACGACCCTGAAGGCCATCTCGGGGCTCCTCAAGAGCGAGGAGGGCGAGGTGACCGAGGGGACCATCGAGTTCATGGGCGAGAAGATCAACGGCGTCGACCCCGAGAAGATCGTCCGCAAGGGGATCTTCCAGTGCATGGAGGGGCGCCGGGTCTTCGAGGACCTGGACGTGGTGGAGAACCTGCGCTGCGGCGCCCACACGCGGAAGGACCGGGCCGGGGTCAAGCGCGACCTCGCCCTCGTGTTCACCTATTTTCCGCGCCTCAAGGAGCGCAAGGATTCCCTCGCGGGGTACCTCTCCGGCGGCGAGCAGCAGATGCTCGCCATCGGGCGTGCCCTCATGGCCCGGCCCAAGCTCATGCTCCTCGACGAGCCAAGCCTGGGGCTCGCCCCTCTGCTGGTCAAGGAGATCTTCGGGATCATCCAGAAGATCAACGCCGAGGAGAAGACCACCATCCTCCTCGTGGAGCAGAACGCGAACCTCGCCCTCCAGGTGGCTTCCTACGGCTACATCATGGAGAACGGCAAGGTCGTGCTGGACGGGCCCTGCGACAAGCTTCGGCAGAACCAGGACGTGAGGGAGTTCTATCTCGGCGTCGGCGAGAGCGGCCACAAGCGCTCCTTCAAGAACGCCAAGCATTACAAGCGCCGCAAGCGGTGGCTGTCATAGAGGGCTTGCGCCCGGAGAGGGGATGCGCATGGATCGGACACAAGGGTTCCTGAATCCGGAAGGCGAGGCGCGCAGTTGGGATGAGCAGGTCGCGGGCCTGGAGGCGGGGTTGGGCAAGCTCTTGGCCCACGCGTACGCCAACGCCCCGGCCGTTCGCGCGAAGCTCGACGCCGCCGGTGTGGCCCCCCAGGAGATCCGGACCCTGGGAGACCTGGCGAAGGTGCCGGTCACCTCCAAGATGGAGTTGGTGGAGCTCCAGAAGAAGGACCCGCCGTTCGGAGGGCTGCTGGCCGTGCCCCTCACGGAGATCGCGCACGTCTTCCAATCGCCGGGGCCGATCTACGATCCCATCGCCCGGGGAGAAGGGTGGGGCTTCGAAGAGGCGTACTACGCGGCGGGGTTCCGGCCCGGCGACCTGGTCGTGAACACCTTCGGGTATCAGGTGACCCCCGGCGGCATGATGTTCGACGACAGCATGCTCAAGGCCGGTTGTGCCGTGGTTCCCATGGGGGGAGGCGAACGGGAGACCCAGGTGGAGATCCTGCGCCGGCTCGGGGTCACCGGGTATCTGGGGATGGCGTCGTTCCTGATGCAGATTGCCGAGAAGGCGCGGGAGATGGGCCTCGACCCCCGGCGCGACTTCTCCCTCGAGGTGGCCTGGAGCATTGCGGAGCCGCTCCCTCCCAGCCTGCGCCAGGCCGTGGAGGACACCTTCGGGTGCCTGTGCCGGCAGGGGTACGGGACCGCCGACGTCGGGTGCATCGGGTTCGAGTGCTTCCACATGGGAGGGTGGCACGTGACCTCGCGGGCCATCGTGGAGGTCGTCGATCCCACGAACGGGCAGCCCTTGCCTCCCGGTGAGATCGGGGAGGTGGTGGTGACCCTCTTCAGCCAGGCGTACCCGCTGATCCGGTTCGGCACCGGGGACCTCTCGGCTCTCGACCCCGGCGAGTGCGCGTGCGGCCGTCGGGCCCCGAAGCTCCGGGGCTGGCTGGGGCGGGCGGACCAGTTGGTGAAGGTGAAGGGGCAGTTCGTGCACCCAGGCCAACTCCAGGGGGTCTTTCGGGAGTTCCCGGAGGTGGAGCGGTTTCGGGCCGTGGTCACCCGGGACGGCAGTCGCGACCTGCTCACCGTGAAGGTCGAGGGGACATCCGACGCCGGCCTCCAGGCGCGCCTGGAACAGCGGCTCCGGGAGGTGCTCCGGATCGGCGCCGCCGTTGCTTGGATCGCTCCCGGCACGCTTCCCCAGGACGGCCGGGTCCTGGAGGACGCGCGAACGTGGGAGTGAGGGAGCGCGCACAGGCCCAGGGATCCCGGTCGGGGCGGAGCGCCCCGCCCTACAGCATCGGGGACCTGGCACGTCAGGTGGGTCTCACCCCGCGCACCATCCGGTATTACGAGGACATCGGCCTCCTGAACAGCGTTCGCCGCATCGAGAGCGGCCGGCGCATCTACACGGAGGAGGACGTTCGCCGTCTGCGGTTCATCAAGCGCCTCAAAGTCCTGGGGCTCACCCTCGAGGACATGAAGGAGCTCGAGGATCTCTACCTGACCCACCGGAGCAACGACCGGGTGCTCCCCCGCCTGCTGGAGCTCTTCGACCGGCATATGGCGACGCTGGAGGCGCGCATCGAGCAGCTCAGGATCCTGAAGCAGGACATCGAGGGGTACCGCGATCACATCCGGGAGAAGCTGTAAGCCCTCGCAACGGAGGGCTTGGAAGGGGCTCGAACCGGTCAGCGCTCTCGCCGGTAGGGAGCCGCACCTTCGCCGACCGGCCCCCCTGGCATCCGGCCGACCCGGTCCTACCGTATCCTACGGCCTCTCGGGTCGTCACGCCGTTCGGCGCGAGGAGGAGAAGAGCATGGCCCTGGACTTCGATCTTTCCGCCGAGCAGAACATCCTCCGGCAGAGCGTGCGGGAGTTCTCCGAGAAGGAGATCCGCCCGGTCGCCAGGGAGCTGGACGCCCGGGAGGAGTTCAGCTACGAGCTGACCTCGAAGATGGCCCAGATGGGGCTGTTCGGGATCTTCGTCTCCCCCGAGTACGGGGGGAGCGGTCTGGACTACGTCTCGTACATCATCGCCGTGGAGGAGATCGCCCGAGTCGACGGCTCCCAGGCAGCCACCGTCGCGGCGGGAAACTCCCTGGGGATCGGCCCCATCTACTACTTCGGGAGCGAGGAGCAGAAGCGGCGCTGGCTCCCGAAGCTCTGTACCGGCGAGCTCCTCGCGGGGTTCGGGCTCACGGAGCCCCTGGCGGGTTCCGATGCAGGGTCCTCCCGGACTCGGGCGGTTCGGGACGGGGGGGAGTGGGTGATCAACGGGAGCAAGATCTTCATCACGAACGCAGCCACCGACACGACGGGCGTCATCGTCGTGCAGGCAGTGACCGGCAAGAAGAGCGACGGCCGCAACGAGCTCTCCTGCTTTCTCGTGCCCGCCGACGCCCCGGGCCTCACCCGCAAGTCCATGCACGGAAAGATGATGTGGCGCTCGTCCAACACGGCCGAGCTCTACTTCGACGATGTGCGCTTGCCGGGTGACGCCATCCTGGGCCGCCAGGGCGACGGCTTTCGCCAGATGCTCGCGACCCTCGACGGCGGCCGCCTCTCGATCGGCGCCATGGGGCTCGGGGGGGCCCAGGGGGCCTTCGAGCTCGCCCTCAAGTACTCCCAGGAGCGAAAGCAGTTCGGGCAGGCGCTGTTCGAATTCCAGGCGGTCCAGTTCAAGCTCGCCGACATGGCCATGGAGATCGAGGCCGCCCGCAATCTGCTCTACAAGGCCTGCTGGCTCAAGGACAACGGCCGCCCCTTCGGAAAGCAGGCGGCGATGGCCAAGCTGTACTGCTCGGAGGTCATGGGCCGGGTCGTCAGCGAAGCCGTGCAGGTCCACGGGGGTTACGGCCTCATGCAGGACTACGACGTGGAGCGGTTCTTCCGCGACCAGAAGCTGCTGACCATCGGCGAAGGCACGAGTGAGATCCAGCGGATGGTCGTCGCCCGGCATCTGCGCGAGTGAGCGCCCAGGCGCGGCCGGCGCCGCCCTCCTTCGAGATGGGGTAGGCGGGGGGCCGTTGCCGGGAGGCCCCCGAGGATGGGACAGCTCGACCTCTTCCTGGATGCCCCTGTGCACCTCCTCGCGGCCATGAGGCTGCTGGAGCGACTCGACCTGGAGGGGTGCCGCAGGGAGCTCGCGCTGCAGCGCCGGGTCTTGCCGGGGGCGGACCCGGACCCCTCGGGTCTCGAGGGGGCCGCGTCCTGGCTGGAGAGCCGTCTGCCGGGACCGGCCTGCTCGGCTCCCGAGTACGGGGCGGCGGGTCTCCTCCTGTGCCGCGAGTTGATCGCCGGGCACGCCGAGGCGCTTCGGGGGCTGGGGGAGGGGACGCGGCGGGGCGTGGCCCGGACCCTCGCCGGTTGGGCACTGGGACGAGCCCGGGGGGAGGGCCTCGGGGAGCGCTCGGAGGTTGTGGACGGCCTGCCCTGGGCCGTGTTCCACCTGTTCGCGGGGCGACCCGGTGCGGCCCTCGGGCCCCTCCTGGAGCGGGCCCTCGGCGGCGGGGGCGGGAGCGGTGCGTGGCTCGCCCTCGGCGACGCCCTGCGGGCGCAGGGCCGGCGCGAGGAAGCCCTCGCCGCCTACCGGGAAGGGGCCGGGCTGGACCCCGGGCTGACGGCGTGGCGGCCGGCCGAGCCGCTCGTCGAAGAGCTGCGAAGAGGGTTCGAGACCGACCCCCTGTTCGGGGGTTCCTGGTGGGTGGTAGGGGCCTACCTGGAGGGGGATCTCCCCCGCTACCGAAGGGCTCCCCCCGCCCTGCGGGCCGCGAGGTGGCAGCGCTTCGCGGCGCTCCGCGCCGACGGTGCGCCGGCGCCTGTGGTGTTCTTCGGCGGGCTTCTCCTGTCGGAGCAGGGAACGTCGCTCCCCGACGAGCAGCTCGAGGCGGTCCGGAGGGTCCTGCAGGGCCTCCATCCCGCAGCTTTCGCGCTCCACCGGCAGGCGTTGGCGGAAGGAGGACCTCCTCTGCCGGCCCGCCCGGAGAGCGGTCTCCCCTGACGCGGCGCCCGCCGGCCCCGGCCCCGCGTCATCCCGGGAACCAGAGGAGGACCGCCCATGTCGGACAAGGCGTTCCAGGATTTCTACCCGGAGGCGCTCTCCCACTGTTACGGGTGCGGACGGCTCAACCCCCACGGGCTTCACGTGAAGAGCCGATGGGACGGCGAGGAGTCGGTGGCCACCTTCGAGCCGCGACCCTATCACACGGCGATTCCCGGCTACGTGTACGGGGGGCTCCTGGCGTCGCTCGTCGACTGCCACGGCACCGGGACGGCGGCCGCCGCGGCCCACCGAGCCGAGGACCGTGAGATGGGAAGCGAGCCGGCGCTGCGTTTCGTGACGGGATCCCTGCACGTGGATTTTCTGAAGCCGACGCCCCTGGGGGTGCCCCTGGAGCTGCGGGGGAGGGCAGAGGAGGTGAAGGGCCGCAAGGTGACGGTCGCGGTGGAGGTCTGTGCCGGGGGCGAGGTGTGCGCCCGAGGAAGGGTCGTGGCCGTCCGGATGCCCGAGAGCTGGGAGCAGGGGCCGAGTCGTCACCCCACATGACCCGCAGCAGAGCCCGGTGACGAGCTACCGGGAGCCCCCGGGGACCGTTCAGAGGGCCGAGGGCTTACACAGATTCTCGCTTTGTTGCGCCGTCCGGCCGCAGGTCCGGCAGAGGTACCTGGGCTCCCCGACGAGGCGGCGAACCTTCTCCGGTGTGCCGCCCTTCTTCACCACGCGGCACAGGTGATAGACTTCCTGGCAGTGCTCCCCCCCGCGACAGTACTGGGCGGCTCGATCCGCCATGGCGCCCCTCCCTCGGCTCGTGGGCTCGCGGTGGCTGTAGTGTCCGGGAGAACCGCAGAGGAGCCAATGGGGGCGCTCCCGACGTTTCCGGAAAACACACCCCCAGTCAGGCTGCCGCGACGGCAGCAGCCGGGGGAAACCGGGTTTCTCCGCGAAGACGAGGCCGCCGACCGGACGGCGCGGCGGGAGTGCATCCGGGGGAGGGAACCCGCGGCGGGCGATCGGAGGGACGTGTATGGCGGCTGGGTGGGTAGTGCGCGGCCTCGCGCTGTGGCTCGCAATGGCCGTCTTGTCGTGCAGTGAGGGTCCCCGGAAGCCGGAATTGGGCCGTCCGGCGCCGGATTTCACCCTCTCGGGCCTGGATGGGACCACCTACCGGCTGGCCGATCTGAGGGGAAAGGTCGTCTTCGTCAATCTGTGGGCCACGTGGTGCCCCCCGTGCCGCCACGAGATGCCTTCGATGATCCGGTTGTACGAGCGGTTCCGGGGGCAGGGGTTGGAGATCCTCGCCGTCTCCGAGGATACGGACGAGGCCGAGCTGCGCCGCTTCGTCCGTGCGTACGGGCTGCCTTTCCCGGTGCTCCGCGACGAGGGCAAGAAGGTGTACGACCTCTACCGGGCCACGGGACTGCCGGAGACCCACCTGATCGACAGGGAAGGGATGCTGCGCGCCTCCATCATCGGCCCCTTTGACTGGGACGGCCCCGAGACGGTCGGCAGAGTGCGGGAGCTCCTGGAGAGGTAGCGCCGTGACGGCACCGGGAGCTCGGGGGAGTGATGCCGAAGAGGAGTGGCCCGGGGGGCGGGAGTCCCTGGGGAATCGCGGCCGCAGACCCATGCCGGAAACGTGAGAGGGCCGGGAGGCAGCGCTCCCGGCCCTCTCCGCAGGTGCCGCGGGAGGCGCCTCAAGGCGCCTTGAGGACCTTGCCGGAGCGAAGACACCGGGTGCAGACCTTGATCCGCTGAACCCCGCCCCCGACCTGAGCCCTCACGGTTTGCAGGTTCGGCAGGATGACGCGCTTGGTCTTGTTGTTGGCGTGGCTGACGTTCTGCCCCACAGAGGGGCCCTTCCCGCAAATTTCACACGTTCTGGCCATCTCGGTCTCTCCTCTCGGGGCACTTCGCCGAAGAAACGCACTCTATAACACGCCTTGGCTACCACGCTCAAGGACCTCTTGGCTCTCTGGATCCACCACTTGGCGCGTGCTCGGGGTCGGGGAGCCCCTCCGCTCCGCCCCGCAATCCGCGATATCCGGACGGGCCGTCGGCGAGGAAGCGGGTATGCCCCGCTTCACCCGATCTTGCCGGACTCGGCGGGTCGGTCGATGCGGTGCGGGGGTGCTCTCCGGGGCTCCCGGACCCCGCCCCGGGTGTGGGGGTGGATTGGGGGGTCCACGTGGCTTCTTCGGGTTCCCGTGTGCCTCGGGGGTGGCCTGGGGCGCACCGATGGCCCGGCCGTCGGCGGTTTCCGGCGGCCTCCGTGCGGCAGGGGGTCCTGTAGATGGTTGGGGTGCCGCCGGAAACGCCCCCTCAGCGGGTTGCCGCGGGGATCGGGAGGTCGTAGGCGATCAGGCGGGTGTTCATGGTCCGAAACAGCCCTCCCTCGGTCTGGACCAGGGCGACATAGGCGGTGCGGCCCTCTGGGCGCTGGGGCCCCAGGTCCAGGTCGGGGATGAAGCCGGGGATCTTCGGGCCCTCGGCCACGGTGGTGAGGGTGAGACCGTCCCAGCGCAAGGCCAGGAGTTGGCCGTGGGAGAAGCTCGCGATGCGTTGGAGAATCCGCCCCACACTCGACTGGTTCCTGGCCGTCAGCAGGACCGGCCGGCCGTCATTGCCGACCCAGGACAGGGTCCTGCCCTGGACCCGGAAGATGTCCTCGTCCTGGCGGCCGCCCACCCGTTCCTCCCCCCTCAGGAAGATGCGGCTTCCCTTGACGGAGTCGGCCCCCTGGAAGACGCGGTTTCCCTCGGCGTCATAGATCCACAGGGTGTCCCGGCGGCTGGTGATCACGGAAAAGACCCCTCCCGGGTCTCCCGCCGAGACCAGGTCCAGGTTCACCGGGCCGGCCGCCGGGGGCGCGACGAACGTGCCCTCTTCCCGGTACGTCGAGCCGGTCCAGACGAAGTGCCCCACGGTGGGGCCGAAGAGGTCCTTGCCCAGCCCGGGCGTCCGCCCCAGGAGGATCGGGCCCCTCTCCGGGTGGTGCACGACACGGAGGAAGGCGTGGAGGCGACTCCCCTTGGGGGCGAGGGCGGACCCGAACCACTCCAGAGCCTGAGTGACCGGCTGGGTTCCGCTCATCCCCGCGACGAAGAGCTCGGGCAGCCCGTTGCCGTCCACGTCCCCGGCGGAGAGGACCCTCGGCTGGAACCCCCGCGGGACGGGGCTCTCCCAGGCCCGCACGAGGGCCCCGTCCACGTCGCGGAAGGCGACGATCACGTCATCCAGGAGGAGCAGGATCTCGTGCGAGCCGTCCCGGTCCACGTCGGCGACGACGAGGCTCAGGGCCTCGCCCGGCACGGTGGGGCCCGCGCGATGGTTCCGCAGGGCGAGGGCCAGGTGGGCTTCCTCCTGCAGGGGAGACGCACCCGTGGGCGCCTCGGCCGCCGGCAGGCTGGGGATTGGCGAGGGAGCCGGGGCGCGAGGTGGGGCGGGAGCCGGCACGGCCCCTGCCGAGGCCGGGGGCGCCTCGGAGCTGGCGGCGATCCGGACCAGCGCTTCCCGCAGCCGCGCCGCCACCTGGTCCAGGGCCGGCAGGAGTGCCTCGACGGAGCGGGCCGTCTCGTAGGTGCGGGTTCCTTCCCCCGTGCCGGTCACCGGCTCGAGGGAGGCGTCGATGCTGTACACGCCTCCCAGGTGGGTGATCGTCATGCGCACGGCCCAGGCTTCTTCCCCGGGCTCCTGCGTCTTCACGGTTTCCACCGAGTACCCGGGTCCCGCGAGCCGGCTCGCCAGCATGGATTGGAGGCCGGAGGCCAGTGCCTCCACATCCCGAGCGTTGTACACCTCCAGAGGACGCACCACCACCCTCTGCTCCGACGCGAGGACCGTCGCACAGGGAAGTAGGAGGAGGGTGAGAAGCAGACGCAGGGGCGCGCGGGTCATCGACATCCTTTCCTGCGCCCCGGGGCGCGAGATGGGTGCGCGCGGTCTAACCGGGCGGGAGCCCGCCCTCGTCCGCGAAGCTGTAGTAGCAGTCCCGGCCGACGATTACGTGGTCCAGGACGCGAATGCCCAACACCTTGCCCGCTTCCCAGAGCCTGCGGGTGAGCTCCACGTCCTCGCGGCTCGGGGCAGGATCGCCGCTTGGGTGGTTGTGGGCAAAGATGACGGCCGACGCGGCCTCGCGGACGGCGGCGCGAAAGGCCTCCCGGGGATGCACCAGGCTCGCCGTCAGGGAGCCCTCGCTCACCCGGTCCTCCCGCAGCCAGCGATTGCGGGCGTCGAGCAGCAGACAGAAGAAGTTCTCTCGCTTCAGCTCGGCCAAGCGCGGCCCGTAGTGTTCATAGACCTCGCCGCTGCCTCGAAAGGCACCGGCCGCCGGCAGGGGTCGGCTGGCCAGGCGCCGCCCCAGCTCGAGGGCCGCGGCCACCGTGGCTGCCTTGGCGGGGCCGATTCCCCGGTGTTGCGCCAGCTCCGCTGCGGAGGCCTGCCCCAGGGCTGCCCAGTCTTCCTCGTAGGACGCCCAGAGGCTGCGGGCAAGGTCCAAGGCGGTGCGGCCGCCCCCCCCGTCCCCGGTCCGCAGCAGGACGGCGAGCAACTCGGCGGGCCCCAGCGCCGAGGGGCCGCGGGTACAGAGCCTCTCCCTCGGCCTCTCCTCGCGAGGCCAGGTCTTGATCCCCCTCGGTGTCTCCCCCATGCTCTCCCCCGCGACGGCTCGCAGTAAGGATTGTAGAGACCGCAAGGAAGCGGTGTCAAACGGGATTGCGGCCGCGGAGCCCGCCGAGGGCCGCGGCATACACCTCCTTGAGGGGAACCCCCGCCTCCCGCGACAAGCGCCGGCAGTCCTCGAACTCCGGGGCGCGGTTCACGACCCGCCCGCCCCTCACCCCCACCTTCACACGAACGGGGCCCCACGGGGTGGCTGCCTCTTCCCAGGACCGTCCGAGGCACGAGCGGTCGACCGTCAGGGAGCGCAGCCCAAGGGTCGATGAGTGGAGGAAGATCGCCTCCTCTACGGCGCCGGCCTCCCCCTCCCGGCACAGGGCAGAGAGCAGGTGGGCGGGCCGGCCCTTCTTCATGAGGATCGGGGTCAACCAGGCGTCGAGCGCACCGGCCTCCAGGCACACCTCGGGCAGGGTGGCCAGGATCTCCGGAGACAGATCGTCGAGGTTCGCCTCCAGAACCCGAAGGGTCTCCGGTCCGGGGCGGGGTCCCCGTGGGGTCCCGAGGAGGAGTTGAAGGAAGCGGGGGTGCGCTGCAGGCCCCGCGGGTGCGAACCCTGCGCCCGCCGCCTGGAGCACCATCGGCGGAGGCGGCCCGAAGGAGGTGGCCAGCGTGCGGGCGAGGGCTGCGCCGGCGGGTGTCACGACCACCGAGGCTGCGTCCACTCCGACGGTGGGGAGCCCCGTCAGGAGCGCCAAAGTGGACGTCTCCCAACAGGGTGCAGCCCCTCCGGGAGCTGCGGGGCCCAGTGGAAGGGGACCGGTGGAGACCGAGGAGATGCCCAGGAGCTCCCCCGCGAGACAGGCCCCGACGATCCGGAGGGCAGTCGCGGTACCCCCAAGCTCGGCGAGGGTGACCTGATCGAGCCCGATGCCCCGGACCTCGGCCCGGGCTTCCCCCAGGGCCTCGAGGGCGGCCAGGGCTGTCCGAACGGCCGGGGCGGGCAGGGGCGCCGAAGCCACGGCGTCGCGCAGGACAGGGTACCCGAAGCGGGACGTGCCAGGGTCCGTCTCCGGCGCCGTGCGGAGCCGCAGCCCCCGAATTCCCTCGTCCTCCGCGGGCTCGAAGGCCAGCTGCACGTCGGAGGCCCCCGGGACCGGAATCCGCTGGACGGCGGACTCCACCGCTTCCGCTGCGGCGCCCAGGTGTACCAGGCCCGCCAGGAGCATCTCGGCGGAGAAACCGCCGCAGGGGTGGATGTGGAGGTGGCGCTCCATGGGGTCGCCTCGCATCCGGGGCGGGTCATGCGGAGGGTCCGAGGCGTGCCCCCCGGGTGCCGGGGAAGGGCCTGGCGAAGCCGCTTCTCCGCGGGGTGCTCGCGGCGTACGCCGGTGCCGAGGGTAGCAGAGCCGCGAGCTTGAGGCCAGGGGGTGCCGAGACCCGGATCCTGCGGCTGGTCGGCGAGCAGAGTCCGTGAGCCCCTGCGTTTCGCCCCGCAATCCGCGGCCATTCGAAGAGGTGTCCCGGCAGTCCCCGGTGCGCCGGGCTTTACCCGCTCGCGCCGGACTCGTCGAGTCGGTGGATGCGGTGCGGGGCTGCTCTCCTGGGCTCCCGGACTCCGCCCCACAATGTGGTGGTGGATTCTGGGACAGGTGGTGGGAAGACCCTGGATCCCCCGTCTCGGAGGAGAGCGAGGTCGGGGAGCCCTTGCGTCTTGCCGCGGAACCCGCGGCGAGTCGAGACGGTGCCCACCGGGGAGCGGGAGTGCCGAGCCTCACGGATCCCGGTCGGTCTCTGCGCCTCGGTCCCTGCCGTTCCCGGCTACACAGGTCGTCCCGATCCCGCCCAACGTGTGGCGGCGCCTGTGGGAGACCCTGTTGCGGGAAGGGTGCCGGGGGAGAGGTGCTGCTTTGCGAGGGGCGTATTTCGGTGTACATTGCCCGGCCGGGGGGTAGGGAGATCCATCGAAGAGGAGCAGGTGATGACAGACCCTGGCGCCAAGCGCCGTTTTCCGCGCATTCCGTCGGAGAACGCGGTTCTGATCAAGAAGCTCGGCCCTGAGGAGTCGGAGGGGTTCGCCAAGACCCGGGTGGTGGGGCTCGGGGGGTGTATGTTCGTGAGCGACGAGCGGCTGGGGGTGGATTCCTGCCTCGATCTGCTGATCTCCGTGAGGGGCCGCGTGGTCAAGACGAGGGGCCGCGTGGCCTACGAGGTCGATACCGGCGGTGGGGAGTTGGAGGTCGGAGTCGAGTTCCTAGAGATCTCCCCCCACGACCGGGCCATCCTGCAAGAGCTCTTCCGCCCCCGCTGAGAGCCGAGAAGCCCTCCCGCGAGGGAGAGGACGCGACCCGCAGCGCCGGCCGTCGCAAGTGGACGTTCTCTCCCATCGGCGGGGAGGCCCACGGCCTTGCCCCGGAGCCTCTTGAGGTTCCTCCGGGAAATGACCGGGTACTCGTGTCCGGGGACGACCGGTTGGGCCCGGCCACGCAGGCGGACGGCCGCCCGACGGGAGCAGCCGTGTCGGGAGCCGCGATGCCGCGAGGATTCCGAGTACGGCGCGGGAGCGCACCTACCGTGCTGCCCGGCATCCTCTTCCGGAGAGGGCGGGCCCACGCGGTCGTTCATCGGAAGAACCCTTTTTGAGCGGAGAAGCCGGATGGTCCCGGAGGCCCTGCGCCGACGCGCCGAGGAGTTGCGACGCGAGCTCGACTACCACAATCATCGGTACTACGTGCTCGACGCGCCCGTCATCCCCGACGCCGAGTACGACAGCCTGCTCCGGGAGCTCGTCGGGCTGGAGGCCGCCCACCCCGGCCTGAGGGGCCCGGATTCACCGACCCAGCGGGTGGGCGCTCCGCCCCTCGAGGCCTTTCGCCGCGTCGAGCACCTCCGGCCCATGCTGAGCCTCGACAACGCCATGGACGAGATTGGGCTTCGGGAGTTCGACGACCGGGTCCGGCGTCTGCTCGGGACCGAAGGGCCGGTCGTCTATGCCTGCGAGCCGAAGTTCGACGGGCTCGCGGTGGAGTTGGTCTACGAGGGTGGCCGCCTGGTGCGCGGCGCCACCCGCGGGGACGGCCGAGAAGGGGAAGATGTCACGGCCAACCTGCGCACGGTGCGCTCGATCCCCCTGCGCCTCCAGGGGGAGGCCCCGCCGGGGGCCGTGGACGTGCGGGGAGAGGTGGTCATGCGTCTGGAGGACTTCCGGAGGCTCAACCAGGACCAGCTAGAGAAGGGGGAGACGCCCTTTGCCAACCCGCGCAATGCCGCCGCCGGCGCGGTGCGGCAGCTCGACAGCGGGGTGACCGCACGCCGCCGCCTCGAGTTCTTCGCCTACGGGGTGGGTCTGTGGGAGGCGGCGGGGGTGCGGACCCAGTCGGAGCTTCTGGAGCGGCTGGGGGAGTGGGGGTTTCGCGTGAGCCGCGAGCGGGCCGTCGCCCGCGGCCTGGAAGAGGCCCTGGCCCATTGCCGGAGGGTCGAGGCCCTGCGCGACGGCTTCCCCTACGAAATCGATGGCTGCGTGGTGAAGGTGGACTCGCTCCTCCAACAGGAGGAGCTGGGGCAGCGGTCCCGCTCCCCCCGCTGGGCCGTCGCCTACAAGTTCGCCCCCCTCCAGGCGGTCACCCGGGTCCTCGACGTCCAGTGGAGCGTGGGGAGAACGGGGGCGATCACACCGGTGGCCGTCCTCGAACCGGCTCGGGTCGGGGGGGTTACCGTGAGCCGGGCCACCCTCCACAACCCCGAGGAGCTGGCGCGCAAGGGCGTCCTCGTGGGGGATTGGGTGGTGGTCCAGCGAGCCGGGGACGTGATCCCAGAGGTCGTCCGGTTCCTCCCGGAGAAGAGGACGGGACAGGAACGGCCGTCCGAGGTCCCGGCCCAGTGCCCGGTGTGCGGCGCCCACGTGGAGAAGCCCGAGGGGGAGGTGGTCCCCCGCTGCTCGGGTCTCAACTGCCCGGCCCAGCTCAAGGCGCGGCTCCGGCACTTCGCTTCCCGGCGGGCGCTGGACGTGGACGGGCTCGGCGAGAAACTCGTGGACCAGCTCGTGGAGCGGCGCCTGGTGCGGGACGTGGCCGATCTCTTCCGCCTCACCGAGGGGGATCTGGCGCCCCTCGAGCGCATGGCCGAGAAGAGCGCCCGCAATCTGGTCCGGGCCCTGGACCGGGCTCGGAGGGCGCCCCTCGGCCGCTTCCTTTACGGCCTGGGCATCCGGCACGTCGGAGAGGCCACCGCCCAGGCCCTGGCGCGGCACTTCGGCACCCTGGCCGGTCTGATGGATGCCCCGGAGGGGGCCCTGCTCCAGGTTCCCGACGTCGGGCCCGAGGTGAGTCGCAGCATCCGTTCCTTCTTCGAGGAGCCGCACAATCGCGAGGCCATTCGCCAGATGCTCGCGGCGGGCCTGGAATTGCGCTCGCCGGTGGAAGCAGCCTCGGGCCGCCCCCTGGAGGGCAGGAGCTTCGTCTTCACCGGAGGCCTGGAGATGCCGCGGGAGCAGGCCAAGGCTGCTGTGGAGGCGCTGGGGGGGAGGGTCGCGACCTCGGTGTCGAAGAAGACCGACTTCGTGGTGGTGGGCGAGGACCCGGGGTCGAAGGCGGACAAGGCCCGGGAGCTGGGGGTTCCCGCCCTCGACGAGGCGGGGTTCCGGGAGTTGCTGGAACAGGTGGGCGGAAAGGGGGCCTCCGCCGCCGAAGAGGCCGGGGAGACGCTCCCGGCGCGAGGAGGAGCGGTGTGATCGACGTGCAGCGGGAAGGGGCGGTGGCGCTCGTCTTTCTCGACCGGCCGAAGGTGAACGCCCTCGACCCGGAGATGGTCGCGGCCCTGGCGGCCTGCTGGGAGGAGCTGGAGGCCGATCGCGGCGTTGGGGCCGCCGTGATCGCCAGCC
>JAWSUI010000059.1:0-20870 GCA_033551855.1 Deferrisomatales bacterium
AACCCCCCGATGCTGAACTCCCAATTAGAGGCGTCTTCTCCGGACTTCCGATCGAGCACGTAGCCCCACTCGAGACGGAGCGGCCCCAGGGGGCTGAACCAGCGGACCCCGAACCCCGCGCTGCGCCGCAGCGGGGTGTCCAGGTAGCCCTGCCCCTCCTCCCAGGCGTTACCCGCGTCGAAGAAGACCACCCCCCGCAGCTTGGCCTCCTCGATCAGGGGAAAGAGGTACTCGAAATTGACCAACAGCTCCTTGTCCCCGCCGATCACGTCGCCGGTCTCCGAGTCCACCGGCCCGACGCTGCGGGAATCGAACCCCCGCAGGGACGAGATGCCCCCCAGGTAGTAGCGCTCGTACACCGGGATGGTGCGCCCCTGCAAAGCATGGATGTACCCCACCCGACCATGGAGGGTGAGCACGTGGCGGAGCCACAGGGGGACGTACCGCGAGGCGTCCAACCCGTACTTGAGAAACGCCGCGTCTCCCCCCAGGGGGCCCCCGGCCCACTCCACGCTCCCCTCCGCGTTGACCCCACGGCGGGGCTCCCAGGGATTGTCGCGCGAGTCGTAGGTCAGAAGCGAGGTGAGCGAGGAAGTGACCGTGGTCCCCTGCTGATCCCGGAGGAACCGCGACGCGTTGGGCGACACGTTCTTCACCTCGGCCTCCTCCAGCCGGTAGATCCCGCGGATGCGCCACTCTTCCGAGAGTGCGGTGCCGAGCTTGAGGGCCCCCCCAAGGGCGTCCTTCGTGTAGTCCGTGTACTCCCGCCGCGACTTGTAGAGGTCGATGCCGGCGTATACCTCGGAGTCGAAGACCCGCGGGTTGTTGAACGTCAAACTGTAGCTCTCCCGGGTGGTGCCGAAGCTCGCCTGGGCCGCCAACTGATAGGCCAGGCCCAGGAAGTTGCGTTGACTGACGCTGGCCATCCCGACGATCCGGTCCACGGAGGAGTACCCGGCCCCGACGGTGAAGGCGCCGGTGGCCTTCTCCTCCACCTCGATGTCCACGTCCAGCAGGTTCGTCCCGGGGCGGCGGTGGGTCGTGAGGTTGACCTTCTCGAAGAACCCCAGATTCTCGATTCTCCGGCGGGTCCTCTGGATAGCCGTCCCGTTGTAGAGGTCCCCCTCGGCCAGCCGGGCCTCGCGGCGCACCACCCGGTCACGGCTCTTCGTGTTCCCGCGCACCTCGATCCGCCCCAGATAGACCAGGTCCCCCTTGCGGATGGCGAAGTCCAGGTCCAGCGTGCGGGCCTCTGGGTCGACCTGGGTCATCGGGTCCACGTCCACGAAGGCGTACCCGATGTCGGCATAGAGGTCGGTAAGGCCTTGATGGGCCTTGCGAAAATCGTCGCTGCGGAATGTGTCCCCCTCGGTGAGGCCCGCCGCCTTCCGCAGGGTCTCCTCCGGGAAGTCCAGGTCGCCGGAGAAGGTCACCCGTCCAATGGTGTGAGGCTCGCCCTCCGACACGGGGATGTCGATCCTGAGCCACCGGCGATCCGGGGTCAGGGCGACCAGGGGCTCCCTGACCTCCACGTCCACGAACCCACGGTTCAGGTAGTGGGATCGGATCACCTCCCGATCCCGCTCGAGGTCCGTGTCCGTGAAGGTCCCCGAACGACTCAGCCACGACCACCAGCCGGCGGCCCGCGTCCCCATCGCCTTCCGCAGCGGCCTGTGCTGTTCCTCGCTCACGCCGAGCAGATCGACGTCCTTGATCCGGACCCTCGACCCCTCCGAGACCCGATACACCACGTCCACGTGGTTGCGCCCGTCGTCTACGGGCTGGATCTCCCCCCGGACCTCCGCCAGGTAGTAGCCTTTCTCCCGGTACAGGTCCCGCAGGGCGCGTGCCCCCTCCTCCACCCGCGCGTCGTCGAGGATCTCTCGGCGCCGGAGGGAGACGGCATTCTCGACGTCTTCCTTGTCCAGGTTGTCCACGCCCTCGGTCTTCCACTCCCTCAGGGCCGGCCGTTCCAGGAGCACGAAGGTGAGGACCCCGTCGTCTCCCAACTCCACGACGATGTCCTCGAAGTACCCCAGGGCGTAGATGGACGCCAGATCCTCTCGGACCCGACCGGCGTCGTACGGCTCCCCCGGCCGGCTCGAGACCCGCTGGAGGACCAGCCCCTCCTCCACGCGCAGGTTCCCGCGGACCTTTACCTCCGTCAGGACGCGCTCCGCTGCGGCCTCGGCAGCCAGCAGAAGCCCCAGGGCCAGACAGAGCACCTTTCTCACCGCGCCTTCCTCTTCTCGTCGGCCACCCTCCCGTCGGACAGGGTGACGATGCGGTCCATCGACTCCGCGAGCTCCCGGTTGTGGGTTACGACCACGAGCGCTGTGCCCGTGCGCCGGTTCCAGTCCAGCATGAGGCGATGCACGGCCTCTCCGGTGCGCTCGTCCAGGTTGCCCGTGGGCTCGTCGGCCAAAACCAACGCGGGATCCAACACCAGGGCGCGGGCCAGCGCCACCCTCTGCTGCTCTCCCCCGGACAGCTCTCCGGGCCTGTGCGTCAGGCGTGCCCCCAAGCCCACCGCTTCCAGGATGTCCCGCGCCCTTCCCTGGGCCTCTTCCCGGGAGCGGCCCGAGATGCGGGCGGGCATCGCCGCGTTCTCCAGGGCACTGAACTCCGCCAGCAGATGGTGGAACTGGAAGACGAACCCCACGTGGCGATTCCGGAAGGCGGCCAAGTCCGTCTCCGGCCGGCCGAACACGTCCTCCCCGCGAAACCGCACCTGGCCCTCGGTGGGGCGGTCCAGGGCCCCCAGGATGTGGAGGAGGGTGGACTTTCCGACCCCCGAGGCCCCGACCACGGCCAGGCACTCTCCGCGCCCCACGGTAAGATCGATCCCCTTCAGGACCTCCAGGCGCGCCCCCCCCTGGACGAAGACCTTACGCACCCCCACCGCTTCCAAGAGGGGCTCCATCAGGTGTCCCCCTGCAGGATCTGGGCGATGGTCGCCGCGGCCCGCTCGTCCCGCAGGCGCTCCAGGGCCTCCCGAAGCGCCGGGTTGCGCTCCAGGACCGGCGCCGCCTCCGCCTCGGGCACCGCCAGCACAACCCCTTCGGTCGCCGCCGTGACGGACGCGGTGCGGGGGGCACCGCTCACCAGTGCGACCTCCCCGAAGAGGCTGCCCGGGCCCAACTCGGCCAGAAGCAGGGGTTTCCCGGTGCCCGGGGCCAGGGCGGTGACGAGGAATCTTCCACGTTTGACCAGGTACAGGGAGCGATCCGTGTCCCCCTCCCGCACCACCACGTCCCCGGGGGAAACCCCCACGTCCCGGAAGAGATCCGCCAGACGCCGGCGCTCCTCCTCGCGAAGCAGGCGAAACACGGGGGACGCGGCCAGCACCCGGTCGAGCACCCTCCGGCGGTAGAACGCCGCGAGGGCATCGGCCACGCCGGGATAGCGCGCCACCAAGGCATCCGCATCCTCCCTGCGCATCTCGAGGAGCTCGGCGGGCCCCACGGCCGTGACCTCGGCACTGCGCCGCTCGCGGCTGAAGAACGCACCCTCGCCGAAGACGGCCCCCTCGCCCAACTCGGCGAGGGTCACCCCACCACGGCACACCTGCACCGCCCCGGAAGCGACGAAGAAGAGAGAATCCCCCGGATCCCCCTCGCGAAAGAGCGTCTCACCCATCCCCAGGGAACGCGGCACCAGTTTCTCGATGATCTGCGCGACCTCACCAGGGCCGAGGTCCGCGAAGAGCGAAATCTCGGGCAGCGGTCGGCGTGCCACACCCGGAAGCGCGGATCCCGTTCCGCGTCGAGAGTAGAGCCCGGCGAGCACCCCGGCCACCTCACCTGCGGCGGGATCGACCCGCAGCAGGACCTTCTGCACGGCGATGGCCTGGGGCAGGAACCCCCCGCGCGCGTAGAGCTCGGCCAGTTTCCGGTAGGCGGCGGCGGCCTCGGCGCGCCGGCCCGCCTTCGCCTGAAGGTCGGCCACCCGGCGCAGGACCTGGGCGTTGTCGGGCTCCCGGGACGCCACCCGCAGGTAGGCCTCCAGCGCCTGAGCCCACTGGCCCCGGGTGTAGTGCTCCTCGGCGGCGGACTTGTCGTCCTTCCTGCCCCTGCGGAAGAGCAAACCCATTCCCCTCTCACTCGTATCGCAGGATCTCGACCGGGTCCATACGCGCCGCCTGCCAGGAGGGGTACAGGGTCGCGAGAAAGGACAGCGCAACCGCGCACACGGCCACCAGAGCGAACACCTCGGGCTTCATCACCACCGGGAGCGTGTCGATGTAATACACGTCGCTGGGCAGGTCGATGAATCGGTAGCGCTTCAGGAGAACGCACAGGACCCATCCCCCCAGGAGGCCCGCCCCCGTGCCCAACCCCCCAATCACGAGCCCCTCGAGCATGAAGATCCGCCGGATCGAACGTCCCGTCGCCCCCATCGACTTCAGGATTCCGATGTCCCGCGCCTTCTCCAGCACCACCATGATCAGGGTCGCGGCGATGTTGAAGGCCGCCACCACGACGATGAGCGCCAGGATGACGAACATCACGATCTTTTCCAGCTTGAGTGCGCTGAAGAGATTGCGATTCATCTCCATCCAGTCCCGTGTCCAATAGCCGGGGCCCAAGCGGGCCTCGATGGCCCGGGCCACCCTGTCGGCCCCGTAGAGGTCCCGGGTTCCCACCTCGATCCCGCTGACCCCCTCCCCCAGGCGCAGGAAGTCCTGGGCCGTCTCCAGATCCGTGAAGAGAAAGCTCGTGTCGTATTCGTACATACCGGAGGCGAAGATTCCCGAAACCCGGAAGGCCCGCATCCGGGGCACGAGGCCCAACGGGGTGGGGCTGCCCGCAGGGCTCACCACCTGGACCACGTCGCCGACGAACAGGCCCATGCCCCGGGCCATCTCCCTCCCCACGAGTAGACCCGGCACATCCCCTCGGGCCTCCGGGAGCCTCCCCTCCACTAGAAACCGCTCCACCTCGGCCGCCCGGGCCTCGCTCTCGAGCTCGACGCCGCGGAAGACGGCCCCCTGCACCGCCCTGCCGGCCATGAGCATCACCTGGCTCAAGGCGAAGGGGGTAGCAGACACCACCCCCTCCACCTGCTCCAGCTCGCCGACCACGTCGGCGGAGCGCTCGAGGGCGGGCCCCAGGGAGTACACCGTCACGTGGGCGGTAGCCCCGAGGATCTTGTCCCGCAGATCCTCCTCGAAACCGGTCATCACCGAGAGCACGACCACCAAGGCCATCACACCCAGGGCCACGCCCCCCACGCTGATCCACGTGATCAGCGAAATGAAGAGCTCCCCCCGGCGGGCCTTCAGGTAGCGCAGGGCGATGCCCAGCTCGTAGGGGGCGTCCACCGGTCACGCCTCGGGGCGCATGTGGGGAAAGAGGATGACGTCGCGGATCGACGGGCTGTCGGTGAAGAGCATGGCGACCCGGTCGATCCCGATGCCCTCCCCAGCCGTCGGGGGCATGCCGTACTCCAGGGCCCGTATGTAGTCCAGGTCGACCCAGTGGGCCTCCTCGTCGCCGGACTCCCGCTCCTCGGACTGCTGGCGGAAGCGCTCGAGTTGATCCACCGGGTCGTTGAGCTCGCTGAAGGCGTTGGCGATCTCCCGCCGGGCGATGTACAGCTCGAACCGGTCCACGAACCGGGGATCATCCTCGCTGCGCCGGGAGAGGGGGGACACCTCCACCGGGTACCGCGTCACGAAAGTGGGCTGGAGGAGGTGGGGCTCGGCCACGGTCTCGAACACCTGGGCCAGGAGCTTTCCCTGGGGCACGCCGGTGGTTTCGAGCCCCAGCCGGGCCGCGTACGCCCGGAGGGCCTCCGGGTCCCCGGTCTGGGCCTCGGTGAGATCCCCGTAACGGGCCACGGCCTGCTGCACCGTCAGCCGGGGCCACGGCGGCGTGAAGTCGATCTCCTCCCCCTGGTACACGACGGTTCGCCCCCCGGTGAGCTCCGAGGCCAGGTGGACGAAGAGCTCTTCGGTAAGATCCATCAGGTCCTCGTAGGTCGCGTAGGCCTGGTAGAACTCGAGCATCGTGAACTCGGGGTTGTGCTGGTTCGAGAGCCCCTCGTTGCGGAAATTCCGGTTGATCTCGAAGACGCGCTCGATCCCCCCCACCACCAGCCGCTTCAGGTAGAGCTCGGGCGCCACCCGCAGGAAGAGCGTCAGGTCCAGGGCGTTGTGGTGGGTGACGAAAGGCCGGGCGGTCGCCCCCCCCGGGATGGTCTGCATCATGGGGGTCTCCATCTCCAGGAAGTCCCGGCCGAGGAAGAAATCCCGCATGAGGTGGATCAGACGGCTCCGGCGCCGAAAGGTCTCCCGCACCTCGGGGTTGACGATGAGGTCGACGTAGCGCTGCCGGTAGCGGGTCTCCTTGTCGGTGAGCCCGTGCCACTTCTCCGGCAGGGGGCGCAGGCTCTTGCACAGCAGGCGCAGGCTGCGGGCCTCGAGCGTGAGCTCCCCCGTGCGGGTGCGAAAGAGGGGGCCCTCCACGCCCAGGAAATCCCCCACGTCGGTTCGGGAGAACAGGCCGAAGGCCTCCTCCCCCACCTGGTCCCGCTTCACGAACGCCTGGAGCTGTCCCGTGCGGTCCTGCAGCTTCACGAACGCCGCCTTGCCGAAGCTCCGCACCGCCACCACTCGGCCGGCCAGCGCAAAGGAGTCCGGCAGGTCGGCCAGGGCCGCGGCATCCTTCTCTCCGTGGGAAGCGCACAGTTCTGCGGCCGTGTGGCTCGGGCGGAAGTCGTTCGGATAGGGGTTGACGCCCCCTGCCCGGAGCGCCGACAGGCACTCGAGGCGCTGCCGGATCAAGGGGTTTTCGTCTCGTTCCTCCATGCCGCCATCCTCGTCGTGCTCGTCACCAACCCGGGGGCTGCCCCAAAGCGCGGGGACCATACCACACCGGGCGGGGGGGTTGCACCGGCCCCGCAGGGGCCTCAGCTCCCGGGGGGGCCGCTCTCGACCCGCTCGATCCCCGTGCATCGCCCCGAGGCCGTGTCGGCCGAGACCACCACGCCACACACCGTTGCCTCCCCCTCCGCCACGGCGTGCCCCCGGGGGATCCGGCTGCGGAAGCGCTCCACCGCACGGCCAGCAGACACCCCGATGACCGAATCCCTCACCCCGCTCATCCCCACGTCGGTGATGTAGCCGGTCCCCCCGGGCAAGACGCGGGCATCCGCCGTGGCAACGTGGGTGTGGGTCCCCAGAACGGCTGTGACCCGGCCGTCCAGGTGCCACCCCATCGCCTGTTTCTCGCTCGTAGCCTCGGCGTGGAAGTCCAGGAGCCGAACCCGAACCTCGGGGGGAAAGCGCGCGAAGACCGCATCGGCGACCTGGAAGGGGCAGTCCAGCGGATCCATGAAGATCCGACCGGAGAGATTCGCCACGCCGACCGGGACCCCGCCGGCCTCCACCGTGCACCAGCCCACGCCGGGGGTCCCCGGGGGGTAGTTCGCGGGCCGCAGTAGCCGCGGCAAGTGCTCCAGGCGGCCAAGGATCTCCTTCTTGTCCCAGACGTGGTTCCCCGTGGTGATCACGTGGACCCCCGCCGAGAAGAGGGCCCGGGCGGTTGCCCCGGTGATGCCCAGCCCGGCGGCCGTATTCTCGCCGTTGGCGACCACCAGGCCCGCCCCGGTCTCCGCCACCAGGCGGTGCAGGCGCGCCTGCACGGCCCGAAGCCCAGGCTCCCCCACCACGTCACCAAGAAAGAGGATCCGCAGGGTGCCCACTACTTGGCGTACTCCACGGCCCGCGTCTCCCGGATCACGGTGATGCGGATCTGCCCCGGGTAGGAGAGCTCCTTCTCCACCTTCCGGGCAATGTCCTTGGACAGCAGCACCGCGGTGTCATCGTCGACCCGCTCGTTGTTGACGATGATCCGGATCTCCCGGCCGGCCTGGATGGCGAAGGACTTGGAGACGCCTTCGAAGGAGTTCGCGATGCGCTCTAGGTCCTCCAAGCGCTTGACGTAGGTCTCGAGCATCTCCCTCCGGGCCCCCGGGCGCGCCGCCGAGAGCGCGTCGGCCGACTGGACCAGGACCGCGAGGATCGACTCGGGCTTGACGTCGTCGTGGTGGGCCGCCACCGCGTGGACGATCTCCTTGGGCTCACCGTACTTTCGACACAGGTCCGCCCCGATCGTGGCGTGGGAGCCCTCGATCTCGTGATCGACCGCCTTGCCGAGATCGTGCAGGAGCCCCGCCCGCTTCGCCTGCTTCACGTTGATCCCGAGCTCCGACGCCATGATCCCGCAGAGGAACGCCACCTCCAGCGAGTGGTTGAGCACGTTCTGGGCAAAGGACGAGCGGTACTTGAGGCGCCCCAGCAGGTTGACGACCTCCGGGTGGATGCCGTGCACCCCCACGTCGAAGGTGGCCTGCTCCCCCGCCTCCTTGAGCTCTTGCTCCACCTCCTTGGTGACCTTCTTCACCACCTCCTCGATCCGGGCGGGGTGGATGCGCCCGTCGCTGATGAGCCGCTCCAGGGAGACCCGGGCGATCTCCCGGCGCACGGGGTTGTAGCCCGAAAGGAGAACCGTCTCCGGCGTGTCGTCCACGATGAGGTCGATCCCGGTCGCCGCCTCGATGGCCCGGATGTTGCGCCCCTCGCGACCGATGATCCGGCCCTTCATTTCCTCTCCCGGCAGCTGGACGCTGGTGACCGTTCGCTCGGCCACGTAATCCCCGGCGTAGCGCTGGATGGCCAGGCTGATGATCTCCTTTGCCTTCTTGTCCGCGACTTTCCTGGCCTCTTCCTCGGCCTCGCGGACCTCCCGGGCTGCGTCGTGGCGCGCCTCGCTCAGGAGAGCCTGTTTCAGCTCCTCCTTGGCATCCTCCGCGCTCATTCCCGCCACACGCTCCAGCTGCCGGGTGACCTCGGCAACCTTGGCCTCCACCTCCCTCCGCGCCGTCTCCATCTCCACGCTGCGCTCGTCGAGACTGTCTTCCCGCTCCTGGAGGCGGGTTTCCCGCTTGTCGAGGTTTTCCTCCTTCTTCTCCAGGTTCCCCTCGCGCTGCTGGACGCGCTTCTCGACGGCCAGGAGCTCGCTCTTCCTCTCCTCCAGCTCTTTGTCCACCCGGGCCCGCTCGGCAAAGGTCTCTTCCTTCGCCCGGAGAACCACCTCCTTCTTCAGGATCTCCGCCTCTTTGCGAGCCTCTTCGCGGATGGCGTCCGCCTCGGCCCGGGCGTCCTGGTCCACGGCCCGGGCGCGCCTTCGCGCCGCCACGAAGCCCGCCGCCAAGGCCACAAGGGCCGCGGCGAGCACCCATACGATCACGATCCCAGTGGAATGCACACGGATCTCCTTTCCCAGCGAAGGACCGGGCGGCACCGGAGACACGGCCCGGCGGGTCAGGAGACAGGACGAGGAGAACCCGCGCTCCCTGGGGGGCACAGGTTACCGAGAGGTCAGGACGGGATCCGGAGAGAAAGGGATCCCCCGCTCGTGCCGTGTTCCTAAGGTTCGGTTGAACCTTGCGTGGAAAGGTGGGCGTCCTGTAACCGTTTCACGGGCTCCCCGGAGGGCATGCCATCCACGGACAGGGAGGACCCCCAGCGTCATGCCGTTGGCTCAACAGCTTCCAGCGGAATCACGCGCACAGCAGGGGAATGGTGTCTTCGTCGCCGCGAAAGCCTCTGGTATGAGGTTGTCGATGCGCTGGGCAAGACAGGCGTGGCGCTCTTCGAGCTCGGCCTCCCGCTCCCGGGAGGCATCCCTTTCGAGAAGCAACTCGCTCGCCAGGTCCATGGCGGCCAGAACGGCAATCTGCAGGGTGGCCACCGAGCGAGCCGCTGCCGCGACTTCGCGCATCTTTCGGTCCACCAGCTCCGCGACCCGCCGTACGTGCTCGCCTTCCACGTCCGCGCGCAGGGAGTATGGCTGCCCGAAGATCTCTACCTGGTGAACCATCAAGCCTCCCCGCCACCCTCCGTCGCCTCCAGGGCCTCGAGCCGCTCCAGGGTCTCCACCAGCCGGCCCAGTCTCTCCCGGATTACGTCCCGTTCCTTTCGAAATTCCTCGACCTCACTCTCGAGGTCGCCAAGCCGCCTGGTCTTCTCTTCGAGGCGGCGTTCGAGGAGGGTCTTGTCCTCCCTCAGCCGGTTGAAGTGATCTGCGAGCCGGGTCAGCCTCTGCTCCAGAAGATTGAGTTTTTCCAAGTGCATAGGCCTCTCCTCGCTCGTGGGCCATGGTAGTCGGCCGTCCGGGGCAAGTCAAGGGACAAACCCTGCCGGCGAACCCGCCTCGGCTCTAGTACGACAGCGAGAGTTGCGTCGGAGTCGGGGGCGGGGCCTTTCCGGAGAGCGGGCAAGCGGCCTTGGAACGAGGCTCTGGGCTCACCGAAGGGCCGTAGGGGCGCTCGAAACCGCCTCGCGATCCCTGCGCGCCGGGATCCTGCCCGCCGGAGGGAAGGTTTCGCGCCGAACGCACGCGGAGAACCGATCGCTCGTTGTAGTACCAGGATCCCTCGCCCGTGCGTCAGCGCCTCCCTGCGAGGATCCACCACCACCCCCTCGCAGGGCGATAACCGGCAGCCCGGGAGAGCAGCCCCGCGCCACGTCGAGCGGAACCGCCGAGTCCGGTGCAAACGGGTGAAGTACGGCGCACCGGGGACTGCTGGGGCACCCCTTCGTATTGCCGCGGATTGCGGGGCGAAACGTGGGGCCTCCCGGACCCCGCCTGCCGAGCAGTCGGGGAATCCCGGCCTAGTCCCCCACCGGATGAACGCAGGGTGAGGCAGCCCATTTCCTCCTCCCTCGCGCCCGCCCGTCGCCAGCCCTCGGAACCGCAGGCCGTACCTCGGAGGAACCCCCTTTCGACACCGAGACCGTTTCCGATCCCGATACCTTTGTAGGCGGCCCGCCCGTCCGGGGTGCCTTCCGGAGCTGCATCGTCCCACGGGGGGCGGCATCCCGTCAGTGGGCGTCGTACCAGTTCGGCCCGCAACCCGCGTCCACGACCAGCGGCACCGCCAACGCGGCTGCACCCTCCATGGCCTCCACCACTGCCCGGCGGGCCTCGTCCGCCTCGGACGCGGCCACCTCGAACACCAACTCGTCGTGGACCTGCAGGACCAGGTGGGCCTCCGAGCCCCGCTGCCGGTGCGCGCGGTCCGCGCGCACCATCGCCCTCTTGATCAGGTCGGCGGCGGTTCCCTGGATGGGGGTGTTGACGGCCATCCTCTCCCCCAGCTCCCGCTGGGCCCGGTTGCGGGACCCGAGCTCGGGGAGCGGGCGGCGACGGCCAAAGAGAGTCTCCGCGTACCCAAGCCGCCTGGCCGCGTCCACGAGACCCTCGAGATACCTCCGAACGGAGGGAAACTGCTGGAAGTATGCGTCGATCATGGCCCGGGCCGACGCGCGGGAGATGCCCAGCTGCCGTGCCAGGCCGAAGGGGCTCATCCCGTAGAGGATCCCGAAGTTCACCGTCTTGGCCTCGCGGCGCATCCGGTCGTCGACGTCCCTCGGTCGGACCCCGAAGAGGCGGCTCGCCGTCTCCGAGTGGACGTCGCGGCCCGCCCGGAAGACCGCTACCAGGGCCGGGTCGCCGCTCAGGTGCGCCAGGATCCGCAACTCCACCTGAGAGTAGTCCGCCGACAGGAGCACGCAGCCTTCTTCCGCGACGAAGGCCTCTCGAATCCTTCGCCCCTCGTCCCCCCGGACCGGGATGTTCTGCAGATTGGGACGGCTCGAGCTCAACCGTCCCGTCGCGGCCACCGTCTGGTGGAAGCGGGCGTGGATGCGGCCCGTGCCGGGGTCGACCAGGGCGGGCAAGACGTCGATGAAGGCGCTCTTGAGCTTCGAGAGGCTCCGGTGCTCGAGGACCACCCGGGGCAGCGGGTGGTCCAGCGCCAGCTCCTCCAGCACCTCGGCGTCCGTGGAGTACCCGGTTGCCGTCTTCTTCACCACGGGCAGCTTGAGCTTGTCGAAGAGCACCGACGCCAGTTGGCGCGGGCTCTGGGGGTTGAACTCTTCCCCCGCCAGGTCGAAGATCCGCCGTTCGAGCCCCTCGAGCCGGCACTGGTACTCCCGGCTCAGCCGGTCGAGAGCCCCGGCGTCCACCTTCACCCCACGAGTCTCCATCCGGCCAAGCACCGGGATCAGGGGGTTTTCGATCTCGCGATAGAGGCCCAGGAGCCCCGCCGCGGCGAGCTCCCCCTCCAGCCGGGCGGCCAGGCCCAGCGCGGTGCGGGCCCGTTGCACCGCCCTCTCCGCCGGCGTTCCGCCCGTCCCGGGGTCGAGGCCCCGTTCCCGGGAGAGGTCCTCTTCGGGATAGGCGCGCCGACCCGGGAGGAGAAGGTACGCGGCCACCTCGGTATCCAGGGCGATGCCCGCGAGCTCCGTCCCCCGCCGGGACAGCTGCGACCAGGCGCCCTGGAGCCGGTGCCCCACCACCGGCACCGAGGGGTCCGCAAGGAGGCTGCTCCAGGCCTCGGGGATCCCCGCGGCCGGTGCCGCCACGGCGTCGTCCCCCCTCGCCAGCCCCCAGAGCCCGGCGTCCTCCCCGGCGGCCACGGCAAGCCACCCGGCAGGAGCTTCGGGGACACCGGCGGCGGCCCCTGCGCCCTCCGAATCGGTTCCCGGCCCCGCCCCGCCGCCCGGATTCTTCCCCTCCTCGTCGAGACCCAGCTCACGGAGGAAGCGGTGGAGCTCGAGCTCTCGAAAAAGAGCCGCCAGGGCCGGGCGATCCGGGGATCGCGGCCGCAGATCCTCGGCGCCCGCGTCGACGGGCACCGCAGTGTCGATGGTCACCAGCTCCCGGTTGCCCAGCGCCCGCTGCCCGTGCTCCCGAAGGGCCTCTCCCCGCTTTCCCTTCACCTCTTCCGCCCGGGCCACCACCCCCTCGAGGCCGCCGTACGCCGCCACCAGCTTTGCCGCCGTCTTGGGCCCGATCCCGGGCACCCCGGGGATGTTGTCCACCGGGTCGCCGGTGAGGGCGAGCACGTCCACCACCCTCTCCGGCGGGACGCCGAACCGCTCGGCCACCTCTTCGGGGCCGCTGAACCGGTCCCGCATGGTGTCGAGCAGCCGGATGCGGGGCCCCACCAACTGGCAGAAGTCCTTGTCCCCCGTGACCAGGGTGACCTCCTCCCCGGCCTCGGCGAGGCGGCGGGCCAGGGTCCCGAGCACGTCATCGGCTTCCAGGCCGGGCAGGGTCAGCACCGGCACGCCCAAGGCGGCCAGCGCCCGATGGACGTAGGGAATCTGGACAATCAGGTCCTCGGGGGTCGCCTCCCGGTTGGCCTTGTACTCGGGGAAGAGCCGATGGCGGGCGGTGGGCCCCGGCGGGTCGAACACCACCGCCAGGCCCTCGGGGGCGTGCTCCCGGAGGACCCGGAAGATCATGGAGAGGAAGCCGTAGACGACGTGGGTTGGAAGACCGGCCGCGGTCCGGAAGCCCTGGAGGGCGTGGTAGGCGCGGTAGAGCAGGTTCGTGCCGTCGATCAGGAAGTACCTCGCCATCGGGCTCACTCCCCCCGGGAGGCCGGTGCCGCCGGCCCGTCGGCGGAACGTCTCTGCGAGGGCATGTGGCTCCTCCCCTCCCGCCGCGGGGCCGGTGGGTCAGCTCTGGAGCACTCGGGCCGCCTCGGGGGCGAAGTAGGTGAGGATCAGGTCCGCCCCAGCCCGCTTGATCGAGAGCAGGCTCTCCATCATGAGCCCCTGGCCGTCCCCCCACCCCAGTCGCTCCATCGCCTTGACCATGGCGTACTCGCCGCTCACGTTGTAGGCCGCCGTGGGCAGACCGAAGGTATCCTTTACGCGGCGAATCACGTCCAGGTAGGGCAGGGCCGGCTTCACCATGACGATGTCCGCCCCTTCCCCCACGTCCAGCTCCACCTCCCGCAGGGCCTCGCCGCCGTTGGCGGGGTCCATCTGGTAGGAGCGACGGTCCCCGAAGCGGGGGGGCGACTCGGCAGCCTCCCGGAAGGGCCCGTAGAAGGTGCTCGCGAACTTTGCGGCGTAGGCCATGATGGGTACCCCGGAGAACCCTTCGGTGTCCAGCGCCGTGCGCAGTGCCGCCACCCGCCCGTCCATCATGTCGGAGGGCGCCACCACGTCCGCCCCTGCACGGGCATGGGAGACCGCCTCCCGGGCCAGGAGCTCGAGGGTGGGGTCGTTGGCCACGTCACCGCCTTCGATGACTCCGCAGTGGCCGTGGTCGGTGTACTCGCACAGGCACACGTCGGTGATCACGCACAGGTCGGGGAGCGCATCCTTCAGAGCCTGGACGGCACGCTGCACGATGCCGTCATCGGCGTACGCCCCAGACCCCAGCGGGTCTTTGCGGTCCGGGATTCCGAAGAGGATCACCGCCGGGACCCCGAGCCCCCACGCGGCGCGGGCCTCCCCCACGGCCTCGTCCACGGACAACTGGAACTGACCGGGCATGCTCCCGATGGGTTTCCTCACACCGGAGCCCTCCCGGACGAAGAGGGGGTAGATGAAGTCGGAGGGGGAGAGGGAGGTCTCCCGCACCATGCGGCGCAGGGTCTCGTTGCGGCGGAGCCGCCGCAGGCGGAGGGCGGGGAAGGGCATGGGATCCTCGGCAGTTGTGTGTTTCCAGTGATCGGTGCTGTGTGATGCGTGATCAGCCGTCCGGGGCGATCGACCGCCGTCACCCGTACCGGTAGCAGATCCCCATCCCCCCCATGGGGTAGCGCCAGGTGATGTTCCCGTGGGGGCAGACCAAGCGGCAGGTGCCGCACTCGAGGCAGTTCTCGAAGCGGATCGTCACCCGGCCCTCCTCGTCGCTCCACCGGTAGGTCTCCGCCGGGCAGGTGACCACACAATCCCGGCCCTCGCACCCAGCGCACCGCAGGGGATCGGCGAGCCCCAGGTGGGAGACCGCGTCGGGCCGCGTCTCGTCCGCGAAGAGGCGCTCCTCCACCGTCACCCGCTTCCCCGCGGGCGGAACGGCCCGCTCGGCGTCACCGCTCACGACCCCCTCCTGTAAAGAAACTCACCGTCCTTGAATCCCCTCTCCCACCCGGAGAGGGGCCTGGGGTGAGGGCGACCGGCCCGCGACCGGTCAGGGTTTCATCCCTTGGGGCGACCCGAAGGTCATGGGCAACTCACCAGTTCTTCGCCAGGTACTCCAGGATCCGGTCGGTCTTGCCGTACCCGAGCACCCGCAGGGCGTTTCGCAGCTGCACCCCGGTGGCGGCGAAGGGCAGGATCCCGACCCTGCGCTGGAAGAGCTCCCAGAGCTCTCCGCCCCTCTCGGAGCGGGGGGTGCCCCCCACCCGCAGCAGGGCCTCCGCCGCCGCGGCCAGGGCCCCGGGCCAGCGGGAGAAGACGTGGGGGTTTGCCTCCACGAACCGCGGCCAGTCTCGGTAGTGCTCCATGTCTCGCAGGACGAAGCTGTCCTCAAGGAACCGCCGGTAACAGGAGAGGGTGGCAGCCGAGAAGTCCTTTGCGGCGTGGGCCGCGAGGGCCGCCCGGCCGGCCATCACCCCGGAGGCCATGGCGTAGTTGGAGCCCTCGTGGTGGGGCGACGTGCTCACCAGGCCGGCCGCGTCCCCCGCCAGGAGGAAGCCGTCCCGATACAGGAGGGGCAGCCGGTCGTACCCGGTCTCCGGGATCAGGTGCGCGCCGTACTCCAGTAGCTCGGCCCCCTCGAGAAATGGTGCCACTGCCGGGTGGGCCTTGAATCGGTCCAGGATCTCCACCGGGCTGAGCCGTCCCTCGGCCAGATCCGAGGGGAAGACGACCACACCCACCGAGAGGCTCTCCCGGTTCGTGTAGAGGAACCCCGACCCCCGAAGGCCCGCCGTTGCCTCCCCCACGTACTCCCAGGCCGAGCCCTGATCCCCCCGGAGGCCGAAACGCTCCTCGATCCGCTCCCGGGGCAGCCCCAGGACCTCCTTCACCCCCAGGGCCGCCCGAGCACCCGACGGCTCGGCCCGCATGCCTTCGGCCTCCGCAAGAAGCGAGACGGCGCCATCGGCCGCGATCACCACCGGTGCGGTCAGGCGTCCGCCCTCGGGGGCCTCCCCCTCGGGCATGCGCACCTGCACCCCAACGACCCGGCCACCCTCGTCTTTGAGGGTGCGGTCCACTACGACGCCGGTGACGAGCTCCACCCCCTCGGCCTCCGCGCGGGCCGCCAACCAACGGTCGAAGCGGGATCGCAGAACCGTGTAGCTGTGGTTGTGGGGGGGGAGGTCCCAGGCCTGGGTCCGAAAGGAGACAGCGGTTTCGGCGCCTTCCGCGAGGACCGACAGCCCCTTCTTCACCACGTGGCGCTCCAGGGGAGCGCCACCCTCGGCGAAGCCGGGCACCAGCTCGGCGAGGACGTCGGTGTAGAAGACACCGCCCATGAGGCTCTTCGACCCGGGGTACGGGCCCCGTTCCAGGAGCCCCACCCGAAGACCCCCTCGTGCCATGGCGAGGGCGGCGCTCGCCCCCGCCGGCCCGGCGCCGACGACGATGGCGTCGAAGTCGCTCACGGCGAACCTCCCCCGGCGCCGCCGGGCCCGCTGCTCAGGGCCTCGAGCACCCGCGGGCCCAGGACCGCCCCGTGGGCGGTGCAGTCGTTGATGCCGATGCCATAGTAGGCATTGCCGCCCAGGAACAGGCCGCCCAGGGCGCCGACCCTGCCCTCCACCTCCTGCAGCCGGGCGTCGTGCCCGACCACGTACTGGGGGATCGCCCGGGGCCAACGGACCACCTTCACGAAGGTGGGAGCGGCCCGAATGCCGAGGGTCCAGGCAAGCTCATCCCTCACGACCTGGAGCAACTCCTCGTCGCCCAGGCCCACGAGCTCCGGATTCCGGGCGCCGCCCAGGATCTGGGTCAGGAGCACGCCCCCCTTCGGGGCCCGCCGGGCAAAGATCGAGGAGCTCCAGAGGGAGCCCAGGATCTTCCGGCCCTCCGAGGAGGGGATCAGGAAGCCGAACCCGTCCAGGGGGTGGGACACGTCCTCCCGGCGGAAGCCGGTGCACACCACGGCCGCCGGAACGTACGGGATCGCGTAGAGGCGATCGGCGAGATTCGGGTCCTGGTCGCGCAGAAGCCGCGCCGCGTCGTAGGCGGGCGTGGCCAGCACCACCGCGGCGGCCTCCAGACGGCTCCCGTCTTCCGTGCGCACCACCCAGCCCCCCTGGGGGCCCCGCTCCAGGGCCTCGGCCCCTGCCCCGGTGCGCACGCTGCCCTGGGGAAGGGTCCCGGCGAGCTCCGAGACGAGCTCCCCGGCCCCCTCCTGCAGGCTCCACAGCACACCGCCGGGCCCCGCGGACTGGGGCCCCTTGACCCCCATCGCCTTGGCCATCTTCTGCATGGCCAGCATGCCCTTGAGCAGCCCGCCGAATTGGGCCTCGAGCTGGGCCACTTTGGGAAAACAGCTCCGCAGGCTCATCACGCTCGGGTCGCCCGCGTAGATTCCTGCGCTCATGGGGTCGATGAGCTTTTCCAAGGCCTCGTCCCCCAAGCGTCTGCGGACGAAGGCGGCCACCGACTCGTCTTCCCGGCCGCCGCCCTGGGGGAGAAGGAACTCGGCCGCGAGCCGCAGCTTTCCCCGGATGGAGAGGAGGTCGGAGAGCAGGAAGCTCACCGGATCTTCCGGCAGGGCCTTGAGCTCTCCCCCCGTGAAGACGAAGCGCTTCCGCGCCTCGTCATTGGACCTGAGGAGCTTCCGATCCGCCGAGAGACGCTTCACCAGGGCGAGGGTGGAGGGCTTGTTGTCGAGGAAGCCGTTGGGGCCGTGCTCGCACAGGAAACCCTGTTCCCGGGTGGACCGGATCTTCCCGCCGAGCAGGGGCTCCTTCTCCGCAAGGGCCAATTCCAGGGGTACGGAGCGCTTCGCGGCCTCGTCCAGCACAGCCCGGGCGGCCGCCAGCCCCGACAGGCCGCCCCCTACGATCACGACGCGTCGCATCCACGCTCCTCGCTCGGAAAGTGCGGCGGTCACGATACGCGGCGCCCGCCGGGGCGGTCAAGGGGGTTGCCCCCTGGATCCACCGCCTGGCAAGTGCTCGGGGTCGGGGAGCCCCGCCGCTCCGCCCCTCAGTCCGCGATATCCGGACGAGGCATTGGGGAGGAAGCGGGTCCGCCCAGCCTCACCCGGTTCTGCGGGCTTGGGCCCATCGGTCGAGGCGGTTCGGGGCGGCGCTCCACGGCTCCCCGACCCCGCCCAAGAGCCTGACGGTCGATTCTGGCCCCTGGATTCAACGACGTCCGGGGCCGCGGGGCCGAAAGCACCTGCGCCCCACTGCGCCATCCGCGACGCTCCGAGCCGGTGCCCCCGGGGGTAGGGGGCGCGGTCAGGGTTCCCGGCAGAGGCTGCGGGCCACACGCGCACCGAGCCCCGCGTTGGCGACCAGGAGTGCCCGGTTCGCCTCGACGGTCGCCCCGCCCGAGGCGTGGGCCAGCGCGGAGAGAAGGGCCGGGGTGACTCCCGGCCCGGAGAGACCGCTCCCTCCGGCCGCTGCCAGTGACGACGCCAAGCTGCGCTCCACGGCCTCCCGGGGCACGGCCACCCCCGCCGGAGGCGGGTTGGCGAGGAGCACCGCCTGGGGCAGCCCCAAGGCATCTCGGCACCGCACCACACGGGCCGCTTCCTCGGGGGTGTCCGCCCGGTGACGCAGGCCCAGACCGGACGACGTGCTGACGAAGGCCGGAAGCTCGTCCGTTCGATAGCCCACCACGCAGACGCCCAGCGCCTCCAGGAGCTGCAGGGTCTTGGGCAGGTCGAGGATGACCTTGGCCCCGGAGCAGACTACGCACCCGCCGAAGCGGGCCAGGGCGCCCAGATCACCGGAAATGTCGAAGCTCGTCCCGCCGCCCCGGTGGACTCCCCCGATGCCGCCCGTCGCGAAGACCCGGATCCCTGCCCACCGGCAAGCCCACAGGGTGGCGGCGACCGTAGTGCCCGCGTCGGCACCCCGGGCCGCCAAGGCGGGGAGGTCGGCGACCCCGGCCTTGCACGCGCTTTCCTCCCCCGCCAGGGTTTCGGCCTCGGCCTCTCCGAGCCCGACCCGCAGGACACCCCCCAGGACGGCAACGGCCGCAGGCACCGCCCCTGCGGCGCGCACCGCGTCCTCCATCGCCCGGAAGGTCTCGAGGTTGGCGGGCCTGGGGAGCCCATGGGTCAGGAAGGCCGTCTCCAAGGCCACCACCGGGCGGCCGAGAGCCAGCGCCTCGGCCACGGAAGGCTTGGCGCACGGCGAAGCGGGAGCGGTCACGGCATCTCCTCCGGGATGGGGTGCACGGGACCCGGCGAAGGGTAGCAGAACCCCGGGTCGCCCGGGAGGTCGGGCGGTCGGACGGTCGGGGGCCCGGGAATCAAGCTCCACCCGTTTTTCGGGCCGGACCGGGGAGCCTCGGAGACACGTACCGGCTCGACCGACCCGCCGAGCCCGGCGCACCGGGACCCCGGGGGACACCCCCTCGAAGGGCCGCGGACGCCGGGGGGAGCGGAGGGGCTCCCCGGATCCGAGCGCGTGTCCGGTAGATCCTGCGGAATTCCACCGTTGGGAATTCCACCCGTGCTCCCCTGCGCCGGCCATGGTAGCATCGGGGAGCCCTCCCGAAACCGATCCCCCACGGAGATCCCATGAGCTTCCACACCCTTGCCTGGAAGGGTGACCGCCTGGTCCTCCTCGACCAGACCCTCTTGCCTGGGGCCGAGGTGTACCGCGAATACACGGACTACAGGGGGGTGGCCGAGGCGATCTCCGGGATGGTGGTCCGGGGAGCCCCGGCCATCGGCGTCACGGCGGCCTTCGGCATCGCCCTGGCCGCCCGCGAGCTCGGCAGGGACGGCGCGGAAGAGCTCTGCCGGCGCCTCGAGCCGGTGTACGAGACGCTGCTGGCGACACGCCCGACGGCCGTCAACCTCTCCTGGGCCGTCGAACGCATGCGCCGCCGGGCCGAGGGCCTGGTGGGGCGCCCGGGCGAGGAGGCCATCGAGGCCCTGGAAGTGGAAGCTCTCGCCATCCTCCGGGAGGACGTCGCTGCCAACCGCCGCCTGGGCCGCCTGGGCGCGGAGCTCCTGCCGACGCGGGCCACGGTCCTGACCCACTGCAACGCGGGGGCCCTGGCCACGGCGGGGTACGGCACGGCGCTGGGGGTGGTGCGGGCGGCCGTGGAGGCGGGCAAGCAGATCGAGGTGCTGGCAGACGAGACGCGGCCCTTGCTGCAGGGCGCGCGCCTGACCGCCTGGGAGCTCCTCCGGGACGGGATCCCCGTTACACTGCTCACCGACAACATGGCAGGGTACCGCCTGGGGAGGGGCGGAGTGGACGCCGTGCTCGTCGGGGCAGACCGCATCGCAGGCAACGGCGACGTGGCCAACAAGATCGGCACGTACCCCCTCTCGGTGCTCGCCCGGGAGCACGGAGTCCCGTTCTATGTGGCGGCGCCCCTCTCCACGATCGACTTCTCCGTCGAGGACGGCAGCCGGATCCCCATCGAGGAGCGCTCCGGTCTCGAAGTCACCCACTGGGCCGGCGTCCCCGTCGCCCCCGCGGGGGTGTCGGTGTGGAACCCCGCCTTCGACGTCACCCCCGCCTCCAACGTCTCGGCCATCATCACCGAGGCCGGGATTGCCAGGCCGCCGTACCGGGAAAGCCTCCGGCTCCTGGCCCAGGCGAGCCCCGCCCCGTAGCACCCCGCGTCCCCTGCATCCACCGGGGAACCGCGACCCGCGAGTGTCAGAGACCATCGGCCCGCCCACCCCCCGGGGCCGCGGCCTCGGACCCTGGCGGATGGCTCGATTCACCGGCAGGGTTTCCCTCTGCCCCGACCCTGCAGTCCGGCCACCGCAGGGACAGCCGCCGCGGGTCGCAAGGTTCCACCACCCCATCGTGGGGCGGAGTCCGGGAGCCCCGGAGAGCAAGCCCGCGCCGCCTCGACCGACCCGCCGAACCCGGCGCACCGGGGCCTGCGGCGACAC
>JAWSUI010000060.1:0-20859 GCA_033551855.1 Deferrisomatales bacterium
CCTCGAGGACGTCCTCCAGGGCATCGACCCCCCAGCCGGGCGGCAACACCCCCCCCGCCGCCCGCTCCAGGCTCTCGGCCAGCCACCGACCTCCCCGGCTGCGGCCGCGGGGAAACGGGGCAAGGACGTCGGCCTCCGGCTCGAGGCCCTCGAACCGGGACGCAGCCCTGGCGTAGGCCTCGAACCCCCCGGGTCCTTCCAGCACGCTCCCCAGGTCGAACAGGCACACACCGTCGTATCCCAGGCGCCGGGCAGCGGCCGCCTCCACGGCCACCGCGTCGGGCCCCTTGCGGTAGGCACCGAGCCCGGCCCAGAGGAGCACCGGCCGAGCCGGGGGCGCCGCCCTGCGGGCAGAGCGGGCGGCCCGAGCCACGGCGCGAAGCTGCGCCTCCACCCGATCGGCTTCCCCGAAATAGGCCATGGGGTACAGCGCATCCACGAGCCCCTGCTCCACCCAGCCCCGCCAGTCCTGCCCCTTCTCCACGTAGGCGGCGTCCGCGTCCGGAAAGATCGCGGCCGAGAGCTCCCGGCCGGGGCCCGCCCGGTCCAACCCCTCGCGGGCTGCCCGGACCAGGGCGGTCACCCGGGACGCCCGAAGATCCGCCCAGAGCAGGGCCGCCGTCGCCAGGAAGCGGTCCGCCGGGGGCATCGCCCCCGAGAGCCAGGCCCCCAGGTCCGGGGACCGGAGCTCCTCCGGGATCCACCGGGGGTCCAGCCCCCACACCTGCCGGAACCGCTCCCCCAGCGCGCCCCCATGGCCGTACCCCGGTCCGGGGTACCGGACGAAGTCCAGGTGCACGCCGGCCACCGGGTAGCGGGTGGCGACCTCCCGGACCAGTTCGGCGAAATGGCTCCGGTACTCCGCCGAGTCGGGGTCGGCGTAGGTCCCCTCGATCCAGCCGAGGGACCTCTCCAGGGGCGTGTAGTCCGAGACCCGCCTCCCGTCGGCGTCCCGAAGCACCCACTGGGCCTGCAGGGCCGCGTGGCGGGGGTCGACGGGGGGGGTGTCTCCGCTCCACAGCAGGAAGACGTTCATCCAGGCCAGGACCCGCATCCCTCCCGCAGAGTCCAGGACCCGGCCCAGGGGATCGAAGGCGGGGTCCGCGCCGGGCACCGTGAGGGCCTCCGCCCGGGGGACGAGGTCGCTCCGGTAGAAGGCGTCCCCCCGGCCCCGCACCTGCACCACCAGGGTGTCGAGCCGGGCCTCCCGCGCCGCCTCCACGACACGGGCCGCGGCTTCCGGCGCGGTCACGGCGGTGCGCACCACCCAGGCCGCCGTGGGGAGCCCTTCCTCGCGCGCGCAGGCCCCGGCCGCCGGCCAGACCAGGCAGAGCAGACCGAGGGCGAGTCCGAGTCGAACGGCCCTCATCGGCTGCCCAGGGCCTCCAGGAGCCGGTCGTGGATCCCCTCAAAACTCCCGTTGGAGAGCACCGCGACCACGTCCCCCGGTTCCAGGCAGCAAACCAGGTGCCCCACGATCTCGCCGGCGCTCGGGAACGCGCGGGCCGGAACCCCGGAACGGGAAAGCTCTGCAGCCAACCGCTCGACGTCCAGGCGCTCCCCCTCCGGGACCTTGCCCGGGTCCGGCACCTCCCGCAGGCAGACCCTGTCCGCCGCGCCGAAGGCCCCGGCCAACGCCTCTTGGAAGACCCGACGCCGCATGGTGTTGGAGCGGGGCTCGGCCACGGCCCAGAGGCGCCGGCCGGGGTATCGCTCCCGGAAGCCCTCCAGGACGCCCCGGATGGCGGTGGGGTGGTGGGCGAAGTCGTCGTACACCCGCACGCCCGCCGCCTCCCCCCGGAGCTCCCCTCGACGCCTCACCCCCGGAAACATCGCCACCGCGGTCTCCAGCTCGCGGTCCGACAGACCCAGCTCCGCGAGGGCGGCCGTCGCCGCCAGGAGGTTCCACGTCTGGTGGGAGCCGAGGAGGTCGTGGGCGAGATCCACGGTGCGGCCCCCCGGCCCTCGAACCCGCACCCGTCCGGGGGATGCCTGGCCGCGCCACTCCACTCGTTCGTCACTCCGGGAGTACCGCACCACCGGGCAGGGAGCCAGGGCCGCCAGGGCCCGGACCTCCGGGTCGTCCCAATTGGCGATCACGCGCCCCGAACGGGGCACGGTGCGCAGGAGGTGGCGAAACGAGCGACGGATCCCCTCCAGGTCGTCGAAGATGTCGGCATGGTCGAACTCCACGTTGTTCAGGACGAGGATCTGGGGCCGGTAATGGAGAAACTTGGAGCGCTTGTCGAAGAACGCCGTGTCGTACTCGTCCCCCTCCAGGACGAAGGGGGTCCCCTCCCCCAGGTGGAAGCCGCCGGGAAGGCCGGCCGGCACGCCTCCCACGAGCCACGAGGGGGCGCGCCCGCTGGACTCCAGGGCCCAGGCACATAGGGCGGCCGTCGTGGTCTTGCCGTGAGTCCCGGTGACCACCAGGCTCGTCCTTCCCGGGAGGAACGCCCAGCGCAGGAGCTCCGGCAAAGAGCAGTAGGGAAGGCCCCCATCCAGGGCCGCCTCCAGCTCGGGGTTGCCCCGGGAGATCGCGTTGCCGACCACCACAAGGTCCGGCGCCGGGCGCAGGTTCTCCTCCCGGTAGCCGGCGGCGACGGGCACGCCGGCTTCGTCGAGGAACGTGGACATCGGGGGGTACACCGCGTCGTCGGACCCGCTGACGGCGGCCCCCCGTCGGTGGAGCTCCGCCGCAACCCCCGCCATGGCCGTGCCGCAGATCCCCAGGAAGTGGAGGCGGAAAGCCCCGCTTTCCCGCGCCATGAGTTCACTCAGATTGAACATCGCAGACCGACTGTGTACAATGGCACCCGCTTCGCTCCGGAGGAGGAAACCCGATGAACCGCGACATGGCCTTTCCGTACATCCTCGCCGACCATTTCCTCCAGTGGTGGAAGGAGCTGGGACGCCCGGAGCTCACGGCCGCCTTCCAGTACTGGGCGGATCGGCACGACCTGGGCCCTCGCCGGAGGGAGAGCGTGTGGCGACGCGTTGCGGAGGCGCGCCCGATGGGCGAGGCCGCTTGAGCTCCCCGCCAGCCCTTGGGATCGACCGTCTAGCGGTACAGTAGGTAAGGCGTACGGCCCTCTTCCCACTCCTCGAGCCCCCGCGCCCACCCGGCCTCCAACTCCCTCGGATCCGCTCCTGCCTCCAGCCCCTCGCGCAGCGTTGCATCCCCCAACAGGAGATGGATGGGCAGGCGCTCGTTCTCGTACTCGTAGGGGGGCTCCCTCCAGCCGAACCCATCTCCCCGGCAGAGAGACCACAGGGCCCCTAGGAGGGCCAGACCCGTCCGGTACGGAAGGAAGGCCGGGGGATCGGTGACGTGCAGTTGGACGCCGCCGCAAGCACGCCCCACCCATTTCTGGAAGGTCGGCAGGAACCCCATGGGCCGGAAGCGCACCCCGGGCAAGTCCCAGGGCCCCAGGGCCCCGGCGAGGGCCTCGCCGTCCACCCACGGGCCCCCGACGATCTCGAAGGGACGCGTCGTGCCGCGGCCCTCCGAGGCGGTGGTGCCCTCCAGCAGGACGGTGCCCGGGTAGACGGCCGCGGTCTCCGGTGTGGGCATGTTGGGCGACGGCAGCACCCAGGGCCGGCCCGTTTCGGCCCACAGCATGCTCCGCCGCCATCCCTCCAGGGGCACCACCTCCACCTCGCACCGGACCCCGCGCTCCCCCACCACCCATCGGGCCAGCTCCCCCAGGGTCAGCCCGTGACGCATGGGAACCGGCTCGAGCCCCACGAAGGAGGCCCAGGCGGTCTGCAGGAGGTTGCCCTCCACCGCGGCACCGCCGAGGGGATTCGGCCGGTCCAGGACGACGACTCGCACGCCGGCCTCGCCGCAGGCCTCCAGGGCTAGGCGCAGGGTCCAGGGGAAGGTGTAAACCCGCGTCCCTACGTCCTGGAGATCGACCAACAGGACGTCGAGGCCCTCGAGCATCGCGGGCGTGGGCCGGCGGACCTCCCCGTAGAGGGACCAGACCGGGATCCCCAGCCGCCGGTCCACCCCGTGGGGCGACTCCACCATGTTGTCCTGGACGTCGGCACCGATGCCGTGCTGGGGCCCGAAGAGGGCGACCAACTCGCTCCTCCCCCCCAGGGCACCGCGCACCACGTCCCGCGCGGACCGGAGCCCGGCGTCGACGCTCGCCGGATTCAGGAGCAACCCCACCCGCGAGCCCCAGGGGACCCACCGCTCCGGCGCGGACGCGAAGACTTCCAGGCCGACTCTGACCATGCCTCCCTCCCGGGAGGGATTCTACGGGGTCTCGCCCGGGCAGAGCCACCGAAAAGGGGACCATCGGGGATGCGGCGGGATGCCCACGCCCCTGCCCGTGAACGGCCGGCGGCGGGGTCACGCCCTGGGAGCCCGCTCCCAATCGGAGTCCAGGGAGGCCTTGCGCCACTCGGCGGAGCAGAAGGCACAGCGGGCCCGCAGCCCCCCCTCCTCCTCGAAGGCGGACCGCACCTCCTCCGCGCCCAAGGCCGCCACGGTGGCGTCTAGGCGCTCCGGGCCGCACCGGCACGTGAAACGCGGGGCTCCCAGGGGCGCGGTGCGATGGGGAATGCCCTGCAGGGCTTCTGCCACGAGCGCCTCCGGTTCGGGCTTCCGGAGCAGGACGCGGGTGACCGAGTCCAGTCGCCCCATGTTCTCGGCCACGCGGTCGATCACGTCCGGGGAAGCGCCGGGGAGGGCCTCGACCAGCACGCCGGCGGCGGCCGCCACCCGGTAGTCCGCCCCCACGTGGACCCCGAGCCCCACGGCGGCTGGCACCTGCTCGCTCACCAGGAGGTAGTAGGCCAGGTCGTCCCCCATTTCCCCGGACCGCAGGGACACCGAGGACACGTACGGCTCGCGCAGCCCCAGGTCCTTGACGACCACGAGCTCCCCGCGCCTTCCCACCCCTGCCCCCACATCGAGCTTCCCCCCCCGGGGTGGTACGTCCTGGGTCGGATGGGCCACATAGCCCCGGACGGTGAGGTCGGGGCGGCCCTCGGCCAGGACCATCCCGAGAGGACCTCCTCCACGCCACTGGAGCAACACCGTCTGCCGCCCTTTGAGAAGGCTTCCCAGAAGCGCAGCCGCCGTGAGGGCCCGTCCGAGGGCCGCAGTTGCTGTGGGGGAGGTGCCGTGGGCCCGGCGCCCCTCTTCGCACAACCCGGTGGTGCGCGCTGCGCGCACCCGGAGCCCCCCGTCGTCGGAGAGGGCCCCTACCAGAAGATCCCCGGGCGGTGGGGTCATCCGGCCTGGACCAGGGGCAGGGAGATGCCGAAGGTGGTGGTGTCGCGGGCGTCGTCCGTACGGACCTCCACCCGTCCTCCCATGGAGTGGACGAAACGGTACACGATGTTCAGGCCCCGGCCCGCCCCATCCGCCGAGAGGAGCCGGGAGATCTCCTCCTGGGGCATGCGGCCGCTGTTGGTGATCTCCAGGTGGGCCATTCCGTGGCCCGCGAAGGTACGCACCGAGAGGGCCCCCCCCTCGCGCGGGATCGCCTTGGTGGCGTTGTTCAGGAGGTTGTCCAGCACCCGCTCCAGGGCCAGCCTCCAGGTGCGCACGCACAGGCCCGGGACGAGGCCGGACGCATCGAGCCGGATCCCCGTGCGGGTCTGCTCGCGGATCGCCTCCTCGTTGATGAGGAAGCGGCCGCGCACCACCTCGGAGAAGTCCATCTCCTCGGGGCGCGCCATGGGATACAGGCTCAGCGCCATCTCCTGGAGCCGCGTCCCCTCCCGGATCACCACGTCCAGGTGCTGGAGCATCTCCTCCCGCCGGTCCTCTCCCCGCTCGAGCATCCGCCGAACCCGGCGGGAGAACCCGGCAATGGCAATGGCGGGGTTCTTGAAATCGTGGAGGATGTCGTCGAGCCGTTCGATCTCCAGGGCCTGGGTGATCTGCTTGCCGAAGAAGGTCAGGATCTCGATCTCCTCGTCCGAGAAGAACCGGCGCCGCTCCACGGCGTCGAAGACCAGCACGTAGTTGACCCGGTCTCCGATTCGCAGAGGCACGTACAGGATCGAGTTGATGTTGTGGTCGCTGGCGAATCGGCGCAGGTTGTCGGTGACCAGGTAGCTCGCCTGGGGGTTCTTCACCAGCAGGTACGAGGGGTACATCCTCTCGTTGTCGAAGTCGCCCAGGGGGTGGTCCTGCCAGATGACCGCACGCAGGTAGGGGTGCTCGTCGACCCGGAAGACCTTCCCCACCGTGTGGTACCCCCCCTGTTCCGGCCAGCCGCTCTCGAGGGCAGCCGTGGTGCCCTCGTCCCCCACCACGAAGAGCGAGCAGCTCTGGACCTTGATGATGTCTTGCAGCTCCTCCACCATCAGGCGGAAGAGATCCTTCATCTTGATGCCCCGGTCCAGGGAGAGCTTCGCGAAGATCTTCTCGACCAGCCACTCCTTTTTCTGGTTCACCCGCCGGAGCTCCTGGATGCGCTTGCGGGCGATGACGTAGCTGAGGCGCTGGGCCATGATCTCTGCGGTGCCCACCTCCAGGCTCGAGAAGGTCCGCGGGGCCTCCCCGTAATAGATGTGGATGGCCCCCCGAATGTCGTCTCCCTGCTCCATGAACCGAGGAATGATCAGCGGTACGGTGAGGAGCGACCGCAGGCCCTGTGCCAGGACCCCCTTGTCCTTGTACTCGGAGCTCACCGCGATGTCCGGGACTTGGTAGCTCTTCTGGGTGGCCACGACCCGGCCCGCGATGCTCTCGTCGAAGGGGATCGCCGCTTCCCGTTGGCTTTCGTCGTAGTGATACGAACCGAAGGACACCATCTGATTGAGGTGCGGTTCGTGCAGGCGGATGGAGGCGGCCCGGGCCCCCAGGAACTCCACGAGGATCCGGGAGGCGTCGTAGAGGATCTTGCGCCAGGACTGGGCAGGGTCGATGCGGATGATCTCGTTGAACGTCTCGAAGACGCACTCCAGCGCCCAGGGCAGCTCGGGGTGCTGCACACGAGCGAGGATCTCGGGGAGGTTTTTCCCTGGACCGGTCATGGAAACCCCCTACAGACGGCTCTTCCTGTATACGGTAAGGTGCCTGGAGCGTCAAGGAAGGCCCCAAGCCTCGTTCTCCCGGATCCACCGCCAGCGTTTCGGGCGGGGCCGGGGAGCCGTGGAACGCAGCCCCGTACCGCCTCGAACGATGCGCCCAAGGCCGCAGAAACGGCTGAAACCGGGCGTACCCGCTTCCTCCCCAACGCCCCGTCCGGATATCGCGGATTGCGGGGCGAAACGCAGGGGCTCCCGAACTCCGCTCGCTGACCAGCCGGTGAATCCAGGTTCTTCCCTCGCCTGTTCTTCCCTCGCCTTTACACGGGGCGGAGCGCTGCCGTACACTCGCGAGCCTCTCTCGCCGGCTCTCACTTCCCCGGGAAAACCGATGGACCGCGTGGCCAACTTCCTCTTCGAGATGGGGATGCTCAAGCGCACCCCCCGCACCGGATGGCAGTTCTTGGGCTCCGGCCAGGAGAGCGTGGCGGAGCACGTCTTCCGGACCACCATGATCGCCTACGTGCTCGCGGGTCTCACGGGCGACGTCGAAGCGGACAGGGTGGTGCGCATGGCCCTCTTCCACGATCTCTCGGAGGCCCGCACCGGTGATCTGAATTACCTCAACCAGAAGTACGTCCGCGTGGACGAGGAACGGGCGACCGCCGACATGACCCACGGCCTGCCCTTCGGTGAGGAGATCCGGGCCCTGTGCGAGGAGTTCCGGGCCCAGACCAGCCCGGAGGCGGTGTTGGTGAAGGATGCGGACAACCTGGAAATGCTGCTCCAACTCAAGGAGCACGAGGACGTGGGCAACCGAAACGCCCAGGAGTGGATTCCCTTCACCCTGCGGCGCCTGCGCACCGACGCGGCCCGGGATCTGGCGGTCCGGATCCTGGAAGGCGATTCCTCCGCCTGGTGGTTCGACAAGGACTCGGAGTGGTGGGTCCGCGGAGGGAAGGTCTGACCACAGGCCACAGGCCTCTCTGCTCTATCCTCCCTGTCGCTTTACCCAGGCGATCTCGTCCTCCCGGCTCGCGACCTCGTTGTCGAGGCGAGCCGCCAACAGGCCCGCCAGGAGCTTCCGGTACACCGCACCGGGGGGGATCCCGAGCTCCTTTAGGTCCCGTCCCCCGAGGAAAGGTCTTACCCCCGCCAATTGGGTCCAGTAGCGGCTGATGAGACGCCGCTTGGCCTCATCCTCGGTCTTGGCCATGAGGAAGAGCAGGGTCTCGGCGGGGCACGGGACGAGGATCTCATACACCCGGCTGTTGCGGGGCTCACCCCGAGACAGTTCCTCCCGCAACTCCAGGAGGGCCCGGTAGCCCTGCCGCCGGTTCGCGAGCAGGTCGCGGCCCTCCCGCTCGGCGACCCCGAACGAGCGCAGCAGCTCCTCCACGTCGGCCTCGTCCATGGCGTCGAAGAGCGCGAGCAGGTATACCATCCATCGGCGCAGGGGCGTGTCCAGGTACAGGAGCTCGAACCAGGTCACCACTCCCTTCACCTCCACCAGGAGCTCCCGGCTCTTCGGGGTCAGGCGCAGGCCCGGATGAATCGCCGCGAGGATCCCGTGCTCGTCGAGGGCGTCGAGGGCCTCCAGCGGGTCGGCCTCTTCCATCAGGTGGACCCACTCGTGGAAGAGCCTGCGGCCGCGGGCCTGGCTCAGGAACCCCATTCGCACCGCGCTGCGCAGGAGCTTTTGTGTCTGGCGACCGAGACGAAACCCAAAGCGCAGCTGGAAGCGCAAGGCCCGGAGGATCCGGGTGGGATCCTCCACGAAGGACAGGTTGTGGAGAATCCGGACCATCCCCTCCTTCAGGTCCCGAAGGCTGCCGAAGAAATCGATGACCTCGCCGAGACGGTCGGGGGCCAGCCGCAGGGCGAGGGTGTTCACCGTGAAGTCCCGGCGATACAGGTCGAGCTTGAGGCTGGACCACTCCACGGTGGGCAGGCTGGCCGGCCTCCGGTAGTACTCGGTGCGGGCCGTCGCCACGTCGATGTGCAGTCCATCGGCGGTGATGATCTTGGCGGTGCCGAACACGGGATGGGCCCGGACCTTCGCACCCCACTGACGGGCGGCCTCCGATGCCAAGGCCAGTCCGTCTCCCTCCACGACCACGTCGATGTCCAAATTGTCCCGGCGAAGGAGGAGATCGCGCACAATGCCGCCGACCAGATACGCCTTGGCGCCCCCTTCCTGGGCAAGCCGGCCCAAATCCCGCAGGCGGCCCAGGACTGCCGGCGGCAGGCGCTCCTCGAGCAGCCTGCCGGCGAACCGTTCCTGGGCCTGGAAGGGAACTTCCAGGGGCGCGCCCTTCTCCAGCCCTTCCATGGCCCGGAGAAGGTCGGTGCGCGTGACCGCTCCCAGGAGCTTCCCGTCCTCCAGCACCGGCAGGAACCTCTGATTCCCCCAGATGATGAGCTCTCGCAGGCGTTCCAGGGGCGCCGAAGGCGGGACGGTGGCGAACTCGGTGACCATGTAGTCGTCCACCGGCACCTCGAGCAGGCCGTGCTGGAGGGCTCGCCCCACCAGGAGGCGGGTCACGATCCCCACCACGCGGCCGCGCCTCAGGACCGGCATCGCGTTGATGTGGTACCGATCGAGGAGCCTTCCCACCTCGGCCAAGGACATCCCCGAGGGCACGGACTTCACCGGGGTGCTCCAAATGTCCCGCGCGGTGGTGGGGGGCCGCACGGCCCGGGGCAGCAGGGCGAGAAGCTTCTCCCTGGCCTCGATCAGGGTGAGGTCCCGGATCGTGGCCGAGGCGGCCTCGGGATGCCCTCCCCCACCGAACTCCCGCGCCAAGCGCGCCATGTCCACCTCGGGGACGCGGCTGCGCCCCACCAGCTGGACCCGATCCTCCATCCGCACCAGGAGCACCAGGGCGTCGAGATTCTCCATGTCCCGGATCTTGTGGGCCAGCACCGCCAGGTCCCCGACGTACTCGTCCGTGCTGGCCTCGGCCACCACCACCTCCTTGCCGTGGATCCGCCGCACGGTGCGGGACCGCAGGAGGCCGTCCAAGAGGCTCACCTGCTCCACGGTGAGCTCCGGCGTGATCACCGACGTCACCGCGGTCACGTCCGCCCCCTGACCCAGGAGCCAAGCGGCAGCCTCGAGGTCGCGGGGGGTCGTCGAGCCGAAGGTGAGGCATCCGGTGTCCTCGTAGATCCCGAAGATCATCAGGGTGGCCTCGTCCGGCTGCACCGGGATGCGCCGCTGGCGCAGGAGCTCCACGAGGAGGGTGGTGGCAGCCCCGACCCGATCGACGTGCGCCACGTCCGGACGCACGTCGTCGGGACCGGGCGGATGGTGGTCGTACACGTGCAGTTCCACCCCGGGCCGCCCCACCAGGACGCCGAACCTGCCGATGCGCTCCGCCTGGGCCACGTCCACCAGGATGAGGCGGCGGACCGCGTCCAGGTCCACCTGTCGAGCCTTGACCACGTCGATGGCGTACAGGGTGGACTCCACCAAGAACTGGCGTAGGGTCTTCTCCTGGGCCCCGGCGAAGGCCAATACAGCCTCGGGGTAGAGCTTCTTCGCCCCCACCATGGCGCCCAGGCTGTCGAAATCGGCGTTCACGTGGGTGGTGATCACATCCACGGAGCGTCTCCCTCCCCGGGGCGGCGCACCCCCGCGGCCGCACCGCCTCCGGGCAGTCTGCCGGGGCCCGGGAACCGGGACGCTCCCCCCCGGACCCCCCGCAGAACGGCCGCGGCGCCGGCGCCCCTCATGCCCGCCCGGCTGCCGCCAGGACCTGGCGGCGAAATTCCTCGGGGCGGTCCAGCACCAGCATCTCGATGCGCAGGGCGAGCACCGGCAGGGGCAGGGGCAGGTGGCCCAGGAGCCGCACACCGTCCTTCTCGGTCGTCACCAAAGCCTGGGCGTTCATGAGGCCCGCCCAGCGGGTCACCTGCTCCACGTCGGCGGGCGTGTAGCGGTGGTGATCGCGGAAGGGGACCGCCTGGAGCACCTTGGCCCCCAAGTCCCCCAGCTCGCGGAAGAAGGCCTCGGGGGTCCCGATCCCCGCAAAGGCCAGGACCTTGAGGCCCCGCAAGCTCTCCAGGGGCCCGACCTCGCCCGTAGCCAGGTCCACCACAGCCAGGGGGGCGTGGGCAGTGGTCAGGACGGGAACCGAGGGGTTGTAGCGCCGCACCGCAGCGGTCACCGCCTCGGTGCGCTGCGAGTCGGCACGGCGAGTCCGGGTGAGGAGGACCAGATCCGCCTCCGCCAGCGCCCCGGGGCCCTCCCGCAGGAGACCCCGGGGGAAACAGTACCCGTTCCCGAAGGGGTGGCGGGCGTCAAGGAGCACCACATCGAGGTCTCTGGCCAGGGGGAGGTGCTGGAAGCCGTCGTCCAGCACCAGCACCTCGACGCCGAAGCGCTGCACCGCGAGCCGGGCGGTCTCCCGGCGATCCCGGCCGACCACCACCGGCACCCCCGGGAGGCGCCGGGCCAGGAGGACCGGTTCGTCCCCGGCCGACTCCGGCGACAGCCGCACCCGGGATCCGTCCGAGACGACTCCCGCGGCCCCCTGAAGGCTGCCCAGGTAGCCCCGGGAGAGCACGGCCGGCCGCACGCCGGCTGCCAGGAGCAGGCGGCACACCGTCTCCACGCAGGGCGTCTTCCCCGTGCCCCCGGCGGCGATGTTCCCCACGGAGATCACGGGAACCCCGGGGTGCTCCGTCCGAAGCAGACCCCTGCCGTAGGCCCAGCGGCGCAAGGCCTGGACCTTCCCGTAGCCCCAGGCCGGCACCGAGAGGGGGAGGAAGAGGGCTTCCGCGACCCAGCCGACGGCCCGGCGGGAGAGGAGGTCCCGCACCCAGAAGTAGAGCCCCGTCATCGGTCCTCCCAGGCCCCCAGCTCTTCCAGCACCTTTACCGCCCGCTCCACGGCACCCCGGTTGGCCGCGAACAGGTCCTGGGAACCCCGGCGCAGCGCCTCTCGTGCCCCCTCGTCCTCCAGGTAGCCCCCGAGGGCATCGGCCAGGCCGGCCGCGTCGATGACCTCGGTCCCCAACCCTCGCCGCAGCACCTCGTCACGCACTTCCCGTGCATTCTGGGTGTGGGGCCCGAAGACGACGGGCGTGCCCCAGTTGAGGGGCTCGAGAAGGTTGTGCCCACCCACGGGGGCAAGGCTCCCCCCGACGAAGGCGCAGTCGGCGCCGCCGTAGAGTCCGCCCAGGAGCCCGTACCGGTCCACCAACAGCACCTGTCCCGCCTGGAAGGCCTCCAGGATCCCCGCCTCAGGGGGCTCACCGAGGCCGCTCCAACGGCGCGGCTCCCGGCCGGAGGTGCGCACGGCCGCCTCCACCTCTGCCAGCCGTTCCAGGTGGCGGGGGGCAAGGACGACCCCGAGACGCCGCCCCCTCGCCTCCAACACCCCGGCGGCCCGGAGCACCGCCGCCTCTTCGCCGGGATGGGTGGAGCCGGCCACCACGACCTGCCACCCCCCGGCCGCGCCGCGGCGCAAGGCACGCACCGGCACCCCGGAGGGGTCCGGGGCAGGAAGATCGTACTTGAGGTTACCCCCCACGGCCACCCGATCGGGGGACACCCCGAGGGCCCGAAAACGTCGGGCGTCCTCCTCGGACTGCGCCAGGACGATGCGAAACGCCCCCAGGAAGGGAGCCAGCCACCTGCCCAGGCGGAGGTAGCGCGGGAACGCCCGGTCGGACAAGCGTGCGTTGACGAGGACGGCAGGAACTCTCGCGGCGGCTGCTGCCCGCAAGAGACCGGGCCAGAGCTCGGTCTCCACGACCACGAGAGCCCGAGGCCGTGCCGCCGCGATGGCGCGGCGCACCAGGGGGCCCAGATCCAAGGGCAGGAGCCGGCCCGCCCCCCCCGGGCCGGCAAGGGCGCGAGCGGTCTCCCTGCCGCCGGGGCTGGTAGTGCTGAGGACCAGGGGAACCCCTCGGGACTGGAGGGCGGAGATCAGGGGCGCGGCCGCCCGCATCTCCCCCACGCTGGCCCCGTGCACCCAGATCCCGCCCGTGGGGACCTGCCCCCAGCGCCCCAGGCGCTCTCCCCAGCCGACCCGGTACCGGGGGTCCCGCAGGGCCCGGAGCAGGATCACGGGCCATCCCACCGCAAGCCCCGCCCAGCCGAGGGCCTGGTAGGCGGCGTAGAAGGCGTTCACGGGGAGCGCACCCCGAGGCTCTCCTCCGCCGCCTCCGTCGCGGCCGCGAGGGCAACCCGAATCTCCTCCGACGCCGCTGCCTCCGGGGCATCGGTCGGGAAGAAGAGGGGTTGCGCCACCTGTAGGAGGACCGTGGAAAACGGCAAGGGAACCTGAAACCGGTCCCAGGAGGAAAAGACCGCCTTGCGGGAATAGGCCACCCCCAGGGGCACCACGGGACGACCCGTCCTTGCCGCCAGGTAGGCAAGACCCGGTCGCACCGTGTATCGGGGGCCCCGAGGCCCGTCCGGGGTGAAGGCCACGTCCCGTCCGGACCGGAGGTGACGCAGGAGCGCCCGCAGGGCCTGGGAGCCCCCCCGGCTCGAAGACCCGCGCAGGGCCACATACCCGAACCCCTCCACCACCCGGGCGATGAGCTCCCCGTCGCGGCTCTGGCTGATCACCACCCCGGCCTTCTGATCGCGGTAGGGCACCAGCGGCCCCAGGAGCCGGTTGTGCCAGAAGGCCCAGAGGACGGCCCCCTCGGCACGGGCCTCGCTCAACCCGTCCTCGGCCCCCTGCTGTCGGAATCGACAGGTGGCCTGCAGGATCCGGAGGTAGCCCCGACCCAGCCGGACAGCCACCCGAAGAGCGGCGTCGCCCACCGCCTCACTCCCCACCGAGCTGCATCCGGCACAGACCGGCATACTCGCCGCCCAGGGCCAGGAGCTCCCCGTGGGCGCCCCGCTCCACCACGTGCCCGTCCCGGAGGACCAGGATCAGGTCCGCGTGGCGCACGGTGGCGAGCCGATGGGCGATGACGAAGGTGGTCCGGTTCCTCATCAGGGTCTCCAGGGCGGCCTGCACGTCTCGCTCCGACTCCGAGTCCAGGGCGCTGGTCGCCTCGTCGAGGATGAGGATCGGGGCGTCCTTCAGCAACGCCCGTGCGATGGCCAGGCGCTGCTTCTGCCCCCCGCTGAGCAGGTCCCCCCGCTCCCCCACCGGGGTCTCGTACCCCTGGGGAAGGGCCTGAATGAACTCGTGGGCGCGAGCTGCCCGAGCGGCAGCCTCCACCTGATCCCCGGTGGCCCCGGGCCGGCCGACGAGGAGATTGCGGCGGACCGTGTCGTTGAAGAGAAAGGTGTCCTGGGTCACCACGGCGACCGCCCCCCGGAGGCTCTCCACAGTGTACTCCCGCAGGTCGACCCCGTTGATCCGAATCACCCCCTCCGTGGGGTCGTAGAATCGCGGAAGGAGCTTGAGAACCGTGGACTTGCCTCCTCCGCTCGGCCCAACCAGGGCCACCACCTGCCCCTGGCGGGCGCGGAAGCTCACCCCCCGGAGGACCTCTCCCTTCGCCGGGTCGTAGGCGAAGCGCACCTCCTCGAAGGAAACCTCCTCCACCGGGTGCTGCAGCTCCGCCGTGCCCCCGATCTCGCACGGAGCCGGCGGAAGGTCCATGACGCCGAAGACCCGCTCGGCCGCCGCCAGTGCCTGCTGAAAGGAGTTGTTCAGGCTCCCGGCCCGCTTGAGGGGGTCGTAGAGAAGGAACAGGGCCGTCAAGAAGCTGAAGAAGTTACCGGGGGTGGTGGTGCCCGCCAGGACCTGGCTCCCGCCGTACCACATGATCGATGCGGCCCCGACCGCGCCGAGGAACTCCATCAGGGGGGCGGTCGCCTCGTTCACCCGGGCGCTCTTGAGTTGCACGGCCCGGAGCCTCTCGGCCTCCCGGTCGAAGCGGGCACCTTGCAGCGCCTCGCACCGGAATGTCTTCACCACTTCGATGCCCGAGAAGGACTCCTGGAGCACGTTGGCGATCTCCCCGATCCGCTCCTGCCCCCGACGGGCGTACTGTCGCATGAGCACGCTGATGCGCCGCACCGGGTAGGCGGCCAGGGGAAAGACGGCGATCCCGACAAGGGCCAGCTTCCAGTCCCGCAGAAAGAGCACGACCATGAGGCCAAGCACGGTGAAGACCTGGCGCAGGAGCTGGATCAGGTCGGGGATGGCCCGCTGCATGGCCCCCACGTCGTTCGTGACCCGGGCGATGAGGGCGCCCGTGGAGTGGCGATCGTAGAAAGCGAGGTCTCGTCTCTGGAGGCTCGTGAGCAGATCGCTGCGCATGCGCAGCACCACCGTCTCCCCCACCCAGCGCATCAGGTAGGACTGCAGGTAGCGGCACCCCCCTTTGACCAGATACAGGGCGAGCACCACCAGGGGGAGCACCTTGAGCTTCCAGGCATCGTGATGGATGAAGATGTCGTCCATCACCGGCTTGACGAGCCAAGCGGTGATCCCTGCGGTCGCCCCCACCACGGCCATGCACCCCAGGGACAGGAGAATCTGCTTCCAGTACGGCAGGAAGTAGGCGCCCAGGCGCCGGATCAGCTCCAAAGGAAGCCTCGAGCTTTCAGCGGTTGGGGGTCACCCGGGACCGCGGGTGCGGCCTCGGCCGCGAACCGAAATCCGTTCCGAGCAGAGCTTCCCGGCCAACGCCGCTCCTACGCCGGCGGACCCGGCTCTCTGTACCGCCCCAACCGGTCCAGGTGCTCGCGCACGGCCTCGGCGGCTCGGGCCGAGGCGCCGGCCTCCCCGAGGGAGAGTCGGACCCCTGCCAGCCCCTCGAGCATTGCGGAGCGGACGGGCCCATCCCGCAGGAGCGCCGCGGCCTTCGAGGCCACGGGCCCCGGCCCGGTCTGGACGAGCTCGGGGACCACCTCCCGACCCGCCACCAGGTTCGGGAGAGAGATGTAGGGCGCCCGCACCAGGAGTCGACCCAGCTCGTAGGTGAGCCGACTCATCCGGTACACGACGACCATCGGTGTACCCGCGAGGGCGCACTCCAGCGTAGCGGTCCCCGAGGCCACCAGGCAGACGCGGGCGCGCTCCATCACCTCCTGGGCGCGGCCGTCCAGGACCTCCACCGGGAGCCCGGTCCCAGCCAGGGGCGCCTCGAGGAGCCCGGGGGGCAGCCCGGGGGCCCGGGGAACCAGGAAGCGCAGGGTTCGCCCCCGGGCGAGCTCCCCCGCCGCCTCCAGCAGGAGGGGCCAGATCCGCGAGACCTCACCGGGACGGCTCCCCGGCAGGAGGCCCACGGCATCCTCCTCGGGTGCGAACCGGCGGGGAGCCCAATGGTCCAGGACCGGCGACCCGACGTATCGGGCCGGCACCCCTCGGCTCCGAAGCTCCCGCTCCTCGAACGGCAGGATCACCAGAGCCTCGTCCACCGCCCGGCGCAGGCGGCCCGCGCGCCAGCCGCCCCAGGCCCAGACCTTGGGCGGGATGTAGTACACTACCGGGATACCGAACCGGCGGGCCGCCAGGGCGAGGCGCAGGTTCAGCCCGCCGAAATCCACCGGCACGAAGAGGTCCGGTGGGGTCCGTTCAAAGCGCTCGAGCACCGCCCGCCGCGCCCGAAGAAGCGCCGGGAGCCGGCCCGCCGCCTCCCACAGGCCCATCGCCGAAAGCTCCTCGCTGGGAAAGGCGATCTCGGCACCGGCAGCCCGCAGCTCCGGCCCTCCCACGGCCCAACAGGAGAGGTCGGGGCAGAGCCGTCCCAGGGCACGCACCAGGTTCGCGGCGTGCATGTCTCCCGAGGCCTCGCCGGCCACCAGGGCGAGGGAGGGCATCTCAGAACGCCAGGATCGCCATCCCGTTTCGGTCGGCCACGGTGACGGCCTCTTCGCGCTGGAAGAAGAACGTGTGACATCCCTCGATGGCCAGGGTCCGGGCACCCGCGTCCAGGCAGGCCATGACGGTGTCGATGCCCACCGCGGGCACGTCGAAGCGCAGGTCCTGGTGGGGTTTGGCCACCTTGACCACCACCGATCCCACCCCGCCGAGGCTGCCCCCCCGGCGAATGGCCTGGTCGGTCCCCTCGATGGCCTCCACCGCCAGGACGGCTCCCCGCTTCACGACCACGGTCTGGCCGATGTCCAGGCGGCCCAGCTCCCGGGCAACGGTGGTACCGAAGGCCACGTCCTCCGCCTCCTGCTCCGTCGGCTCCCGCGCGGTGAAGACCTGCGGCTCGGGCAGATACGCCTCCATGTGGACGGTCTGGGGCAGGAGCTCCACCCCTTCGGCCGCCAACGTCTCCGCCACCTTGAGCATGATGGTGTCGTCCTTGCGGTCCTTCAGCCCCCAGAGAAGGGTCAGGGCCCGGATGTCGGGCCGGAAGTCTTTGAAGATCCGGGTCTTGTGCACTTTCCCGGCGAACACCGCCCGCTCGATCCTCTCCTTCTTGAGCAGCTTGAGCAGCCTCCCAACCCTTCCGAGGGGCTGCCAGTAGGTGCGGTGGGCCTCCGTCTCGATCGCTGGGTCGGCCTCCTCCTCGAAGGCGATGGCCACGGTCTCGAGGCCCCGGCGACGAAACTCCCGGGCCATGAGCACGGGGAACTCCCCGGCCCCGGCAATGATCGCGAGTCGGTCCATGTCAGCGCGTCACCCCCCGCTCGGACTGGGCGATAAAGTCCACGAAACGGCGCACCTGAGGGTCTGCGTAGTCGTCCCCCGCTCGCGCCCACTCGAGGCAGCGCGCCATGGTCTCCTTCGACTGGAAGAGCCCCCGGTAGGTGCGGCGCAGCGCCTCGAGGGTCTCCTTGGCGAAGCCCCGACGCTTGAGGCCCTCCAGGTTGAGGCCGAAGAGCCTGGCCCTGTTCCCCGACGCCGTGCAGTAGGGCGGAACGTCCATCACGATGGCCGAGCACCCGCCCACGTAGGCGTGCTCGCCGATGCGGACGAACTGGTGCACCGCCGTGAGCCCCCCGATCCCGGCGAAGTCCTCCACCGTCACGTGGCCCGCCAGTGTCGCTGCGTTGGCGAGGATCACCCGGTTCCCCAGTAGGCAGTCGTGGGCCACGTGGCTGTAGGCCATGAGGAGACAGTCGGAGCCGACCCGGGTGACGCCCCCGCCCCCCTGGGTCCCGATGTTCACGGTGGCGAACTCCCGCACCACCGTGCGGTCCCCGATCTCCAGAACCGTCGGCTCGCCCCGGTACTTCAGGTCCTGGGGAACCATCCCCACCGACGCGAAGGGAAAGATGCGGCAGCCGGCTCCGAGGGTGGTGTGACCGTCCACCACGGCGTGGGATCCCACGGTCGTTCCCCGCCCGAGGCGGACGTGGGCCCCGATGATCGCAAAGGGGCCGATCTCCACCCCCTCGTCGAGTTGGGCACCGGCATGGATCACTGCTCTCGTATCGATCATCGTCTCAGGGCCTGTGAAACCATCTGCTGCGCGACCGGATTGTTGCGCTGCGCACTCGTGCACTCCTCGCCGACCTGCCTGCTATGTCTCGTCGTTCGCTCACCCGCGCCTTGCACTGCGGTCTGCTCGCGACGATCCTTTCAAAGGCTCTCACTTCAGGGGTGTCCTTCTCCGTCGCCGGGGGCGCGTTCTGCATGCCCCCCACGCCCCAAGCCCCATGCCCCGAGCCCTGCGCCCCCCCTTGCCCTTCACGTCTCCCGGTCCACGATTGCCGCCGAGAGCTCGGCCTCCGTCACCACCTCATCCTCCACCCGGGCCTCGGCGGCAAAGGACCAGAACCCTTGACGCTGCTTGGATACCCGCACGTGGAGGTGGAGTTGATCCCCAGGTGTCACCGGTTTCCGGAACTTGGCGCGGTCGATGGACCGGAAGAGCATCAGCTTGCCCTCGATGCACTCCCCCGTGGTCCGCAGCGCGAGGATGCCGCCGGCCTGGGCGAGGGCCTCTACGATGAGCACGCCGGGCATCACGGGCTGCCCCGGGAAGTGGCCCGTGAAGAAGGGCTCGTTGACCGTGACGTTCTTCAGGGCGTGGATGTGCTGCCCCTTCTCCAACTCCAGGACCCGGTCCACCAGGAGGAAGGGATAGCGATGTGGCAAACAGGAGAGGATCGATCGGATGTCCGTGGGTGCGCTCATAGGGACTCCTCCCCGGGGAGGCGCGACTCCAGCTCTCGTACTCGCTGCTCTAGTTTCTGAAGGGTTTGCCGAAGTCTTGGGAGCCGGCGCACCACCGCCTGGGCCTTGAGCCACTCGGAGTGCTCGAAGGCAGGGCTCCCAGAGACCACGGCCCCCGGCGGAAGGTCCGCGGGCACGCCGGACTGCGCCCCGACGATGGCGCCGTCCCCGATACGGACGTGGCCCACCACGCCAACCTGTCCGGCGAGCACCACCCGGTCCCCCAAGCGGGTCGAACCGCTGATCCCCACCTGCGCCACCAGCAGGCAGTCCTGCCCGACGCGAACGTTGTGCCCGATCTGGACCAAGTTGTCGATCTTCGTGCCGCGGCCCACCCGAGTCTCCCCCAAGGCCGCTCGGTCGATCGTCGAACCGGCCCCGACTTCCACGTCGTCCTCCAGGACCACGATTCCCACTTGGGGAATCTTGACCTGCCGGGCGCCGTCCCGGGCGTACCCGAAGCCGTCGGAGCCCACGACCGCGCCGGGCTGCAGGATGACCCGATCCCCCAGGACGCACCCCTCCCGCACCACGGCGTTGGGGTGCAGCAGGCAACCCTGCCCGAGTTGCGCGCCGGCCCCCACGTAGACCCCCGGGTGGAGCACCGTATCATCCCCGACGCGGGCGCCGGGCCCTACGTAGCTGCCCGGCAGGGCGGCCACCCCCACACCGAGTCGCGCCGTGGAGTCCACATGGGCGCCGGGGGCAACCCCCGGCTCCGGGCGCTCTTCCGGGTGCAGCAGCGCCACCGCCCGCGCGAAGGTCAGGTAGGGGTTGGAGCTGACCAGGCAGTTGCGCCCCGCGATCCGTTCCTGGCCCGAGACGATGATCGCCGAAGCCCGGGCCGCCTCCAGAAGGGGCCTGTATTTCGGGTTCGCGAGAAAGGTGACCTGCCCCGGCCCGGCGTCCTCCAAGGTAGCGACCGAGTGCACCGTCTCGCCGGGGTCGCCGACGAGCTCCGCCCCCAGGTGCCGGGCCAACTCGTCCAACCGGACGATCCGCCGCACCGCCTACTCCTCTGCCCGGCTCTTGTCGTAGCGGCGCACCACCTCGTCGGTTAGATCCGCGTGGGTCGGGGCGTAGAGCACACCGCCCTCCCCCCGCTCCAGGATCAGGGCGTAGCCTCCGGTCTCCCCCAACTCCCGGATCACCCCCTGGAGATCCGTAAGGATCCGCCGGGTGAGCTCTTGATCCCTTCTCTGGAGAACCTGCTGGCTCTGCTGAAACCTCTCCCGGAAGGCATCCAAGCGTTCGCGGTAGGAGCGCTCCTTCTCCGCCCGAGCCGTCTCGGAGAGGATCATCCCCTGCTTTTCCAGCTCTTCGCGTAGGACCTTGAGGGATTCTTCCTCCCGCTCGAGCTCGGCCTTCATCCGTTCCGCCTCCGCGGTGAACTCGGCCTTGTACTGCTTCCCGGTCTGGGACTCGTTGAGACAGCGCTGCAGGTCCACCACCCCGATCTTCAGCTCGGCGGCCGCCCCGGTCGCCGAGAGCAGAACCGCCAGCAGGGCGGCCCCGATGCCAGTGAGCAGATCACGTCGTGCCATCGCCTCTCCTCGCGTGTGGCTTGCCCCCGTCGTCGCGGAGGCACCATTGTACGTTCCCGAGCCCCCCGCGACCATACCCCAGCGCGACCAGCGGACGCCGCCCCCCCTCCCTCCCCTGCACCGGCGGGGGGCGGGGGCAGCGCAGCGGAGCGCGGCACCCTACCGTCCGTCGAATGTCGCATCGCGCGCAGCGGAGTCCCCCTCGCCCCCCGCCGTATCCCCCCTTCCCTAGAAGAACCCCCCGATGCTGAACTC
>JAWSUI010000061.1:0-20479 GCA_033551855.1 Deferrisomatales bacterium
CGGGCGGTGCTGGCCGAGGAAGGGGTGCGGGCGCGCCTGCTGGCCTACGCCGACGGGGAGCGGCGGCTCACCAACGTGCTCCACTGCGTGGAGGTGCTCCAGCGCGCCGCTGTGGAGGGGGGGCTCGGTCCCGAAGCGCTCCTCCAGTGGCTCGGCCGCCGGGTCGAGGAGGCGGGGGAGGACGACGGCAGGCGGGAGGCCGAGGAGTACCAGATCCGCCTGGAGAGTGACGCGGCGGCCGTGCAGGTGGTGACGATCCACAAGGCCAAGGGGCTGGAGTACCCCATCGTCTTCTGCCCCTTCGCGTGGGAGGGCCTGCGTGCAACCAAGGCGGATGATCCCGCGGTGTTCCACGGACCTGAAGACGGCCGGCGCCTGGTGCTCGACCTGGGTTCCCCGGACCTGGTGCGCCACCGGGCCCTGGCCCAACGGGAGGAGCTCGCCGAGGGGCTGCGCCTCCTGTACGTAGCCGTCACCCGGGCCCGGCAGCGCACCTACCTCGTGTGGGGTCGTTACAAGGAGACCGAGACCTCGGCCTTGGGCTACCTCCTCCACGGGCCGGCCGGCGCGGGGACGCTGCCTCTGGAGGAAGTGGTAGGCGCGACGGCCGAGTCCCTGGCGCGCCTCGACGACGGAGCCCTGCGCGACGGCCTCGCGGCGCTCTCCACCGCCGCATGCGGGCGCGTGGGGGTGGCCGACCTTCCACCCGGGCCGGGCCAACGGTACGCCGAGCGGGCCGGGGGGGAAGAGGTCTTCGAGGCCCGGCCCCCGCCCGATGCCATCCCGGCCGACTGGGGTCTGGCGAGCTTCTCGGGGTTCACCTCGGGGAGCTGGGAGCGGGCAGCCCACCCCGACCGGGACGCCCTGGGGCCCCGGGCGCCAGAGGAAACGCGGGAGGCAGACGGGCCGGAGCGAGAGGGCCCCTCGGCTCCTTCCATCTTCTCCTTTCCCCGCGGGGCGCGGGCCGGGAGTTGCCTCCACGCGGTCTTCGAGGACCTGGAGTTCGCGGGGGCCGGCCCGGCGGAGGTGCGGCGCGTGGCAGCCGAGAAGCTCGCGCTCCACGGGTTCGGGTTCGAGTGGCGCGAAACGGTGGCCAGGATGGTGGAGGACGTCCTCGCAGCGCCGGTGCTGGGGCCGGCGGACCCCCTCCGGCTGGGGAAGCTGGGGGGGGGCGACCGGCTCACGGAGCTCGAGTTCCACCTGCCCATCGGGCGTGTGAGCCGGGAGGGGCTGGCCCGGGTCTTCCAGGAGCACGGCGGCCCCGACCTCCCGCGCGACTTCACCGGGCGCCTGGGAGAGCTCGGGTTCCGCCCGGCCCGGGGGCTCCTCAAGGGCTTCATCGACCTGGTCTTCCGCAGCGGGGGGAAGGTCTACCTCCTGGATTGGAAGTCGAACCACCTGGGGGACGCGGCCTCGGACTACGGGCCGGAGGCCCTCCAGACGGCGATGGCAGAGCACTACTACCATCTCCAGTACCACCTCTATGCCGTGGCGCTGCACCGGTACCTGCGGCTCCGGGTCCCGGGCTACCGCTACGAGGAGCACTGCGGCGGGGCGGTGTACGTGTTCCTGCGCGGGGTGGGCGCCGGCGGCTCGCGCGGGGTCTACCGGGCCCTCCCTGCCCGGGGGGTGGTCGAGGCGCTGGACCGGTATTTCGGGGGAGGCGGCCGTGCAGGCGTTTGACCGCGGCGGCCGCAGCGGCCCCGGGGGCGGCACCGCCTTCTCCCCCCTGGACCTGCACTTCGGGCGCTTCCTCGAGGAACTCGAGGGGCGCCCGTGCCCGGAGCTTCGCCTCGCCGCCGCCCTGACGAGCCGCGCCGTGGGAGCAGGGCACGTGTGCCTGGACCTCGCCGCGGCGGCGGGAGCGGCCGACGGCCCGGCGCCCTGTCCGGATCTCGGGCCCTGGGTCCGGGCCCTCCGGAAAACCCGGGTCGTGGGGGAACCGGGGGCCTTCGCACCCCTCGTCCTCGACCCCGCGGGGCGGCTCTACCTCCACCGCTATTGGGCCTACGAGGACCGCCTCGTTCGGTACCTGAAGGAGCGGGCCGGCGCGTTCGCCCCGGCAGGACCGCCGGAGCGGGTGCGCGCGGCCCTGGACCGCCTCTTCCCTGCACCGGGAGAGGGAGGGGAGGGGGGAAGGGAGGGGGAGCCCGACTGGCAGCGGGTCGCGGGGGCCGTGGCGGCCTGCCGGCCTTTTTGTGTCGTCTCCGGGGGGCCGGGCACGGGGAAGACGACGGCGGTCGTGCAGATCCTCGCCCTCTTCGCCCTCCTCCGCCCGGAGCGCCCGCCGCGCATGGCGCTGGCCGCCCCCACCGGCAAGGCGGCCTCGCGGCTCCAGGAGTCGGTGCGGGCTGCGAAGGGCCGTCTGGCGGCCGAGCCGGGGCGGGAAGCGGCCGCCGCGATCCCCGAAGAGGTCTCCACCGTGCACCGCCTCCTGGGCGCCGTCCCCAAGACGCCGCGCTTTCGCCATGGGGGCGACGACCCCCTGCCCCACGACGTGGTGGTGGTGGACGAGGCCTCCATGGTGGACCTGCCCCTCATGGCCAAGCTCGTGGACGCCCTGCGCCCCGAGGCGCGGCTCCTCCTCCTGGGGGACAAGGACCAGCTCGCCTCGGTCCAGGCGGGGGCGGTGCTCGGTGACCTGTGCGGCGGGGAGGCCGTGGGGCGGTTCTCCGCCCGCCTGGCCGGCCTGGTCTCCGGGAGCTCCGGTGACGACCTGGGCCCGTGGGGGGGAGCAACCGAGCGCGAGGGGCTCGCCGACTCGGTGGTGCTCCTGCGGAAGAGCTACCGTTTCGGGGAGGGGAGCGGCATCGGGAGGGCGAGCCGGCTCGTGAACGCGGGCGACGGCGCGGGGGCGCTCGGGGTGCTCGGCGAACCCGGGTCCGCGGACACCGCCTGGGCCCCCGTCCCCCCTGCGGAGCGCTTGGCTGCAGCCCTGCGGGAGCCGGTGCTCCGGGGCTACCGCGGTGTAGTGACGGCCGCCGAGCCGGGGGCGGCCCACGAGGCCTTCGGGCGCTTCCAGATCCTCTGCGCCCTGCGTAACTCGGCCTACGGCGTCGAGGCCGTGAACCGCCTGGCCGAGGGGCTCCTCGCCGCCGAAGGGCTCATCGAGCCCCAGGGGAGCTGGTACTCCGGCCGCCCCGTCCTGGTGACCGAGAACGACTACCGGGTGGGGCTCTTCAACGGCGACGTGGGCATCGCCCTACGCGACCCGAGCGCGGGCGGCGCGCTGCTGGTCTTCTTCCCCGCCCCCGACGGCGCGCTCCGCAGGGTACCCCCCGCCCGGGTGCCCCACCACGAGACGGCCTACGCCATGACCGTCCACAAGAGCCAGGGGTCCGAGTTCGAAGAGGTGCTCCTGCTCTTGGGCCCCCACCCGAGCCGGGTGCTGACCCGGGAGCTCGTCTACACCGGCCTCACCCGCGCCCGGCGGCGCGTGGAGGTCTGGGGCACTGAAGCGGTCTTCCGGGAAGCGGTCTCCCGTCGGGTCGAGCGCTCCTCGGGGCTGCGGGACGCCCTGTGGGGGCCGGGGGCGTAGCCCGTCGGATCACCGCTGTGCTCGTCCGCATCGGCCGGGGGCGTCGAGAGTCGCTCGCACACGACGCTTCATCGGTCTGCGGATCCGCAGAGGGTCCACGCCCGAGCCCCAGCATCGAAAGATCTACCAAGTTCTCGGCATCCCCGACGAGGTCATGTAACCCGTGAAGACCTGGGGCGAGTTGTAGTCACCGAAACGCACCCGTGTGCCCGAAATTCCGGGCAAGAGTCACGACGGGCGCCGAAGTTGGGCTAGGAGGAGGTGGCCCACCTCGCCACGGGCGAGATGGAACCCGCGCTGCGGCCCGAGTTCGTGCTGGAGGAGATCGACGGGGCCGTGGTGATGGCCGCGGTTCCTGGTAGACTGTGAACACACTCGTACCCGAAGCGGCGCAGCAGCGTGGAGTCCATGATGGTGCAGACCATGACCGCGGTTTTTGATGGCAAGACGTTTCGCCCAGAGGGCCATGTCGCCCTTCGGCCGAACACCAGGGTCCGTATCTCCGTCGAAGTTTCTGAATCGGAACCGGAGCAGACCGTGTCCTTCCTGGAGACGGCCCGTAGCCTCGAGCTGGAGGGGCCGGAAGACTGGTCTGAGCGCTTCGAAGAGTACCTCTATGACAAAGGCCCGGGACGCCGTGGCTGAGTTGTTTCTCGACGCGGCCTTCGCGATCGCACTGGCGGTGAAAGACGACCGGCATCATGCCCGGGCCCTTGCCCTTGCCGACCAGATCCAGCGACAAGGGCAGCATCTCGTCACCACGAGGGCGGTAGCCCTGGAGGTCGGAAACGCGCTCGCCAAGGTGCGGTACCGGCAGGCCGCGGTGGCTCTGCTCACAGCCCTTGAGCGGGATCCGAACGTCGAGGTGATCCCTTGCTCCGAGCCCCTCTACGAGCGCGCGCTGTCTCTCTATCAGAGCCGGCCGGACAAGGAGTGGGGGATCACGGACTGCCTGTCTTTCGTAGTCATGGGGGATCGGGGGATCGGGGCATCCGCGAGGCCCTGACAACTGACGATCACCTCGAGCAGGCCGGCTTCGTCGCCCTGCTGCGGGGTTGATAAGCCGGTCGGGCGTGCCCGGAGGGACGGCAGCGGCGTCCGGGCCACGGTCGAAGCCCTCCTCGTCGCCAATCCGGAACCACCGCGGTTCGACCACCGCCGCTCGTCACTCGCCCCCTCCGTGGGGCTTGCCCTTCGGGCGGTCCTTGCGGACCGTGCGATTCCGCTGTTCTGCGGAATCGTCCTTCCGCGTCGTCTTCCACAACCACGCCCTCATGAGCCCCGAGGCCGGCGCCTGGCTGAACTACTTCGCGCCCCGACCCCTGAACGACCGCCAGCGGGTCGCCCCGGTCTACCTACGCCAGCGAGGGGAGATTGCAAACCCGGAATACCGGCGCCTGAACCGAGTCGACGCACTGATGGCGAGGAAAGAGCTGAGGGGAATCTTGCAGCCAGGCCTGGCGGCGCGGGCCGCGCCTACCGCGTGACCTTGTGCCGCCGGTAGCCGGGGCGGAAGTCGTCGGTGGCCGCGTGCACGAGCTCGCCGATCATCCGGTCGCGCGTGCGGTCGGCGTCGGGAAGCCGGCCGTGGGTCGGGACCCCCTCGGCGTTCAGTCCCACGCTCGCGAGGTGCCAGGTGCCGGAGGCCCCGTTGGTCCACACGGTGGCCCCTGCGGAGGTCTCCCGCAACCGGCCGTGGAGCTCGCCGCTGACCGAGGCCCGGGCGCTGAGGGCGGTGAGGTCGGGTTTCACGGAGAAGCTGGGTTTCGCCGGGGAGACCGAGAGCCGACCGGTCAGCACGGCGTCGACCCCGAAGCGGGCGCCGACGGCCCGGACCGCCTCGAAATCCAGAGCGTCGCGGCCCACCGCGCGGAGCACTTCCCCCTCGGGGCCGAGCTCCAGGAAGCGCACGTCGGGCTGGGCCGCGTGGACGGACGCCAGGAAACGCTGGGTCACGTCCGGCACGGGAGGAGCCAGGCCCTCCACGGCGAAGGGGATCACCCCAATCGTTGTGTCGGCACCCAGGTCGACCCGGGGCGGCACGGGGACCACGACCGTTCGGCTGCAGGCCGTCCCGATAGCTCCGACAAAGAGGAGCAGGGCGGTCAGGAGGGCGGGGGCGGCTCTCATGGGGTGTCTCCTGGAAAGGGGGCGCCGGCGGGCGCCGCGCTTCGCCCGGCTTGGATCGGCGTAGGACCGGCAGTCCTTGAGCCGGTCGGCTCAGCGGGCCGAGGTCTTCGCGTGTGCCTCCATTCCCCCCTTGGTCCCCGCGGCGTTGGGTGATACGTTTGCCGCCGGCCTTGCGTCGGGCCGCCCCTGATGACGACACCCCACACACCTTCGGGAGACCGTCCATGCCGAATCTTTGCGTTGCCGTCCGGGAGGGCGACGAGGAGCTCTGGAAGCGGGCCGTCGAACTGGCCGGGGAGGACGTGGCGGCGGCGCGCGTGACCGACGCGTTGACCCGGCTCGTGGCGGAGAGGGAGGCCGACGGGCAGGGGTTCGGCCCCATCGAGATCCAGGTTCCGGTGCTGAGCGCCAACAACTGGGTGGTGGGGATGCGCGCCGTGGCCTTCCAGGGAAAGGAGCTCGCCAGGCACTCGCCCCATCCCATGGCCCATAGCGTCGCCTTTCGGACGCGCAAGGGGAAGCTCCTGATCCAGCGCGCCAGCGACCAGGGGCCCCGGTTCGGGGTGGGCGGGCCCTACCTCGTCTACGAGACGCTGTCCGAGGCGCGAGCCGCGGTGGACTCCCGGGGGGAGCCCCTCTACGACGCCGCCTTCCTGGACGAGGTCGCCCGGGCACTGGGCGAGCGCCACGTGGAGGAGCTGGACCTGTGACCCCGGCGGCCCTCGCCGGCGCAGCGGAGCTGGCCGCGCGCCTCGAGGCGGCGGGGGCCGCGCCCGAGGGCGCCCGGCCCCCGGCCGAGGGCATCCGCCGCCTGCTGCTCGGCTGGTCCCCCCGGGTGCGGGAGGGGAACTTCGAGGGGCTCGGGGTCGAGGACCTGGACTTCCTGTTCCGAGGGTACGACGACGGGTTCTTCGGCGGGGCCCTGGGGCGGGCGACGGGGCAGCTCCGGTTCCGCCTCGCCCCCCGGATGACCCGGTCCGGGGGCAAGACCTTCCAGTTCCGGCCCCGCGGGGCAGGGGAGGCCCCCGTCTACGAGATCGCCGTGTCCACCCACCTCCTCTTCCGGAGCTTCCGCGGGGGCGGGCGCCCGGTAGAGGTCAACGGCCTTCCGTGCCGCGACCGCCTCGACGCCCTCCAGCGGATCTTCGAGCACGAGCTCCTCCACCTGGCGGAGCTTCTGGCCTACGGCGCTTCGAGCTGCAAGACGGCGCGCTTCCGGTCCCTGGCTCGCCGGCTCTTCGGCCACAGGGACGTGACCCACCGCCTCGTCACGGCCCAGGAGTGGGCGCGGGACCGGCACGGCCTGCGGGTCGGCGACCGGGTGAGCTTCACCTTCGAGGGGCGGCGCCTGGCAGGGCTCCTGCACCGCGTCACGAAGCGCGCCACCGTGCTGGTGGAGGACCGGGAGGGGACGCCCTACACGGACGGGAGGCGCTACCGGAAGTTCTACGTTCCCCTCCCGGCCCTGGAGCGGGCGGGGTAGGCGGCCGCCCACCCGTCAGGGCCCGAGGCTGCGGATCTCCTCCAGGAGCCGTTCGTTCTCGGGCATCCCCTGCATCACGTGGCGCACCCGCCCCTCCTTGTCGATCAGGAAGGTGATCCGCCCCCGGCCCCACCGGGAGGCGAGTTTTCCGCCCTCATCCACCAGGAGGGGGAAGGTGAGGCGGAGCTCCTCCGCGAAGCGCCGGTGAGAGTCGAGATCGTCGGGGCTCACACCCAGGACCTGGGTGTCCAGGCGCTCGAAGGACGCGATGTCCCTCTGGAACGCCTCCATCTCCGCCGTTCAGCCCGCTGTGAAGTCCTTGAGGTAGAACGCCAGAATCACGTTCTTTTTGCCCCGGTAGTCCGAGAGGCGGATCGTCCCCTGGGTCGACTCCGCCACGAAGTCCGGCGCTTCCTGCCCCACCTCCACCGACGCCGCGCCGGCGGCGCCCGGCGCCCACCCGAGCAGCGTCGCAGCGACCGCACAGAGCCATCCCTTCGCCATGGCACTCCTCCGAAAACCTATGGGCCGGGTCCCGGGAAGGGACGGCCCGTCGCCCGAGACACCCTAGCGCCTGGCGGGCGGAGGTCAAGGCTGCCCCCCTCCGGCGCCCAGGGCCGCCGAGGGGTCTTGCTGCATACTGCGGCGGTGCTAACCTGCAACCCCCCGGGCGTATGACGACGGCGGTGGCCCGGCGCAGGAGGACCATGACCGAAGGGAGAGCTGTCGTCCGGGCACCGCTGCTGAGCGCCGGGGAAGCCGCCAGGTACCTGGGCGTGGGCCGGCTCATCGAGGAGGGTCGGCTCGCGGTGGTGAGGGCGGGGGGCGCGACCCGGGTGGAAAGGCGCGACCTCGACGACTTCCGGTCCGCCGGAGAGCTCACGTGAGCCCGGGGGGTGGCGGCTCCGGCCGAAGAGGATCACCCATGCGCCTCAAGGAGAGGAAGGTCGCCGTCTTCCTGGAGGACCTCTACGAGGACCAGGAGTTCTGGTACCCGTGCCTGGGGCTACGGGAAGAAGGCGCCCAGGTGAGCGTAATCGCGCCCCGCGCCGGTTCCTACGCGAGCAAGCACGGCTCCCCGGCCCGGGCGGACCCGGCGGTGGACGACGCCCAGTTCGAGCGCTTCGACGCCCTGGTGATCCCAGGCGGATACGCCCCCGACCGCACGCGCCGTGTGCCGGCCATGGTCGCCTTCGTCCGGCAGATGCACGCGCGGGGCCGGGTGGTGGCGGCGATCTGCCACGCCGGCTGGATGCTCGCCTCGGCCACGGACCGCCCATGCGCTTGCGCAGGCCGCGGCCTGGGGAAAGTCCTCCGCGATTCGAGCCCCTCGGGCAGCGGGCTCACGGCAGAGGTCGGTTCGAGCCGTGGGCCGCCGAGGGGCGATTCATCGGCCGAGGCGCGATCGGGGGTCGAGCCGTCGCCGACACCAGGGGGGTCACTCTGGCGCCCCGGAACGGTGGCTCCCATGGGCACGCGCCCTCCCACCGGCCGAAGGCTCCCGGCACGCTGTGGCTCCTCGATCCGGACTTCCGCCCTTCGCGGAAGGCGTCAGCCGTGACCCGGTTCCCCTCCGGTCTCGTGCCGGCCGTCTTGGTGGCCCTGACCCTCGCCTCCTGCACGCCCCACGTCGTGCTCGAGAACCTCCGGCAGGAGCTCGAAGCCCTTGCCGAGGCCCGTCGGCCCCTCACCCTGCCGGAGCCGTTCCGAGACTTCGCCGGGGCCATCCACGTCCACACCGAGCTCTCCCACGACAGCGAGGGCACCCTGGAGGAGATCGCGGCGGCGAGCCGCGCGGCGGGCAGCTCCTACGTGATCACGACCGACCACCACCACCCCCGGGTGTACGAGCGAGGGTTTCGGGGGTGGCTGGACGGGGTCCTGTTCGTCCGGGGCTCGGAGATCACCAAGGAGTGCCGCGGCCCGACGGGAGCCGGCTGCAACAGCCTGCTGGTCCTCGGGCTCGACGAGCCGGTGGAGAGGCACAGCATCCCCATGGAGGAGGTGATCCGGGACGTGAAGGCGCGGGGCGGGCTCGCCTTCGCCGCCCACCCGGACGGCTTTCGGAACTGGGATTCGCCCATCGACGGGATGGAGGTCTACGACATCCTCGACGACGCGGCGGAAGACCGCAGGAAGTGGCCCAAGTGGTTCCTGGACGTCCTCTATTCCTACCCCGAGTACCGGCGAGAAGTCTTCCTGGACATCCTCGACCCCCCCCACCGCGGGCTGGCGAGGTTCGACGAGATCACGAGGACGCGGCGTATCACGGCCATCGCCGGCAACGACTCCCACCAGAACCTGAAGTTTCGCGGCTACGTGGCCGACCCGTACGACGTGACCCTGCGGTTCGTCCGAACCCACGTCCTGGCCCCCACCCTGGACGAGGAGCATCTGCTCGCCGCCCTCGTCGCCGGCCGGGCCTACTTCTCCTTCGACGGCCTCGTGGACGCGACCGGGTTCGGCTACTGGGCGGAGGACGGGGGGCTCGCCGGGGTGATGGGGGACGAGGTCCTGGAGACGCCGACACTGGTCCTGCGGGTCCAGACGCCGCTTCCCGGAAGGATCCGGGTGGTGCGGGGCGGGCAGGTGGTCCGAGAGGCCGTCGGCACCGACCTCTCCCTGGCGCCGTCGGGACCGGGTGCCTATCGGGTGGAGGTGTCCCTCTTCGCGGCCCACCGGTGGTGGCCGTGGATCTACTCGAACCCGATCTACGTTCGGGAGGCCCGGGGACGGGAAGATGGTCCGGAAGCCCGGGGAGACGGGGACGCCGTGCTGGCCGGTGCCGCGGCTCGTCCGATCACCCCTGTCGACCCGGACGGCCGACTCTGGGCAGAGCCCTTCGTGGACGCGAACGGAAACGGCCGCTACGACGCCCCCCATCCCCTGCGCCCCTGGGCCCACGCCGACCCCTTCACGGACCTCAACGGCAACGGCAAGTGGGACGGTCCCTTCCTGGCCGGGTTCAAGCACCGGGGAGACTACTACGTGGCGACGGGGGTCCACGACCCCCTGTGGGCGCGTGCCCTGGTCCTTCGCGCCGGCGGCGTGGGGGTCGCCCTGGTGGCCCTGGACCTGATCGGCCTCCTGCGCGAGGAAGTCCTGGCGATCCGGGAGTCTCTGGGGGATCTGGGCCTCGACTACGTGGTCGTGGCCTGCACCCACACCCACGCGGGGCCCGACTCCCTCGGGCTCTGGGGCCCCAACCCCCTGACCGACGGAAAGGACCCCCGGCTCCTGGACCACGTGCGCCGCCAGGCGGCGGCCGCGGTCCGCGAGGCGTCGGCGTCGGCGGTCCCGGTGCGCCTCACAGCGGCCGAGACCCGGTTCCCGAGGGAGTTCGGGGCCCTCATCCGGGACCGGCGAGACCCCATCGTGGTCGACGACCGGCTGGTGGTGCTTCGGGCCGAGGCGCTCACCGGCGAGACGGTGGCGATCCTGGTCAACGGCGCGGTGCACCCCGAGACCCTCGGGCAGGAGAGCGGGCTCCTGAGCTCTGACTTCCCCCACTTCCTGCGAGAGGGCCTGGAGCAGGGGGGGTTCGTGGCAGGGGGCGAGCTCGTTCCGGGATGGGGAGGGGTCGCCATCTACGTCAGCGGCGCCCTCGGGGGGCTCCTCACGACCCTGAGGACCCGGGTGAGCGACGAGGACGGGCGGGTGCTGCCCCAGCGCTCCTTCGAGAAGACCCGGCGGATCGGGGAGCTCGGCGCCTGGGCCGTGACGCGGGCCCTTCGCGGGGCCGAGCCTGCCGACGTGGACGGCCTGGAAGTGGCGAGCCGGACGTTCTTCGTGCCCGTGGACAACCGCGCCCTCCGGCTCGCGAACGCCCTCGGCGTGATCCAGCGCACCACCTACCGGAGGGGCCGGCCCGCCGGGGTATGGGGAAACGAGGTGGAGTCCGAGGCGGCGGTCCTCACCCTGAGGGGCGGGCGCGGCCCCGTGGCCCAGTTCCTCGCCGTCCCCGGGGAGGCCTTCCCCGAGCTCCTGATGGGGGGACACCTGGCGGGGGGGGAGGAGTGCTGGCAGACGACCGCCCGGAAGCTCGAGATGGACGGCGTGGGCCGCGAGCGGGTGGGGGCCGCCCACCCCCGGGTCCCGCCGGAGACGCCGTGGTCGGCGCACACGAGGAGCCCGTTCACCTTCGTCGTCGGCCTGGCCAACGACGAGCTGGGCTACATCGTGCCGGCCAACGACTTCGTGTTTCCCCGGTACTTCCCCCGCCGCCGGTACGGCATCGACCGCTGCGGGGACGGGATGCACTACGAGGAGACCCTCTCGGCGAGCTCCCGGCTGGCCCCGGCCTTGAGTGGGGTTCTGGCCGACCTGCTCGAAGGATCCAGGGGGACGCCGTGAGAGGGAGGCGCTGATGCCCCCGGGGCGGCTACGCCCCGGCACGGCGGCGGCGCTCCTGAGTCTGTTCCTCGCCGGCTGCCTGCCCGTCGATCACACGCCCCTGGACGAGCAACCCTTCTACCGCACGGCCCGCCGGGCGCTGGGGGAGACGGCGGCGCCGGAGGCCGTCGTGGGCCCGCTGTGGGCGGGGGCGGCCCGGGTGGAGGTTGCGCCCCCCGCCGGCGGTCCCCTGGGCGGACACGGGGGGCGAAGGGCGGCCGGCGTCCACGATCCCGTCTTCGCGAGGGCCCTGGTCCTGGCCAACGGGCACACCACGGTGGCCCTCGTCTCGGTGGACCTGCTGCTCGTCACTGGGCATCTGACGGGGGCGGTGGGCCGCGCTGTCGAGGGGATGGTCCCCGTCGCCGCCGACGCGGTGATGATCGCCGCCACCCACACCCACTCCGGCCCGGGGGGGCTCGGCCGCCGGGTCTGGGAGCGGGTGGCCGCGGGGCGCTTCGACCGCGAGTTCTTCGACAGCACGGTGGAGCGGATGGCGCAGGCGGTGGCCGAGGCACACCGCCGGCTCGAGCCCGTCCGGCTCAGCCGACGGCGGTTCGACGCGCCGGACCTGATTGCGAACCGGATGGTGCGGGGAGGCGTGGTGGACTCTGAGGTGGCCGTCCTCGTTCTCGAGGCCCGGGAGGCCGCCCGCAAGATCTACGTCGTGAACTTCGCGGCCCACCCGACGGTGCTGGGCAAGGACAACCGCCTCGTTTCGGGCGATTTCCCCGGATTCCTCTGCCGGGCTCTCGAGGAGGGGGAGGACGCCGTGGCGCTCTACCTCGCCGGCGCCGTGGCGGACCAGAGGCCGACGCCGCCCGGCGACCCGGACCCCTTCCGGAGGGCCGAGCGGATGGGGAAGCTCCTGGCGGAGCGCGTCCGGGCCGCACCGCCCCTGGCTCCCCCCCGGGACCGGGCGGCGCTCTGGTCCCGAAGAGTGGCGCTCCCCCTGCCGCCCCCGCAGGTGAAGGTGACCGCGACCCGCCGCCTGCCCTCCTGGATCGGCGCCCTCTTCCTGGACCCGGCCACGAACCTCCACGTGCTCAGTGTGGACTCGATCCTCCTGGCCGGGGTCCCCGCGGAGGTGGGAGTGGAGGTGGGGCTGGAGTGGAAGTCCGCGGCCCGGGCCGCGGGCCGGGAGCTTCTCGTGGTCGGCTTCGCCAACGACTACATCGGCTACGTGATGCCCGCGCACCGCTACGCCGCGCCGGCCTACGAGGCGAGAATGGCGTTCCACGGTCCCCACGTCGCCGAGTACCTGGGACGGTTTCTGGCGCCCCTGACGGGCTCGGGAGCCGCCCCGTGACGGCTCGGCCCCCCCGCCGCCCGCGAGGCGCGCGCGACCCGACCCCGGCGGAGGACGCCGTGAGGCCCCCCGGCCGGCTCCTCGCGATCGCCTGCCTCCTTCTCGCGATGGCGTCCCTCGCCGCCCTGGGATGCCGGTACCGGGGTGAGGGTGGAGTGTCGGCCGCCGAGCTCTCCGGGCCGATCCCCTGGCCCGAGGGCTTCGATCCGCGGGAATACTTCGCCCCGGTGCCCGTCGACGAGGGGCCGGAGGAATTCCGGGAGGGGCGGGGGGGTGGGCGCCGGGAACAGGAGCTGCGCTTCCCCGGCTACCGGGCCCGGTATACCGTATCCGCCGGCGCGCAACGGGACGCCCCGGTCCCGGCGGCGGTGATCCTCCCCATCAGCAAGGGGGACTCCCAGGCGGGCGCCGTCGCCGACTTTCTCGTAGCCCACGGTTTCGCGTGCCTGCGGATGATCACTCCGAGGGAGATCCTCGCCGTGGGCGGGGAGACGGACGCCGTCGACGAGTTCCGCAGCCGGTTCCGGACCTACGTGGCAGCGGTCCTGGCGGGGGTGGAGTGGCTGGCGGCGCGCCCCGAGGTCGACCCGGAGCGCCTGGGGCTCGTCGGCATCAGCTTCGGGGCCATCGCCGGGGTGGTGGTGAGCGGCGCCGAGCCTCGAATCCGCGCGGCTGCCCTCCTGCTGGGGGGAGGCGACCTCGCCGGGATCTTCCTCTCCTCGGAGGAACGGCTCGTGCTCCGGCTCCGGGAGCGGATGGCCGAGTCGGAGGGGACCTCCGGCCCGGAGCTGGAACGTTGCCTCCGGGAGGCGCTCCTCCCCTTGGAGCCGCTTCTCTATGCGCCCCGGCTGGACCCCGAGCGTGTGCTCCTCGTGAACGCCGCGTTCGACCGGGTGATCCCGCGGCGCCACACCCTGGCCCTGTGGGTGGCCCTGGGAAGGCCCCGCCTCTACCTCGTCCCGGCGGGGCACTACTCGGCGATCGCCTTCCTCCCGTATGCCAACCGCCTCACCTTGCTCCACCTGCAACGGTCGCTGGCACCCTTCGGGGCGGTTACGAGGGAGCGGAGCGCGCGGCCGTCGTGGGTCGGCGCCGCCTGGCGTGATCCTCGCTCCTCGCCGCGGAGCGGTCATCGTTTCTGGTGATCCCGGCCCAGGAAATGGGGCCGGCGGAGGGGGACCCTCGTGCGGAGGCGTTGCCGGCTTCCCAGGGGGAGAGTCATACATCAAACCGCATAGCCGCGTGGGAGCTCCGACGGGCCCGCCCAAGGTTCATCGGTCGTCATTCCGACGCTTCACCCCGGTGGGGACCGGGGCGGAGACCACCACGCGAGCGGTCTGGACTCCGGCTTCCGCCGGGGTGACGAAAAAGCCACTCGGACTTCTGCATTGGAGGAGTCGTCTCCGGCCATGCCCGGACAAGCCCGATTGGACGGGCCCGGTACCCTTCCCTCACGGAGCGGCCGGGGCCGTCGATCGGTGACGATCGTCCAGGCGGGGTGCGGCTCCCCTGCCCCCCATGCCCTCGCGTCGGGTCGCCCTCGACGACCTCGGGCGGTTCGCGGTGGGCGGCAGGGGCATGGCGCTCAACCCCGACCCCACGCGGTTCCATCTCAGCAGGTTCCTGGTACCTTGTGGGCGGCCGCGGAGGTGTTCTTCCCCTGGAGCCTTCTGCCCCGGCCGGCCGCGAAGGGACGGGAAGGTGCGCCCCGACCGTCGGGGCGAGACTGCCGAGGGCCTCCTCGCTCGGAGGGTTCGGGTCCACCCGTCTACCACAGGGGCCGGTCGCGCACGGCGCGGCGGGTCGAAGGGAGGAACGTTTCCATGAAGGACTACCTCGCCCGGGACTTCGAGGATCTCCTGGTGGAGCAGAACCTCCCCCTGCTCTGGGTGACGCTCAACCGGCCCCAGCACGCCAACGCCTTCTCCGACGAGATGATCACCGAGCTTTGCGGGCTGCTGCGGGAGGCGGACTGGGACGACGACGTCCGCGTCATCATCCTCTCCGGGGCGGGCAAGGCGTTCTGCGCCGGCGGCGACGTGAAGGCCATGGAGGAGAAGAGCGGCATGTTCGCGGGCGACCCGGAGGGTCTGCGGCGCCGCTACACCCGGGGCATCCAGCAGATCCCGCTCACCATGGAGGCCCTGCAGACACCGGTGGTCGCCATGGTGAACGGCGCAGCGATCGGCGCCGGCTGCGACCTCGCCTGCATGTGCGACGTCCGCGTGGGGTGCGAGCACTCGCGCTTCGGGGAAACCTTCGCCAAGCTGGCCTTGGTGCCCGGGGACGGGGGCACCTTCTTCCTGCAGCGGGTCGTGGGGTATGCCAAGGCGATGGAGCTCTCGCTCACCGGCCGGATCGTGGAGGCGGAGGAGGCCTTGCGGATCGGCCTCCTGAGCTCCCTCGTGGAGGAGGACGCCCTGCGTCGGGTGACCGAGGCCCTGGCCCGGGACATCGCGGCCAACAGCCCCGTGGCAGTCTCCATGATCAAGAAGGCCATCCGCCAGGCCCGGACCGCGGAGATCAGCGGACACCTCGATCTCCTGGCCGCCTTTCAGGGGATTACCCAGCGCACCGAAGACCACTTCGAGGGGGTGCGGGCCCTCAAGGAAAAGCGGCCGCCGCGCTTCAAGGGGAGCTGAGAGGCGCCGCCGCGCCCCGGGCGCCCCCTTCGAACACGAACCACAGCGACAGGAGCAACACCCCCACGACCACGCGGAAGGCGCGGTCCGCCAGCAGTGGGAATCCGGCAGCGGGGGGCCCAGCCGCCCACCCGTCAGGGCCCGAGGCTGCGAATTTCCTCCAAGAGGCGCTCGTTGTCGGGCATCCCCCGCATCACGTGCCGCACCCGCCCTTCCCTGTCGATCACGAAGGTGATGCGGCTCCGGCCCCCACCGGGAGGCGAGCGCCCCCGCGGGGTCGGAGAGGAGGGGGGAGGCCAACCCGAGCTCCCGGGCGAAGCGGCGGCTCACGTCGAGCGGCCGTCCGCCTACGTGGTCAGGCCCACCCGATCGTCCCTGGACACGAGTACTCGGTCATTTCCCGGATGATCCTGATTTTTGCGCCTCGGTCGATGCGGGTCGCGGCTACACCCCAGGCCTCCCCGATCCCGAGCAGCGCGTGGGGGCGGATCCGGGGCGCCCGCCGCCGGCGGCTGACGTGCGAGGGGCCCCCAGCGGGGGCCCCTCGAGAGTCGGGTCAGCCCGTCACGGTGATGGACGTCTGTGCCGTGTAGAGGAGGCGGCCGGTGATCGGGTCGAGGAACCTCACCATCGCAGGGTATTCCCCGGGGGCCGTCGGCCGGATCAGGAGGTCCCACCGCATGGCCGAGGCGTGCACGAACGGGGTCCCCGCCGGGAGGGCGAAGGGCCTCGAGTACTGTTCGAAGGGGGGCATCCCGAGGGCGCGGCCGTCCATGGCGATCACCTCGGCGTCGGTCCCGAGGGTGATCTCGTGCATGACGTAGTCCGCGGACGCGACCCGGACGAGCAGGGACTGCCCGACCCCGACGGTGGGCGCCACGACCGGCCCGAAGAGCGGGTGGTCCGAGGCGGTGATGGGCCGGAGGTCGTTGAACCGCCGGGGGATTCCCGTCCAGACGAAGATGTCGGGGCGGAAGTCATTCAGGAAGCCGTCCTGGGTGAAGGTGTCCGGGTCGACCGGGTCGTCCTCGTCGCAGTCCTGCATGAAGGCCATGTGGCCCAGGCTGTGCCACTCGCTGTCGATGGAGTCGAGGGCCCAGAGGGCCTCGACGTCGTAGCGCACCGCGTGGTCGGTGCGGACCACGGCGTCGGGGTTGAACATGGCTGCGAAGCCCGGGCCCCCGGTGGGGTAGGTCTGCATCCGGTCCGGTTCGTCCGGGTCCGGGGGGTCGACGATCAGGAAGCCGTAGAGCCCCATCTCGAAGTGGAGCGGGGTGTTGACGTGGCAGTGGTAGAAGTAGGTCCCGGCATCCCGGGGCTGGAACTGGTAGACGAAGCTCCCGGTCACCTCGAAGGAGAGCTTCCCCACCCCGTCGTTCATCGGCGAGACCTCGATGCCGTGCCAGTGGATGGTGTGGGGCCCCCCCGAGGCGTTCACGGTTGCGTGGACGAGGGCTCCCTGGGGGATGCGCAGGGTCTTGGAGGGGAAGTTCCTGCCTTCGTCGGTGTCGTCCTGCCGGTCCCGGATGACCCACATGCGCACCTGTCCCCCGTCGGGCAGGTCCAGGTCGAAGGTGTCGATGAGTTCTAGGTCGAATTCGACGTCGGGGGGGAAGATCAAGTCGACCCCGTCCTTGAAGTCGCTGTCTTCGGTCGGCGGGCAGGAGAACTTGTGGAACTTGGGAAGGTCCTCGGGGTGCATCTCCCCGCGGGGGATCACGGTCAGGGCCATGGGGATCCTCCTCTCGTCGGTATCGGTCGGCGGGCTCGGCCGGCGGCCGAGCTCCGGCTCACTGGGGGAAGTCCACGCCGTCGAGGTCTCCCAGGATCTCGAGATGGGTGATGGCCCCCTGGGGGTAGTTGCCCCCGGCCGCCGTCTGGGACTGCTCCATGTGGCAGTGCATCGGGTACTCGAGGGGGGACTGGGGCACGTCGCCGAGCACGAGGTCGAGCTCCTGCGCGAGGAGCACCCGCAGGGGCGTCGCGGGGTCACCCGGGATGTCCGGGGGCCGGTTGAAGGGCACCAGCCAGTCGACCCGGTCCTCGGGGAAGATGTGGTAGGTGTCGATGAAGTACACGTTGTCCCGGACCTGTCCGTTCACCGCCGTCACGTAGAAGTGGTTGGCGTGGAGGTGGTCCGAGTGGGTGAAGAGGCCCGCGTTGAGGATCCGGACGAGCATCGGCTGACCGATCCGCCCCTCGAGGAGGGTGTCGTGGTCGTGGGAGGCGAAGACCCCGGACTTGCCGTTGATGGTGAAGTAGCGGGGCAGGAACTCGTTCTGCATCACGAGGGGGGCGATGACCGTCCCGCTCTCCGCCAGCTCGTGGAAGCGCGGGTCGATCTGGTGGTGGAGCCAGATCCGGGTCCGCTCGCGCTGCCATCCCGCCGAGCTGAGGGCGTGTTTCGGGAAGTGGTCTGTAGTACCCAGGTCGTCGAAGAGCCGCTGCACGGCCTGCGTGGGCTGGCTGTAGGGGGTGTTGAGGCCTTCCGCCGGCAGCGCCACAAGCGCCCCGTGAAGCCCCAGCACCCGGTTCACCGGGGCGTTGAGGGGGTCGATGTACAGGTAGGTGCCGGCCGCGGGCACGGTGAACTCCACGGCGGCCGTCTCGCCCGGCGGGATGGGGGGGCTCTCGACCACGCCGGGGACGGCGAAGGCGTGTGCTTCGTCCAGGTGATTGGTGACGAGGATCCGCAGGGCGTCCCCCTCGGTTGCCTGGAGGACCGGGCCCGGAAATCGGGGGCCGGTCTGGGGGCTCTCGAAGGCCCACACGTACACCGTGCGGCCGTCCACCATTTCCGCCAGCGCCGCGGTGATGCCGAGTTCAATCTCGGTCACCACCCCGTTTCCATTTCCGTTGCCGTTGCCGTTCCCGTCGCCGTTCTCGTCGCCGTTGCCGTCCCCGTCACCGGCTGCGGTGCGGCTCCCGCCGCTGCTGCCGCAGCCGACCACGATGAAGGCCACACCCGTCCCCGCGACCTTCAGGAACTCCCGTCTTCTCATGCCTCTCCTTCCTTTCCCCCCGCTCGGAGCAGGGCCTGGGGGGTGATGGGGTACGAGCCGGGATGGGCGGGTGTGTTCCCGACGGTCCCAGACGGCGCTCGGCCGGATCCGGGGGGCCCGTCGGCGCGGCCCCCGCCGCAGACACAACCCCCCATCGGTGGGTACTTAACCAAGTCCGGGGGGATTCCGGAATGGGGAAAACTACCCATTTTGCGGGGGCCCCGCACTTTCGAGGGGGGGCGATCGTTTCCCGTCCGAGGGACGGGGTGGCAGGAGGGCAGGGGTTCCGCCGCGCTCTTGTCGTGCACCGACGCAGGGTGCACCCTCCCGGCCCCGGGCCGGGTGACGCTCGGACGGGCTCCGGCCGGCCCGCCGCCACGGGCGGGAGGCGGAGAAGACCAGGTGGTTGCTCCGGAAGAAGCGGTACTGCTTCTCCCTTTGCGCCACGGGCACCGCACCGGACCTGGACGGGCGGGCTTCGACGGGCTGGTGCTCCGGCACGAAGAGGTGCCACGGGAACTCCGACTCCAGGTCTCGAGGCGGGTGAGAAAGGGGAAGGCGGCCGGGAGGAGGGGCCGGGAGCCGAGCAGGGCCCGGCGGAGGGACAGGGCCGTCGGCTCGCCGCGGAGTCTGCCTACAGTGCGTCGAGAGCCCCGGTTTCCCGGATGAACAGGAGGCCGTCGTAGCGCTTGGGGATGACGCTCGGCACGTAGTTGCGCCGCGGATGCCCGCCGGGGGCGCGCACGACGCCGATGGCCCGGTGGTCCGCCGGTCGCAGCAAGCGCGGGTCGGCGCGCGCCGGGGCCAGGGGCACGAAGTAGGCGTCGTGGGGGGCACCGTCCCGGAGGTAGGCGTCCATCGTGCCGTCCAGGGCGGTTTCCAGCGCCAGGACGGCCCCCCCCGGTTCGCCCCACCAGCGCCCCGCGCGGAAGCTGCCGCGGTCGGCGGCCAGCCCCAGCAGGAAGACCTGTGCGTCGCCCAGCGCCTCGCGGGCCCGCTGCCCGACGGTGATCAGGCCCGCGTGCCCCATGGGCGTGAACCGCGCGTCCCCGATGTGGGTGTTGTGCGCCCACACGATGCCTCGGGCGGCAGGCCCGTAGTAGTCCAGCAGCCGCTCGACCGTCTGCAGGAAGTTCTCCGCCCGGGGGTTCCAGGAGCGGGGATGGCGCTGAGCGGTCTTCGTCAGGTGCTGTTTGGCCCGGGTGATCAGCGCCGCCTTCTGCACGGCCTGCAACCACGAGTCGGCGTCCGCGGCGCGCAGCGTCCGGGCCTCTCCTTCGAGTCGCTCCGAGATGCGCCCCAGCTTGTCGGCCCCGGTCGGCTGTCCGCGCAGCACCGCTCGGTGGAACGCTTCGTTGTCTCCCTGGAGGCGCAGCAACGGAGCCAGCCCTTCCGACGCCCGGGCGCCCCAGCCGGGCTCGAGCGCCTCGAGAGTGTCCGGCAGCCGCGCGGCGGACTCGCCCCACCCGTAGACGTCCATGCCGTGGATGCCCGCCCGCTCCCCCGGCGGACGCGCGGAGTTCCAGGCGCGCAGCCATTCGGCCAGCTCTTCGATGACCGGGTTGGCCCACATCCACTGGGCCCAGCGGTCGAAGGTCGCCAGCACCTCGCGGGCCGAGCCGTGCTCGGTGTCGAGCAGGCGCACGTAGCGGTCGAGGCGGGCCAGGGCGCTCCAGTCGCCCTCGACGGCGATGAAGCGGAAACCCCCGTCGGCGATCAGGGCCTTCGACAACTCCGCCCGCCACACGTAGTGCTCGCGGGTGCCGTGGGTGGTCTCGCCCATCAGCACGAGCCGGTGCGGCCTCAACGCGTCGAGGACCGGTTGCGTGGCGTGCGGCAGCGACACCGCGGTCGCGTGCCGGGCGAGGTACCGGAGCCACGGCTCCGCGGCGTCGGCGAGGGCCCGGTCCGGGAGCAGGAGCGACAGCACTCACTTTCCGCAGGGTGGATTGCGCCCGTGGCGGAATTTCCTGGGGCGACTCA
>JAWSUI010000062.1:0-20142 GCA_033551855.1 Deferrisomatales bacterium
CTAACCTTCTTTCTGTGTCAGCTGACTTCTTATATAACGTAAGTGAAATCGTGCAGTTCTTCCCGCCCCACCCCCGCATGTGTCGCGGTAGTGTCAACTTTCCCTACCGCCCGACAGCCCGCGTCCGGAACCCGACCGCGGGGACGGCGGTGGGGTTTGCGGCACTCCGCCCACGAGGCACAGGGATCACCCGCGTACCCCATCGGCAAGACACAACATACTGCAGCTACGGGGCTGCTTTGTTGCTTGACGGCAGACGTGCCGGCGGCATCCCCCGCCGCAGTCAGTGAGGGAGGGGGTTTTCGATGAGGACACCGTCGATCTCTTGGCCGGCGTTCAGATCCTCGGAGAGCACCCTCGACGCTCCGGCGCGCCGCGCAGCAACCACGATCAGGGCGTCCCAGAAAAAGATCCGGTGTCTCTCCTCCATTTCCGAGGCTTTCCCGATCAGGTCCACATCGATCCCCACTACCGGCCAGGCCGAGTATTGCTGGACGACGTGCCGGGCCACCGCCCGGGGCAGAGGGGACGGGATCTTCCGGGTGACATTCACGTAGAACTCCTGGAGGACCTGCGTGGAAAGGACGCCGGCCCGGCCTCTCCAGAGCTCTTTCAGCACTCTCGCCGCCGCGGCATGTTTCTCCCCGGCATCCCGGTCGTGAGCGTAGATGAGGATGTTCGTGTCGACGAAGACCTTACCGTTCATGCCACTGCTCGCGGCTCGCAAGAATCTGCCCCCCCAAGGGGAACCCGTCTTCCAGATACGAGAGGGCGGCTCGCTGGGCCGTTTCGTACCGCTCCTCCTCTTCGACGAGCCTCTCCACGAGTACGGCGAGCAACCCGGTGACCGAGGTGTTCCTCCTCGCCGCGAGGACCTTCGCCTTTCGAATCGTTTCCGGGCTGAGGGCAATCGTGAGGTTTTGTCGGGCTCTCAAGCGAACCGCTCCAAGAGAAGGTGTCATGCACGTCGCTCCACGTGTAACACGCAATCCGCGTGTTCGCAAGCATTCGATGCATTGGATGAAGACCTGCGTAGAGAGCACAGCCCCGCCGAGGGCCCCCCGCCGAGGGGACGCTGGTGGCTTTCGTGCCTTCCTTCCCTGTCGCCGGAGTCGGGACGCTTTGGCCCGCCTTTGACGGTTGTGTCCTATAAACTCCATAATTTCCTACAGTTGCAACACACAGACCTTGACGTGGCACCATGGTGTCGGATGCATCGGTGGGGGTATGGTGGCTCTCGCATCGCATCGGCGGTAAGGCACATAAACCACAAGCGTCCCCGCCGCGGGGCGTCCCCGCCGCGGGGCTCCAGGTTCGCAGCAGACTGGACGAGGCGGACAACGTCCACGTCGAGCGCGTGAGACGGCGCTGACGCGAATCTGTTGAGGGGCAACCTGGCTGGCCGGGACTGGTGGTTTATGTAGCGCTTCGGCGATAAGGCCAAGGAACACAACGGGTCTTTCGCCGTTCCGCCGCCCCTCGACCAGGTTCTCCAGACCCGCCCCCCCAGATTGCCGGCTCATCTCCTGGCAGCGCGGCTTCTTTGACACCCGGTCGGGGCCTCTCTAGAGTCTATCCACGATGGCGAGCACCGGGAGCCGCTGCGGCACCCGGCGCGTGGAGGGAAAGGAGTCGGGTTGTCTCGGGGCATCAAGCGCATGGTGCTCGGGCTCGGTGCCGTCTTGGCGGTCCTTGCGGCATTCCTCGTCCTGGTCGCCGCGATTGGGGTGTACCGCCCGGCAACGATGATGCCCCTGGCCGAGAAGCTCCTGCGGCCGCCGGGGGGTACGGCCTCCCTGGAGGGCCTGGAGGTCGGCCTCCGGCCCCCGGTCCTCGTCCTGCAGGGCCTCGACGTCCGCTGGGCCGATCCCGATGACCGCCTTCGCCTGGAGCGACTCCGAGCCGTCATCGTTCCGGGCCGAGTCCTCGGCCGCGACCCCTGGCTCCGAGCGCTCGAGATCCACGGCCTGGAGGTCCGGCGGCACCTGCGCGGCGAGGGAACCGGCGGGCCGCCGGACCTGTCTCCGCTTTCCTGGCTCTTTGCCGTGGAGGACCTCACGGTACGGGAGGCCCGGTTCGACGTGGACGTGGGTGGCACGGAGGTGACCCTGGACGGACTCTCCCTGAGCCTGACCCCTGTGGGAGACACGGCGCGGGCGCTCGCCCTGGAGGCCGGGATCGGCCTCCGGCGGGCAGGGGCGACCCCGACCCGGGGCTGGATCCGGGGTATCGGGGAGATCACCGCGGAGCAGACGCTGGCCCTGCGCCTGGACCTGACCGTCCCGAGCCCCGCAGTGAGCGGCCTCGGCGGCGACCTCAACGCGAACGCCGACCTTGCGCTGAGCCCGAAACGCATGGAAGTGGGAGCGCTGGAGCTGGAGCTCTCCGGCGCCCGCCTCCGCTGGACGTCCGGGGAGGCGTGGGAGCTCGGCACGGGCCGCGCGTCCCTGGCGGGCGGGGTCGGGCTAGACGGCTCGGACCCGCGCGTCGAGCTCAGCCGGCTCGATGTCGGCGACCTGCTTCAGGGCCGCGGAAGCGTCTCGGGCCCGACCCTGGCCCGGCTGTCCGGCCGCATGGATGCCACCCTCTTGGACGTCGGCCTCCTGAAGGCGGGTCTGTCGCCGCTCCTTCCCGCCGACCTCCGGGACCTCGACGCGGGGGGCGAGCTGCTCCTCCGGCTCGAGGGTTCTGCCAGCCGGGACGGCCTCTCTCTGGCCCTGGACGCACGGCCCGAAGAGATCGTCCTTTCCTGGCCGAGCCGGGGGCTCGAGGCCCGCCTGGGAGGCACCCTGCGGGTCACGGCGCCCCTGCGCGGACCGACCGCGGAGACGTGGGCCGAGACCGCCCTGGAGGGTCGTTTGGAGGCCGTGGCCGACCTGGCACGCCCGCCACTGGCGGTGCGGTCCGTGCACCTCGCCCTGCCGCTATCGGGCTCGGTCTCGGCGCTCCGCTCCCGGGGGGCCTCCCTCTCCGTAGGCTCCGGCCAGGTGCTGTGGGACGGCCGAACCCTGCCCCTGGGAAACCTCAGCGCCCAGGGCAACATGGCTCTCGACGGGGCTGCGGTTCGCATCGACGCCTTTCGGATCGAGTCGGGGGCTCTGGGCCGTATAGAGGGAGAGGCAACCCTGGACGCCGGAGTCCGGACCGCCCGCCTCACCGGGGACTCCTTTCCGCTGGGTCCCCTCTCAGACCTCCTGTGGGCGGCGGCGGACCTCCCGGGGCAGGCCTGGCACGCCGAGGGCTCGGCCGCCGTCACCGCCCGGGTGGATCCCGCCGAGGGCGGAGAGCGGGTGGCGGCGGAGCTCCGGCTCCTGGGGGCGGGGTTCAGCTCTCCGGACGGCGAGCTCCTGGCTCAGGGACTCGAGGGGAGCCTGGCACTGGAGTCGCGAACCGGGCCTAGCCCCGCCGCTCCACAGCTCATGGGTGAGCTGAGCCTCGGTCGGGGCGAAGCCCTATGGGGCACCGTGTACCTGGACCTCTCCCGCTCGCCCCTCGACGTCCGCCTCAGCGGCTCGCCCAGGAGCGGCGCCCTAGAGAACGCTGCAGCCTCAAGCCGACTCCAGGGGTTCGCCAGCCTGCGCGTCACCGGCGACCTGCGCCGCGAGGAGGACCGCTGGCGCCACCGGGGCCGTCTCGTGGTGGACGAGGCCGCCCTGGGGCCCCTGTTCCAAACGTTCGTGAGGGAGCCGCTCGCCGCCTCACGCCCCGATCTCGGCGTCCTGCAGGCCGGGGGAATCGGCAGACTGGAGCTCGAGTTCGAGGGGTTGGACCGGGACGCGGACCTTCGGGGCCGCCTCGAGGTGCGCTCTGCCGGGCTGACGGCCGAAGGCGAACCCGCGATGGTGTCCGGGCTCGACCTCGACCTTCCCCTCTCCTATGCCCTGAGCCGCACCCGGGGATCCGCCGCCCCCCCCGCAGGGGCCGGCTGGGGGCGCCTCCGTGCAGAGAGCCTGGCACTAGCCGGAGCAGAGCTGGGACCGCTGGACCTTCCGGTGGCCCTCGTGCCCAACCGCCTCTATCTCGGCGGCACGCTGGAATTCCCCCTCCTCGGGGGGCACCTCGTCGTGAGCCGAATCGTGCTGGAGGAACCCCTCTCCCCGGACTTCCGCGCGACCTTTGCGGCGGACGTGGAGGAGCTGGACCTAGGCCGGACGGCCTTGGAGAGGTTGACCGCGGAGGGGAGCCTTCGGGGCGCCCTCGACCCCGTCACGGTCGATGCTCGCGAGCTCGCCGCGGCCGGGACACTCACGGGCGAGCTGTTCGGCGGCCGGCTCCAGGCCCGCAACCTCGCGGTTCGGCACCCCTTCGCGGCGGGCCGTGAGATCGCCGGCGACTTCGAGGCGATCGGCATGGACCTGGCGCAACTCAGCCGGGCCCTCGACGTGGGGCAGGTCACCGGTCGGCTCTCGGCCTCGCTCACCGGTCTGCGCGTGGCCTACGGCCAGCCCGTGGCCTTCCACCTCCGGGCGGAGTCGCAGCCGGCCAAGGGGGTGGATCAGCAGGTGAGCCTCAAGGCAGTCAATACGATCTCGCTCCTCAGCACCGGGTCCGCCATCGGGGGGGCCGGCGTCTCGTTCATGACCAGCCTGTTCCGTCAGTTCCCCTATGACCGGATCGGCTTCGAGTGCGGTCTCGAGAACGACGTGTTCACGGTGCGAGGCCTCATCCGGGAGCATGGGGTAGAATACCTGGTGAAGCGGCCGTTCCTCGGGGGCATCAATGTGATCAACCAGAACCCGGACAATCGGATCCGCTTCTCGGACATGGTCCGGAGGCTGACGAGACTGACCCAGGAGAACATCGGACCCGAAACCCGGCCCTGAGCGGGCCGAGAGAGGAGACCCCATGGGATCCCTTCGGAAGCTGTGGCCCCCGAACCTCCCCCCCCTGGCCCCCTTGACCGTCGCGGCCTTCTTGGCCGCCTGCGTGACGGTGAACATTTACTTCCCGGCGGCCAAGGTGGAAGAAGCCGCGAAGCAGATCGTGGAGGAGGTCTACCAGGAAAAGGGGGAGAGACCCCAGACCTTCCGCGACCCCTCCCCGGGCACCGGCGGATGGCCGGCGTGGCTCGGACCCCGGGAGGCCCACGCCCAGGAGGCCGCGACCGTCAGCAACGCCGCCATCCGGGCACTGAAGGACCAGATCGCCCAGCGCCACGGCCAGCTCGCCCCACACTACGCACAGGGGCAGATCGGCATCGACCGCGAAGGGTACCTGCAGGTGCGCGACACCGCCGGCCTCGGGCTGTCCGAGGTGGCGAGCCTGAAGCGCTTGGTGGAGGCGGACAACACAGCCCGACGCCAGCTCTACGCGGAGGTCGCCCGAGCCCTGAACATCGAGCCCCAGCAGGTGGGTCAGATCCAGGAGATATTTGCCCGGGAGTGGCGCGACAAAGCCCAGGCCGGCTGGTGGGTGCAGGACGACGCCGGGGTGTGGAACCAGCGATAGTCTGTCCAGGTCTTGACCGGATTCAGACCCTCGACCACGGCTGAATTGTCACGATGCAGCGGACCACACGGCAGGAGGTGTGCGACCGGGCGAACCCGATCAACCCGGGCGGCCCCCCAACCGGATTCGGCGTCAGCGCCGTCTCACGCGTTCGACGTGGACGTTGCCGGCTTCGTCCAGTGTGCCGCGAACCTGGACGTAGTCGCCGGGCCCGGGGCTGTCGTCGAACCGCGTGCGGGGGCCGATGACCAGGGGCAGGCCGTCGAGCTGCCGGCCGGGGTCGAGGGTTCCGTGCAGGCGCACGGACGCCCCTGCCGGGACTCTGGCGGGCGTCCCGTGTTCGTCGGGAGCCCCCTGGGCGATCCATTCCTCCACCAGGCGGGTCTCCGCCTCGTCCAGGTAGGGAGGGCCGTCCAGCGGCATGCGCGGGCGTGCCTGACCCCGGATGCGCCGGAGGAACTCGCTCGCCTCAGGGTGGCCGGGAACCACCCGCGCCCGGTCCCGGGTTGCGAGCGTCTCCTCGTAGGAAGTCAACCGATACCCCTCCGGTGCAGGGCCCATGATGCCGTCGGCCGCGTGGCACCGGGCGCACTGCGCCAAGAGGATCGGCTCCACCTCTCGATAGGTCACCAACCCGCCCGGTCCCACGGGCTGCGGGACCACGGGCACCGAGGGCGCCGCAGCGGCAGGGCCCTCCGCGCCCTTCTCCACCCAACGCTCCAGCAGGGCGATCTCGTCCTCGGACAGAAACGGGGGGCCGGTCATCGGCATGCGCGGCCGAGCAGTGCCCTTGACTCGGCGGATGAGCTCGCTGGCCGCAGGGTCGCCCGGCTCGACGACCGCCCCGTTGACGCTCCCCTCCCGCAGGGCCTCATAGCCGTCGAGCCGAAGGCCGAGTGGAGCTGCTTCCCCGGAATGACAGATCACGCACCGCTGGTTCAGGACCGGAGCGACGTCCGCGTAGCTCGGGTCGGCGGCGGAGACCGCCGGCATTCGGGTCATCCCCAACAGGAGGAAAGATGCGAGACAGATCACGCGGAGAACAGACCGGGAGGACATGGACCACGGGAACGTCGGCAGCATCGGGGTCTCCTCGAAAAAGAGCCCTTCCGGAAACTCAGTGGGTCAAGCAAGAGCAAGAACGATCTCGCGCAGAGGCGCTGCGACGCGGAGGAATTCGTCTTTCCCTGCGCCTCTGCGGCTTTGCGCGAGAACACGATGGTTCCTCGCGCCCTCAGAAAACCCCGAAGCTCCCGAAAAAGCTCTTGCTGCCCCCTTCAGCGCGGACTTCCGAGTCGGGAGGGCCGGTACACTATAGCGAATTATGCGCCTTTCTTCTCGGCGGCGCATTCCCGGCGCGCCGTGTCGATGGCGCTACGCACCTGACCGGGTACGGAGGAGGCAGCCGAGGGGGTCAGCGGGGCGGTGGGGTCGGTGGGGGAGACCGTACCCCTGGGCAGGAACGGCGCTCGACCTGCCGTCTGAGTAGCCTATAGTTTCGATGGCATCAAGTTTTCCCTGCGACTGCGGCATTTCCTGTTGCGCCGGGGGAGCTCGGGGGTCCGCAAGGAAGCCCGGAGACTCACCACCCTCGGGGTAGAGCTGTGAAGGCCGTGTCTTGAATCCCTTGGGAGGAGAGCCATCGTGAAGAGACGGGAATTCCTTCGTTTCGGGTCCTGCGGCCTGGCCGCTGTGACCTTCGGGACTGTGAGTCTCCCGAGCTTTCTCCGAACGGGCCGAGCGCATGCCGCCTCTCCATCCGGGGCGCTCCCTCTCACACTGATCGAAGCCAATGCCGAGATGGTCGACGGCACCCTCGTCTACTCCTGGGCCTTCGACGGTCCGGCCGGGCCGCGGATTCCGGGACCGCTGCTTCTCGCGACGGAGGGGAGAGGATCCGCCTGGAGGTCCGAAACGAGATTCCGAACGGGGGCGACCACGGCTTTGCCGTGCCGGGCGTTGTGGACAGTGGCCCCATCCCCCACGGGGCGACGGTGCCCGTGGAGTTCACCGCCCCGGAGGCCGGGACATACCTCTACTTTGACCCGTTCAACGCGCCAGTCAACAGGGTCATGGGTCTGCACGGGGTGTTGCTGGTCACACCTTCCGCCGTGGGCAGCGATACCCCCTACAGCCGGCCGACTCCCAACGTCCAGCGCCTGTTCGACGATCTCGGGAGCCCCGGCTGGTCTTCCGGACGCGGCACGAACCACTTTCCGGGGCACCCCTGGGATCCCGACAGGACATGGATCTGGCTCTTCCATACCGTCGATCCGGACAAGAACGCCCTGCTGGACCCCGAGCGGCCCGGATCGGTCCCCTTCCTGTCGGCCTCCGAGTACCAGCAGGGCTACCTGCCGCGCTACTTCACGCTGAACGGCAAGAGCGGTTACTTCGCGGCCGGCCACCATCCGGACGACGACGAGCATGCCTACACCGGGCCCTTGGCAGATTACGACCTGCAGCGCGACATCGCGCCATTTGGCAACGTCGGCCAGCCCGCCCTCATCCGAACCGTCAACGCGGGCCTGGCCACCCACTCGCTGCACCCGCACGGCAACCACTACTACCTGCTCGCGGAAAATGGGACGGTACGCGACAACCTGTGGTGGGTCGACACCTGGACGCTGGCCCCACTGGACCGAAAGGATCTGCTGCTCCCCTTCATCCGCCCCCCGGAGATCCCCGTGTGGCCGCCGGTGGACGAGCTTTTCCCCCTGCAGTACACGATGCACTGCCACACGGAGATGTCGCAGACCGCGGCCGGCGGCAACTACCCCCAGGGGGCCGTGACCCACTGGCAGATCGACGGCGACGTGACCCCGGACGACGCGGTGATCCTCGTGGACCGGGCCGAGATCCGGGTTCGCTCCGGCCGCCTGCTCCTGGAGGGCCGCTGCTCGACGGCGGGGATCGTCCTCGACCTGCACCCCGGCGACGGTAGCGCGCCGGCCCTCGCGGAGTTTCCCGTGGGCGCGGACGGCCGATGGCGCGTCCAGGGCCGAGCCCTGCCGTTTCTCTCCAGCCGCACTGCCACGGTAATGTTCCACGAGGGCGACGTGGTGCGCGCGACCCGCACGGTCCCGTTGCAGCTGCGCTGACACAGCAGGCCCCTTGCCCCCAAGGCCGGGGGATGAAGGCATTCGAGCCCGCGCATCCGCTTCAGGAATAGCCCCTAAAATGGAGGACAGATCATGGCGCCCGTGACCATTCCTCGCGACGCCGGCCTCCCGGCTGCCGCCGACGTCGAGGACACACCCTCCTTTCGCGGCTTCGCCTGCGACGTGCTGCAGTCGACGGACATCCTGGCCGATCCCGATGTCACGAACCTCTTCAGCGCCGAGTTCAAGGAACGGCTGCAGCACGACATCGATGAGGGGGTGCTGGCCCCGGGGTACCGCTCCGTGAGGGTGCTGCGGACGCCCGACCGGGTGGAGCCGGACCGGCTTTTCATACGGGAATTCGACCGGCGCGACCTCGCACTGCCGGTGAACGCGGCGGACGGAGCCACGGAGGAGATCGCGATCTGGGGCTTCACCGACCCCCTCGGGGCCGACGAGCTCGGGTTCCCCAGCCCTACGATCCGTGCGGTCCAGGGGGAGGTCGTGCACGTGTACCATCGACCCGGGCACGGGCCCCACACCATCCACTCCCACGGCATCGGCATGACCCCGGTGAACGACGGGGTGGGCCACACCACCTTCGAGCTGGAAGGGGACGGCTACATCTACCAGTGGCTGGCCCCCGAGCCGGGGACCTACCTCTACCACTGCCACCGCAACACGGTGCTGCACTTCGAGATGGGGATGTACGGGCTGCTCATCATCGACCCCCCCGTGGCGGGCGCCCCGTTCGCCGACGGCGGGCCCGGGTTCGCGGCCCGCCGGAAAGACCTGGTCCATTACGACGTCGAGGGGCTTTGGGTGATCGACGACATCGACCGCCGCTGGCACGACGACCGGGAAGACGACGGGGTGCTCATTCACGGCCACGGCGCGGGCCTGCTCTGCCCCTTCCTGCCCTGGGACCCCGACCCGACGGAGCACCCGCACCTGCACCGCTTCGAGCCCGACCGCTTCCTCATCTCCGGGGTCATGGCCGGCCAGGACGACCCCCTGATCACCCATCCAAGAGTTGCGGTCTCCGCCCGTCCGGGAGACACGATCCTCCTGCGCATTCTCAACGCCGCCTACACCCGGGCCCGCTTCGTCTTTCCATCCTCCCTCGCCGCCGAGGTCATCGCCGTGGACGGCAAGGCCCTGGGCGGCTCGGGACACCGGAGCTACTCCCAGCCCTTCCCCCTGAGCGAGCTGGACCACCGGTTCGAGCTGACCACTGCCCAGCGTTGGGACGTGCTCATCCCCAATGCCCCCGCCGGAGAGTGGGAGGTGGGCGTGGAGTTCCGCGACTGGATCAGCGGGGCCCTTCTGGGGCGCGCTCGCACCCGGATCACCGTGGGTTAGCAGGAGATCGTTCCACGGCTCACCCGGGCACCCCCATGGGGGCCGGGCCGCTGGCGGCTTGCGTGCCTTCCTGCCCGGCGGCGTTCGATGGAGCGCCCCTTGCCCGCCTCTACCAACCTTCGCCGGCCCTTGACCTTTCTTCGCGCCGTGCTACGCACGTTCTCGCGGGTCCGCAGGAACGGCACCGCCACTCTCCGCCGCGCAGGATCGCCATGCCCGAGCCGCTGCTCATCGCCCGCCCGCACCCCAGGTCCAGCACCCGCGCCCCGGGCCGCAGCTCCATGGCCCCGGCAAGCCACTCGGTCATCCACAGCGCGTTCGGCCCCATCTGGTTCTCGAGCACCCAAGCGGATCGTACCGGCTAGACCTCGGGAACTCGGGCTTGTGGAGGAAATCCAGCGGTTCCGCCATCGAGCACCTCCCGACCCGCTACCAGGCCCGGGCATCCCTCCGGGGGCGGCCGTGCGCTGTCCCGCCCGGGTCACCCGGAGGCTTGAAACCTCGAACGGCCCCGAGGCGCAGCAAACCTAGCACACGCGCCCCAAGGACTCCACCGGGCTCCCGCCGAAACCCCCGGCCCCACGGAAATCCAGCCTCCCGTTCCCCGCCTGTCGGCGGCCTAGGACTTGACAACGGGGGAATCTCGACTAGGGTTTCTTTCAGGGCCCCCGAGCGGTCCCCCGGCAGGTCGACAGGCACCTCGACGGGCGGTGCCCCAGAGAAGTGGGCGGCTCCCGGTGTGGTTTCCTCAGCACGCCGGCGCGACGTACCTCTCCCCTGCCTTCGCGGAGGGAGCCATGAGAGGGTGGCTGCGAAAATTGCCCATACCAGGGCCTCGAGGGGTGCAATTACCGCTTGAGGCCTCCCGCCAACGAGATCCGACACGATCCCTCGCCCCCGGCTGTTCCTGATTTCCTGCCCCCGGCGGGCATTCGATCTGAACCACGCTCTCCGCCGCGGGGGCGGAGCACCAGACGTCCATGTGATTTCTTGCGCCAGCAGCGGCCCGCCGGAGGGTGCCGCGCTTTCGGGTCGCGAGATGAGCTTACCGCGTTGGATGCGCTTATGCGTCGCAAGCAGACCCGGTACACACCCCTGGAAAGAATCTCTCCAGACCCCGGATCCCCGTGGGGGCCGGTTTGCTCCGGAGGAACGTCATGACAGAGAACACCAGCAGCCCACCGAAGACCCAGGACCGCGACGACAGCGACTGGATCCCTCCCACCAGCCGGCGCGGCTTCCTCGCGGCAATCGCGGGGGCCGGCGCGGCGATTTCGCTCGGAAGCAAGCTCTCGTGGGCCAACGGCGAGATCGGCTTCTGGGCCAAGGATCTCTCGAACGAGCAGTTGATCCACCTCTACACGACGATCCAGCGCATCCGCTGGTTCGAGCGCACCTGCGTGGACAAGATGCTCACCGAGCCCGGATACCGCGGGTACAACCACTTCTACGTCGGCCAAGAGGCGGTGGCCACCGGCGTTTCCGCCGCCCTGAACAACACCGGCGGGGTCATGGAGGCCGACCTGGTCTACAGCACCCACCGGCCCTCCGGCCACGCCATCGCCAAGGGCGTGGACGTGAAGAAGATGGCCGCCGAGTACGAGTTTCGGGCCACGGGCCTCAACAAGGGCTACGCGGGCGAGATGCATATCGCCGACAAGGCGGTCGGCTTCATGGGGGCCGACGGCATGATCGGACCCGGGTACGTGATCGCCACGGGGTCCGCGTTCGCGATCCGCGCCCGGGGTAGCAAGCAAGTCGTCGTCAACTACGGCGGCGACGGGACGTACGCCACCCCCCACTTCCACAGCGCGCTGAACAACGCCGCCCTATTGAAGCTTCCGTTCATCTACGTGCTGGAGAACAACCTGTACCATCAGTACGCCCACTACTCCTACTCCTGCCCCATGAAGGACATCGCCATCGCCGCCAAGACCTATGGGATCCCCGGGGTGGTGGTGGACGGACAGGACGTCATCCAGGTGTACAACGTGGCCAAGCAGGCCGTGGACCGGGCGCGCGCCGGTGAGGGGCCGACCCTCATCGAGGCCAAGACCTACCGCTACTACAACCACTGGGGCGCCCCCGGCGCCAAACCCGGCGAGCTCGGCGCCTTCGGGTACGACCCGCTGGCGATCACGTCCTTCCGGCCGGAGCGCGAGGTGCGCGCCTGGATGGCCCGGGACCCGGTGGACATCTCCCGGAACACCCTCATCAGTTGGGGGGTGATGGACCGCGCGAGAGCCGACGCGATTGAGGCCGCCGCCAAGAAGGAGATGGTCGACGCCTTCGCCTGGGCCGACAAGCAGCCCCTCGGCAAGCCCGAGGACGGGCTCCGGCACGTCTTCATCGAGGGCACCGTCCTGCCCCGCCAGTTCGGCTGAGCAATCGGACCGGGGCGGCAGAAACGCGCGCAACAACCCCTCACCCGGCAAGCGGGAGGGAGGACGAAGATGGCACGCAAGAGCTTCATGTACTCGGTCCTCGAGGCCGTCCAGTACGAGATGCAGAGAGACCCGAACATGATCTGGATCTTCGAGCTCACGCCCCCCGTGGCGTCGACGCCGGGGAAGCCGGTCATCAACCTGGAAAGGGAGTTCGGCCGCAAGCGGGTGGTCAACACCGGCATCGACGAGATGTGGATGGCCGCCTGCGTCCTGGGCGCCGGGCTGGCCGGCTCCCGGGCCGCCACCTACATCCCCTACCAGGGCAACGCGATGTGCTTCCAGATCCTGCAGAACCACGCCGGCAAGCTGCACCACATGACCGGCGGCATGGCCGAGATGCCCGTGGTCTTCGTGCTGGAGATGACCGGGCAGACCCCAGGCTTCGCCGGCCAGCACTCCGACTACGAGATCGACACCTACTACGCCCACATCCCCGGCCTCAAGACGGTGATCCCCTCCAACCCCACCGACGCCAAGGGGATGATGGTGTCCGCCCTGCGGGACCCCGACCCGGTGGCGTTCCTCTATGCCGCCGGCCTGCGGGACATGATCGAGGAAGTGCCCGACGAGCAGTACACCACGCCCCTGGACAAGGCCGCCGTCCGCTCGGAGGGGAGCGACGTGACGATCGTGGGCTCCGGCGGCGGGATGCCCGAGGTGCTCAAGGCCACCGACGAACTCCAGAAGCAGGGGGTGAAGGTCGAGACGATCGACCTGCGCTCCCTCAAGCCCATGGACACCGAGACCCTCGTGGCTTCCGTCCGCAAGACCAGGCGCCTTCTTGCCGTGGACCAGTCCTACTACACCCTCGGCCCGGCGGCGGAAGTGATCGCCCGCGTAGCGGAGAACGTGGACGGGGCCCGCTTCAAGCGCGTCGCATTCCCGGACGCTCCCCCGCCCGCCTCGCCGGAGATGTTCCTGTGGATGCGGCCGAACGCCGGCCACATCGTGGCGGCCGCGAAGAAGCTCATCGGCTGAGAGTGCTCGGGTGCCGCCGCGGGCGAGCGGCGGCACCTCCCGGAGCCCACCCACGGAGGGCACCCCCCATGGAAACGCGCAGTGCTCGTCCCGGCGCGATGGCGCCGCCGGAAGCCCCCGTCCCGCGGTGCGGCAACTGCGGCAGCGAGCAGGTTTGCAGCACCACGGTCCGGTCGGCCTTCTGGCACGGCGACCGCCTGGTGGTCGTGGAAGACGTCCCGGCGCTCGTGTGCGATGCGTGCCACGAGCAGTTCTACGACGACGGCACCGTGGTGGTGCTCGACCTGCTCCAAGGGGACGGTTTCCCGCCCGAGCAGGCCCGCAGGGAGCTGCGCGTCCCGGTGTTCTCCTTCGAGGACCGGGCCCGCCGCCGAGGGTCGTCGTGAGGCCCGGGCGGGGTTGGCCGATCGCCGCAGCGTTCGCGGCCCTCCTGCTGGGGATGGCCCCTGGGCCGGCCGCGGCCCAGCTCGACTACGCCTTCATGCCCAAGGGGGGCAAGGCGCTGTTGCTCGAGGTCCTCTCCGGCGCCGGAGCCGGGCTGAGCTTCGAGGAGATGCTCTCCGCCCGACGAACGGAGGACGAGTGGCGGGAGCTCCTGGCCCCGTGGGCCGAGGGCCTGAGCGTCCGCGAGCGGCAGACACTGGCGGTATACCTCGAGGTGAACCTGCCGGTGCGGGATCCCGGGGCGGTCGCCGCCAAACGGGGGGACCCGGGGGCCCTCTACGCCGCGCTTCCGCGCGACGGCCGGGAACTGGCCTGGCACGAGTGCCAGTTCTGCCACTCCCTCTTCACGAGCCACCTGACCCAGGACCGCGGGGTGCAGGCGTGGATGAACATGTTCGAATCGCCCTTTCACCGGGAGATGAAGATGACGCCGCAGGAGCGCGAGGAGTTCTCCCGCTACTCGGCGATCAACATGCCCATGAAGATGGAGGACGTGCCGCCGGACCTGCGTTTCTGACAGCCCCGCGGCGGGAGCCGCCCTCGGGCGGGCGTCGTGAGGCCTTCCGGGGAGGTTTGACACCATGAGGTGCAAAGGACTGGGCGTGATCGGCGCGCTGGCCCTCGCCGCGGTGGCGCTGGGCGGGCCCGCCCGGGCAGAGTTCGACCCGATCTTCGACTTCATCCCTCTCGGCGGCCGTTCGCTCCTTGCCGAGGTGCTGGCGGCCAAGCCGCCGGCGGACGAGGTGCGCGCCCTCCTCACGGGGCAACGCTCCGCCGAGAAGTGGCTCGGCTACCTGAAGGACCGCACGGCGGCCCTGAGCGGATTGCAGGGCCTCGCCGACGAGGAGCTGGCGACCCTCGCGGACTACCTCGCCGTGAACATGCCCCTCCCGCCGGACCGGGTGCCCGCGGATCCGGCCAGGGCGAACTGGCCGAAGGTCCTTCCCCGGGACGGGCGCGACCTGGCGCTGGAGTACTGCCAGTCCTGCCACATCATCACGGTCACCGTCACCCAGGACCGGACCGTGGAGCACTGGCTCGGCACGATGAACAAGCCGAGCCACATCGAGATCAAGCTCTCGGCGAAGGAGCGCGAGGCGCTGGCCCGCTACCTGGTCCTCAACGCCGGGATCCCGATCGACCTGATCCCCGAGGACCTTCGCGCCGGCGGGGCCTCGTACTGACGCGCGCGCAGGGCCCCGGGGAGCCGCCGTCCGAGACCCGAACGCTGCAGGGGAGCCGGCCATGCTCTTCACGTCGTTCGGCTTCTTCGTCTTCCTGCCCCTGGCGCTGGTGGGGTTCGCCGCCGTGCCGGCCCGCCACCGCTGGCTGTGGCTGCTCCTGGCCAGCGCCGTCTTCTACGGCCTCTGGCAGCCGGCCAACCTCCTGTACCTGGGGGCCATGACGCTCGCGGTTCTCGGCTGCGGGCGGGGCCTCGACCGCGCCCGCGGACGCCGCCTCGCCGATCTGATCCTCGCCGGCGGGCTCGTCCTCGTGCTCGGCTCCCTGTTCGCCTTCAAGTTCTACGACTTCCTCGCCGCGGAGCTCGAGGGCTGGGCGGGGCCATTGCTGGGCCTGGAGCCCGCCGGCCTCCTGCCCCGCATCGGCGTGACGGCGCCGGCGGGGTACTCCTTCTACGCCTTCGCAGCGGCCAGCTACCTCGTGGACGCTCGGGCGGGCCGGCTGCCCGCCGAGCGAACGTGGGGCCACACGGCTCTCTACGTGGCCTACTTCCCGAAGATCTTCGCCGGCCCGATCGAGCGGGCCACGACCTTCCTGCCCCAGGTCTGGTCCGGCCTGCGCGCGAACCCCGAGATGGCCGTCCTGGGCCTGCAGCTCATCGGGTGGGGGCTGTTCAAGAAAGTGGTCATCGCCGACAACCTAGCCCCGGTGGTCGACCGGAGCTTCACCATCGCCGCATACGCGCCACCGATGGAGCTACTGCTCAGCGTCTATTTCTTCGCCTTTCAGATCTACTGCGACTTTTCGGGATACACCGACATCGCCGTCGGGGTGTCGCTCCTGTTCGGCATCCGCCTGATGGAGAACTTCCGCCGCCCGTACCTTTCGGTGAGCACCGCGGAGTTCTGGGGAAGCCGGTGGCACATCTCCCTGGGGCACTGGTTCCGGGACTACCTGTTCATACCCCTGGGAGGCAGCAAAGCCGGGCCGATGCGCCGGTACCTGAACATCATGGCTGTCTTCACCGTGAGCGGGCTGTGGCACGCCGGCCTGGGCTACGGGGTGGGCTGGACTTTTCTCGTTTGGGGGGCGCTCAACGGCCTCTACCAGTGGGTCGGCGTCGGGACCGCCCCGGTCTGGCGGGGGCTGGGAGAGCGGATGCCCCGGGTGCGCGCCAGCACGGCCCTGCGGGTGCTGCGGGCGGTCCTGACCTTCCACCTGATCGCGATCGCCTGGGTCTTCTTCCGGGCCTCTTCGGTGGGCGACGCGCTTCTCGTCCTGAAGCGGATCGGTACCAGCCTGGGACAGATCGCCGGGCTCGTGACGCGCTACCCTTACAGCGTCGACCACTATCTGGCCTTCGGCCTCATCGCCCTCCTTCTCGTCATCGAGGTGCTGGACGAGCGGCGCTCCATCTTCCAAAGGCTCTCCGCCGCGCCCGTTGCTCTGCGGTGGGGCGTGTACTACTTGGTCCTGTTCTCGCTGCTCATCCTCGGCCGCTGGCAGGCCAAGGAGTTCATCTACATGCAGTTTTGACCGGCGGGCGCCCCGGGGAGCCCGCAGTGGGGGACGCCAAACGCCCATGAGAGCTCTCGGCAAAGCGGCTGTGCTCTTCACCGCCATCGGCGTGCTGCTCTACGGCGGCCTGTACTGGACGGCGGAGCGGCTCGTCTACCGCACCGGGCGCACCAACCCCTTCTTCAAGATGGCCACCACAGAGGACCGATCCCTCGACTGGGTCATCCTCGGCGCCTCCCACGCAATGCCGCTCGACTTCGACGATTTCAACGCCCACATGGAGGCCGCAACGGACCTACGCATCCTGAACCTCGCGGCACCCGGCACGGGACCGCTCTACACCCGGTTCGTCCTGGAGCACTTCCTGCGCGGGCGCCGAACCGGGAACGTCCTCTACGTCCTGAACTCCTTCGCCTTCTCGTCTCGCGCGTGGAACGAGGACCGCTTCGCCGACGCCGGCCTGCTCCGGCGCACCCCCTTCGAGCCGTCCCTGGCCCGACACTTGCTGGAGTACAGCCGGCGCCACGGCGTGTCGGCCCTCGCCGTGCTCGACTACGTGACGGGCTTCTCCAAGATCAACAACCGGGGGCGCTTCCAGCCGGACATCTGGGAAGGGGAGAAACAGTTCGACCGGACCCACCGCCCGTCGGCCGTGTCCGACCGCAAGAGAATCAGTTATCTTTACCCGAGCCCGCCGGACGCCGCAGCTCGCGAGCGGTACCTGCGGGAGTTCACGGCCCTCCTCACCCTGGCCAGGACCAGGGGCGCCCACGTGGTGGCCGTCAAGATGCCGGTGCCCAAGCGCTTCCACACCCGCCTCCCGGAGGAAGAGGTCTTCGACCAGGCGGTCAGGAAGCTTCTCGCGGCCGGCGGCGCCGACTTCCACGACTTTTCCCTGACGATGGACGAGCCGCGCTTCTACTTTGACACCGACCACCTGAACCGCACGGGGTTGACGGAGTTCTTCGAGCGACACCTGAAGGAGATCCTCCTCACCCCCTGACATGCCCCTCTCGCCGCGCAGGATCGCCATGCCCGAGCCGCTGCTCATCGCCCGGAACGCCTCCACCGATCTCTTCCTACTTCCCCGGATGGCCAACCGTCACGGTCTCGTCACCGGCGCCACCGGCACCGGCAAGACGGTCACCCTGCAGACGTTGGCCGAGCACTTCTCCGACATCGGGGTTCCGTGCTTCTTGTCCGACGTGAAGGGCGACCTCTCGGGGGTGTCGCAACCGGGCGGCGACAACGCCAAGGTGGCCGAGCGGGTCGAGGCGCTCCGGCTCGAGGGCTTCGCCCACCAGGGGTATCCCGTGACGTTCTGGGACCCCTTCGGCGCCGGCGGCCACCCTGTGCGCGCCACCATCTCCGACATGGGACCGCTCTTGCTGGGTCGGATGCTGCACCTGAACGAGACCCAGAGCGGGGTGCTGAACCTGGTGTTCAAGGTGGCCGACGACAACGGCCTCCTGCTCCTGGACCTGAAGGACCTGCGGGCCATGCTCGGCTTCGTCGGCGACAACGCCCGGCAACTCACCACCACGTACGGCACGGTGTCGCCCGCCTCCGTCGGCGCCATCCAGCGCGGGCTTCTCGCCCTGGAGTCCCAGGGCGGGGAGATGATCTTCGGTGAGCCCATGCTGCACGTGGCCGACCTCCTGCAGACCGACCGCGGCCGAGGCGTCATCAACATCCTTTCGGCGGATCGGCTCATGCAGTCGCCGAAGGTGTACGCGACCCTGCTCCTGTGGCTGCTCTCGGAGCTGTACGAGAACCTCCCCGAGGCCGGCGACCTCGACAAACCGAAGCTGGTCTTCTTCTTCGACGAGGCCCACCTGCTCTTCTCCGATGCCCCGGGCGCCCTGGTGCAGAAGGTGGAGCAAGTGGTGCGGCTCATCCGCTCCAAGGGGGTGGGCGTGTACTTCATCACCCAGAACCCCGCGGACGTGCCCGACAAGGTCCTTTCACAGCTCGGCAACCGGGTGCAGCACGCGCTGCGGGCGTTCTCGGCACGGGACCAGAAGGCCGTCAAGGCGGCCGCCGAGACCATGCGCGACAACCCGAACCTGGACGAGGCCGCCGCCATCACCGAGCTCGGCGTGGGCGAGGCGCTGGTGTCGTTCCTCGACGAGAAGGGCCGGCCCGGGGTGGTGGAGCGGGCCTACATCGTGCCGCCCCAGGGCCGGATCGGCCCCATCTCGGACGCCCAGCGCCACCGCCTGATGCAGACGTCTCTGGTCGCCGGCGCCTATGACCGGGCCGTCGACCGCGAGTCCGCCTACGAGATGCTCAAGGCCCGCGCGGAGGAGGCGGCAAAGCAGGCCGGCGCCCCCGAGCCGAGAGCGGCCCGCGGCGCCCGAGGAAGACCGGAGCCCGGGAAAGCACCCGGAGGCGGCCGCTCCCGGGAGAGCGCCGGCGAGGCGTTCGCCAAGTCCGCCGCCCGCGCGGTCGGCAGCCAGGTGGGGCGGGCGATCATACGGGGGGTGCTGGGAGGCCTGTTGGGGGGGAAGCGCTGAACGTCGGTCCTCGGCCGGTACGCCGGTGTACACGAGCATTGTGGCGGCCCCAGGAGGTTGTCGCATCGGTATGAATGGAAACTCCCGCCTGGTGTTTCCTGATCTCTCCCCCTTGGGCTGACCGGCAAAGGGCCCGACACTTTGGTCTGGTGTCGTCGTCAGGACGGTTCGATCGCGCGGCGGCAGGACCCCTTATGCCTTGACCTGAGGGGCGCGTCGGGGCTAGGTTGAATCATGCCGTTGTGCTGCACAAAACGAGGAGGTGCCTGTGCCGGCGTTGAAGACGGTGGGTAGCAGCGGGCAGATCGCCCTTGGCAAGCAGTACGCGGGCCGCCACGTATTGGTGGATCAGGTCGAACCCGGCGTCTGGATCGTGAAGCTCGGAGAGTTCATCCCGGACAACGAGCGATGGCTCCACACAGAGGAGGCTCGGGATGCCCTCGACGAGGCCGTGCGCTGGGCCGAGGAGCATCCGTCGGAGCCCACCGACCTGGACGACCTGGCTACAGCGGTCGAGTCGTGACCGCAGCCGAGGAACCCGTACGGCTCGACCTGAAGGGCCCCGTGTTTCAACGGCAGCTCTTCGGGTTGCCCAAGGATCGTCAGTGGGCCGTGTTGCGCACCTTGCGCAAGCTTTCCGGCATGACCTGGAATCAGGTTCATCGGGACGGCGGCCTCAAGTGGGAGCAGATCCTCTCGCGGTCCGGACCCCATGGCTCGAAGCTTTACAGTCTGCGCGTCGATCGGGGGTTCCGGGCCGTAGCCTGCCGGGACGGCTCCTGGCTGCGCATTCTCTCGCTTCACCCCGACCACGATTCGGCATACTCCGGACGATGAGGGGGCAACCGCAGACGGCCCCCGAACCGGAAGACGTGAACCGCAGAGGCAATTGAGTAAGGAGCAGGGAATGCCGAGTTTAGGTTCACCTTGGCTGTGTCGGCCGTTTCCGGCTTCGTGCCCGTTTAGGCGGAAGTTCTGGTGCAGAAATCGTCTAACCTCCTTGAATAGCTGAAGGTTTCAAAAAGCAAAGCAGCGCCTACTGGGTACAATTACAGATGGACACCCAGGAGATCCAGTGCGCGCTGCTGTACCCCGACTTTGACAGTTGCACGTACATATTTCACAAATTCACAGGTGTGTTTTCCC
>JAWSUI010000063.1:0-19964 GCA_033551855.1 Deferrisomatales bacterium
CCCGGCCTCGTCTGCCGGAGTGGGCGGGCCCACCCGGTCGTTTGCCGGAAGAACCAATTTTCGGGCTCTTCCGGGAAATGACGGGTTGCCGTACCCGACGCCGGCGGGCAAACGGGTGAGACAAGGGACATTCGCCCTCCGGGGGTCGCCTCTTCGAATCGTCGCGGATGGCGGACTCGGCGCAGGGGGCTCCCGCCCCTGCCCTGAGCCAGGCGGGGAATCCCGGAAGGCGCCACGGTCTTGCGGCGGCACGCCCGGGCGTGTATGGTCCGCCCGCTTCCCCGGCGGCGCCTGCCCGATCCCAGGGACATGTAGCGAGATCCCGACACTCACCGGCGCAGGGCAGACGGGCCGAGACCAGAAATCTGCCCCCCAAGTGTAGGCTGTGGCCTACGAGTCGGGCGCGGCCTTCGTCCGGGGAATCGGCCGAACCTCCGAAAACCCCGGAATCTGGCGAATCGAGATCCCCAGGCCGGCACGGCACGCCCCTCGCATACAAGCCCGCCCTCAGGCAAACGCATCCGGGCGCGGCCCGAGGGAGGTAACGAATGGGTGAGGCATTCCTCGTGTTCCTGGCAGGGTCCATCGGGGTGTTCCTGGGAATGGGGCTCCTCTACGCCACCATCCGGATCACCGCGGTGGCGGTGGAACGCCTCACCCGGAAGGGGGAGTCATGACGGAGGGCGCCTTCGCTTCCCTGTCGGAGCTCGTCTTCCTTTCGGGCTTCCCCCACGTCACCTGGGCCTTGGTCGTGATGTGGGCGATCGCGGCCGTGCTCTTGTACCTGGCCATCGCCAAGCAGTTCGAGCCCCTGCTGCTCCTCCCCATCGCCTTCGGCATCCTCGTCACCAACCTGCCCATGACCGGGCTCATGGACGAGGGGCAGGGGCTCCTGTGGCGCTTCTACCACTACGGCATCAAGTGGGAGGTGATCCCCCCCCTCATCTTCCTGGGGCTCGGCGCCATGACCGACTTCGGGCCGGTGCTCACCCAGCCCCGGCTGATCTTCCTCGGTGCGGGAGCCCAGGTGGGGGTGTACCTGACGTTCTTCTGCGCATACCTCTTCGGGTTCGACCTGAAGGAAGCAGCAACGATCGGGATCATCGGGGGGGCGGACGGCCCGACGACGATCTACCTCTCGTCCCGCCTGGCGCCCCAGATGCTCGGCACCGTGGCGGTGGCGGCGTACTCCTACATGGCCCTGGTGCCGATCCTCCAGCCGCCCGTCATGAAGCTGCTGACGACCCAGTCGGAGCGGCGCATCCGGATGAGCAAGGGCCGCAAGGTCCATCAACTCGAGAAGATCCTCTTCCCGGTGACGTCCTCCCTGGCCGTCATCCTGTTGATCCCGGCGTCGGCCCCCCTGATGGCCATGTTCATGCTGGGCAACCTCTTCCGGGAGTCCAAGGTCGTCGAGCGCTTGACGGGCGCCAGCCAGAACGAGCTGATGAACATCGTGACCATCTTCCTGGGGATCAGCGTGGGCGCCACGATGAAGGCAGAGTCCTTCCTTCGCCCCGACGTGATCTTCGTCTTCTTCCTCGGGCTCATCGCCTTCATGGTGAGCACCGGAAGCGGTATTATCATCGCCAAGCTGATGAACCTGTTCACCCGGGACAAGATCAACCCCCTTCTCGGGGCCGCGGGGGTGTCGGCCGTGCCCATGGCCGCGCGCGTCGTCCACAAGGTCGGCGCCGAGGCGGACCGCCAGAACTACCTGCTCATGTACGCGATGGGCCCGAACATCGCGGGAGTGCTCGGCACCCTCATCGCGGCCGGCATCTTCCTGTCCATTCTCGGGTGACGCAGGCAACGAGGCAGACGGCGCTCCGCGCTCGAGCGGGGGCCCCCAACGGAGAGGCCGGACGATCCGGCAGGGAGACGCAGACATGATCGAGCTGAGAGCCCCATTGTCCGGAAAGGTGTGGAAGCTGGAGTGCAAGCAGGGCGACCAGGTGCAACAGGACGACCCCGTCGTGATCCTCGAGGCCATGAAGATGGAGACCGAGCTGTTCGCCCCGGCAGCGGGGGTCGTGCAGGAGATCCGGGTCAAGGAGGGGGACGCGGTGGAAGAGGACGCCGTGCTGCTCGTGATCGCCTGACAGCCCGTTGACACCGTGAGAGGAAAACCTTCGGCGGCAGAGGCCCGGGGCGCAGGGCGTCGGCGGGCCGACGTGGCCCCAGGATGGAGGAGACGATGAGACCCTATTTCGAGAAGATGCCCGAGTTCGGACAGCCCCTGTCCGAGCGCCAGCTCACCAGCTCGGCGGAGAGCTATGAGGAGATCAAGGCGGTGGAGCAGGCCCTGGCCGCCGAGGTGGCCCGCGTCCAGGAGGCCGGGCTGCCGGCCAAGAAGATCAACGATCGCGGGCAGATGACCGTGTGGCAGCGCCTGGAGTACCTGGTGGACCCGGGCACCTGGTGCCCCCTGCACACCATCTTCGACCCGGCAGACAACGATTACGGAACCACCGGCATCATCGACGGCCTCGCCAAGATCCAGGGCAAGTGGGCCGTGGTGGTCGGCTTCGACAACAAGGTGATGGCCGGGGCCTGGATCGCGGGCCAGTCGGAGAACATGCTGCGGGTCACCGACCTGTCCAAGCGGCTCAACGTGCCGCTTGTCTGGATCGTCAACTGCTCCGGCGTGGACCTGCCCAACCAGGAGCTCGTCTACCCCGACCGGCGCGGCGGCGGCACGACGTTCTTCCGCCACGCCGAGCTCCAGAAGCTCGGGGTGCCGATCCTCGCCGCCATCTACGGCACCAACCCCGCCGGCGGCGGATACCAGTCCATCAGCCCCACGATCCTGCTGGCCCACAAGGACGCCAACATGGCCGTGGGCGGCGGCGGCATCGTCAGCGGCATGAGCCCCAAGGGCTATTTCGACGAGGAGGGATGCGAGGCCCTGATCGAGGCCACCCGCAAGTTCAAGGAGGTGGCGCCGGGCCGCGTGGAGATCCACCACGGCGCGACGGGGTTCTTCAGGCACGTCTACGAGACCGAGCAGGGGGTGCTCGACGGGATCAAGGACTACATGAGGAAGCTGCCGGCGTATGACCCGTCGTTCTTCCGGGTGGCCGAGCCCAAGACCCCCAAGTTCGACCCCGACGAGGTCAACCGCCTGGTGCCCTTCAACCAGAAGCGCACCTACTCCTTCCCCGAGGTGCTCGCGCGCCTGGTGGACGGCAGCGAGCACCTGGAGTTCAAGCCCGACTTCGGCCCCGACATCTACTGCGGGCTGGTCAAAGTAGACGGGTTCCTGTGCGGGGTCATCGCCAACAACCAGGGCTTCCTGCCCAAGGGCTACCCGGAGTACGCCGACTACCCGGGCATCGGCGGCAAGCTCTACCGCCGCGGCCTGATCAAGATGAACGAGTTCGTCACCCTGTGCGGCCGCGACCGGGTGCCGATCATCTGGTTCCAGGACACCTCGGGCATCGACGTGGGCGACACCGCCGAGAAGGCCGAGCTCCTGGGATTGGGCCAGAGCCTCATCTACTCCATCGAGCAGACCGACGTGCCCCAGATGCTCGTGGTGCTGCGCAAGGGCACCGCGGCGGCCCACTACGTGATGGGCGGTCCCACGGCCAACAACCACAACGCCTTCACGCTGGGGGTTCCCACCACCGAGATCTACGTGATGCACGGCGAGACCGCGGCGGCCGCGAGCTACGCCCGGCGCCTGGTCAAGGAGAAGGACGCCGGCAAGCCCCTGGGGCCGATCATGGAGAAGATGAACGAGCTGGTGAAGAAGTACTACGACAAGAGCCGCCCCCTCTACTGCGCCAAGCACGGCTACGTGGACGAGGTGGTGAGCCTGCCCGACGTGCGCAAGTACATGCAGGCCTTCGCCGGCAGCGCCTACCAGAACCCCAAGTCGATGTGCGCCCAGCACCAGATGATCCTGCCGCGGATCATCAAGGGCTGAACCGCCCGACGGCCCGACGGAGAGAAAGCCCGGCTCCCCGAGCCGGGCTTTCTCTTTCGCGGCCCTCCGGCACGTAACCGGCACCTCGTTTCCAGAGACGATCGGGTGGGCCCGACCGCGCCGGCAGACGATGCCGGGATGCACGGTGGGTCCGGTCCCACGCCGCATCCTAGATCTTCGCGAGATCTCGGCTCCCGAAGGGGCTGTCCCGGTCGAACGGCCGTCTGCCGGAGTGGGCGGGTCCACCCGGTCCTTTGCCGGAAGCACCCGTCTCCGGGCCCTCCGGGTCCTCACCCCAGCCAGACGGCTGCCCCCGCCGCGTAGAAGACGGCGGGCATGAGATTGCCGGTGCGGATCACGGTGAGATTCAGGAGGTTGATCCCGATCCCCAGGATGAGCAGCCCGCCGGTGGCGGTGACCGCCTCCAGGACCTCCGGGGCCTGGAGAAAGGCCAGGTGGGAGGCCAGCAGGGTGAGCGAGCCCTGGGCCAGGAGCACGGTGCCCGCGGAGAACGCGACGCCGACCCCCAGGGACGACGCCAGCGCCACCGAGGCGACACCGTCCAGCAGCGCCTTGACGTACAGGGTCGTCGGGTCCCCGACCGTGCCGTCCTGGATCGAGCCGACGATCATCATGGCGCCGGTGCAGTACAGGATCGACGCCGTCACGAACCCCTGCACGAAGGTGGCGGACCGCGACCGGAGCCGCGCCTGCAGCCACCCGCCCAGGCTCGCGAGCCGGTCCTCCACCCGCAGCGCCTCGCCCGTGACGGCGCCCAGGAGCAGACAGCCGATCGCCAGCAGGGGCCGGCTCCCCGAGAGGGCCATCTGCACCCCCAGGAAGACCACCGAGAGCCCGAGCCCCTGCATGAGGATGTTCTTGAAGCGCTCGGGAAGGCGGCGCCCCGCGCCCACCCCGATGAGGCTCCCGGCCACCACCGCCCCCGCGTTCACCACGGTTCCGACCACCGGACACCTCCCTCTCCCGGTCCGCCCCCGAAGAGCCGGGGATCATACGCCCCAGCCGCGGCCCTGGCCAGGGCCGCAGGACCCGTCGGTGGGGTTTACTTTGACCCCGAATCTGCTGCATAAGGTCCCCTTCAGCCCCGGAGACGCACCCACCCGACGGCGGAGTCTGCGATGACCGAGCATCCCGTAGCCCCCCCCTCGGTCTGGTGGGGGCGCTACACCCTCGAAGAAGGGCTGACCGGCCGCTGGCGCGTCGGCGCCCTCACCCTCTGGGCCCAGCGCCGCCCCGGCGAGTGGCGCCTGGCCCACGCGAGCACCAACGACCCCTTCGACGACGAAGTGGCCTCGCAGGTGCCAAGCGCCGAGCCGATCCCCTCCCACGGCGCCACGCTGGTGCGCTACGCCATGAAGCACACCGACCGCTTCCTGGCCCTCGAGCCGGCGCTACCGGACCGCCCGGTGGTGTCCCGGCCCGACACCCCCTTCTACGTCCTCGCGGGGGAGGAAGTCCGCCTCTTCATCAGCACCCCTGTCTGGGTGAGGGTGCTGGCCGGCGCGCGGCGCCTGCTCGAGATCCCCGTCTACCGCCCCTCCGACACCTGGTTCGGGCCCTCCACCCGGGAGGGGGAGGTTTGCTACGACACCCGGACGAGTTGCCGCAACGAGCTCTCCCAGGTGCCTCGCCGGCCCCATCGGGCGGTGGCGGCCGTGACCATTCGCAACCGCACCGGCGATGCGGTTCTCGTCGAGCGGCTCAACCTCCCCGTGCCGTACCTCGCGGTGTACGCAGCGCCGGGCGGGGGCCTGTGGACGCAGGGGGTGACCCTCCAGATGGGGGGGGACGGGGGAAGCGCGGAGCTCCACATCGGCAAGGGGGCGCCGGCGGAGGCCCACGGGGCCACTCTGCTCACCGGGCCCCGGGAGGACGCGGACCGCAACATCCTGGTCCGGGCGCTCAGCGCCCTGATCGGGTGAGGGAGGAACCCCCATGAACCAGGCCCTCGACATCCTACGGGATCTGCTCAGCAGCGGGCGGCTGATCTCGGGCTTCAACGCGATGGTCACCCTCGTGGTGGGGCTTCTGCTCACCCGGCTGATCAGCCGGTACGCGGGCCGGCTCGTCGGCCGGTACATCGGCGCCTCCCAGGGGGTTCTCGCCCGCCGGGTGAGCTACTACGCCCTAATGGCCCTGGTGCTGGTCTCGGTGCTGCGCGAGCTCGGGTTCGAGCTCACGGTGGTCCTGGGCGCGGCCGGCGTCCTCTCCGTCGCCCTGGGCTTCGCCTCCCAGACCTCGGCCTCGAACCTCATCAGCGGCCTCTTCCTCATGGCCGAGAAGCCTTTCGTGGTGGGCGACCTGATCAAGGTCGGCGACACCACGGGCGAGGTGCTCTCGGTGGACCTGCTCTCGGTGAAACTGCGCACCTTCGACAACCTCTTCGTGCGCGTTCCCAACGAGACCATGGTCAAGGCCGAGATCACCAACCTGACGCGGTTCCCCATCCGCCGCCTCGACGTGAAGGTCGGGGTGGCTTACAAGGAGGACGTCACGAGGGTGAAGGAGGTCCTCCTCACCGTGGCCGAGAGGAACCCCCTGTGCCTCGAGGAGCCCAAACCCCTCTTCCTCTTCCTGGGGTTCGGGGACTCCTCCCTGGACCTGCAGTTCTCGGTCTGGGCCCTGCGCCAGAACTTCCTGGAGATCCGAAACACCATCCACGCCGAGATCAAGGCCGCCTTCGACGCCGCCGGCATCGAGATTCCCTTCCCCCACCGGTCGCTCTACGCCGGGAGCGTCACCGACCCCTTCCCGGTGCGGCTCGTGGGCGGGGCTCCGCCGGCGGCCGAGCCGCCACTCCAGGTCGCGCCGAGCCCACCCGCAGCCCCCGAGACGCGGTAGAACCTCCCCGGCCCAAGAGGGTATACTCCCCCGGTCTCGACGGGGGAAGCACGCCGCGCGCACGCGCCGGAAGGAACTCTCATGTCTCGGTGGTTCGGATGGCAGTGGTCGGCCGCGCCGGTGCTCCCGGGCTTGGCGCTCGTCTTGGGTTTGGGCCTTTCCCTGGGGGGGTGCGGAAGCGACGACTGGAGCGACGACGACGGTTCTCCCCGACCGCCGCCCCGGGGCTCCCTCACGGTGGAGCTCGCCGGAGACCCCAGCGTGGCCTACGACCCGGCCCGGGGGCGGACCACCGTGGTGGTGCAGTTCATCGCCCGGGGGGCCGACGGGGTGCCCCTGGCGCCCTCGGATCTCGCCGTGGAGATGCTGGTGGACGGCCGGGCGGTGGACAACGAGTCGGTCCTCCAGGAGAGCTCCCAGGAGCTCGCCGCGAGCGTTCTCTACTCCCTGGTGCTCGACGCCAGCGGCTCCATGCTCCAGCACGAGCCCCCCGCCTTCGGCCCCATGAAGGAGGCGGCGCGCAAGAGCGTGCAGGACGGACGCGACCTCTGGCAGGACCGGCCCGGCACGTTTGCCTGGGACGTGTGCTGGTTCAACGACGTGCTCTTCCACCGCCAGGGGACGTGGAACCCCGACCACATCTCCTCCATCCCCGCGCCGCCCGACGAAGAAGCGGCCACCAAGCTCTACGCCGCCGTCCAGTTCATGGCTCGGGAGATGGCCGACGCCCACGGGGCGGGCACGGCCGCCGGAGTACGGGACCAGCACATCCTGGTGGTCCTCTCCGACGGCGCCGACAACCTGAGCGGGTTCGACAACAGCATGAGCGCCGTCGACGAGAGAGCTCGCGTCCCCCCCTCGACCGACACAACCTCGACCAGCGCCGGCTACGTGCGTTTCGGGTGGCCAGCCACGACCCTCGACGACGCCCTCACTGCCATCCGGGCCCACCCCCGGCTCACGGTGCACGTGCTGGCCCTGGGCTCGGAGTTCCGGCCCGGGGATCTCAACAACCTGGGCGAGATCGCCCAGGCCGGAGGGGGACAGCTGCTCGTGAACCCTTCGAGCGACTCGTCCGAGCAGCTCTTCGACCGGGTCACCCGGGAGTTCACCACCCTCCAGACCCGGGGGGCGGCCATTCCCCAGCAGTCTGGAGACCACACCTTCACCCTGCGGGTGCAAGGGGTCACCTTTACCGGGGAGGGGACCGAGACCTTCCGGTACCGGGCCGGGCCCGAGGCGCAGCTCCTGCCGTAGGGGACGACCGGTCCGAACGATAGCCGCGGAGACGGCCGCCCCGCTCCGCGCCGAACGCACCCCCCAGTTCCCCGGGAGGCAACGCCATGGCCGAGCAGGCGGGAAAGCGGTTCCTGTTCCTCGGGGGCGTGCCCGTCTTCGACTACCTCATCTCGGTGCGCATGGACGAGATCGCCCGGGCCACCGAGGACCGGGTCGTCACCGTCGGCGACCGCATCCTCCTGCCCCTAGGCACGGTCTTCCGGTTCCAGGTGGAGGGGTCCGGCGAGACCCGGGTGGTCAACCCCATGGCCAGCCGGGAAGTGCAGCAGGTGCACGACCGGTGCTACTACTCCCTGGAGCTGGGGGGAAAGCACGCCGAGCAGTATGGCTTCACCCTGTGCGGCGACCTGCCGTCGGCCGCCGCCGAGCTCCGGCAGGCCTTCCCGGACCAGATCCGGGGCGAGAGCGACCTGAAGGTGGTGGAGGTCTCCGCCCCGGCGCTGCTGCGGCTGGGGGGGAACAACAAGAACATCGTCGAGGGGATCCACACCCTCTACACCTCCCCGGAGCTCCGGGACCGGGTCGAGGGGGTGCGCTTCGAGCACCACTTCTTCTGCGATACCCGGGAGCCCAAGCACGGGCTGATCCAGGAGCTCTATGGGCGGCTGGGGGTCACCCTCGGCCGGCCCGAGGTGATGCACGTGGAGGGGTTGGCGCCCCGCATCGGCTACGTCTTCACCCTGCAGGACCCCTCGGGGGAGCCCCTGGACCGGGTCATCCTGGCCAGTCGGACCAACGAGGAGATCATCCCCGCAGAGCAGCTCCGCAAGACCTACTTCGACCTGGAGTACCGCCTGCGGCGCGACCCCCGGTGGGTGGACACCCACCTGGTCGTCAACTCCATGACCAACCCGGAGGAGGTCCGGCTCCTCCTGCGCCTGCTCCAGACCGCCTACGCCGGGGGGGCGATCACCACCGTCTGCCCGACCTTGACGTTCCTGCGCTGCCTGGACCGGCTGGTGGAGGCGCGTTACTTCACCACGGAGGAGGAGAGGTTCTTCTCCTACCGGAAGGACCTCGTCTACGCGGCCATCCTCCCCTTCGTCCAGTACCTGATCCTGAACCGCGACGAGCTCTCGGCCCTGGACGACGCCGTGGCCAAGCGGGGCGTCGACGCGACGGCGAGCTTCGTGGCCAACCGGATGAACCGGGGCAAGCGTGAGGACTGCGCCGAGGGGGGCAAGGTCGTGGTGACCGGGGGGAGCAAGGGCGCCCGCCTCACCGAGCGGCTGAGCCCGGAACGCGCCGCCGTTTTCTGGCGAAAGGCGGAGCTCCCCCCCGACCGGGCGGTGCGGTTCGGGGAGCGCCGGATCGTCTGCGGCAACGACTACGTCACGGAGCTCACCACCACCCTCGGGGCCGGCGACGTCTTCACGGGGATCTTCATCGGCCTCACGTCCCTGGGCTGGGACGGGGGCCACGCCCTCCGGGCCGCCACCCTAGGGGCGCAGCACTTCATCCGCCACCGGACCCAGCCCCGGCTGGCGGACATGGTGGCGGTGGACGAGGAGCACATCCGCCTGGGAACCGAGACCGAGCTCCTGGACGTGATCTCGCACCACCTGGCCGCCGCAGGCGACCCGACCCGCTACGGCACCATCTCCGACACCGTGATCACGATCCGGACGACCCAGATCCAGCACCCCTTCCGCGAGATCCTCGCCCTGGAGGCCGACCGCCCGGGACGGTGGGCCGCGTTCTCCCGCCGCCCGGCCGGGCCGTGACCTCCTGACAGGCGAACGCAACATACCGAGGACAGCGACTCCCACGATCGCGGATCGCGCAGCGAAGCGGAAGGCCCCCTCGGACCCGGCCCCCTACCTCCGCCCCCTGAGCTCCGGGTCCTAGGGGCTTCGGCGCAGCGGCGCGCCGCCTCCACCGAAGCGGTGCCACCCGCCGAAGCCTCCTGTGCCGGCCGAACGAAGGATGCAGGGGACAGCGACTCCGACAATCGCGGATTGCGCCGCGAAGCCGAAGACCCCCTCGGGCCCGGAGCACCACCCCCCACCACCGCTCCCCTCCGCCCCGGGTCCGTGGGGGGCTTCGGCGCAGCGGCACGCCGCCTCCACCGGAGCGGTGCCGCCCGCCGAAGCCTCCGGTGCCGGCCGAACGAAGGATGCAGGGGACAGCGACTCCGACAATCGCGGATTGCGCCGCGAAGCCGAAGACCCCCTCGGGCCCGGAGCACCACCCCCCACCACCGCTCCCCTCCGCCCCGGGTCCGTGGGGGGCTTCGGCGCAGCGGCACGCCGCCTCCACCGGAGCGGTGCCGCCCGCCGAAGCCTCCGGTGCCGGCCGAACGAAGGATGCAGGGGACAGCGACTCCGACAATCGCGGATTGCGCCGCAAAGCCGAAGGCCCCCTCGGGCCCGGAGCACCACCCCCCACCACTCCTTCCTTGTCACCGCCGTCCCTCCTGGGGCAGACTTCGGCCCCTCCACCGACGGGGTCCGCCACTCGAGCCGCGGGAGTCCTTCCATGACCCAGCCGTCCGACCTGCTGTCCGTCAACACCTTGCGTTTCCTGGCCGTGGACGCGGTCGAACGGGCGCGGTCGGGGCACCCCGGGATGCCCATGGGCGCGGCGGCCATGGCCCACGCCCTCTGGACCCGATTCCTCCGGTTCGACCCGGCGGAGCCGGGGTGGGCGGACCGGGACCGGTTCGTCCTCTCTGCGGGGCACGGCTCCATGCTGCTCTACGGACTGCTGCACCTGGCGGGCTTCCCCCTGGGCCTGGACGACCTTCGCCGGTTCCGCCAGTGGGACTCCCTCACGCCCGGCCACCCCGAGTCCTTCGTGACCCCCGGCGTGGAGACCACCACCGGGCCCCTGGGCCAGGGCGTGGGGGTGGCGGTGGGGATGGCCCTTGCCGAGCGCCACCTGGCGGCCCGGTTCAACCGGCCCGGCTTCCCCTTGGTGGACCACTGGACCTACGCCATCGCCAGCGACGGGGACCTGATGGAGGGCGTAGCCTCCGAGGCCGCGAGCCTCGCGGGGCACCTGGGGCTCGGCAAGCTCGTCGTCCTCTACGACGACAACCGGATCACCATCGAGGGCGAGACGGGTCTCGCCTTCTCCGAGGATGTGGAGGCGCGGTTCGCGGCCTACGGCTGGCAGACCCTCGCCGTGGAGGACGGCAACGACGTGGAGGCCCTGGCCTCCGCCCTGGAGGCGGCCCGCGCCGACACCGGCCGGCCGAGCCTGATCCGCGTGCGCACCCACATCGGGTTCGGGAGCCCGGGCAAGCAGGACACGGCCGACGCCCACGGGGCCCCGCTGGGGCCGGAGGAGGCGCGCCGAGCCAAGGAGAACCTGGGCTGGCCTCTGGAGCCTGCGTTCCACGTGCCGGACGGGGCGCGGGAGCCCTACGCCCGCGCAGCGGCGGCCGGCAGGGGTGCGCGGCAGGCTTGGGAGGAGCTCCTGGAGGCCTACCGCCGGGCCCACCCGGGCCTCGCCGCCGAGTGGGAGCGCCGAGCGGCGGGCAGGCTCCCCGACGGCTGGGAGACAGCCCTCCCGACCTTTCCCCCGGATCCCAAGGGGGCGGCCACGCGGGTCTCGGGCGGAAAGGTCCTCAACGCCCTGGCCAAGGTCCTCCCCGAGCTCGTGGGGGGCTCGGCGGATCTTGCACCTAGCACGAAGACCCTCATCTCCGGCGAAGGGGACTTTAGCCGGCAGAACCCGGCGGGCCGAAACCTGCGCTTCGGGATTCGCGAGCACGGGATGGCCGCGGTCCTGAACGGCATGGCGGGCCACGGGGGCCTTCGCCCCTACGGCTCGACCTTCTTCGTCTTCGCCGACTACCTGCGCCCGAGCCTGCGGCTCGCCGCCCTCTCGGGCCTCCCGGTAGTCCACGTCTTCACCCACGACAGCCTCTTCGTGGGGGAGGACGGCCCCACCCACCAGCCGGTGGAGCACCTGCCCAGCCTGCGGGCCATGCCGGGCCTCACCGTGATCCGTCCCGGCGACGCCAACGAGGCCGCCGAGGCCTGGCGCATCGCCCTGGAGAACACGGCCGGCCCCACCGCCCTGGTGCTCACCCGCCAGGACCTGCCCACCCTGGACCGGGCCGGGCTCGGCCCAGCGGAGGGGCTTCGCAGGGGCGGGTACGTGCTCAAGGAAGCCGCCGGGGGCGCCGGCACCGCGCGCCTGGTCCTGATCGCCTCGGGCTCCGAGGTCGCGCCGGCTCTGGATGCCGCCGCCCAGCTCGAGGTTCGGGGCACACCCACCCGGGTGGTGAGCCTGCCCTGCTGGGAGCTCTTCGAGGCCCAACCCCGGGAGTACCGCGACGAGACCCTCCCCCCGTCCGTCACGGCGCGGGTGGCGGTGGAGGCCGCGAGCCCCTTCGGGTGGGAGCGCTACGTCGGGCCCCGGGGGGCCGTGGTGGGCATGCCCCGCTTCGGCGCGAGCGCGCCGGCGGAGGTCCTTGGCGAGAAGTTCGGGTTCACGGCGGAGAACGTGGTGCGGGTGGCCCTCGAGGTGCTGGGGGGCTGAGGGACGCCGATACTGAGGGGCGAACCCCTGGACGCCCCGGCCGAACCGCGGTATGAGGGTGCGAGCAAGGAGGCTCCCCCATGCCCGTCGTCACGAGCTGCACCCTCGACTGCCCGGACCGCTGCTCCCTCGTCGCCGACGCGGGCCCCGGCGGCGTGCACCTGCGGGGCGACCCGGACCACCCCTACACCCGCGGGTTCACCTGCACCAAGATCCGGCGCTACCCCGGCCGGCTGACCAGCCCCCACCGCATCCGCGAGCCCTGGGTCCGCTCGGGCGACCACTTCCGCCAGGCGTCCTGGGAGGAAGCCCTCGACCTGGTCTGCGGCGCCCTGCGGCGCGCCTGCCGGGAGGACCCCGCTTCGGTGCTCCACGTGCGGGGCTACGGGTCCATGGGGATGACCAAGGTCTTCGTGGAGCGGGTGTTCTCGCTCCTGGGGGCCCGCACCACCCGGGGGTCCCTGTGCGAGGCGGCGGGGATCGCGGCCCTGGCCCTCGACGCGGGGCGGCTCGACATGAACGACCCCCGGGAGATCGACGCTGCCGAGGCGGTGGTCCTCTGGGGCAAGCGCCCGCGGGCGAGCTCCATCCACACCGCGGCCCAGGTGGCCGCCGCCCGGAAGCGGGGCGCCCCGGTGGTCGCCGTGGACCCGGACCCCGGGAGCCTCCAGGGCCAGGCCGACGCCGTCCTGCGGGTCGCCCCGGGGACCGACCGGTTCCTCGCCCTGGCCTGCGCCCGGCTCCTCCTCGACGACCCGCGCTGCCGTGCCCCCTGGGACCGGGCGGCCAATCCAGAGGCCTTCCGGGCCCTCCTGGCCCGCCACGAACTGGACGAGCTCCTCGCGGCCTGCGGCCTGGCCCGGGCGGACGCGCAGCGCCTCGCCTCCCTCTACGCGGCCACGCCGCGGGTCGCCACGATCCTCGGGTGGGGCGCCCAGCGCCACCCCCTGGGCGGGGAGAACGTGCGGGCAGTCCACGCCCTGGCCTTCCTCGCCGGCACCCTGGGGAGACCCGGCGGCGGCCTCTACTACGCCGTCCCCTCCTCCCGGCACCTCCGACCGCCCGGCCTCGAGGGCTTTCCGACCCCGGAACCGCTCCTGCTCCCCCTCCTGTCCGATGAGCTCGGCCGGGCGCGGCCGCCCGTGCGTCTCGTGTGGTTCACGTGCTCGAACCTGCTCAACCAGGGGCCCGACGCCAAGGCCCTGCGGGAAGCCTTCGACGCCGTGGAGACCCGGGTGGTGGTGGACGGCTTCTGGACCGAGACGGCCCGCCGCGCCACCGTGGTGCTCCCGGCGGTGCTCTGGCTGGAGGAGGAAGACCTTGCGGCGTCCTACTGGCACGGGGGCATCGGCCCCGCGCGCCGCGTCGTGGACCCTCCGGAGGGGTGCCGCACGGACTTCGAGATCGCCTCCCGGGTGGCCGACCGCCTGGGCGTGCGGACCCCCTGGCCGACGGCAGACGAGTGGCTCGCTGCCTGCTTGCCCCCCGGGACCCCGTCCCTGGAGGAGGTCCGGAGGCGAGGGTGGCACGTGGCCCCCGTGCCCCCCGTGGCCTGGGCCGATGGGTCCGCCCACCCGGACGGGAAGTTCCGGCTCCTGGAGCACCTCACCGCCGAACCCCCGCCGGATCCGGCCCACCCCTTCCGCCTGCTCACCCTCATCCGGGCCGACGCGCTCCACTCCCAGCTTCTCCCCGAGGAGCAGCGGGGGCCGCTGCCGGTGCGCCTGAACGCCGAGACCGCGGCCGGCCTGGGCCTCGAGGCCGGGAGCCCGGTTCGGCTGGCCGGGACGGCCGGAGAGCTGGAAGGGGAGGTCCACCTCGACCCCCTGCTCCACCCCGGCGCCGTGGCGTGCCCGCGGGGGGGGTGGCTCGGCCTGGGCCAGGGGGTGAACGAAGCCACGACCGCCGCCCTCACCGACCTCGGGGAGGGCGCGGCCTACTACGGCACCCGGGTCCGGGTCGAGCCGGCCACCCATCGGCGCGGCGGCCCGTGATCTCGGACGAACGGAAACCGAGACGACGCGCCGGCCCCGGCCGGCCCCGGCCGGCCCAAAGAACGTCGAGACCGGCGAAAAGCGGAGCCCACGCCCGTCCCACCTCCCTTGCGTCGCCTACGTCTCTTCCGTAAGGCGACCTTCCCGCCGGCACCTGCACCCGCCCAGGAGGCCCCATGGACGCCAGAACGGAGCTCCGCGTGTACCGCCGCTTTCTCCAGGCCCTGCACGACCACTGCGAGGCTTCGTCCCGAAGCCTGGAGTGGCTTCGCCGGCACATGCACCCGTACTTCTTCATCACCATGGCCGACGAGACCGAGGCCGTGGTGAACCTGGCCTCCGGACTCGCGTCCCTGGGGGAGAATCGGCGCATCACCCTGGTGGACCAGGAGAAGAAGCTCGTCTGGGCCTGCATGAACCGGCCGGGCTCGGTGTACCGGTCGCTCCTCGAGATCCAGGACCGGCCCCTCTCCTACGCGGAGATCACCCACTCCTACCACCCCGTCCCGGAGCTGTGCTGCGAGCTCGAGATCCAGCGCTTCGAGTTCGACCGCAAGTCGAACGGGGAGGTGGCCCGGGCGGCCCGCAGCGGCCCCGCCCCCGTTCCCGACCGGGTGCGGCGGGGGGTGTCCCGCGCCCTGCGCGCCCTGTACCCCCGCTTCGACTTCGGGGAACTCCGGAAGGTGCTCGACCTCCTCTGGCTCAACGCCGAGCGCTACGTGGCGGTCTCGCCCCCCGAGCGGGTGGCGCGGGTGCTCTGGCTCTACCAGCAGGGGCGCCTCCACGACGGTTTGTTCCTCGACGCGGAGAACACCCGAGACGTGGTGCACCACCGGGAGACCCGGCTCCTCTTCTCGGTGGGCAACCCGGACGAGCGGGGGTTCCTGGCCCAGGCCCTCGAGGTCTTCCACCGCCTGGAGCTGGCGGTGCGGCGCTCCTACTGCCTCACCCTCTCCACCGGGGTCCACCCCTACTTCCTCGGCACCTTTTACGTGACGACCCGCGAGGGGGGGCTCCTCCAGAAGGACTCCGAGCTCTTCCGCACCCTCCAATCCGAGCTCTACAACACCCAGATCCTCTCCACCACGGGCCGCACCTACACCGAGTTCGTGGCCGACCGCGTCATGACCGGGGAGGAGGCGTCCCTAACCAACGCCTTCATCGCCTTCTCCCACACGAACCTGGCCCACAGCCAGCCCGACCGGTTCGACCTGGGGGAGGTGAGAAGAGCCTTCCACGCGAGCCCCGACGTGGTCCTGCAGCTCGCCCGGCTCTTCCGGGCCCGCTTCGACCCGGACCTGGGAGCGCCCGGGGCGCCGGCCCGCCGGGCCGCGTGCGACGAGGCGTTGGCGGCCTCCCGGGCCCTGGTGGAGAGCTACAACACGGGCCACCGCCACCTGGACGAGGTCCGGCGGACGATCTTCCGCACCGCGCTCTTCCTGGTCACCCACACCCTCAAGACCAACTTCTTCGTGCCGGAGAAGCACGCCCTGGCCTTCCGGCTCGACCCCTCGTACCTCCAGGAGTTCGAGCCCGAGCTCACCGCGGACCTCCCCGCCGGCGAGCCGTTCCGGATCACCTTCTTCTACGGGCGCCACGGGTCGGGCTACCACGTGGGCTTCTCCGACATCGCCCGGGGCGGGTGGCGAACCGTGCCCTGCACCTCCCCCGACGACTTCCTGGCCGCCGCCAACACCCTCTTCCGCGAGGTCTACGTGCTGGCCCACACCCAGCACCTGAAGAACAAGGACATCTACGAGGGGGGCTCCAAGATGGTGGTCGTCCTCGACACCTCCGACGTCCACGACCGGGAGCTCCGCACCCAGCGCCTCTACAAGCTCCAGTACGGGTTCCTGAACGCCTTCCTCGACCTCTTCGTCACGAAGGACGGTCGCGCCGCCCACCCCCGCGTCGTGGACTACTACGGCGAGGACGAGCCGATCGAGCTGGGGCCCGACGAGAACATGCACGACGCGATGATCGAGCTCATCGCCCGCCAAGCAGCCCGGCGCGGCTACATCCTCGGCAAGGGGATCATCTCGTCCAAGGAGGTGGGCATCAACCACAAGGAGTACGGCGTGACCTCCCTGGGGGTCGTCACCATGGCCGAGACCGCCCTCGCGGAGCTCGGCATCGACCCCCGCCGGGACCCCTTCACGGTCTCGATGACCGGGGGCCCCAACGGCGACGTGGCCGGAAACGCCATGCGGCTCCTGCTGGCCCGGTGCCCCGGGGTCCGCATCCTCTCCATCGTGGCCGGCTCGGGGGCCGTGTACGACCCCGAGGGGATCGACCGGGAGGAGCTCTCCCGCCTCGTGCTCCAGGCCAACGTCGACGCCTTCGACCCGGACCGGCTCCACCCCGGGGGATTCCTGCTCCTGCGCCGGGGCCGGAAGCAGGAGGGCCTCAAGGAGCTCTACCGGAAGCTCGTGCGCACCCCGGCCGGCGTCGCGGAGCAGTGGGTCACGGCGGACGAGCTCCACCGGGAGCTCGACGACCTCATCTTCACCGTCCCCGCGGACCTCTTCCTGCCGGGGGGCGGCCGGCCCGAGACCATCGACGCCCGAAACGCGGGGCGGCTCTTCCGGGAGGACGGCACCCCGCTCGTGCGAGCCGTGGTGGAGGGAGCGAACTCCTTCGTCACCCCGGAAGCCCGCACCGAGCTCCAGCGCCGCGGCGTGATCGTGCTGCGCGACGCCTCCGCGAACAAGTGCGGGGTCATCTCCTCGTCCTACGAGATCCTGGCGAACCTCCTCCTCAGCGACGAGGAGTTCCTGGCGCGCAAGGCCCAGTACGTGGCCGACGTGCTGCGCATCCTGGAAAAGCGGGCCGGCGACGAGGCCCGGCTCATCTTCCGGCGCCATCGGGAGGCCGGCGGGACGCGCGCCTACACGGAAATCTCCAACGCCCTGAGCGGTGAGATCAACGCCCACTACGAGCGCCTCTTCGCCTTCTTCCTGGCCCGGCCCGAGCTGGTGTCCCAGCCATACCTGCGTCGGGTGCTCCTGAACCACCTGCCGGAGCTGGTGAGCCGAGACCCCGTGCTCCGCCGGCGGGTGGGCCGGCTGCCCTTCAAGATCCGCTGCGCCGTCTTGGCCGTCGAGCTCGCGACCTCCATCGTCTACCGCGGCGGCTGGGAACCCGACCTGGAGAGCAGCATCCGCGCCTACGCGAAGCGGGCGTTCGGGGGGTAGGGAGGCGAATCCGGGGGTCCCGGTCGTAAGGACCACCAAGGGGACGTAAGTGAAATCAACACATTCCTCGGGTCACCTCCTCCAGGAGGCGTGTGGCCAGCTCACTGCCCCTCGCGTGGGGCGGCCAGCGGTTCACGGTCGAGGGCACGACCCCCAGGTACCGTGCCACCGCGGCCCCAGCGTAACCCAACCGGCCGACGGCCACCTCGATCAACGCCCGGCGGGCGGCGACTGCCGCCCGCCGCTTGCTGGGGCTTCTCAGCTCGTTCTCCTCTACCCCGGTCAACGCCGTGACCCCACGGACCAGCGAATCCAGGGGCACCCGCGCCTTGCCCAGCACCTGGCGGCGCTCCCAGTCCGCCTCTGCCAAGGTGTCCAGGACGAACTCCGGGCTCCCGAGGATCCTCTCGTCGTACGCCGGCGGACCTTCCTCGCGGCTTCGCCCCGTTCCTTCCAGCCACGCCCCGCAGCTGCGGCGTAAGCCTCCACCAACCAGGTCTGCCCGATGCCCCTCCCCGACGCCGTCGGCCACGAACTGCTCGTACCGCTTCCGTGCCGTCGGCACCGACCGCCCAAACCTTCCCAGCACCTCGCCCACATCCTGCCAAGGGCGCTCCACCACGCCGAGCAACGCGCCGTGGCCCGCGTAGGCTTGGCGCCCCAGCCTCACGAGGCTGTCCACCAAGCCGGCGCGCAACGGGTTGAGGTGGATGTACCGCACCAACTGGAGAAAGTAAGGCTCCTCCTCGACCACGATGCTTCGGTACCGGTTCTGGAAGAGATGGCCGTGACGCCCGTGGCGAAGATTGAAGGCCACGGCGTAGCCGGTCATGATCCGCCGCATCACCGCCGGCAGCCCCGCGTCCCCCGTGCGCAGGAGCAGGTGAAAGTGGTTGGGCAGGAGCGCCCACGCGTAGACCCGAGCCCCGCCCCTGACGACGGCCCTCTCGAGCCTGCGCAGGAAATCCTCGTAGTCGCGTTCCTCCACGAAGATCGCCTTGCGCTCGATCCCGCGGGCGATCACGTGGTGGAGGGTGCCGGGTGCGTCGAGACGGGCCTGGCGTGGCATGTCCCGAACCCTACCCCCGACCTGCGGCCAGCGCAATGCACAATTTCACTTACGTCCCCTTAGGGTTTTTGGTGATGTCTTGACATCACAGCTCATGATGCTAAGGTGACTATTTGGACGGGGCGATGGCACGAGAGGATGGGCACATGAGGACGACCCTGCGGTTGGACGACGACGTGATCGACAAGGCGAGGGCGGCGGCGGCGAAGCTCGGTACCTCGTTTCGGGCCGTCGTGAACGAGGCGCTGCGGATGGGGTTGGACGAGGTGGTCAAGCCGGCGACCCGACGCCCTTATCGAACCAAACCCCACGCCATGGGGCTTCGGCCGGGCTTCAGCCTGGACGATGTGCAGGAAGTCCTCGCCCAGGCGGAGGGTGAGGACTTCCGGTGATCCTGGTCGACGCGAACCTCCTGCTCTACGCCGAGGACCGCCTGAGCCCCCACCACGAGGCGGCTCGGGGCTGGTGGGACGAGCAGTTGTCCGGGGCTTCACCGGTGTGTCTTTCGTGGCCGGTGATCGGCGCCTTCGTTCGGATCGGGACCAATCCTCGGATCTTCCGGCGCCCGCTGACCCTCGGGGAGGCGTTGCACCGGATCCAGAGCTGGCTCGAGCAGCCGTGCACACGGGTCGTGGTGCCGACGCAGCGGCACTGGGCGGTCTTCCGCGAGCTGTTGGAGCGCGGCCAGGCGACCGGAAACCTGGTCCCGGACGCCCACCTCGCCGCACTGGCCGTGGAGCACGGCTGCGAGCTGTGCTCGAGCGACACCGACTTCGTGCGGTTTCCTGGCCTCACCTGGCGAAATCCCCTCGCTACCTGACGCCGTCGGCAAGTACTCCCGCCCCCCGTCCCTTCACCCCCGATCCGCCGCCCACGAAATGCGCAATTTCACTTACGTCCCTTCAGCGGTTCGCGGTGCGTGCCCCTCACGGCGATTGTGGAGGCCGTGCCGTTGGCGGCCGTCCAGCCAGCCCCGACCCGCCACCCCGATCCGCCCCCTGCGAAATGCACAGTTTCACTTACGTCCCCTTTGGGTTTGGGCTCTTGGAGGAAACATTTTTCCATCTATCCGGAAGTTCCTGAAAAATTCGTTCCTGAATCGAGGCGAACCCCCTGACATCCCA
>JAWSUI010000064.1:0-18943 GCA_033551855.1 Deferrisomatales bacterium
CAGCGTAAAAACTTGACTCGTCTTTCAAGATCTTCACCCCCCAAGGACTTCTAGAAAGAGGTTCTGCCGCGACCTGCGTGGGCGGCACCCGCCCCGTCTTTTCTCTTCCCCCCCCTCGACAACCCATCCCCACCCTCGCCCTCCCCTTGAAGGGGAGGGAAGCCTGGGGCCGCGTGCGCCCGGGAGGTCCCACGCGTGCGCCCGGCCGCCGGGAAGGGAACCGCGGGAGGCGGGAATCTACGCGATCCGGAAGAAAACCCGGAAAGAAGCCGGGCTCTCCTCGATTCTCGCGGCGGTCACGGATCGCCGGGATCCCAGGACTTGCGCCAGAACAGGCAGCGGAACGCTCCCCCGGGCCTCGGAGGGTCTTCGCTGACCCGTATCGCCCACCGTCGGGTTGGGTCGGCCCGCCCGAGCTCCCGAGCCCAGACCCCGGCGAGGAGTCGCATCGGACGGCCCATGGGGGCAGGGGCGACGATCCAGACGGTGACCGCTTCGCCGGTCCTCCGGTAGAGCATCCCCCGAACACCGGAGTAGCCCGCCACCGTGCAGGCGAGGCCCCACAGGATCTCTCCCAGGCCCGTGTCCGGAGCGTGAACCACGAGCGGGAGCACCCGCACCTCTCCGCCACTCCCCCGGCAGGCGGCGGGAGGGCTCGCGGAGCGGACGCCTCGCCTCACGAGGGCCGAGCGCTGACGGCGCCGGCGGTAGGTCTCGCCTGCGGAGCGTGCTCTCATGCGACCAGCATACCCCCCAGGGTTCCAAGCACAAGCCAGCGGCGCCCGGTAGGTCCGCGGCTCCTGCCGCCCGGACGGCGGAGCACGGGGGCCTACACTCCCCCGCCGCCCCAAGCCCGTGGTCCTGGGCACCTGGACAGGCTTGACGGGGCCGAGAGCCCGCCGGTAGAAGGAAGGCAACGGCGGGGGGCACGCAGACGAGGGGACGGAGGTTGCCGCGTGGATACAGAGAGCGTGCTGGAGCAGTCGCGTAGGAGGCTCGAGGGGGACGGCGCACCGCCGAAGGTCTGGAGCGAGTTTGCCCGAATGTACCGAGCCTATCGCCAAGGCGTCACCGGGCAGGTCGTCTGGGGCGAGATCGAGACGGTGGGGCCGGAGGAGCTGGTGTCGGCGGAAACCTTCGATTCCCCGGGCTCCAAGGAGAGAGGCGAGGAGCTCTTGGAGGGCCTGGTGTGGGTCGTGCTCAACGGCGGTTTGGGGACTTCCATGAAGATGGACCGGGCCAAGAGCCTGGTCCCCGTGAAGGGCGAGCTGACCTTCCTGGACCTGATCGCCCGTTATGCCCTTCGCGTCCGCCGGGGCGGACGCAGGGCGTTTCCCCTGCTCTTCATGAATTCCTACGCCACGGAAGAGGACACCCTGTCCCTGCTGGGGGCCTATCCCCTGGCGCAGTCGGATGGGACCGGAGCGGCGTTTCCCCTGGGGTTCCTCCAGAATCGCTTCCCCCGGATCCGGGAGGCGGACGGGCTGCCCTTCGGGCAGCCGGGTGACCGGGAGTCCTGGGCCCCCCCGGGGCACGGGAACCTCTACCTCGCCCTCGAGTCCTCCGGCCTCCTGGACCGGCTTCTCGAGGGCGGCATCCGGTGGGCCTTCGTTTCCAACGCGGACAACCTCGGGGCGTCGCCCCACCCCGGTATCCTCGCGCACCTGTTCCGAGGCGGTCACGATTTCGCGATCGAGGTCACCGAGCGAACCGAGGCGGACGTGAAGGGGGGGGCCCTGGTCAAGAGGGCCGGTCGCCTGGAGCTCCTGGAGCTGGCCCAGGTGCCGGAGGCCCACGCGGCGGAGTTCCAGGATCCGAGACGTTTCCCCGTCTTCAACACCAACAACGTGTGGGTCAATCTGGAGGCCCTGCGCCGGCTGCTCGGACGAGGTGCCTTGGACCTGCCCACGATCGTGAACCGCAAGTCGGTCGCCGGTACGGGAGTGGTCCAGCTCGAGAGCGCGATGGGGGCGGCGGTGGGGTGCTTTCAACGGGCAACGGGCCTGCTGGTGCCCCGCGACCGCTTCGCACCCGTGAAAACGACGGACGATCTCCTCGTCCGGAGGAGCGATGTGTACCGGGAGGGGCAGAGCGCCCCCCTGGAGGTGAATCCGGCCCGGGATCCCGCCCTCGGCCCCCCCGTGGTGCGCCTGGACCCGGAGTGCTACGGGTCCGTCGCGGAGTTGGAGGCCCGGGTCCCGTTCCCTCTGGGGCTGCTGGAAGCGAGGCTCCTCGAGGTCCACGGGGACGTGCACTTCGGAGAAGATGTGAGGGTGTGCGGGGCCGTGACGCTGACCGGCCCCCTGCGCATCGGCGACGGTGTGGTGCTACGGGGCTGAGGGGGAGGGCGGCCCCAGGGTCCCCTCGAAGGCGTCCAGCACGATCGGATCGAAGAGGGTCCCCTGCTGATCCCGCAGGTACCGGAGGGCCTCCGCCGCCGGGATCGCCGGCCGATAGGGGCGATCGGACGTGAGGGATTGGAATACGTCGGCCACGGCGAGGATCTTGGCGGCGAGGGGAGTCTCTTCACCCCCCTTGCGGAGGTAGCCGGACCCGTCCTCGCGCTCGTGATGGTAGAGGATGGCGTCTCGGTCCACCCCGGCAACGGGGAGGTTTTCGAGGCACTTCCAACTCAGCAGCGGATGGCGCAGGGTGAGGGCCCGCTCCCGGGGGCTCAGTGCTCTTGGTTCCGAGAGCAGGTTGGTCCGGTAGCTTACCTTGCCCAGGTCGTGCAGGCGTCCGCTGACCCAGAGGCGCTCGGCGGCGTCGTCCGCAAGGCCGAGGCGGCGGGCGGTGGCCTGGGCGAGCCGCGCCACCTCTGGAGAGTGCCCGGCCATGCCGGGGATCTGGCTCTCTGCCAGGTCGACGAGGGAGAACAGGCTGTCCCTCAGGAAGCTCTCCCGCACGCCGTCGAACTTCCGTGCCCCGTCGAGATAGGTGGCGAGGAAGCCGGCCACGGGCGCGAAGTGGTCCAGGTCGACTTGGGTGAAGGGCTCCCCGTCGGACCGGTTACTGAAGTGGACGACCCCGAGCAGCTCCTCTCCCCGCAACAGGGGGTACGAGAAGAACGAGTCCCCGCGATAGGCGGCCCCCTGGTTCCGCGGCAACTCGCCGGCATCGGCGCGGGACCGGACCAGTAGCGGCGCGCGGTGCTGGACGACCCAGGCCGAGACCGTGGGGCGGGACAGGGGCACCCGGGTCGTGCGAACCACGTCCTCCTGTCCGTCGAAACCCACGGCCACCTGGATGACCAGGTCGTCTCCGTCGAGCACCATCACGGAGACCCGGTCCGCCGGCACCACGTCGAGGGCCACCCGGGTGAACAGGCGCAACAGGGCCGACGTCCCGAGGGCCGGTTCGCGAAGCAGCTCCGCCCGCCTCCCGTCCAGAATTTCCTGGTCGCGAGCCTCCGGCGCCGGGGACGGGAGCTGGTAGTAACGTCGGCCGGGAAGCAAGCGGGCGGCTTCCAGACCTTTCCATGCCGCCTCCAGGGCAGTCCCGGCGGAGTAGGCGTCTTCCGGGTAGGCGATCCCGCAGAGGGTGAGCCGCAGGTCCAGGGGAGAACCCTGGGGGCCCACGGCCAGAACCCCCTCCAGCTGCTCGAGGGCCCTCTGGGCGACGAGCCCAAGGCTGGTCTTGGGCGTGCGGGGAAGGATGAGGGAGAAGAGGTCGTCGCGATACCGCGCCAGAGTGTCGCTCTTCCGGCACACGGTCTCCAGGCCCTGGGCGATCTCTCGAAGAATGGCGTCAGCCGCTGCGGGCCCACAGCGGTTCCGAAAGTCCTCCCAGTCTCCCAACTCGACCATGAGCAGTGCCATGGGTTCCCCGCTCCTGCGGGCCCGATCCACCTCCCGTTCGAGCTGTTGCTGGAGGTACCGTTGGTTGAACACCCCCGTGGCGTGGTCCAGAAAGGAGACCTCGGGCTGTGCGCCGCCTGCAAAGAGATGCTCGAGCACTGCCTCGAACGCCAGGGTGAAAACCCGGGCCAGGTGGGCCTCCTCCAGGGCGAAGCCGGGGGGCTGGTCCCTGAGGAACTGGAGCACCCCCTGGATCCGATCTCCGACGTAGATGGGGATCGAGAGCACGCTCGCACATCCGGCCTCGCGCATCGTTCCCTCGAGCTCCGGGGGGAGCGAGGGGTCTGGGACGAGGAGGAAGGGGCGGGCCCACTGGCGGGCCTCCGCGGGGAGGAAACGATCCCAGGAGCCGGCGGGCGCGGCCGGCGCTCCGAAGCCGCGGGTTTCGACGGGCCTCAAGGGCTCACGCGGGTCGTCGTGCCAGAGCAGGACGGCGCGGTCATAGGGGATCAGCTGCCTTCCCAGATCCAACAACAACCGGAAGGCGGTGGGGAGAGCGTCGATGCTCCGGCCCAGCAGTTGGACCTGGAACAGGACGCTCATCTTGTCGGGACAGGACCGGGCCAGGTCGGGGGTGATCTCGGCGGGCACGGTCGGGTAACATGCCGCCGGCAGGGCAACGCTCAGGGCCATGGCCGCCTCGTGAGAAGGGGTACGGGGAGGAAGCTAGCAAAGAGCATGCCCCTTGGTTGGGAAGGCGCTTCCGGGACGTACGGCCAGGGAAATCCGCTCTTTCCGGGATTCACCTCCACTGGGGCCGTGTCGGACGGGGGACGGTGTGGGTATTTGTTTTCCACTTTGGGGCAGGAGGGCGGCGTCTCACGGGAGGAAACCGGGAGCTGGTTGACGGAAGATCCCGGCGCGCCTACCATCGCTCACACGAACGGACACAGCGCGGGGCCCGAGAGGGGATTCGTGGGAGCGAGCCGGGGCGAGGCGCCGGAGCGGGGGATCCCGTTCGGCGAGAGAGGCTGCGGTGGCAGCCGGGGAGGGGAGGGACGATGGAGACCGGGAAGACCGTGCAGGAGCTCAACGTGGGGGACAGGGCATCCCTGTCCCGGGTGGTGTCCGAGGCGGACCTGGGGCTGTTCGCCGGCGCCACGGGGGATGTGAATCCGATTCACTTCGACGAGCCCTACGCCCAGTCGACGTTCTTCAAGGGCAGGATCGCCCACGGCATCCTTTCGGCGGGCTTACTTTCCGCCGTGATCGCCAACCGGCTTCCCGGGCTCGGGACGGTGTACGTCAGCCAGAACCTCTCGTTTCTGGCCCCTGTCCGCGTGGGCGATACGGTCACCGCTGCAGTGGAGGTGCTCGAGGCGGACCGGGAGCGCAACCGCGTGCGTCTGCGCACCACGTGCGCGAACCAGGACGGCACCCTCGTCGTGGACGGCGAGGCGGTGGTCATGCCGCCCAAGCGCAAGCCCAGCGCCGACGTCGCGGAGGGCATCGCCCAGCGGTCCCAGCAGACGGGCGGGCGGCTGGCCGCGGCGACGGCGGCTTTTGCGGAAGCGTTCCAGGGGTAATACAGTACCGGAGCAGTAGCCCCCGGAACGCAGACGGGGCGCCCCTGGGGCGCCCCGTCTGCGTTCCGCTGTTCGTCGGGTCTCGTCGTGTTCTCGCGCGCGCCGAGCGCGGCCGAGCCGGACGCGGCGATAGATTTCCCGGGACCTCAGACCCGTGCCTTCACCCACTGGGCGACCGCCGGGGCGAGCTCCCGCTGGGCCCGGCCGCTCACGTAGATCCCGATGTGCCCCCCGGGGAAAGCCAGGGTGGTCACGTCCTTGGAGCCGAGATATTTCTCCAGGGCGAGGGAGGAGGAGGGCGGCACGAGGTGGTCCTCCTTCGCATAGACGTTGAGCACCGGCATCGACACGTTGCCCAGGTCCACCCGCGAGCCCCCGAGATCCACCTCGCCCTTGATGAGCTTGTTCCCCTGGTAGAAGTCCTTGAGGAACTGGCGGATCGCCTCGCCCGCCTGGTCGGGGCTGTCGAAGATCCACTTCTCCATGCGCAGGAAGCTTCGCAGGTTCTCCTCGTCGTCCAGGATGGAGACGAAGCCCAGATACTTCTGGACCATGAGCTGCAGGGGCTTGAGCATCAGGAAGCCCCAGTTCATGAACTCCCCGGGCACGTTGCCGAAGGCGTCCACCAGGGCGTCCGCATCCAATTGCTGCGCCCACACGTTCAGGAGGCCGTCCCGGACGTGAAAGTCCACGGGGGTGACCATCGTGATCAGGTTCTTGATCTTCTCCGGGTGCAGGGCCGAGTAACACAGGCTGAAGGTTCCTCCCTGACAGATCCCCAGGAGGTTGATCTTGTCGATGCCGTGGCGTTCGCGAATGGTGTCGACGGCCCGGTCGATGTAGCCGTTGATGTAGTCGCCGAGGGTCAGGTACCGCTCGCAGCGGTCCGGGTACCCCCAGTCCACGAGGTAGACGTCCATCCCCTGGGAGAGCAGGTTCCGGACCATGGACCGGTCCTCCTGGATGTCGACCATGTAGGGGCGGTTGACGAGGGCGTAGATGATCAGCACCGGCACCTTGCAGGGGCGCTTCCGGAAGGGGAGGTAGTGGTAGACGACCATCTCGTCCTCGCGGTACACCTCCTCTTTCGGGGTGGGCCCCACGTCGATCTCGCGGATGTCCACGATGGAGTCCACGCCCCGAAGGACCTTCCGGTTGAACTCCACGAGCTCGTTCATCGCCTGATCGGGTCGAATCTGGACGGGGAACATGGGCTATGCCTCCTTCGTTTCTTTGCGGGCGACGGGCTTCGGAGCAGCTTTCGCCCTCTTGGCCCTCGGCGGTGTGGGGGGGGGCGGGGCAGGGGGTTGGCCTGCGGAGGCCTTGACGTGGGCGACCTCTGCTCGCAGGCGCCGCACCTCCGTCTTGAGGTCGTGAAGGTGTCGGTACGCGTCGTCGAGCTCCCGGCGGGTCGGCAGGTGCAGGGCCTTGGCGAAGGAGTCGGCCAGCTCTCGCTCCCGGATGCGATACTGCATCGCAGCATTCACGAGGCGCCCCTGGATCTCCGCGAAGGAGTCGGTGCTGGCGATCTCGAAATAGGTCTTCTCGGCCGTGGCGACCCACAGATCGAACAGGCCGCGGAAGGTGTCGATCTTCTCTCCCCGCTCGCCCTTCTCGACGAGCTCCCGGAGAAGCCCCTCGAGGGCGTGGAACCCCGTGTTCACGAGCTCCGTCCGGAAGTCCACCTCCGCGCGCCGCACCTCGACCCAGGTCTCGAAGGCGCGGGTGAGCTTCTCCTGGAACTCCCGGGTGTACCCGATGGCCGGTGCCGCGGTGAGCTTGCCCGCCGTGGTCTCGAAGGTATCCATGAAGAGGTTGTACATGCGCACGACCGCCTGACGGTCGCCGCCCATGGCTTCGCCCACGTGCCCCCGGGCCTCCTGCAGGGAGGAGACCCACGGCATCATCCCCTTCTGGATCTGCTGGGCATAGAGCTTCCACAGCTCCGGGATGTCCCGGGCCGCCGCCGCGGCTGCCTCGGGGCCGTACCAGGAGGCAGGGGACCGGGACATCTCCTCCTTGAGTTGAGCGAACTCCCGACGGAGCAGCTCCGCCCAGTCTCCGCCGGTGTCGATCTTGGGCGCGACGGCACGGAGCATGGAGAGGGAGTGCTCCACGAAGCGCAGGAAGACCTCCTCACCGCCGAACATCCGCTCCGCCACTTCCCGGGGCACTCCCCCCGCCGGGGACCCCGAGAGCTTCCCGAGGCTCTGGCGGACCATCTCCTGCCACGCCTTGCCCCACTGCCCCCAGGCATTCTCGCCGCCGGAGGAGGCTGCGCTCTGGGAGGCCTCGTTCCACCCCTCCCAGAGCTTCTTCTGGGTCTCGGCCCAGGACTTCACCATCGCCTGCGTCTGCTCCGTCCAGTTCATCGCGTTGCCCTCCACTGCGATCGCATTCAGGTACGTCGCTTCTTCTCTGCGCCCTCGACAAACCCCTCCGCCCAGTTGCGCGCCCAATCCGCCTGCGCCTGGAGCGCCTTCTTGGTCAACTGCTCCCACTCCCCGATGGCCCTCTGGGCTTCGGGCTCCCTGCCCCGGGATGCGAGGAGCTCCCGCAGGTTCTTGACGGTGGCCTCCGCCTCCTCCAGCCGCGTCTTGAGCTCCTCGCACCGCTCCAGGAGCTCCAGATAGCTCTGGCGGGGAACGACGCCGAGAGCCTTCCAGTACTCCTCGACGAGTTGGCGCAGATCCCCGGGGTCGGCAGCGGGCGCCGACTCCTTCGGCAGCCATGCCCGGGCCCAGGCGTTGAGGGCGTCCGCCGTCGGGGGGCGGGCTCCGAGGGCCTCCAGGGCCCTGCGCGCCTCCTCGGTTCCCCGCAGGGCGTCGGCGGTGAGGCGGAGCCAGGACTCGAGCAGTTTGGGATCCACGGTAGCCTCCTTGGGGTGCGCAAGGTAGCCGATGCGCTGCGATGCAGCAAGAACTTTCTTTGGGAGTACAACCCCGGGTCGGCAGCCCCTGCGCCGAAGCTGCCCACCCCCGAAACCCACAGTAGCCTCGATCTGTCACTCGGCAAGGGGAGAAATCCCTCCAGCGCGCGACGGCGCCCGGGATGCACAGCCCGGAGCACCCGGCGACCCCAGTCCCCGGGCCTCTCGGGGGATGGCGGCAAGCCCCGGAGGGGGACGTCGCTCACGGGCTCTCGGGCATCGCCCGAGCGGGGGGAGGACGTCGTCCGGTTTCCTGGGCAAAACGGAAAACCGGACAAGGAGTGCGCGCCGGGATCCTGCCCGTCGGAGGGAAGGGCTCGCGCCGAACGCACGCGGAGAACCGATCGCTCGTTGAAGTGCTAGGAGGCCCGGGGAGGTCCCCGGGAGGAGGTCTCGAGGCGCGCCTCCAACTCCGCGACCCGTGCCCGCAGCGTCTCGAGCTCCTTTCGGGAGTCGGTCTCGGAAAGCTCCACCCAGGGCTGCATCCATCCCCGGAGGGCCGACTCCATCTGTTCCTGGGCCGCCCGGTATGCGGTCAGTCCGGCCTCGAGGCCCTTTTCCAGGAACCGCTCATAGGCCGACTCCCCGTCCTGGATGATGCGGTGCAGGAAATCGACGGGAAGGAGGTTTCGCTGCCCCCGCTCTTCCTCGAGGATGATCTGGGTGAGGATGACCTTGGAAAGGTCTTCACCCGTGGAGGCATCGACCACCTCCACGGTGTGGCCTTCCCGGATGAGGTCCGAGATCTGGCGCAGGTTCACGTACTGGCTGTGAACGGTGTCGTAGAGGCGCCGGTTGGCGTATTTCTTGACCAGGATGTGCTCCCGGGGAGGCCGGTCTGCCATGGGGTCTGCTCGCTGGGTGAGGAGGTTCCGGAGGTTCGGGTCAGCGGACGGCCCGCCCCGCCTCGGCCTCGGGCCACAGGATGCGGTCGATCTCGGCCCCCCCGATCTCTTCCCGTTCCAGAAGCGCGTTGGTCAGCCGTTCCAGGGGGTCCCGGTGCTCCGTGAGGAGGGCGGCGGCCCGCTCCTCCGCAGACCGGACGATGGACTCGATTTCCTGGTCGATGATCCAGGCCATCTCCTCCGAATAGGTCTTTTCCTGGGCGAGCTTCTTGCCGAGGAACACGTGCTCCTCCCCCCGGCTGAAGGTGACGGGCCCGATCCGCTCGCTCATCCCCCACTGGCAGACCATCTTCTCCGCCAGGTCCGTGGACTGCTTCAGGTCGCTCTGCGCCCCGGTGGACGTCTCCTCGAAGACCAGCAGCTCCGCCGCCCGCCCCCCCATGTTCACCGCGAGCTTCCCCAGGAGATAGCTCCGGGGAAAGTAGTGGCGGTCCGCCTCGGGAACGAGCTGGGTGACCCCGAGGGCCCGGCCCCGGGGGATGATCGTCACCTTGTAGATGGGGTCCATCCCGGGGATCAGCTTCGCCACCAGCGTGTGCCCCGCCTCGTGGCAGGCGGTGATGCGGCGCTCTCCCTCGTCGGTCAGCCCGGGCCGTTCGATGCCCATGAGGATCTTGTCCTTGGCCAGGTCGAAGTGAGTCATGGCGACCAGGGTCTCGTCGGTGCGGGCGGCAAACAGGGTGGCCTCGTTGCAGAGGTTCTCCAGGTCGGCCCCGCTCATCCCGGGGGTGGCGCGGGCGATCATGGTGAGGTCCACGTCCGCAGCGATGGGGATCTTGCGGGTGTGGACCTGGAGGATCGCGGCGCGTTCCTCCAGGGAGGGGAGGTCGATGACCACGTGGCGGTCGAAGCGGCCGGGCCGAAGCAGGGCCGGGTCCAGCACGTCGGGGCGGTTGGTGGCGGCGATCACGATCACCCTCTCGTGGCCCTCGAAGCCGTCCATCTCACCCAGCAGTTGATTCAGGGTCTGCTCACGCTCGTCGTGGCCACCCCCCAGGCCCGTCCCCCGGGACCTGCCCACCGCGTCGATCTCATCGACGAAGATGATGCTGGGCGCCTTGGCGCGGGCCTTCTCGAAGAGGTCTCGGACCCGTGCGGCCCCGACCCCGACGAACATCTCGATGAACTCGGAGGCGCTGGTGGAGAAGAAGGGCACGCCGGACTCTCCGGCGACAGCCCGCGCGAGCAGCGTCTTCCCCGTGCCCGGGGGGCCCATGAGGAGGACCCCCTTCGGCACCTTCCCCCCGATCTTCTGGTACTTCGTGGGGTCCTTGAGGAAATCCACGACCTCCGAGAGCTCCCGTTTGGGGCTCTCCATCCCGGCCACGTCCCGGAAGGTCACCTGGGGCACCTTGCCCTCGTACACCCGCGCCTTGACCTGGCCGAAGTTTCCGAAGGGGCCCATTCTCGCGTTCTGGGCCCGGCGCATGGTCCAGAACCAGAAGCCCAGGAGCAGCAGCCAGGGGAGGCTGTTGGCCAGAACGACCCACCACAGGTTCTGGGACGGCGCCCGCCGCACGTTCAGCTCGACCTGGTGGCTCTCGAGAAGGCCCAGGAGGTCCGGGTCGCCGAAAGGGGGGACCGAGGTCCGGAAGGTCCGGGTCGAGCCCGGGACACCGGGGATCGGGACGGGGTTGAAGAAGGCCCCCTCGACCTCGTCTTCGGTGACCGTGACCTCCCGGACGTTGCCCACGCCGAGCTCTTGCTTGAAGAGGGTGTACGAGATGAGCGGGCTTCCGGGTTGCGCCGTGCGGTTGAGGTTCTCCAGCATCAGGCTGAAGAGCAGCAGCGCCAGCAGAAGCCCGGCAGCCTTTCGCCAAGGGAAGTTTTCCATGGATACCTCGTCGGTCCGGCCCGAGCGTACGTTACCCAAATTCCGGTCGACGGTCAAATTCCCCTCCCGGGAAGTCCCCGTAAAACCGAGTGTTTTCAGGGGGGGAATCCCGTTGACCCTCGGTGACGCGTTCCTTTAGCATAAGAGCCTTTAGAGCCCCGGAGGCCGCCGGGGCCCGCGCGCGAGGCCCCACATGTTCTCGGACGACCAATCGTTTCACCGCATCGAGCGGCTCCCCCCCTATGTCTTCAAGGAAGTCGACGAGCTCAAGATGAGGGCCCGTCGCCGGGGAGACGACATCATCGACCTCGGCATGGGCAACCCGGACCGCCCCACGCCGCCCCACATCGTGGAGAAGCTGATCGAGGCGGTCCAGAAGCCGAAGAACCACCGCTACAGCGTGTCCCGCGGCATCTACAAGCTGCGGCTGGGCATCGCCAAGTGGTACGAACGCCAGTACGGCGTCTTCCTCGACCCGGAGACCGAAGTGTGTGCCACCATGGGGGCCAAGGAGGGGCTCGCCCACCTGGTGATGGCGGTGCTGGCGCCGGGGGATCTGGTCTTCGTCCCGAACCCCACCTACCCGATCCACTCCTACTCCGTGGTGCTGGCCGACGGGGACCTGCGGGCCATCGAGCTCGGGGCGGGGGGGCAAGCCTTCATCGACCGCTTGGAGCGGGCGACCCGAACCGTCTGGCCGCGGCCCAGGGTGCTCATCCTCAACTTTCCCCAGAACCCGACCACCCTGACCGTGGACCTGGCGTTCTTCGAGAGGATCGTGGACTTCTGCCGGGACAACCGGATGATGCTGATCCACGATCTGGCCTACGCGGACATCTGCTTCGACGGCTACCGCGCGCCGAGCCTGCTCCAGGTGCCCGGGGCGAAAGAGATCGGCGTCGAGTTCATGAGCCTGTCCAAGAGTTACAACATGGCGGGCTGGCGAGTCGGTTTCTGTGCCGGGAACCCCAAGATGATCAACGCCCTGGTCCGGATCAAGTCCTATCTGGACTACGGCATGTTCCAGCCCATCCAGATCGCGTCGGTGATCGCCCTGGAGAGCGGTCCCGAGGTCGTGCGGGACATCGTCGAGGTCTACCGGAGCCGGCGCGACAAGCTCGTGGAGGGGCTGATCCGGGCGGGGTGGCCGGTGGAGAAGCCCCTGGCCACGATGTTCCTGTGGGCGGCCGTCCCCGAGCCCTGGAAGGCCATGGGGAGCCTGGAGTTCACGAAGCTCCTCCTGCGGGAGGCGAAGGTCGCCGTAAGCCCGGGGGTCGGCTTCGGCGCATACGGCGACGGGCACGTGCGGTTCGCGCTGGTGGAGAACGAGCACCGCATCCAGCAGGCCTGCGCCGGGATTCGCGAGATGTTCCGGAGGCTCGGCTGAGAGCCCGGGAACCCATGCCGGCGGGCAGTGCGGAGAGCAGGACGGGCATGAACCAGCGACGAGACACCCGAAATCGGTCGCGCAGCGGATGGGTGCACGGGCTCTGCGTGCCCCCGCGGTTCGGGCGGCCGAGGGCAGGGCCGGCCCGACGGGGAGTCGGACCATGAGGGAAGTCGGGGTCGGCGTCATCGGCATCGGGACCGTGGGGGCCGGGGTCGTCCAACTGCTCCAGGAAAACGCGGGGGAGATCGAGCGGCGGCTGGGGGCGAGGCTCCGCCTCGTCCGGGTGGCGGACAAGGACCTGGAGACGGATCGGGGTGTCCCCATGGATCCGGCGATGCTCACGTCCGACGCCGACGAGGTCCTGGACGACCCTCGGATCGCCATCGTGGTGGAACTGATCGGCGGCTACGAGCCCGCCAAGGGCTTCCTCCTGCGGGCCATGGCCAACGGCAAGCACGTGGTTACGGCGAACAAGGCCCTGCTGGCGGTTCACGGGGACGAGATCTTCGAGGCGGCACGGGTCGCCGGAGTCGATGTGGGCTTCGAGGCCAGCGTGGGGGGGGGTATCCCGATCCTCCGGGCGGTCCGGGAGGGCATGGCGGGAAACCGGATCCGCAGCGTGCTGGGCATCCTCAACGGGACCACCAACTACATCCTCACCGAGATGAAAGACAGGGGGGAGGCCTTCGAGCGGGTCCTCCGGGAGGCCCAGAAGCTGGGGTACGCCGAGGCCGATCCCACCTTCGACGTCGAGGGGGTGGACGCGGCCCACAAGCTGACGATCCTGGCCACCCTGGCCTTCGGCTGCCGCGTGCCCTTCTCCGCGGTCTTCACCGAGGGGATCAGCCGGATCGCTCCGCAGGACCTCGAGTACGCGGAGGACTTCGGGTACGACGTCAAGCTCCTGGCCATCGCCAAGCGTGACGGAAAGCGGGTGGAGGTGCGGGTGCACCCGACGATGATCCCGTCGAGCCACATGCTGGCGGACGTGCGGGGCGTGTACAACGCCGTATACGTGGACGCGGATTTCCTGGGGCCGAGCCTCTATTACGGGCAGGGGGCCGGGCGACGGGCCACGGCCAGCGCGGTGGTGGGGGACATCGTCGAGCTCGCCCGCAACGTGCTCCAGGGAACCGCCTGGCGGGCGCCGCCCCGGGCGTTCCAGGAGGACGCCCTGGAGCCCGCCCGGATCAAGCCGATCCAGGATGTCGTGTGCCAGTATTATCTTCGTTTCACGGCGCTGGACAAGCCGGGCGTCCTCTCGCGGATCTCCGGGATCCTGGGGGAGTGCGGCATCTCCATCGAGAGCGTGGTCCAGAAGGGCCGGGATGCGGGCCAGGCGGTCCCCTTGGTGTTCATGACCCACGAGGCCCGCGAGGCGGACGTGCGCCAGGCCCTGGGGGAGATCGACACCCTGGGGGTCACCCTGGGGGCACCGGCCCTCGTCCGGATCGAAGGGTAGGGGGCGCGGCGTGAGCGCAGCGGGCTCGGGCGGTGAAGACGCCGGGATGGCGCCGAGGGCCCTGGTGCGGCTCGGGTCGCACCGCCCCAGGGAGATGCGCGGGAACGCGGCGGGGGGGCGGTGAAGATCGCGATCCTGCTGGGCGACGGCATGGCGGACGTTCCCTTGGAGGACCTGGGGGGGCGCACGCCCCTGGAGGAGGTCCCCACCCCGGCCCTGGACGCCCTGGCCAGGGAAGGGACCCTGGGGCTCGCGGCCACCATCCCCCAGGGGCTTCCGGCGGGGAGCGACGTGGCGAACCTCTCGGTCTTCGGGTACGACCCTCGGGAGTGCTACACGGGGCGCGCACCCCTGGAGGCGGCGGCCCTCGGCGTCGGACTCGGGCCGGCCGACGTGGCCTACCGCATGAACCTCGTGACCCTTCTCGTGGGGGGGGGCACGGTGTTCCTCGACGATTTCTCGGCGGACCACATCTCGACGGAGGAGGCCTCGGAGATCGTCCGCACGCTCGGTGATCGCCTCGGACACGACGGGTTCGAGTTCTACGCGGGGGTCTCCTACCGCCACCTCCTGGTGTGGCGGGGGGGCGTGGCGGAGGCGCGCACGACCCCGCCCCACGACATCCAGGGCCGGCCGATCCAGGAGCACCTGCCCCAGGGGCCCGGGGCCGAGGCCCTTCTCCACCTGCTCACGGGGTCCCAGATCCTGCTCAAGGACCATCCCGTCAATTGTGCCCGCAGGGAGAAGGGCCGGAAGGAGGCCAGCTCCATCTGGCTGTGGGGCCAGGGGCGGGCTCCCCGCATGGAACCCTACCGGGACCGCTTCGGGCTCGAGGGGGCGGTGATCTCCGCCGTGGACCTCCTCAAGGGCATTGCCCGGGTTGCCGGTCTCGAGGCTCCCCGGGTGGAAGGGGCGACGGGGTATCTGGACACGAACTACGAGGGCAAGGTGGCTGCGGCTCTGGAGGCGCTGCGGCGCTCGGATTTTGCGTATGTCCACGTGGAGGCCCCGGACGAGGCGGCCCACGCCGGGCGCCTCGCCGACAAGTTGCAGGCCATCGAGAACTTCGACCGCCGGGTGGTGGCGCCCCTGCGGGCCGGGTTGGAGGCCCAGGGGGCACCCTTTGCCCTCCTGGCGCTTCCGGACCACGCCACCCCGATACCCCTGCGCACCCACACCGCAGAGCCGGTCCCCTTCGCGCTCTTCCGCTCGGACCGCGCCGGAGCGGTTCCCGGTGCCGCCTTCACGGAGGCCTGCGCCGCGGCGACGGGGGTTCGGGTCCCCGACGCCCACCGGCTGCTCCCGCACATCCTGGGGAGGGAGCGGCTGTGGTGATCCCTGCCCGCTGCCGGGTGATCTACGGGGACACCGACAACATGGGCGTGGTGTACTACGCCAACTATCTGAGATTCTTCGAGCTGGGGCGCAACGAGTACATGAGGGCCCGGGGGCTCACGTACCGCGAGGTGGAGGCCCGGGGGTTTCAGCTGCCGGTCACCGAGGCCCGCTGCCGGTATCGGAAGCCGGCGCGCTACGACGACCTGCTCACGGTGGAGACCCGGGTGACACGGGCCCGCGGCGCCCGGGTGGTGTTCTCCTACGAGATCCGGGGGGAGGGGGGGGACGTGCTCGCCGAGGGCGAGACCGAGCACGCGGCCGTAGGGCCCGGGGGGCGCCCCCAGAGACTGCCCCCGGACGTCCTCGAGATCCTGGCCCCCGAGGAGAGGTGAGAGGGGCGTCCCGTGCCCGCCCGTGAGCCCCTCCGGCATGCTGTGGGAGAGCGGAGCCGCCCGTGACGCTCACCGAGGTCGACTTTCGCATCAATCCGACGGTCTACGAGTGGACCGGCCGGACCATCTCCCTCCTCCGCAAGGTCCTCAAGATCAACGTCAAGCTCCACCACGCCCGGGGGCAGCTCGAGGCCGGCGAGATCTTCCTCTTCAACCACTTTGCCCGCTTCGAGACCTTCATCCCCCAGTACCTCATCTACCGGGAGACCGGGGCCCTCAGCCGGTCGGTGGGGAGCGCGGAGCTCTTCCAGGGCAACGAGACCTTCACCCGCTTTCTCCTGAGCCTGGGGGGGGTCCCGAACGACTATCCTTCGCTGCTCCCGTTTCTGGCCGCCGAGGTCCTGCGGGGCCGGAAGGTGATCCTCTTCCCGGAAGGGGGGATGGTGAAGGACCGTCGGGTCCTGGACCGGCGGGGCCGGTACAGCATCTACTCCCGGTCCGCCCAGGAGCGGCGAAAGCACCACACCGGGGCCGCCGTCGTGGCCCAGGCGGTGGAAGCGTTCCGGCGGGCGGTGCGACGGGCCGCCGAGGCGGGTCACGAGGACCAGGTGGCCCACTGGGCCGAGGGGCTGGGTCTCGACGGGCCCGACGCCCTCCTGGAAGCCGCCCGGCGCCCCACGGTGATCGTGCCGGCCAATATCACCTTCTACCCGATCCGCATCGAGGCGAGCTGGCTGCAGCGAGGCGCCGAGCTCTTCTCCCGGGGGTTGGAGCCCCGGTTCGCGGAGGAGCTCCTCATCGAAGGCAACCTCCTGCTGCGCCACACGGACATGGACATCCGCCTGGGGGAGCCGGTGAGCCCGGCGGATTTCTGGGGCCGGGGCGAGCGGTGGCTCGTCCAACGCGTCGCGGACAAGGTGGGGACCCTCGAAGGTTTCCTCTCCTCCCGCACCGAGACCTCCCGCTGGGAGGAGCGGCTCTGGAACCACCGGGCGCGGCGCCGTGCCCTGCGGGTGCGCGACGCCTACATGGAGGAGATGTACCGGGGCCTCACGGTGAACCTGAGCCACCTCGCGTCGCACCTTCTCTTCGCCCAGGTTGAGCGCGGGGTGTTGGCCGTGGGGGCGACGGAGCTCCGTCGTACCCTGTACCTGGCGGTGAAGCGGGTGCAGCAGGAGACCGGCGTGCACCTGCACCGCAGCCTCCGCAACCCCCAGGCCTACGCGGGCCTGCTCCGGGGGGAGTGCCCGGGCCTGGACCAGCTTCTGGCCACGGCGGAAGGCCTGGGGCTGGTCACCAGGGTGGACGACTGGTACCGCCTGGCTCCGCAACTTCGGGAGGAGCACGACTTCGACCACGTGCGCCTGGGCAACCCCCTGGCCGTGTACGCCAACGAGCTCGCCCCCCTCGCCGGGGCCGTCCGGGGGGTGAACCGGGCCCTGGAGGAGGCCCCCGGCCTCTCGGGTCGTGCCCTCGCCCTGCTCCGGTTCGACGACGAGGTCCGGTCCTACCGCTGGGATCGGAGGGCCTTCCGCAAACCCCGACACGAGGCGATCAACCGGGAGGAGACGGCCACCCGCAGCGGCGAGCCGTTTCTCTTCCTGCCGAAGCGCCCCCATCGGCTCGGGGTGCTCCTGGTCCACGGGTTCACCGCGAGCCCGGCGGAAGTGCTCCCCCTCGGGGAGCGCCTGCGGGATCACCGGTTCCCGACCCTCGGGGTTCGCCTCCAGGGTCACGGCACCTCCCCCTGGGACCTGCTGGAGCGCAGCTGGGAGGACTGGCTCGCGTCGGTGCGGCGCGGGTACGAGATCCTCTCTGCCTTCAGCGAGCGTGTCTGCCTGGTGGGGTTTTCGGCGGGAGGCGCCCTTGCCCTGCGGCTGGCGGCCGAGTCTCCGCCGGGTTTGGCCGGCGTCGCCGCCGTGGCCCCGCCCCTGAAGGTCCGGGACAAGGCCATGATGCTCGTCCCCTGGGTCCACGGTGCCAACCGCCTCGCGAAGTCCACCTCGCTGGTCCGGGGGGTCATGCTCTTTTCGAAGGGGCACCCGGAGCACCCCGAGGTCAACTACCAACACATGCCCATCCGGGCCCTGTACGAGCTGAGCCTCCTGATGGCCGACGTCGAGGAGCACCTGGGCCGGGTCCGCTGTCCGGTCCTCCTGGTCCAGGGCACCGGAGATCCTACCGTGGATCCGAAGAGCGCGGAAATCATCTTGGACGGTCTGGGGAGCGTCCGGAAGGAGTTGGTGGAGGTCCCCTCGAACCGCCACGGTCTGCTCTACGAGGACGTGGGGGGCACCCAAGGGAGGGTGTTGGAGTTCGTGGCGGGATTGGAGCCCGGTTCCTGCGAGCCCGACAGTCCGTAAGGGTTGCCCGGGTTACACGTCGAAGAGCACCCGCGCCCTCCAGGGGCCCCCCTCGGCCTCCGGGCCGAAGGCAAGGTCGTGGTAGGTGGCGGCCTTGACCTCCAGGTCGAAGGGGTGCCGGGCCGGGTCGCGCGGCTCGCCCCAGGCGCGGAGGCGGATCCGGGTCGGCGTCACCTCCAGGGCTTCGCAGCGGCGAAACACCCAGCCCCGCACGTTGAGCCAGTAGAGGAGCTCCCCGAGGGCGGAGACCAGGGTCTCGGCGGGGTCGAGGCCTTCCGCCTCGAGGAGGACGCCCTCCCGAGGCTCTACCGCGTCCGGGTCGGTGACGTGGGCCAGGAGCCCGCAGCAGAGCTCCTCCAGGGCGCCCTCCGGCGTGGGCGCCGACGCCTCGAGCTCCAGGTCTGCGGTGTGGTCCAGGGCGCGCCAGGGGGCCATGGGGCGAGGATATCCCGGGGTCGACCGGCGGTAAAGCCGGCCCCCTCCAGGCGTGACCCGCGACCGGGGGGCGAGGTCCGGAAACCCTCACGCTGCGCCGAGCCCGGCGCTATTGACAGGTTCTTCCGGCAGACGACCGGGTGGGCCCGCCCACTCCGGCAGACGAGGCCGGGCTGCACGGCAGGTGTTCTCACCCGCCGCGTCCGGAATTGTCGCGGCGTCGCGACTCCCGAGAGGGCTGCTCACGTCGAGCGGCCGTCTGCCTACGTGGTCGGGCCCACCCGATCGTCCCTGGCCACGAGTACCCGGTCACTTCTCGGATGATCCGGTTGACAGGACCCGACGCGGGGGTGCCGGCGGCAGAGGGGGGAGAAGAACCACCGGGGGAGCGCTGCGGTCGGGGTGCCGGGGGCAGTCGAGCTCCGCGGCCGCCGGCGCTCCCCGGTGGGGGATTCGGTGTCCGGTCTTCTTCAGCCACTCTATCTATGGCGGCGGCGGTCCTGGTGTTTTCA
>JAWSUI010000065.1:0-18646 GCA_033551855.1 Deferrisomatales bacterium
CCTCCGGGTGGTGGAGGAGGCAGCAGGCTCCCGTGGAGCCAGGGTGCTCCTCCGGGGGCGGGACTTTCGGGTCACCGGGCGGGCGGGGGAATTGGAGTACCGGGGGCTTCGCTGGCACCTGCGGGGGCTACGCCTGGGCCTCCTCGGGGGGTTCCAGCAGGCCAACCTGGCCTTGGCTCTGGCGGCTCTCGAGGTGCTGGAGGAGGCCGGGTGGCGCCTCCCGGAGGAGTCCGTTCGCCGGGCCGTGTCGGAGGCCCGCTGGCCCGGGCGCCTAGAGGTCCTGGGCACCGGGCCGCGGGTGGTCCTGGACGGGGCCCACAACCCCCACGCCTCCCGGGTGCTGGCCCGCAGCCTGCGCGAAGACCTGGCCTACGAGCGGCTCTGGCTGGTTCTGGGGATCCTCGGCGACAAGGACGCCCGGGGCATCCTTGGGGACCTGGAGCCCCTGGCGGATGAGCTCGTGCTCACCCGGTCCTCCTCCGCCCGTGCCCGGGAGCCCCGGGAAATCGAGCGTCTGGCGGTGGAGGTCCGAAACCGTTCGCTCCACGCCCTGCCGACGGTTCCCGCCGCCCTGGACTGGGTGCTGGGGCGCGCCCAGACCGACGACCTGGTCTGCGTCACGGGCTCCCTCACCACGGTGGGTGACGCCCGGGCCCATCTGCGGGCCCTCGGCTGGGTGCGGTGAGGGCCGGAGCACCCCTGCTCGCCGCCCTGGTCCTGGCGGGAAGCGCCGCCGCCCAGGAGCGGATCTCCCTGCTGCGGCCGAACGGGGGGGCGGTGGAGATCCGGGCCGAGACCCTCTCGGTCCGGGAGCAGGGCGCCCGCCTGGAGGCGGCGGGCCAAGTGGCGGTCCGCTGGGAGGGGTACCGCCTCACCGCGGACCGGGTGACCTACGATCGGGAGGGGAGCCGGGCCGAGGCCGAGGGGGACGTGACCCTGGAGGACCCCGAGGGGAACCTGCTGAGGGGTCAGCGACTGTCCTTGAACCTGGAGACCCAGGAAGGGGAGGTGGAGGACGCAACCCTCTGGATCCCCCAGGAGGGGTACCGGGTCTGGGGTCAGCGGTTCCGCAAGACCGGGCCCGTGTCCTACCAGGTGGAGCGGGGGGGGTTCACCGCCTGTGACGGAACCTGGCCGAGTTGGCGGGTAGAGGCCCGGCAGCTGGAGGTCGAGCTGGAGGGGTATCTGGTGGGGCGGGGTGCCGCGTTCTGGGTGGAGGGGGCCCCCGTGGTCTACACCCCCTACGTGGTCTTCCCCGTGAAGCGGGAGCGGCAGTCGGGTTTTCTCATCCCCAGGGTCGGCTTCAGCGACCGGGACGGGCTCCTCTGGGCCCTTCCGTATTACTGGGCCTTCGCGGACAACGCCGATGCCACCCTGCGGCTCGAGCACCGCAGCCGCCGGGGCTGGGCCCAGGGGGCGGAGCTCCGCTACATCTGGGCCGAGGGACACGAGGGGACGGTGGAGGCCACCTTTCTCCGAGACCGAAGGGAGAAGACCGATCGATACACCGTCAAGGCCGAGCATCGCAGCCGCTTCTCCGAAGCGGCCCGGGCTCGGCTCAAGATCGACTACCAGGGGGACCGCCGCTATCTGCAGGACGTGGGGGACACGCTGGACGAGCGGGGGGTGGCCCGCCTCGAGAGCTTCCTGTTGGCCAGCGCCGATTCGGAGCGGGGCACCGCCTTCGGGTTCGCAAGGTACCTCCAGTCCCTGGAGACCACCCAGGGGGACGTGCTCCAGACGTTGCCGTCCGTGGGGTTTCTCGGCAGGGAAACCCCCCTCGTGGGACCGATCGTGTGGGACCCCACGGTCCGGGCCACCCGGTTCTGGCGGCCCGAGGGGGAGCGGGGGGAGCGCTTGGAGCTCACCCCCGCCCTGGGCGCCGACCTGGGGCTGGGCGGCATCGGGCTCTCGGCCCGGGCGGGCTACCGCGAGAACCTGTATTACACGGACGACGAGACGGTCTCCCGGGGCGCCGCCACGGCGGAAGCGGGGGCCTCGGCGACCCTGGTCCGGGGCTACGGGACCTTCCTCCACACCCTCGAGCCCGGAGCGCGGCTGCGCTGGGAGGAGGAGGGCCGGGGTGGCACCCCCCCGACCTTCGACGAAGCCGACGCCTTCGGTCGCCGTTCCGCCGTGGCCCTCCTGGTACAGTCCCGCCTGCTGCACCGCGGGGATCTCTCCCCGGCCGTCGCTCTCGACCTGGAGCGGGAGCTCGACACCATCCGGGGGGAGTGGGGGCCCTGGCGGGGCGAGGCTGCCGCGTGGCTCGGGGACTGGGGGCACCTCCGGGGAGACGGGGAGCTCGCCCCGGAGGACGAAGATCCCTGGCGCAGGTGGTCCGCAGGGGCCACCGTCTCGGACCGCCGGGGGGACCGGGCCTTCGCGAGCTATCGCTATCTCAAGAAGCAAGCCGGCTATGCCGACGGGGGGGTCGAGATCGCCGTGACCCGGGAGCTCGCCCTCCAGTACCGCCATCGTTACAGTGTCCGGGAGAGTCAAACTCTCGAGGAGGGGTACGGCGTGCACCTGAAGCATCCCTGCTGGGAGCTGCTCGTGACCCTCTCGCGGAACCACCGGCAGGAGGACGGCCGTGACGAGCGCCGCTATTTCGTCGTGCTGAACCTCAAGGGGCTCGGCAGGCTGGGCACCCTTCGGGGGCTCCTGCCGTGAGAACGGGGCTCCTGCTGGGGGTGCTCGCCCTCGCGTGGGGGGCGGCCCAGCCGGCGGCCGCCGCCCAACGCTACGACGAGGCTCGGCGCGCCTACGAGCAACTCCAGGAGGACGGGCCGACGGCCCGGACCCCGGGCCCCTGGCGAGCGGCAGCCGATCGTTTTCGCCGCGTCGCGGCCGAGTTGCCCGCCTTTCCCCAGGCCGACCAGGCCCTCTACACCGCCGGCATCTGCCTGGAACGAGCCAACGCGGTCTCCGGGGAGGCCCGGGACCTGACCCAGGCCTTGGATACCTACGAGGGCTTGGTGCGGTCCTACCCCGGCTCGCCCCTGGCGCCGGACGCCCTCCTGCGGGCGGGCCGGGTGCTGGAGCTGCGGGGAGACCCCGAAGGCGCAGGGGCGCGGTATCGGCGCCTCCTCGCCCAGTACCCGCACAGCGGTGTGGCCGGCGCAGCCGGGCGCCGCCTGGAGCGCCTGGGGCGCGAGAGCACGGTGCAGGGTGTGCGGTTCTTCACCGGGCCCGACTACACTCGAGTGGTGGTGGACCTCAACGAGCCCGCCGCCTTCGCCGCGCGGAGCCTTCCCGTGGATCCGGCGGCGGACCGCCCCCACCGGGTCTATCTCGACCTGGCGGCGTCCCGCCTGGCACCCACCTGCGAGGCCGGCTACGCCGTCTCCGACGGCCTCGTCCGGCAGGTGCGCCTGGCCCAGTACGACCCGCGCACGGTCCGGGTGGTCCTGGACCTGGATGCCCCGCCCCGGTTCCGGGCCTTCCCCCTGGAGGCCCCGGCCCGCATCGTGGTCGATGTCTTCCGGGGTCCCGCCCCCGGCGACCCTGTGGCCGCCCTGATCCCCCGGCGGCCGCCCCGGGCCCCCCCCCGTAGGCCCCGACTGGTCATCGACCCCGGGCACGGGGGCAAGGACCCGGGAGCCATCGGCGTCGGAGGGCTCCGGGAGAAGGACGTCACCCTGGGGATCGCCCGGGAGCTGGCCCAGCTGCTGCGGCGGCAGGGCACCTGGGAGGTGAGGCTGACCCGGGACCGGGACGTGACCCTCTCGTTGGAGGAGCGCACCGCCATCGCCAACGCCTTCGGGGCGGACCTCTTCCTCTCCATCCACGCCAACGCGAGCCCCAATCCCCATGCGCGGGGGGTGGAAACCTACTACCTCTCCCCGGCCTCCGACCGGGCCTCCCGGCGGCTCGCAGCCCGGGAGAACGCCGCCGGGGAGGAGGCCGCCGCCGAGATGGAGCACATCCTGGCGGACGTGGTGTTACACTCGAAGGTACGGGACTCCCGGCGGCTGGCGGAGGCCGTCCAGCGCGAGCTGGTCGCCCACGCCCCGGGCCCCCGTGGCACCGCCAGGGACCTGGGCGTCAAGCGGGGGCCCTTCTACGTCCTGGCCGGGGCCTTCATGCCCGCCGTCCTCGTGGAGGTGGCCTTCGTCTCCAACCCGGAGGAAGCCCGGTGGCTCCGGGACGAAGGGTTTCGCCGACGCACCGCGGAAGCCCTGGCCCAGGGGGTTTCCGCCTTCGTCCCGGGGAGCTGAAGGCGGGGGGCTCGACGGTCGGAGCGGCCTGGGACGCGAACGGTGCCGGGGCGCCGCCGGGGGCTTCGGGGCGACGGGACGAGAGCGAGGAGGAGAGGGATGGCGATGGCTTCCAGCGAGGAGCTGGTGCGCGGCGCGGCGGGGGCCCCCCGCCCCTGGCCTCCCCTGGCCGAGACCCTGGGGGAGAGCACCCTCCGGTCCGCGAGGGTGCGCGGCTTCGTGGAGGCCGCCCGGCGCCACGTGCAGGCGGTGCACGAGGCCGGCGCGGGGGGGGTGCAGGTGGTCGACCTGTGGACGCGCCTCGTGGACCACGCCCTCATGGCCCTGTTCCGGGTCCTCGCGCGGGAGCACGGCTTGGACGGCAGACCCCTGGCCCTGTTCGCCTTGGGGGGCTACGGCCGGGAGGAGCTCTCGCCCCATTCCGACCTGGACCTGTTGGTGCTGCGGGGGGAGGGGTTGGATCCCGGCCCCTTCGTGGAGGGGTTCCTCTACCCCCTCTGGGATGCGGGGTTGGACGTCCAGGCGGTGGCGCGCACCCTGCGGGAGAACGTGGAGGTGGCCCGGGCCGACAGCCGCAGCCGCTCCAGTCTGCTCGAGGGGCGCTACCTCGCCGGGGACCCGGCGCTCGCCGCCGCCTACCAGCGCCAGGTGGTGGAGGGAGAGATCTTCGGTCGCGACGTGCGGGCCTTCGTCGAGGCCAAGCTCGAAGAGCTGGAAGCCCGGCGCCGGCGGTACGGGAGCACCGTCTACCTGGTGGAGCCCAACGTCAAGGAGGGGGAGGGGGGGCTCCGGGACATCCACACCGCCCTGTGGATCGCAAAGGTGCGCTACAAGGTCCGCTCGGCGGCGGAGCTCCTCCACAAAGGGGTGGTCCCTCCGGGGGAGGTCGAGGCCCTCTCCCTCTCCCGAGACTTCCTCCTGCGGGTGCGCACCCACCTCCACTTCCTGGCGGGCCGGAGGGAAGACCGCCTCACCTACGAGTGGCAGGACGTGATCGCGCCGTTCTTCGGGTACGGGGACGAAGGCGAGATCCCGGGGGTGGAGCGCTTTCTGCAGGCCTTCTACGCCTCGGCCAACGGGGTGGGGCACTTCACCCGCGTCGTCATCCGCAGGGCGTGCGCGGGGCTCCTGCCCCGGTCCCCCCTCCTGAAGTCCCCGCCCCGGGAGGTGCTGCCGGGGGTGCGACTCCAGGCCGGCGAGATCCACCTGAGTGCGTCGGCGGTCTCGAAGAGGCCGTTGACCCTGCTGGCAGCCTTCGAGGCCGCCCAGGTCCACGGCGCCGAGCTCTCCCCCCAGGCCCTGGAGGTGGTCCGGGAGAACCTGCACCTCGTGGACGACCGGTTCCGGCGTGACCCCGATGCGGTGGGGATGTTTCTGAGGATCCTGCGGAACCCCCGCCGTGTGGCCACGACCCTGATGCGGATGCACGACGTTCGCTTCCTCGACCGCTTCATCCCGGAGCTCGAGCGGATCTTCGGGCGGGTGCAGCGGGACCTCTACCACGCCTACCCGGTGGACGTGCACAGCCTGTTCGCCGTCCAGGAGCTCCGCAGGATGGCCCGGGGGGAGTACGGGGAGCCCTTCCCGACCCTCACCCGGCTGATGGGGGAGGTCCGCCGTCAGGACATCCTCTACCTGGCGGCCCTGCTCCACGACGTGGGGAAGGGGGAGGGCCGGGACCACGCCGAGCGCGGGGCCGAGATCGCCCTTGCCGTGGGGGACCGCATGGGGTTCGGTCCGGAGGACCTGGAGTACCTGGTCTTCCTGGTGAGGCATCACCTGCTCCTGTCCCACGTTTCCCAGGGACGAGACCTCCACGACGCCGACCTGGTCCGAGAGCTCGCCGCCAGGGTCAGGGATGCCGAGGCCCTGAAGATGCTCTACCTCCTGACCGTGGCGGACATCCGGGCCGTCGGTCCGGGGGCCTGGACCAGTTGGAAGGACATGCTCCTCCGGGAGCTCTACGACAAGGCCCTCGAGGTCCTGGAGACCGGGGGGGCGGAGCAAGGCCTGGCCCGGGAGCGGAGCCGGGAGGTGGAGGACCGGGTCCGGGAGGCGGGGCGGGGGATCGCCACCCCGGAGGATGTGGAGGCCTTCCTGGCGGGGGTGGACCACCCCCAGTACCTGCTCTCCCACCCCCTGGAGGCCCTCTTGGGCCACCTGGCCCTGTTCGTCCGCCGGGGGGAGGACCCGGTCCTGGCCGTCCGGGCGGTCCCGGCCCAGGGCTACACCGAGGTGCTCCTCCTCACCCGGGACCGGCCCGGGTTGTTCGCGTGCATCGCCGGCCTGCTCGCGGCGCACCGGATCAACGTCCTCTCCGCGGTCCTCAACACCCGTCGGGACGGCTGGGCCCTGGACGCGCTCCACCTCTCCTCGCCCCTCGGCGGGGTCCTCGAAGACCCGCGCTGCGCCCGCTGGCAGGAGGACCTCCGGGCCGTGCTCCGGGGGGAGGCGAGCTTCGAGGGGGCGGTGGGGGGCAAGCTGCAGCGGCCCCCGGGGCTCCCCCGGCCACGTCCGCGGCTGCCGCCCCGGGTCGCCCTCGACAACGCCGCCTCCCGCCGCTTCACCGTGGTGGATCTCAAGGCCGCGGACCGCCTCGGGCTCCTCTACGACGTCTCCCGCACCTTTGCGTCCCAGGGCCTCACCATCCGCCTGGCCAAGATCGCCACCAACATCGAGCAGGTATCGGACTCGTTCTACGTCGAGCGGGTGGAGGGGGGGAAGCTCCTCGACCCCGAGGCGGCCCGGACCCTGGAGCACGCCCTCCTCGCCGCCCTGGCCGGGACCGGCTCCTTGAGGGGGGTCCCGTGAGGGCCGTTGCGGTCGTGGGGATCGTGCTCCTGGGAGCCGTCGCCTGGGGGGGCTCCGGGGTCACCCTCGAGGCCGAGTCGACGGCCCCCGGCGAGGTCTTCCCGGTGCGCGTCGCGGGCCTCGGGGGCGCCGGTCCCTACGAGGTGTCCTTCGGGGCGGCGCAGTTCCCCCTGTGGCCCGCGGAAGGGGGCTGGGAAGGGCTCGCCGCCGTGGACCGGGACGCCGCCCCCGGCGTGTGGGAGCTCCGGCTATTGGGGCCGGACGGGGCTGAGCGCCCCCTGGCGGCGGCCACCGTGGTCGTGGGCGAACGCGTCTACCCCGAACAGCGGCTCACGGTGCGGGAGTCCATGGTGACCCTCTCCCCGGAGGACCAGGCCCGGGCCGCTCGGGAAGCCGCCAGGATCCGCCAGGTCCTGTCCAGCCGCTCCCCGCGGCGCCTGTGGGACGGCCCCGTGCGGATCCCGGTGGAGGGCCCGGTCTCGAGCCCCTTCGGCGTGCGCCGCTTCTACAACGACCAGCCCCGGGGATACCACTCGGGGATCGACCTGGCCGCTCCCCGGGGCACCCCGGTGGGGGCGGCGGCGGCCGGCGTGGTGGCGCTGACGGGGGACTTCTTCTACACCGGGGGTTCGGTCTTTCTGGACCACGGCCTGGGGCTTCTCACCGGGTACTTCCACCTGGACTCGGTCGAGGTGAACGAGGGGGAGACCGTCCCGGCCGGCGGGCTCCTGGGCCGGGTCGGCTCCACGGGGCGCTCGACGGGCCCGCACCTGCATTGGGGCGTGTACCTCTCGGGGGTGCGCGCGGACCCCTTCACCCTCGTGCGGGCAGCGGGGGAGGGCGCAGCCGGGGGCGAAGGGCCTTGACGCTCGGGGGGGCGGGCCCAATAATGCGTGCCTTCCGCTCCGGAGACGCCGGGGGGCCTTCCCCCGGGGAGAGAGATCGCGCACGTGCCCAAGTCACCGCCGCTTCCGCGTTTTGAGGAGCTCGTCGACCGCCTGGAGGCCCTGGTGAAAACCCTGGAGGGGGAAGGTCTGGACCTCGAGAGCTCCCTTCGCGCCTTCGAAGAGGGCGTTGCCCTGGCGCGGCAGTGCCACCAGCGCCTGGACGAGGCCGAGCGCCGGGTCGAGGTACTGCGCCGCCGCCCCGACGGGACCGTCGCCGGCGAGCCCTTCACCCCGGGTCGGGAGGAGCCGTGAGCTTCGACCTGGCAGCCTTCCTCGACCGGTGCCGGGTGGCGGTGGAGGCCCACCTGGAGCAGGCGCTCCCCGGCCCCGAGACCTTCCCGCGCCCCCTCTTCGAGGCCATGCGCTACAGTCTTTTCGCGGGGGGCAAGCGGGTCCGCCCCGCCTTCTGCATCGGGGCGGCGGAGGCCGTCGGGGGTGAAGCCCGGGCGGCCGTTCCCTTCGCCGCCGCCTTGGAGATGATCCACACCTACAGCCTCATCCACGATGACCTTCCGGCCATGGACGACGACGACCTGCGCCGGGGGGTGCCCACGAACCACGTGGTCTACGGCGAAGGCGTCGCCATCCTTGCCGGCGACGGGCTCCTCACCGACGCCTTCGCGGTGCTCGCACACCCCGACGTGGTGCGCGACCACCCCCCGGAGCGCATCGCCCGGGTGGTCTGGGAGGTAGCCAGGGCGGCGGGCAGCCCCGGAATGGTGGGGGGGCAGGTCCTGGACCTGGTGAGCGAGGGGACCGTCGTCGACCTGCCGGTCCTGGAGTTCCTCCACACCCACAAGACCGGCGCCCTGATCCGGGCCTCGACGTTGGTGGGGGCGCTGGCCGGAGGAGGCGGCGAGGCCGAGGTCTCCGCGCTCACGCGCTTCGCCGAGCGCATCGGCCTGGCGTTCCAGATCGCCGACGACGTGCTGGACGTGGAAGGGGCCACGGAGACCCTCGGCAAGCCCGTCGGGAGCGACCAGGGTCTCGCCAAGGCCACGTACCCGGCGCTCCTGGGCCTCGCCGAGTCCAAGCGGCGGGCCTGGGAGCTCATGGACGAGGGGCTCGCGTACCTCGAGCCGCTGGGTGCGGCCGCGGAGGCCCTGCGCGCTCTGGGGCGCTTCGTGGTGGAGCGCCGGCACTGACCATGACCGAGCCCTATCCCCTGCTGAGCCGGGTCGAGGACCCTGCCGACCTGCCGGGCCTGGAGCGCGAGGAGCTGGAGCAGCTCGCCCAGGAAGTCCGCAGCTTCATCCTGGAGAAGCTCTCCCCCGTGGGGGGCCACCTGGCCTCCAGCCTGGGGGTGGTGGAGCTCACCATCGCCCTGCACGCGGTCTTCCGCTCGCCGGAGGATCGGATCATCTGGGACGTGGGTCACCAGTCCTACGCCCACAAGATCCTCACGGGCCGCCGCGACGCCTTCGGGTCCATCCGCCAGCGAGGGGGACTGTCGGGTTTCCCCAAGCGTACCGAGAGCCCCCACGACGCCTTCGGCACGGGGCACTCCTCCACGTCCATTTCCGCCGGACTGGGGATGGCCGTGGCCCGGGACCTGGGAGGGGGCACCCGAAAGGTGGTGAGCGTCATCGGCGACGGTGCCCTCACCGCGGGCCTGGCCTTCGAGGGGCTGAACCACGCCGGCCACCTGGATCGGGACCTGGTCGTCGTGCTCAATGACAACGAGATGAGCATCTCCCCCAACGTGGGCGCCCTCTCGTCGTACCTCTCCCGGATTCTCACCGGCGACCTGTACTCCCGCTTCCGCAAGGACGTGACGGACCTCCTTCGCTCCATCCCCAGCTTCGGGGGGCCCATGGCCCGGCTCCTCAAACGGGTGGAGGAGCACGTGAAGGGATTCCTCTCGCCCGGCATGATCTTCGAGGAGTTGGGCTTCACCTACGTGGGCCCTCTGGACGGGCACAACCTGGGGCATCTCGTCACCACCTTCCAGAACGTGCGCAAGTTCTGCAAGCCGGTGCTGGTCCACGTGGTCACCCGGAAGGGCAAGGGCTTCCCGCCGGCGGAGAAGGAGCCGACCGCCTACCACGGCATCGGGCCCTTCGACCCCTGTGTCGGCCAGTGCGTCGGCCCGGGGGGAGCGCCCGTCCCGAGCTACACCGAGGTCTTTCGCGACGCCCTGGTTCACCTTGCGGAGAAGGATCCCCGCATCGTGGCCATCACCGCGGCCATGCCCGAGGGCACGGGGCTGGACCTGTTCCGGGAGCGGTTCCCGGACCGGTTCTTCGACGTGGGCATCGCCGAGCAGCACGCGGTCACATTCGCCGCGGGGCTCGCGACCGAGGGCTACGTGCCCGTCGTGGCGGTCTACTCCACGTTCTTCCAGAGGGCCTACGACCAAGTGGTCCACGACGTGGCCCTGCAGCGGCTCCCCGTGGTGTTCGCCCTGGATCGGGCGGGGCTCGTGGGGGCCGACGGCCCCACCCACCACGGGGCCTTCGACCTCTCCTACCTCCGCCACATCCCGGACCTGGCGGTCCTCGCCCCGGCCGACGAGGACGAGCTCCAGCACGCCCTCGCCACGGCGGTGTCCTTGGGGGCACCCGCGGCGGTGCGCTACCCCAGGGGCTGCGGCCCGGGGGCGCCCCTGGCCCCCGAGCCTCGCGCCCTGCCCCTGGGGAAGGGCCGGGTGCTCAGCCGGGCGGGGACACCCGGGGGGGTCCTGGTGGCGAGCGTCGGCACGGTCCTGGAGGCTGCCCGGGTCGGGGTGGAACAGGCTGGGGCCGAGGGCATTCAAGCCAGCCTCTTCGATGCCCGATATGTCAAACCGCTGGACCGGGAAGCGCTGGTGGAGCTGGCACGCGGCGCCGAGGGGCTGGTCACGGTGGAGGAGAACGCAGTCGCGGGCGGCTTCGGCTCGGCTGTGCTCGAGTGCCTGGCCGAGACCGGCGTCCTCCCTCCCCGGGTGCGACTCCTCGGCCTTCCGGACCGTTTCGTGGAGCACGGAAGCCAGGGGGAGCTCCGCCGGGACCTGGGCCTCGACGCCGCCGGGGTGGCGCGGGCGGTGCGGGAAGCGGCAGGCAGGACCCAGGGCGACAGATGAAGCCCGTACGCCTGGACCAACTCCTGGTGGAACGGGGGCTCGCCCCGAGCCGGGAGAAGGCCCGGGCCCTCGTCCTCGCGGGGGCGGTCATCGTGGGGGAGCACCGGGCCGAGAAGGCCGGCGAGCGCGTGGACCCCTCTGCCCCGCTCCGGCTCAAGGGGGAGGTCAACCCCTACGTGAGCCGGGGGGGCCTCAAGCTTCGGGCGGGACTCCAGGCCTTCGGGATCGACCCAGCGGGCAGGGTGTGCGTGGACGTGGGGGCGAGCACCGGCGGCTTCACCGACTGTCTGCTCCAGGCGGGCGCCCGCCGGGTCTACGCCGTGGATGTGGGGTACGGGCAGTTGGCCTGGAAGCTGCGGGAAGACCCTCGGGTGGTGAACCTGGAGCGCTGCAACATCCGGTACCTGGAGGCCGACCGCATCCCCGAGAGGGCCGGGCTCGTGGTCGCGGACGCCTCGTTCATCTCCCTGCGGCTCGTGCTCCCGAAGATCCGCGAGCTCCTGGCGCCGGGAGGGGACGTGGTCGCCCTGGTCAAGCCCCAGTTCGAGGTGGGCAGGGGCCAGGTGGGAAGAGGCGGGGTGGTGCGGGACGCGGCCCTGCGCCGGCGCTCCGTCGATGACGTGCTGGCGGCGGCCCGGGAGCTCGGGTTCCGGGCGGCGGCGGCTGTGCAGTCGCCGGTGCCGGGAGCCAAGAAGGGCAACGTGGAGTACCTCGTGCACCTGAGAGTGTGTGAAGAAATCGTCGCGAGCACGCCGGAGTGCAAGGCGCCGGCGAGCGAACGACGACCCGTCGAGTAGACAGGCGAGGAGTGCACCGGCAACACCGCAACCCCCGGCCGCGCGGCAGATGGGTTCGCGCACCCTGAGGCTCGGGGGGCTCGGATCCGGGGAGAGGGCCTCGGAAACTGCCGGGGCGTGAGGGGGCCGCAGAGCCCGCCCGGCGGGCACGGGGACGCCCCATACGATGGGCTCCGATCGGGATCGGGATCGAACCCCCTGTCACGGTCGACGCCGCTACCGATTTCGATCCCGATGCGGCCGCCCGGGAGCGGCCCCGGCGGTCCGGCCTTCCGGCAGACCGGTCAACAGGCTCTGAGAAAGGGGGCGCGCCCCATGGCCATGTTCAACTACGCGGCCCGCGAGATGACGGCAAAGATCGTGTACTACGGGCCGGGTCTCTCGGGCAAGACGAGCAGCATCCAGCACATCCACGGCAGGGTCAGCCCCAAGAGCAAGGGGAAGCTCGTCAGTCTCGCCACCGAGACCGACCGCACGCTGTTCTTCGATTTCTTTCCGGTGGAGTTCGGCCAGATCGGCGGCTTCAAGGTCAAATTCAATTTCTACACCGTGCCTGGTCAGGTCTTCTACAACACCACCCGCAAGTTGGTCCTCAAGGGCGCCGACGGGGTCGTCTTCGTGGCGGACTCCCAGCCGGGGATGATGGAGCAGAACCTCGAGAGCCTCGAAAACCTGCGGTCGAACCTGGAGGCGCACGGCATCGACTGGGAGACGGTGCCCTTCGTCCTCCAGTACAACAAGCGCGACCTGCCCGGGGCGCTTCCCGTCGAGGAGATGCGGGCCCGGCTCAACCCGAGACGGGTTCTCGAGTTCGAGACCTCCGCCACCACCGGTGTGGGCATCATGGAGGCCATGAAGGCCGTCTGCAAGCTGGTCCTCGAGGACGTCCAGCAAAAGCAACGCCATGGCGCCGCCCACACCCGGCCCGAGGCGGCGAGGGCGCCCGCCTCCCGTCCGGGCGGCGAAATCCCGATGCCTGCCGGAACCCCGGAGCGGAGGAGGGAAGGAGTGGCGGAGAAGGCCGCCGCCGTGCGGGTCCCGGGCACCGGGAGCGTGGCGTTCACCCTCACCCTGCCGGTGCGCCTCAAGATCCCTGCCGGCCTGGAGGGCACGGACCTCCAGGTCCAATTGCGGGTCCGCAACCGGTCCGGCGGGGAGGTAGCCCTGGGAGACCTCTCTGCCGAGCTCTCCCGGAAGACCGGGGATGCCGGCCGGTCGGAGCCCCAGCCCGGCCCCCCGCGGGAGCCCGCCCCGGAGCCTCGGCCCCAGCCCGCCCCGGAGCCCAAGCCCCAGAAGGGGTTCCTCTCGCGTCTCTTCGGCAGGTGAGGGCGCGGCGGGCCGACGGCCCTTGGAACCGGCACCCACGACGGGAGACCCCGGAGGCGCCGCGGGGGGGAGCACCGGGACTCCGGGGAACCTCGACGGCCACGCCGACGGCGGGGTCCCCCGGCGGGCCGGCATGACCGGCATCAACCCGGGGGATGCGGGGGCGGGAGGCGGCTCCTCGGGCCGCGCGGCGAGGGGGGTGCCGGACCCCGACCCGGGGCACCGGGTCGAGTTCGTCAGCGCCGGACCGGGCGACCCCGGGCTCCTCACCCTGGCCGGCGCCGAGGCACTTCAGCGGTGTTCGGCGGTCCTGGCCCCCGGCACCTTTCAGGAGAGCTTCGCCCCGCTCCTGATCGGCAAGGAGGTGGGAAGCCCCTTCCAGATGCCCCACGCCGAGGTGGTGGCCTGGGTCGAGGAGCGGCTGACCCGGGGCTCCGTGGCGTTCCTGATCCCCGGGGATTTCAGCTCCTTCTGCCCCTTCCAGTCCTACGTCGCCCACTTCGGCCCCCGGGGCCGAGTGCTCCCCGGGGTAGGAGCCCATGCCGCCGCCGCCGCCCTCCTGAAACGGGGTTTCGACATTGCCGGCGTGGCCCACGCCACGGTGCTCACCAGTCCCCGCGCCTCCACGGCCTCGGGGGCAAGGGTTCGCCTGCGCGACTACGCCCGCCCGGGGCATACCCTGATCCTCTACATGAACGATCTGCCCCTGCCGGAGCTCACCACCGAGCTCCGGGCCGGGTTCGGCACCGACGTGCCGATTGCCCTCCTGGAGCGGCTGTCCCTGCCCGACGAGCGGGTGACCGTGGGCACCCTGGCCTCCCTCCCTTCCCTGGTGGGAGAGCGGGACCCCTTCGCCCTAGCCCCGAAGCACCGGGAGCCCGCCCTGGCACTGGTGATCGCGGGGGACGCCCTGGCGGCCACCGAGGACCCCTCCTGTTGGGACCGACGGCACGAGCGGCTCTGGAAACCCCGGGGGGTCCGGTGAGGGCTCGGCATCCCTGAGCGCATCGGGATCGCTCCCGGCACGTCTCTCGAACCCCGACCTCGACCCCAATCCCGCATTCCGCTGCGCGCTACGGCCGGGGAGGCCCAAGGCGCAGGAACAGGGGCCCCAGGGCGACCCCGGCGCACATGGTCAGGAACGCCGCACCCCAGGAGGCCGTGGTGGTCCCCCCCCCGGTGGCGTCCAGGACGACCCCGACCACCAGGGGGCCGACGGACGCGGTGGCGAACCCGGCCAGGGACTGCAGGGCCATGGTGGTGCCCCGCCGGTCCGGCGCCGCGGCGGCCACCGTGCCCATGTGCAGCGCCGAGGAATCGCCCTGCACGAGCAGGTTGTACCCTACGACCAGGAGCGCCACCGCCGGGTAGGGGAGGCCGGCGGCGAACCCGAGGCCGGCGCCGAACGCGGCCGAGCCCCACATGATGGCGGTGAGCACCCGGCGGCGGCCGAACCGCAGGGCGAGCTCCCCGCCGCACACGTTGGCCCCGGTGGCCAGAACCCCGCCGATGGCAGCCACCGTGGCCGGTGCCCAGACGGGCTCCGTGGGGTGCAGGGTCGCGGCGAAGGCCAGGAACGCCACGGCCCACGAGCGAAACGCGAAGAGCTCCCAGGTGTGGCTCGCGTAGGCCAGGATGTGCGCCACCGCCTCCCGGTTGCGCAGGACCGGGCGGAAGTCCAGGAGGGGCGCCGACGGCCCCGAGCTTGGGGGCTGGGGCCGCAGCACGAAGGCGGCAAGGGCGAGGGCCGCGACGCACCCCAGGCCGGCCGCACCGAAGGCCCAGCGCCACCCGGCCCACGCCCCGATCTCTCCGGCGGCGTAGAAGGACAGGCCCGTCCCCAGCCCGAAGGCCGCGGTGTAGTAGGCCACGGCCCGGCCCTGGGTCGCGGGCTCCAGGCGGTCCACCAAGGCCTTGAGCCCCGGGATGAAGGTGCCCGCCAAGCCCAGCCCGCCCAGGGCCCGGAAGAGGAGGGCGGACCAGAACCCCTCCGCCCAGAAGGCGAACCCCGCCGAGGCCAGGGCCCCCGCGGCCGCGCCCCACAGGTACACCCGCCGGGCGTCCACCCGGTCCGTCAGGCTCGCCAGCACCGGCACCGCCGCGGTGTACCCTGCGAAGTAGACCCCGTTGAGCCAGCCGGCCTGGGTGTTCGTCAGCCCCCACTCCGCCAGGAAGACCGGGAGAAGGGCGGGGAACGCGAACACCCCCATCATGCTGAGGATCTCCCCCACGCACAGGGCCCCGACGAGGGCAGCCGATGAGGGGCGGCCTCTGTCCCGAGGGGCTTCACCGGCCACGGCAGGCCCCCTTCACCGCCTCACACCCCACCGGGAGGCGAAACCCTTCCAAAGGGGTGGAACGGGAGGTCCCGGCAGGGTAGCATCTACCCTTGGCGGCGCATGGGATGCCGCAGGGGCCTTTGGCCGCGGCGGCGGGCAGAGCGACGGGAGGAGACGGATGAGAGCGGTCGAGATCAAGCAAGACATCTTCTGGGTAGGGGCCATCGACTGGGCGGTCCGGGACTTCCACGGGTACGTCACCCCCCGGGGCACCACCTACAACAACTACCTCCTCCGGGACGACGAGATCACTCTCGTCGATACGGTCAAGTACGACTTCTCCGAGATCACCGTCAAGAACATTAGGAGCCTCGTCGACCCGGCGAAGATTCGGCACGTGGTCGTCAACCACATCGAGAACGACCACGTCACGAGCCTCGACAGGATCCTCGAGCTGGCCCCCGACGCCACGTTGTACCTTACCCAGAAGGGCAAGCGGGGACTGGACCGCTTCTTCGACACCTCCCGCTGGAAGATCCGGCTGGTGAAGACCGGCGACACCCTCACGACGGGGCGCTTCACCCTGACCTTCCTCGAAACCCCCATGCTCCACTGGCCGGACTCCATGATGACGTACGTGCCGGAGGAGAAGCTCCTCTTCAGCCAGGACGCCTTTGGTCAGCACCTGGCCTCCGCGAGTCGGTTCGACGACGAGTTCGTGTCGAGCGACTCGATGGCGGAGTTGGAGGACTGCGTCCTGGACTACTACGCCAACATCCTCATGCCCTTCGGTACCCTGATCGAAAAGAAGCTGGAGGAGGTGGGCCGCCTCGGACTCGACATCGACATGATCGCCCCGGACCACGGGGTCATCTGGAGGGCCCACCCCTCCCGGGTGCTGGAGCTCTACCGCCACATGGCCGGGGGCGGGGCCGACTGCAGCGTCGCCGTCATCTACGACACGATGTGGCAGAGCACGGAGCGGATGACCGTGCCGATCTCGGCCGGGATCCGGGACGAAGGGCTCGACGTGCGGGTGATGAAGCTGCGTTCCACGCCCATGAGTGTTGCAATCAAGGAGTTCTGGAGGTCGCGCGGCACCCTGGTGGGGTCGCCGACCTTGAACAACATCCTCTACCCCACGGTGGCCGAGTTCCTCACCCACCTGCGGGGCCTGCGGCCGAAGCACCGCATCGCCGGGGCCTTCGGCAGCTACGGCTGGTCGGGTGGGGCGGTGAGGGAGGCCAACGAGGAGTTCCGGCGCATGGGGCTCGAGGTCTTCGAGCCGGGCCTCCAGCTCCTGTACAAGCCTTCCCTGGAGGACGAAGAGTCCTGTTACGAGCTCGGGCGCACCTTCGCCCGCCGGGTGCGGGAATATCACCGGGAGGTCGGGGGTTAGGAGTCAGGGACTTGGGGTCGGGGGCTGGGGGTCGGGGAACTGGGGGTCGGGCGTCAGGGGTCAGGGCTCCGGCGCACCCTCCCCGCGAGAGATCACCACGGTGACGTCGCAGGTCCCGCCGCACCACCCGTGGACCCAGCACTCCGTCTCGCGGATCACCCCGTCCAGGTAGGGTTCGGTCCCGAAGCCCTCCGGGGCCTCCCAGCGGATCGTGCCGTCGGCCGCCCGGTGGACCCGGCGGCTCGCGAGCTCCACGCGCTGCCCCCACGGGAAGCGCACCACGATCCGGTACCGCCGCCCCAGGACGACCTCCACGGCCCCGCCCCCGGAGCCTAGCGGTCCCGGGGGCCGTGGCGCCGATCCCCCGGCCCGGCCAGAGAGATCTCGGCGTAGTGCTCGGTGATGACCCGCACCACCTCCGCGGGGTCGTCGCACACGTGGAACAGGTCCAGGTCCTCGGGATCGATGCACCCCTCGACCAGCATCCTGTCCCGGAGCCACCCCGCCAGCCCCGCCCAGTACTCGCTCCCGAGCAGGACGATCGGGAAGCGGCGGATCTTTCCCGTCTGGACCAGGGTGAGTGCCTCGAAGAGCTCGTCCAGGGTCCCGAAGCCCCCCGGGCAGATCACGTAGGCGAGGCAGTATTTCACGAACATCAGCTTGCGCACGAAAAAGTACCGGAAAGACAGGCAGATGTCCTGGTAGGGGTTGGGGTACTGCTCCCGGGGCAGGTCGATGTTCAGCCCGACCGAGGTGCCCTTCCCCCCGTGGCAGCCCTTGTTGGCGGCCTCCATGAGGCCCGGCCCTCCCCCGGTGATGACCGCGAACCCCGCGGAGGAGAGCAGGCGGCCGAGCTCTTCCGTGGCCCGGTAGTAGGGGGAGTCGGGGGGCAGGCGCGCGCTCCCGAAGACGGTCACCGCCGGGCCGAGCTCGTTGAGGCTCTCGATGCCGTCGATGAGCTCCGCCTGGATCCGGAAGATCCGCCAGGCTTCCGAGGTCTTCAGGTCTTCCATCCGCTGTCCTCCTGTCTCGGTGTCCGAAACGGCGCGGGGTCCTCCCCCGGCTCACACCCGGAACGTCACCACCAGGGGCGCGTGGTCCGAGCCAAAGTCCGCCCAGGGGCCGGGCTCCGGGCCGTCCTCGGCGTCCCGGAGGAACTCGTTGTACGCCCGGGCCCCCTCGAAGTGGGGGAGCAGCGACCGGGAGATGAGCACGTGGTCGAGCATCTCGGGCCGGCCCCGGTAGACCTGGGTGTAACGCAGCCCGGGAGGGATCGCGAGCTCGCAGGGCAGGAGCTCGAAGGGCGCAAGCCCCGGGCTCCGGCAGGCCCGGGCGTCCCCCCGGAGGATCCGCAGGCACTCGGACTCCAGGAGGTCGTTGCAGTCGCCGAGCACCGCCACGTGAGGAGCCGGGTCCTGGGCCAGCAGGCGGTCCACCGCCCGCCGCACCTCCAGCGCCTGGGCGAGACGCTTCGCCTCGCTCAGGAGCCGCGCCTCCCCCACGTCACCCAGGGCCCCCCACGCCTCCCCCTGCACCCGGCGCAACGGGGTGAAAGAGGGGATCTTGGACTTCCAGTGCACGACGATCAGGGTCACCGTCAGACCCGGGGCCTCCCACACCACCCGCAGGGCGGGCCGGCTGAAGGGTCCCTTCACGCGGAGCGCCATCCCGGTCTTGTCGTCCGTGAGGGCGAGGTCGGCGGCAGCCGCCTCCGCCGCGGGGTGCCCCAGGGGGTGGCGGGAGACGACCCCCAACCGCAGCGGGCTCACCCCCGGGGGGCTCACGGCCCGGTGGGGGTATCCCAGT